>DATFHN010000025.1:0-59550 GCA_035248365.1 Pseudonocardiaceae bacterium | reverse complement strand
GCCGAACCAGCAGGCGGTGCCCCATTCGATCGCGTTCATGGTGGCGTTGCCGGTGTCGTTGTGCGAGGTCTCACCGCTGCCGTAGTCGAAGCAGCATTGGTTGTTGACGTTGTTGGACGAGGTCACCATGTAGATGCCTTCCGGCTGGGAACCGGTCGGCGCCCCCTTGGCGTTGTCGATCCGGTAGCCGACGCCCGGCGTGCTCTTGACCCCGAACACCGGGTTGCCGCCGACCGTCACCGGCAGCGCCATGGCGTTGGCCCCGACATCGGACCCGTTGGGGCCTGGGCCCTTCCAGAATCCACCCCACGAGATCGGCAGATCGTTGTGGTTAGCCGTCTGGTCGTAGATCTTGGTGATGGTGCACGACGTGTTCGCACAGAACGAGACCTGCGCGGCCCCGTTGGCGACGCCACCCGCGGACAGGACGCCGATGTCGAGGTAGCTGTGATCGGAGGAGCGCTGGATCTGGTACAGCGGGCCGTTGTAGGCGTCGAACAGCGCCCGAGTCGTGCTGTGTGCGGTGACGCACGGGGTGCCGCCCGCCGCGTAGATGTCGCACGGCAGCGGGCTGGCGGCGTGGGCCGGACCGGCCGCGACGCTCACTCCGACCAGCCCGGCCAGCAACACGGCGGCCGCCGAGCCGATTCTCAGCGACAACCGGTGAGCAAATGATCTGGTGCGCATACGAACTCCCCATTCCAACCGGACGGTGCACAGGGTTTGCAGATATGTGCGACTCATCGGCCCGGAGTCCCGGGATCTGGTGAGTCATGACAGTCGTTCACCACGGCTGAGTCAAGCAGCAGGTTCAGATGGATAGTACTTATCCAGCTCAGCGACGAGCGGTGTGTGGAAGTTTCATCAGCGCGGGGTGAAGTCCTGATTGGTGCCGGGGGCGTCCTTGCACGACCACTGGTCGAGTTGCTGGCCCGCGTTGCTGCCCGCCCCATAGACATCGAGGCACAGGCCGCTGTTCTGGTTGCGGAACTCGTAGGAGCCGTCGGACTGCGCGACCGGCAGCCACAGGCTGCTCGACGCCCCGTTCGGCGCCTGCTGGACGATGTCGGGGCTGCCAGCCGTGCTGGAGCCGCCGGACACCGCGACGTCCTGACCGGAGTTCTGTGCCTGAAGTTCACCGTAGCCGCCGGAGACGGGCACGAACTGGAACTGCTGGTTGCTCTGGCCGTTGCAGTTCCACTGGTCGATCGCGGCCCCGGCGGCGCTGGTCGCGCCGTACACGTCGAGGCACAGGGCGTCGTTGCCGACCACCAACTGGTGGTAGCCGCTCGGGAAGCCCGGATTCGTCTGGCCGGCCGGGGTCAGGTAGATCGCGAACGCGTCGTGTGACTGCTGGAACGTGACGGGCACCGTGATCGAGCCACCGGCCACGCTCACGTTCTGGTTGTAGACCACCTGCGGCGCGGTCAACGGCGCCTGGTCCGGAATCCGGTCGACGGTCACGTTCACGCTGCCGTTGCTGGCCAGCCAGGGCACCGAGCCCAGGCCGTTGAACGTCACCGGCGCGGCCCCGGTGTACCCGTTGGAGTCACCGATGACGGCCACCGCCCGCTTGTTGGCACTGTCCTCGGCCGCCGAGATCGCGGTGCTCCCCACCTCGCCCGAGGTGGGAACGAGCGAACCGGTCAGGTCGGCGTAGGTGCGAAACGCCCACCAGTTGCCGGTCGGCGCCCAGCTGCCGCCGCTCTGGGTCAGGATCCCGGTCAGGTTCGGGGTCAGGCAGCAGTTCCAGTTGCCGCGCATGGCGTTGGTGTAGCCGGACTGGGCGAAGCGCGCCAGGTACCATGCGGTGACCCCGGCGGTCTGCCGGTCGGCCGGCTGGAACTCGTTGGCGGACAACGGGATCGGCGGGATACCGGCCGATGCCATGGCGTTGTTGATCGACTGCGACACGGTCACCGGGTCGTCGACGTCGCCCTCGTCGTGGTTGGTGATCTCGTCCGGCAGCGTCGCCGCCGACTTGGCGTGCGCGAGCCAGGTCTGCCACTCCCCCGGATTGCTCTGCGGCGTGAAGGCCAGCGACGGTCCCACGATCAGGGCGCCCGGTGCGACCCGCCGGATCTCCCGGTACGCGGTGTCCCACATCTGGAAGTACTGGGTGCTGTTCACTCCCCGCGTCCAGAACACGGAGATGTCCGGCTCGTTCCAGATGTCATAGGACAGCTTGAGGCCCGATGCCTGGAGCGCGCCGACGGTCTTGTCGATGAAGGTGGCCCAGTTCGAACAGTTCCCGTTGTCGCACGGGTATGTCGTGTTGGACGGCTGTCCGCCGTCGGCACCGTAGATGTCGCTGAGGATCACCTGGTACTGCGCGTGGTAGGGCGGCTGGGTGAGCCGCTTCGCCTGCTCCAGTACCGAGTTGACATCGGCCTGCGAGCCGGAACCGTACTGGTAACCGTCCCCGATCCAGCCCCGGGACACATGCCCACCACCGCGGAAGGCGGTGATCCCCAATGGCTGGAGCAGCGAGTCCACCGGCTGGCTGCCGTCCTGGTTCACCCCGTACAGGAAACCCTCGCCGACCGCGGTCGCGGGTTTGGCCGGCGCGGACAGATCAACGCTGAGGGATTCGCTCGCCGCCGCTCTGTTCTGGGCCGCCGCCGGCTGGATCGTCAGTCCCAGGACCGCCAAACCCACCGCCAACGCCAGGCGGCCCAGTGCCATCGTCGTTCTCACCGTATCGTCCTCCGAGCTTGTCGAACCGATTCGAACGTAGGTCGCGATGTTAAGCGACGACGACTGGACCGGGTGAAACTTTCACGCCCCGAGGCATTGCGGGAATCGGCATTTTATGGCCTCAGCGAAGGGCCGATACGGTCGGATTCATGGAGTGGAATTTTCCGGCAGCCGAAGAACTCTTGGCCGCCTTGCGTGCCGGTGACGTGACTTCTGTGGAGCTGACCGACGAGACGATCGCCCGTATCGAGCGGGAAGACAAGGCGATCAACGCCATCTGTGTGCCCGACTTCGACCGGGCGCGAGCCGCCGCGCGCCGGGCCGACCAGGCGCGCGGTCGCGGCGAGGATCGGCCGCTGCTCGGTATTCCGGTGACGGTCAAGGAGTCCTACGACATCGCCGGGTTGCCGACGACCTGGGGCATGCCGGCGTACCGCGACTTCGTGCCTGACGAGGACGCGGTTCAGGTGTCCCGGCTCAAGGCGGCAGGCGCGGTTGTGCTCGGTAAGACCAACGTCCCCTTGGGTTTGCAGGATCTTCAGACCTTCAACGAGATCTACGGCACCACCAACAACCCGTGGGATCACGATCGCACACCGGGCGGATCCTCCGGCGGATCAGCGGCGGCTCTGGCGGCTGGATTCGGCGCGTTGTCGATCGGCTCCGACATCGGTGGTTCGCTGCGCACCCCCGCGCATTTCTGCGGTGTCTACGCGCACAAGCCGACCCTCGGGCTGCTGGCGAGCCGCGGCATGGTCTCCCCGGACGCGCCGGCACTGCCGGTCGACCTCGACCTCGCCGTCGTCGGTCCGATGGCGCGCACCGCCCGCGACCTCACCCTCCTGTTCGACGTCATGGCCGGCCCTGACCCGCTGACGCTCGGCCTGGCGTACAACTTGGCCCTGGCGCCCGCGCGCCACGAGCGCCTGAGCGACTTCCGGGTCCTGGTCCTCGACGAGCATCCATTCATTCCGACCGGATCCGCTGTACGCGCGGGCGTGAACCGGGTGGCCGACGCACTCGTCGACGGCGGCGCCCGCGTCGAACGGCACAGTCCGCTGCTGCCCGACCTTTCCGAAGCCGCGACGCTCTACACGCAATTGCTGTTCTCAGGCTCCGTCGCGCGTTTTCCCATCGAAGCATACGAACAGTTGCGAACCCGCGCCGCCGAACTGAGCCCGGACGATCACAGTCTCGGCGCGGCACGGCTGCGCGGCATGATGTTCAGCCACCGCGACTGGATCGAGGCGAACAACCGTCGCGAACTCCACCGGCACGGCTGGCGGCAGTTCTTCGCCGAGTTCGACGCCGTGGTGTGCCCGATCACGCCGACTCCCGCGTTCCCGCATGACCACGACCCCGATCGGCTGGCCCGCCGGATTGACATCGACGGCGTCGAATACCCGTTCTTCGACCAGCTCGCCTGGGCCGGTCTGGCCACCATGCCCGGCCTGCCCGCCACCGCCATACCAGCGGGCCGCTCCCCCGAAGGGCTGCCGGTGGGAGTGCAGCTGATCGGTCCGATGTTCGAGGACCGCACCCCGCTGCGGCTGGCCGAGCTGCTCGATCAACTGACGTAGCGGATCGCGGTCAGCGCCGAGCAGGCCAGTGAGTTACCCCGGTCGAATCCCTTGGCCTGCGACACGATCGGTGCGATCGCGGCGAACCCGAGGTTGTCCGCTCCTGAACCGGCGAGAGGGCGGACGGTAGGGTTCGGAGAATGGCGCGGCGCGACTGGGTGGAATGGCACCGGGACTACGACGATCCCGGCTCCCTGCTCTCGCGGCGGGGGCAACTCGTGCAGGACCACCTGCGCGCCGAACTCGAACGGGCCCCCGCCGGGAACCTCCGACTGATCAGCCTCTGTGCCGGACAGGGCCGGGACGTGATCGGCGTGCTGAAAGGGCATCCGCGCCGGGACGACGTGCGCGCCCGGCTGGTCGAACTGGACGAGCGCAACGTCGCCCTGGCCCGGCAGACAGCGCGGGCCGCAGGCCTGCCCGGCATCGAGGTACTGTGCGCCGATGCCGGAAACACCGACGCCTACGTCGGCGCGGTACCCGCCCAGATCGTCCTGGTGTGCGGCATCTTCGGCAACCTCACCGAGCGCGACATTCATACCACCGTGGCCGCCCTGCCCAGCCTGTGCGCACCCGGTGCGCTGGTCCTCTGGACCCGGCACCGTGGTGCGCCCGACCTGACTCCCGCGATCCGGTCCTGGTTCGAGCAGGCTGGCTTGCGCGAGGAGGCCTTCGACACCAGCCCGGACGGCTTCATGGCGGTGGGAGCGCACCGGTTCGCCGGCGAGCCCGCCACGCTGCCGCCCGGCCTGCGCCTGTTCACCTTCCCCGGTTAGCTCAACTGCCCGGTCCGGACACCTCGTCCAACCGCTCATTGAGTCGCGCCGCGATGGCACCGAGAGCCGACAGTTCCTCGGCGGCGAGCACATCGACGACCAGGCGGCGCACCTCGTCCACGTGCCCGGGAGCGGCGGCGGCCAGGTAGTTCCCGCCCTGGTCGGTGAGGATGGCGAGGGTGTAGCGCCCGTCGGTCGGATCGGGCTCCCGGCGCACCAGTCCACGCTTTTCCAAGCGCTTCACCAGATGCGACATCCGCGACAGCTCCGAACCGGCCAGAGCAGCCAGTACCGACATTCGGATCCGGCGGTCCGGCGCTTCGGCGAGGCCGACGAGCACGTGGTACTCCACGACGCTGAGGTAGGAATCGCGCTGGAGCTGCTGCTCCAGTGCCGCGGGCAACCTGGCGACGAGCAGGGTGAACGACCGCCAGGCCGCCAGCTCGTCACTGTTCAGCCAACGCGGTGCGCCCACCTCGTCGACGTTCTGTTCGTCACTACTCACCCAGGCATCATTCCACAACTTGAATATTCATGTCATCCTCCCTAAGGTACACTTGAACATTCAAGTCAGGGGTTCCGATGACCATTCAAGCACCCAGCCAAGGTGTCTACCGTATCGACACGACCGGCTCGACAATCAGTTTCCGGGCGAAGCACCAGTTCGGCACCGGCACCGTTCGTGGCAGCTTCGGGCTGACCGGTGGCGAGATCGCCGTGGCCCTTCCGCCCGAAGGCTCGACCGTGCGGGCCAGCGCCAATGCGCTCAGCTTCGCGTCCGGCAACAAGGCGCGCGATCGGAAGGTCAAGTCCAGGACGTTCCTCGATGCCGAGGCTCATCCGGAGATCTCGTTCGAGTCCACCTCCTTCGAACAGGTCGATGGCGTCTGGCTGCTACGAGGGCTTCTCACGGCGCGCGGTGTTGCCGCCCCCGCCGACTTCAGCCTCGATTCCCTGGAGGTGAAATCCGCGGACATCCTCATCTCGGCGACCGGCAAAGTCGACCGTTACGCCCACGGCATCACCGCCAGGAAAGGCTTGGCCGGCCGCCACCTCTGGCTGAGCATCACCGTCCGCGCCACCCGCCAGATCGGATCATCATGACCTCGTCAACCTCAGCTACCCGGGTCGTGCGGACCGCGGACGGGCCCCTGACCGTGACCCAGACCGACGAACTCCTCGTGGCCCGCGGCGTCCGTTACGGCACGGCGGAACGCTTCGGCGCACCCGTAGCCGTCGAGCCCTGGACAGAGCCGGTCGACGCCACCCGCCCCGGTCCCCACTGCCCGCAGGTCCCCAACTTCATCGAACACATGATGGGCGCGGTGCTGAAGGGACTTCAGGCAAGCGAGGACTGCCTGGTGCTCAGCGTGCACGCGCCCCGCGACGCCGCCGGACTGCCGGTGATGGTCTACTACCACGGCGGAGCCTATGTGACCGGAAGTGGCGAATCGGCCCGGTACCGGCCGACCCGCCTGGTGGCCGAAGGCAACGTCGTCGTGGTCAGCGTGAGCTATCGGGTCGGCATCTTCGGCTATCTCACGCCGACCCGCGAGGGCGTCGAAACGAACCTCGGGCTACGCGACCAACTGCTCGCACTCCAGTGGGTCGCCCGAAACATCGCCTCGTTCGGCGGCGACCCGGAGAACGTGACCATCTTCGGTCAGTCGGCCGGAGGCGACTCGGTGGCCTCGCTGCTGCTGAGTGAACCGGCCCTCGGCCTGTACCAGCGGGCCATATTGCAGAGCGCACCACTGGGAATGCGGGCGGGCCGCGCCGCGATGCACCGCGCGGTCCGAGCCGCCGCGGACGAAGTTCTGCGAACGCGTCCCCGCGACATCTCGGCCGAAGAACTGCTTGAGGTGCAGACGATCGCCTCCCGGGTGGGGCGCGAGTTCGGCTGGACGGGTGGAATGCCGCTCGGGTTTCACTACGGCGAATACCCGCTTCCGCCGGAGAGTGAGGTGCCTGCCGTCATCGCGCGACGCGCCCCCGATGTCGACATCATGTTGCTGCACATGCACGATGACGCGCTTCCGCTGGCCCAGATCGACCAGTCCCTCGCGCCCCTGATGAAGTTCGGACGGCTTGGAAGGGTGATCGTGAAAGGCGTAGCGAAGATCGCGACGGCGCGGTTGTTCGATCTCCCGGCGAGGCGGATGGCACGGCAATGGCGCGCGGCCGGAGGCAAGGCCGCACACTACCGAATGGACTGGAAGCCCGCCCACACCGAATTCGGTGCCCCGCACTGTCTCGAACTTCCGTTCCTGTTCGGCTCGGACGCGGACTGGGCGGACGCCCCGATGCTCGGCGAATATGCCGGACACGCCAACGAGCGCCTTCCGATCGGCCGCGAACTCCGCGCCGCTTGGGCACAATTCGCCTACGACGGAACCTTGCCCGCGCAGACCTCCTATCTCCGTCGACTGAGCTGACCGCACGTGGTGGTGTGGTCATACCAGGTTGAAAGCAGGTGGGCGTTGCTGACCAGTTCCTTCGTGGCGATCTCGTCGGGGGTGAGGAACCGCATTGCCAGCCCCTCGCCCAGGATGACATCTTCCTGGCAGGCGTCGGTGTGCCCGGTGAACACATGGAAGCGGACCCCGGCCCCGTCGGCACCGACCTGCTCCACCACCCGGTCACGCTCAAGCACAGCGGTCAACCCGGTTTCCTCGAGCAGTTCACGGTGGGCTGCGGTCACCGCGTCTTCGCCAGGTTCCACCCGTCCACCCGGAGGTGTCCACCGGCCCGGTTCCGGGTGGGCATCGTGACTGCGATGCTGCATCAGCACGCGCCCGGTCCGGTCAGTGAGAACGATGATCGCGACCTCGTCGATGATCTCCATGCGACCGACCCTAGACGGCGCCTACGACGGTCAGGGAATGCTGTGGCCGCCGTCGACCGTCAACGTGGCCCCCACCGCGTAGGACGACGAACCCGACGCGAGGAACAACGCGGCGGCAGCGATCTCTCTCGTCTCCCCGATCCGGTTGGCTGGAATCACCGCACGCGCGGCCAGTTCAAGCTCGGGATCTTCGCGCATCCGGACGGTCATGTCGGTCTTGGTCAATCCCGGTGAGACGGTGTTGACCCGGACCCCGCGCGGCGCGAGTTCGACGGCGAGACAGCGAGCCAGTGCCTCGACCCCGCCCTTGCTGGCGGTGTAAGCGGAGCTGAACGGATACCCCATCTGCGCGACGTTGCTGCCGATGAACACGATGCTCGCCGGGTTCGACAGGTGCGGAAGCACCGCCCTGGTGAGAATGAACGGGCCCCGGACGTTGGTGCGGTACATGTCGTCCAGCAGTGTCGCGTCGGTCTCCTCGAACGAGAGGTAGTGGAACAGCCCGGCCGAATGCACGACAACATCGATCTGCTCCGCCACGTCGAGCGCGGTCGTCACGATTCGTCGCACCGCATCCTCGTCACCGACGTCCGCGGTGACGACCGGAGCCCGCACGCCGGTCTCGTCCGCGATCTGCGCGGCAACCTGTTCCAGGTTCGCCTGGCGCCGTCCGATCAGCATCGGAATGGCCGCATTGTGGGCGGCCTGCCGGGCGATTTCGGCGCCGATCCCGGTTGTCGCCCCGGTGACGAGGACGAGCTTTCCGGCCAGGTCCGGAAACCTGGGCGCCAGATCGCGTTCCTCGGGAGCGGCGGCGATTCCCTGGAGCTTCGCCTGAGCTGCTTCTGGCCCGGTCATCGGTTCGCCGCCTGGAAGTTGTCCTCGACGCGATCGAACCAGCGCTGGCCGATCTCCACGCCCACCTTCCCCAGCAGGTAGTCCCGCGATTGCTCGGCCAGGGTCTTCACCCGGTTGAAGTCGACGCCCACGAGTCGCCCGTCGCGCTTGACGACATTGCCGGCGACCAGGACGGTGTCGACGTTGTGGATCGTCGCCTGCCCGACCACCGTTCCGAGCGCGTCGTTGAACGGGATGAGGTTCCACGCGTTGGTGTTCACCAGCACGATGTCGGCCTGCTTGCCCGGGGTCAGGCTGCCGACCTTGCGATCGATGCCGCAGGCTCGCGCACCCTGCAACGTCGCGAACTCCAGGACATCGCGGGTCGTGATGCCGCCGGGCGGTGTCATCACGCCCTGGTCGAGATACTTCTGATGGTTGACCGCCCGGTGCATGGCCAGCGTCGCCCGCATCGCGCCGAACATGTCGCCGGGTACCGAGTCGACGACATCGATCGACAAGCTGGGTCGAATGCCCACGTTCAGCAACGGCTGGATCGGCGGGTAGCCGTGACCCATGTGCATCTCCAGCTCGGCGGAGACCGAAGCGGTGCCGCCGGAGTCGGCCATCAGCTGGTACTCGCGCGCGCTCAGCGAGTTGCAGTGGACGTAGGTGGTGTCGTCAGCCAGCAGGCCGTGGGCTTCGAGCTGTTCCACCGGCTTGGCCCGGATGCCCCAGAGCCCGTCACCGACGTGCACCGTGATCGGGGCACCGACCTCGCGGGCCAGCCTGAAGTCGTCGATGGTCGCCTCGATGGTCGCCCACTGTGGACCACGCAGCGACACCATGAGGTTCACCAGCTGGTCGTCGCTGGAGAAGTACTGCTCACGAAGGCGACGCACGTCTTCCGAATGCCGCAGGTCGCTCACCGGCTGCCAGTTCGCGTTGGAGTCGCCGTGCGCGAACATCGCCCGCGAGCCGGACTCCTGAAGCGCGTTGATCGCCGCGTCCGCGTGCTCGGGGGTGTTCATGATGTGCGACCAGTCGAGCAGGGTGGTGATACCGGCATTGAGCGACTCGTAGACACCGACGAGGTTGGCGGCGTACACGTCCTCGGGCCGGTAGTGCCAGCCGAGCATGCCGCGGATGCCCTGGAAGTAGTCGTCCAAAGTCCAGTCACAGCCGACCCCGCGGACGAGGGCCTGCCAGGTGTGGCGATGGGTGTCGATGAACCCCGGAATGGCAACCATGCCGGTTGCGTCGATCACCTCGGCACCGGTGGCCTCCAGACCGGGTTTGATCTCGCGAATGACCTGGTCCTCGATGAGGATGTCGCAGTCCGGGACCTCACCCACGGTGGGATCGACGCTCACGACCCAGGCATTTTTGATCAGCTTCCGCGACATTGCGGCCAGGTCCTTCCTTGACGACTACTCCGGAGTGGAAAGCGGTGTCGGGCAACCGCTGACGGAGGGATCGGGCATTGGGCAATCCCACGGGTTCGATCGGCTACATGTTCAACCGAGTTCGACCCCTGGGGCCTGTTTCCCGGCCTCATCTGTTCATATATACTGAACATAGCAGGTCCATAGCCGGTTGCATAGCAGTGAGAGTGCACAGTTCTCGCCACCGGACGTTCGACGTGACTGAACATCTGATGCATGATGGTGCGGGTGGAGCTACGAACGCTGCGTTACTTCGTCGCGATCGCCGAACGGGGGTCGGTGAGCGCGGCCGCCGAGGTCGTTGCGGTGACCCAACCCGCCCTGTCCCGACAGGTGCGGCAACTCGAACGAGAACTGCGGCTGGAACTGTTCGAGCATGGCCCCGGGCGGCTCACGCTCACGGCCGCCGGCCGTCAGTTCCTGGCCGTCGCGCGCGATGTTCTGCGGCACGCCGACGACGCGGTAGCCGCGGCCGAACTGCTGGCGGCCGGGCGTTTGACCCGGGTCACGATCGCCGCCCCGGCCACCACCTTCACCGACGTGATCGCCCCGTTCCTGGCCACGTTCAGCAGCGGCGATCCGCTGCCCACGGTGATTGAGGCGGAAGGGACGTCAGCGCTGACCCAGGGCGCCGACCTCGCGATCGTCACCCGGCGGCCGGAGGCGGCCTGGCGCCATCGCAACCTGGCCGTGCTGCCGGTGTGGGCGTATGTGCCCGCGGAGCACCGGTGGTCGGGATCGAGGTCGATCCCGCTGGCGGAACTGGTGGCCGAACCGCTGATCATGCTGGACCCGTGCCGACGCCCCCGGCAGTTGTTCCTGGAGGCGCTGGCCACGGCAGGCCTGCCCATGCCCGAGTTCATCGAATGCGGCAACGCCCAGGTCGCCCAGGCGCTGGCCGCGGCGGGCCGGGGTGTCGCGGTGGTGTCCGACGATGCCCGGTTCGGCCTGCACGGCCTGCACATCGACACCGGCCAGGCCCCGCTGCGGATCAGCCTGCACGCCGCCTGGTCACCCCGCCACCACGCCACCGACGCCCTCGCGGCGCTCGCCGAGCGGCTGCGAACCTTCTGCGGCGAACTCTACGGGGCCGAGGTGATTCCCGCGGACTGACGAACCCGCGGTCAGCGCCGGTTGTCGGCCAGCGTCGGGTAGTCGGTGTAACCGACGTGCGTACCGCCGTAGAACGTCTCCGGGTCCGGCTCGTTGAGTTCGGCGCCGGTTCGCAGCCGCTCCACCAGGTCGGGATTGGCCAGCGACAGGGCGCCAACCGTGATGATGTCGGCGAGTCCATCCTCGATGTCCTTGACCCGGCGGCTGAGGCCGGCCTCCGGCCGGTTCAGGATCAGCGTGCTCGGCCAGGCGTCGCGAAGCTCGCGCACCAGATCCTCGTCGCCGGTGTGCACGACATGCAGGTGGGCGATCCTCAGCTCGGCGAGTTGGCGGACGAGTTCGACGTAGACCTCGCGAGGGTCGGGTTCCTCGATGTCGTTGTACGGATTGCCGGGCGAGATCCGGATGCCGGTGCGCTCCGGTCCGATTTCGGCCGCGATCGCGGTGACGACCTCGACCGCGAACCGCACGCGGTTCTGGACCGATCCGCCATATCTGTCATGCCTGAGGTTGGTGTTCGGGGCCAGGAACTGATGGACGAGATAGCCGTTCGCTCCGTGCACCTCGACGCCGTCGGCACCCGCGCGGATCGCGGCTGCCGCTGCGAACGCGTGCTCCCGCACGACCTCGGCGATCTCCGCCTCGGACAGTTCCCGGGGCACCGGGATCTCCTGTTCACCTGACGCGGTGTACATCGGGGTTGCCGGCCGCACCGGCGACGGTGCCACCGGCTGGGCGCCGGTCGAGGTGTTGGCGGGGTGCGCGATCCGTCCCACGTGCATGAGCTGGATCAAGATCCGCCCACCGGCCGCGTGCACCGCGTCGGTCGTCTTCCGCCAGCCCGCCACCTGCTCGGCCGTGTAGATGCCCGGCGTCAGCATGTACCCCTGGCCGACCGGCGATGGCTGCGTGCCCTCGGTGATGATCAGCGCGTTCGACGCCCGCTGCGCGTAATACCGCGCGTTCATGGCACCGGGCACGCCCTCCGATGTGGACCGGTTGCGGGTCATCGGCGACATCGCCAGCCGGTGCTCGATCGTCAGGTTCCCGAGTTTGGTCGGGCTCCAGAGCGCTTCGTAGTTCATCGGGTGCTTTCTCCTGTCTGTCATTCCGCGAGCAGAGCCTCGGCCTCGGAGAACTGCGGTGGTTCGCGCCGAAGGCCCCGGGTGAGCCAGACCAGCCACCCGACGCCGACCACGAACCAGCTGATGCCGAGGATCTTGGCCAGCGAACTGAGCTGGAAGATGAGGTACACGTTGGCGATCACGCCGAATGCCGGTACCAGCAATCCGACGACGAGCGCGCCTCGCCGGTGGCCGCCGGCCCGGCGGGCGTCCAGGTAGTACTTGATCGCGCAGATGTTCACGACCGTGAAGGCGGCGAAGGCGCCGAAGTTGATCAGCGAGGTTGCCTGGGACAGATCGAACGCGGTGCCCGCCAGCGTGATCGCGCCGATGAGGATGATGTTCAGCACCGGTGTTTCGAACCTGCGGCTCAGATATCCGCAGAAGAACCTGGGCAGCACGCCGTCCCGGCCCATCACGTACATCAGCCGGCTCGAGCCGGCCTGGATGGCGACGGCGGACGAGAACGAGAAGATGATCAGCAACACGTTCAGGGTGTTGGTCACGGTATAACCGGCGATGTTGCCCAACGCCGCGTACCAGGCGACGTCGGCCGTGCTCGGGTCGACCGACGGGATGGCCAGTTGGAGGATGTAGGCAACGAGGGTGAACACCGCGCCGCCGATGAGGACAACGAGAACCAGCGCACGGGGAACCATGCGGCGAGCGTCGAACGCCTCCTCGCTGAGCGTCGTGATCGCGTCGAAGCCAAGGAATGAGTACGCCGCGATGGCCGCGGCCGCCGTCACCCCGGAGATTTGGCTGCCGGAGTGCCAGAACGGCGCGGCGTAGCTCCCATGCGGATGCGTCGCGACATGGGCCACGAACAACCCCATCACGATCAGCACGATGATCGCCGATCCCACGACGAACGCTTTGTTCACCAGGTCGGCCGCCTTGAGACCGACGATGTTGATACCGGTGACGATCGCGGTCAGGCCCAACAGCCATCCCCAGAGCGGGATCTCGGTGAACTGGGCGTGCAGGTAGAGCGCCCCGAGGTAGGTCGCGACCATCGGCAGGAACGGGTAGTCCAGCAGCAGGAGCCAGCCGGAGAGAAACCCGGCCCGGCCGCCGAGAAGGTTACGGGCATAGCTGTAGACCGAGCCGGATTTCGGGTACGCGGCGGACAGTTTGGCGTAGCTGACGGCCGTTACCAGCATGACACCGGTCGCGACGACGAATGCGGTCGCCGTGGTGTTTTCGGACGTGTCCGAAAGAATGCCGAAGATGAGCATTCCCACGGCGATCGTCATATAGGAGAGGCCAAAGAAAACCAGGCCGCTCAGGCCGATCTTCGGCGTCAGCGTCGCAGCATTCGAAGAGGGCATCATTGACCCCTTTCAGGACGGAAAGTCAGTGGCTTCGGATCTGGCCGGGGGCGGGCGGCTGCCAGGCGGACGGCTGGATCGCTCCCCCGTAGACCGGCAACGCGATGGGCGCGTCACCCTCGCGGAACTGATTCCACGGCCGGGTGACACCCGCTGTGCCCTCCCGCCGGGCACGGGTGACCTCGTCGAGATCGATCGTTGCCGCAAGGACAACGGGTTGTGCTCCGTCGGTGCCGCTGATCACCCGCCCCTGAGGATCCACCACCAGGCTCCGGCCCAGCGCGCGAGGCGCGGCGGCATTCACGTTGGCGAGAAACACCTGGTTTACGATCGCGTTCGACCGCGCGAGAACGATCTCCTGTTCGCGGTCGTCGGTCGGCGTCATGACGACGTTGATCAGGAACTCGGCGCCCATCCAGGCGAGCTGCCGGGACGCTTCGGGAAACCAGGTGTCGTAACAGATCAGCAGGCCCGCCACGCCTCCCATGATCGGGAAGACCACGAACCGATCCCCGGGCGCCGACGATTCGACGGGACGCCACGGGAACACTTTCCGGTACGAGGCAGCGAGTTCACCGGCAGGCGAGAAAACGGTCACCGTGTTGTAGACCTCGCCCGACCCGCCACGCTCGAAGAAAGTCCCTGGCACCAACCAGATCTCGTGTTTCCTGGCGAGCTCGGCGAAAGCGCGGGTGAGCGACCCATCCAACGGCTGTGCCAACTCGGCCGCGTCCACGGCACTGATCGTGTGGAATTCGGGAAAGATGAACAAGTCGGTCCGGGGATGCGCCGCCGTCAATTCGCTCAACTGCCTGCCGAAATCCGCCATGGAATCGACCGACGCCGACTGTACGAGGGCGAGTCGAATTTCACGACTCATGGAACCCGCCTTTCACACCGCCACGAAGGCCGATCCGGCCTGTCGCCAAGTCTGCGGTGGCCGGCGCCATGCCGTCCAATACCTGTTCGGCACGCGGCCAATGCATTTTTGTTCTAGTGGCAGGCGTGACCGTATGAAAAGCGCGGCAATGGAATTCCGCGTCCGTCGAGTGGCGTTGAACGTACCACATGGACGAAGGCCGGAGTGTGACTGTACGTCTACTCAATGTGACCGGCTAGCCTGTCGAGCACCATGGCTGAGGACGAAACCGCCGCCCTCGCGGTGCTGGGCGCCGCCGAGGTGAGCGCGGCGCTGCCGATGCCGACCGCGATCGCCGCGATCCGTGCGGCGCTGCTGGACGGACTCGATCCGGCCGCCGACCCGCCTCGTTCGGTCGTACCGGTGCGGCACGGGCAACTGCTGCTGATGCCCGCGCAGTGGGGCGGGTTCGCCGGGGTGAAGGTCGCGTCGGTGGCGCCGGGCAACCCGCGTGTCGGCTTGCCTCGCATCCAGGGGAACTACCTGTTGCTGGACGGTCCGACGTTGACCCCGGTGGCACTGTTGGACGGCGGCGCGCTGACCGCGATCCGGACGGCGGCGGTGTCGGCGGTCGCGGTGGATGCACTGTCCGAACCGGACTCCGCCAGCCTGGTCGTGTTCGGGTCCGGCCCGCAGGCGCGCAGCCACGTCGAGGCGATCCGGGCAGTGCGGCCGATCGAGCGGGTGAGCGTGGTCGGCCGGGACGGTGCCCGGGCCGCGGCGTTCGCGGCGAGCTGCGACGGGCGGGTCGGCACGGCGGCGGATGTCGCGACCGCCGACATCGTGGCCTGTTGCACCACGGCGCGAACGCCGCTGTTCGACGGCACGCTGGTGCGCGGGCACACCACCGTGGTCGCGGTCGGATCGCACGAACCGGACGCGGCCGAGGTGGATGCGGCGACGGTGGCCGGGTCGGTCGTGGTGGTCGAGGCCGTCGAGACGGCACTGCGCGAGGCGGGCGACGTCGTCCAGGCGGTCACGGCCGGACTGCTCGACCCGGCAACGCTGATCGACCTGGCCACTGCGGTGCGGGAGCCGGTCGACAGGTCACGGCCCAGGCTGTTCAAGAGCGTCGGCATGGCCTGGGAAGACCTCGTGCTCGCGGCCGCCGCATATCAGGCACGGTAGCACCGATCGACCTGGCCACCCCCATGCAGGAACCGGTCGACAGGTCACGGCCGAGACTGTTCAAGAGCGTCGGCATTGCCTGGGAAGACCTCGCGCTCGCGGCCGCCACATATCAGGCACGGTAGCACCGATCGACCTGGCCACCCCCATGCGAGAGCCGGTCGACAGGTCACGGCCGAGACTGTTCAAGAGCGTCGGCATTGCCTGGGAAGACCTCGTGCTCGCGGCCGCCGCATATCAGGCGCGGTAGCACCGATCGGCTCGTTCGAGCGTGATCGAAAGGGTGGCAGCGCCGCGCTCGGCTGTGCTTGGCTGATCGCGTTGGGGGTATAGCCGCGATTCCGCGGGGAGCACGTAACAGGAATGCCGACCGGCCGCGAATTTGACGTGTCCGCAGGCCGGTGGGCCCATTGGTCGAGCAAGGATGTGAGACGCATTTCCGTAACACGCAGGCCGCGTGGGCTGACCAGCCGGCGCGGAATACTGACAGGGGTGGTCCTGGCCACCGTGGCCGGTTCCGTGCTGGCAATACCGGCGACCGGCAATGCCGGGCCGGCGCGGGCGCCGGTGGCGGCGGATGCCCCGGCCTGGGCGAGTGCGGCCGCCGATCGTGGTCAGGTTGGTCCGGACACGCAACTGGACGCCCGGGTGTACCTGGCCGGGCAGGATCGCGACGGCCTGGCCGGTTTCGCGTCGGCCGTGTCCGATCCGATGAGCCCTCAGTTCAAGCACTACCTGACTCCGGCTCAGGTGGCCGCCCGTTTCGGGCCGAGCCAGGCTCAACTCGACGCGGTCACCTCGTGGTTGCGTTCCGCCGGGCTGACCGTGACGGGGCACAACCAGCACTACGTGTCGGTGCACGGCTCGGCGTCTGCGGCGCAGGCCGCATTCGGCGTCAGCCTGCACGAGTACGTGGTCAAGGGCAAACAACACCGGGCGCCTGCCGGTGCGGTGACGATTCCGGCCGCGCTGTCCTCCGCCGTGCTCGGTGTCACCGGCCTGGACGACGCGCCGTCGAAGGCTCATCCGGCCGATGCGGACCCGCCGCCTGCCGATGGCATCTATCGTGCCGCGCCGTGTTCGGCCTACTTCGGCCAGAATCCGGCGACCAACGAGCCTGCCGCGTTCGGCCGGACTCAGCCTTGGGTCAACTGCGGTAACACGCCGACGCAACTGCGCGCGGCTTATCACGCCGACAACGGCAGCTTCGACGGCACCGGCGCGCGAGTGGCCATTGTGGACGCTTATCAGTCCCCGACCCTGGCTCAGGACGTGGCCACCTACAACACGCACTACGGGCTCCCCCAGTTCGCCGCCGGCCAGCTGACCGAGGACGTTCCCGCCGCTGGTTGGAACTCGGTCGCCGACTGCGGCGGTGGCGACGCCTGGTACCCGGAGGAGAACATCGACCTCGATGCCGTGCACGCCATGGCACCCGGCGCGAACGTGAAGATGGTCTACGCCGCGTCCTGCAACGACCCCGATCTGCTCGACGCGGAAGCCCGGATCGTGGACAACCGCCTCGCCGACATGGTGAGCAACTCGTGGGGAACGGAACCGGACGGCTCGGAGACCGCGGCCCAGAAGAGCGCGTACGAGCAGGTTTTCCTGCGCGGCGTTGCGGAAGGCATCGGTTTCTACTTCAGCACCGGTGACTGCGGCCAGTACGACGCGGCCACCACCTGCGGCAAGGCCAACGGTTCGACCGGCAGTCAGGTCGCGTTCCCGGCGGACGACCCCTGGATCACCGCCGTTGGCGGCACGACGCTGGCGCTGGACGCAGGCGGTCACCGGATGTGGCAGACCGGATGGGGCGACCTCAACTCCACGCTGAGCGCTGATGGCACTTCGTGGACACCCGACCCGGGTACCGGCTATCCGGCCTCCTACCACGACGGTGCGGGCGGCGGCCCCAGCTCGGAGTACGCGCAACCGCCCTACCAGCGGGGTGTCGTGCCCGACTCGCTGGCCACCTGGCAGTTCAACGGCACCACGGCGCCGCAGCCGATGCGGGTCTCCCCGGACGTGGCCATGGACGCCGACAACAGCACCGGTCTGCTGGTCGGTTACACCCAGAAGGCGCCCGATGGCACCACGGCCTACCGCGAGGTTCGCTGGGGCGGCACGAGTCTGGCCTGTCCACTGTTCGTCGGTATGCAGGCTCAGGCCGAGCAGGCCACGGGTGCGCCCGCGCCGATCGGGTTCGCCAACCCGCAGATCTATCAGCGCTACGCCACCACCGCGCTCGACGACGTGACCGACACCCCGCTCGGGGCCGGCACTCAACTGGCGATCGTGCGCAACGACTATGCCCGGACTTCCGACCCGACCTCGCAGGTCAACACCAAGCTGTGGGTGTTCGGGCACAACGGTGATCTGCACGCGACTGCCGGTTACGACGACGTCACCGGCGTCGGCTCGCCGAGCTACGACTACGTGGCCTCGTACAACCTGAGCCGCCCCGGACCGCCGCCAGGTACCTGAGGAAGGCTCTGATCGGCGAGGGGACGTCCAACTGGGCGCCCCCTCGCCGGTGCGTCAGGACGGGCAGGCCAGCGCGTTCGGGTTCACCGTGTTGGCCATCGCCGCGTAGCCCGCGTCGTTGGGGTGCAGGTGATCACCGGAGTCGTAGGCGGGCAGGAGCCGGGCCGGATCGGCCGGGTCGCGCAGCTGGGCGTCGAAGTCGACGACGCCGTCGAACGCGCGGCTGGACCGGATCCAGGTGTTGAGCGCCTGGCGGACGGTGTCCTTCTGCGGGCTGTAGTAGCCCGCTCCCGCGAAGGGCAGCACCGTGCCGCCGAGGATGCGCAGGCCGTCCGCGTGTGCCCTGGCGATGATCTGCTCGTCGGCCGCGATCAGCTGCGCTGCCGAAGTCGCCACGCCGTTGCCGATGTCGTTGATGCCTTCCACGAAGATGACCGTGCGGGCGCCGGGTTGGGCGAGCACGTCGCGGTCGAGCCGGGCCTGAGCGCTGACGCCCGCGCCGTCGGCGAGAATCTCGTTGCCGGAGATGCCCTCGTTCGCCACCGCCGCCTGCTGCGGCGCCGGGGCGCGGAGCAGTCGCGCGGCCAGGTAGTCGGGCCAGCGGCGGTTGGTGTCCGGTGTGGACTGATAGCCGTCGGTGATCGAGTCACCGAGGGCGACGACGTCGCCGCAGCGCGCGGCGGAGTTGACCAGTACCGCGTCGACGAAGAACCAGCTGCCGATCGAGTACATGTAACTGGTCGCGGACTCGTCGGCCGCGGTGTCGCCATTGGCGTAGTAGTTGTCCTGCTGGGCGTCGGGATGCCCAGTGACCTCACCGGTCGCTCCCGCGACGTGCACGCTCACCGCGAGGTTGGTCTGGGCGGGAATGCTGACCGGTAACGGATCGCTGAGCACCTCCGCTCCTTTGGGGATGGTCACCGAGGCCGTGCCGCCGAAGGTCACCTCGCGGTTGGAACCGGGGACGAGCGCGGCGCCCGAGGACTGCCTGCCCACGTACACGGCGTCGAAGGTGACCGGGACCGTGCCGAACGCGTTGGACAGCCGCACGCGCAGGCCGCTGCCGCCGACCGAGGTGTGCACGATGTCGCGCACGGTCTTGTCGGTGTAGGGGCCGCCGAGATCGGTCGCGGCGGCCGTCCAGGTTTCCGCCAGCCTGGTCGATGCGGCCGCTGGCGCTTGGCTCGCGCCGTTGTGGTGGGTCACGACGGCGGCGCCGAGCACGGCGACGACCGCGGTCGCGGCCAGACCGGCGGTCAGGTTCGACTTGTTCACTGCATCCCCTCCCCAGGGATTGCCGGAATCGTCAGCTCAGCGTGGCAAGAGCGACGACGGTGTCGGACGCGCCGTAGTAGAGCTGCCAGGCGCCCTGGTGGAACACGAGACCTTCGGTGAAGATCGTGTTCGGTACCTGGCCCGAGGTTTCGTAGGACGTCTGCGGCGTCAGGTAGGGCTGGGTCATGCGCGCCAGGCACGTCGTCGGCGCGGCCGGGTCGAAGATCGCCTGACCCGGCGAGTAACGCAGGGCGGAGCCGTAGGGTTGCGCGGCGTTGTGCAGCAGCACGATCCGGCCGTCGGCGTTGATCACCGGCGGTGGTCCGGCCTCGACCAGGGTCGAGGTGAAGTCGTTGTGCTCCTGCGGGACGACCGGCGTTGCCGACGGCGTCCACGTCAACAGGTCGGGTGAGGTCGCGGCGAAGATGCCGTTGTCCCCGAAGTACATGTAGTACTGGCCGTTGATCGGGGTGGTCAGGATCGCGCCGGATTTCGACCACGGTTTGCTGTTGCCCGGCGTGACGAAATCGCCGAACATCGGCCCGTGTTTGGTCCAGTTCCGCAGATCGGTCGACGTGGCCAGGCTCAGCCGGGCGCTGGTGCCGTCGTAGGCGGTGTAGGTGAGGTAGTAGGTGGCGCCGACCTGGACGATGCGCGGGTCCTCGCAGCCATGGCTGTCCACAGTGGAGTCCGGTTCGATGACCGGGTCAGGCAGGCGCTGGAAGTGGACTCCGTCACTGCTCCAGGCCAGGCCGATGCGGGAGACCAGATCGGCGCCCTGGGCGCGGTAGAGCAGGTGGATCTGGCCGTCGCGGACGATCGCGGCCGGGTTGAAGACGTAGCGGGACTCCCAGGAATGAGTGGGATCGGCGGTCAGCACGGGGTTGGCCGGACTGTGCGCACCCAGGGCTCGACCGGGAAGGAGCCGCTGAAACCGGGTTGCCTGCCCGGTGCGCCGGTCGCGTCCGCCGCGGGTGCCAGCAGCGCGGAGCCGGCCAGTCCGAGCATTCCACCGGTCGCGACGACGAATGCCCGCCGGTCGAGCTGGCTCATCTGCACCTCCGAATGACTCAACCGAGACAAGCGGACGGCCTTCGATGCTGCCTACGGTTTCGCCACCTGGTCAACCGTCCGGCCCGAACCTGGCCGAAACCGGACACGACGAGTACGCCGGAGAAGGATCTCCACCACGATCAGATCCACGATCCAGCCCAGCGTCTGGCCGATCGGGATCACCGAGGTCACATGTTGTGCGACCGGCCCCGATCCCGCTCCACCGAGCAGGGCCTCAGTCACCAGCAGCAGGGGCGTGAGGATGCGCGAGGTGACCGCGAGGAACGTCAGCGCGTAGTTGCGCATCATCCAGGCGCGGTGCGCGGCGAAGTCGCGGCGGCGGGCCGCTCGATAGGCGAGGGCGCCCGTGATCAACCACAGCACCGCCGCCACGGTCAGGCTGATCTGGGTGAGGATCTGCCCGGACCACATCGCGACCGGGATCGCGGCCAGCGCGGATGGCAGCACGCCGGCGAGCAGATAGGTCCCCCCGATGATCCGATGGATTCGCTTGCGAGCCCGTATTTTCGGCATGAACTGGAGGGGGCCGAGCACCAGTGCCACGGTGGCCGCGAAGATGTGCGTCACCAGTACCGAGTACTGCAGGCCGTTGCGCACCGGGATTCGGCTGCTCGCGCTGTCCAGGCCCAGGTACGGATAGCTGAGCACCGCGGCGAAAACGATCGCGATCACCAGCAGCAGCAACACCGACCGTCTCCGCATGCTCCCAGTCTCGACCAGGCCACGCCGCACCCACATCGGGCGGGAAGCGACATCGCGACGGCCGGGCGTACGTCACCGGATGTACCCGCGTCGTACGCTCCCGGTCAGCTCATGGTGGGCCGGGCCTGCGCGATCGTCCAGCGATTCCCCTCCAGGTCCTCGGCGACGTAGAACGGCAGGCCCCACGGACTGGCCAGCTCCCGCACGATCGTCGCGCCCCGCTCGGTGCTGTGCCGGTAGTGCGCGGCCACGTCGTCGACATACACCCACGGCTCACACACCGAAGCGTGCGCCGGCCGGTCACCTTCGAGCTTGGCGATGATCAGTGAGCCGTTGCCGATGCGGAACTCGATCCACGGGTGGCCGTAGTGGCCCTCCGGCAACGGATCCGGGCCCTCCGGCAGCGGGTCCGGCGACGCAAAGCCGAACACCTCGGCCAGCCACCGGGCCGCCGACGCGGGTTTCGCGTACGACACGGTGAGCGCGAGGCGAGCGATGTCCCGAACCTGGTGCGGAACGCGGTCCCGCCGGGCCACCCACGGCCCGAACCACTTCGGCACCACCCGGGTCCACGAGGTGCCGCCCTTGTCCTGGCCACCGGCCGGAATCCGGGCGAGCACCGTGACGACGGTGCCGGCCTCGGACGGCTCGAAGCTCACGTCGGTCAGCACGTCGTCGATCGAGCTGGTCCACGCCACCCGTTTGCCTGGCTCCCACGCGGTGATGCGGGCCAGTTCCAGGGCGTCGTCGTCGGTGTAGATCTCCAGCAACCGGCCGCCAACGCCTGGTTCGCAGCGCAGCTCCCGCATGCGACCGGCGGCGTGGTGGTTGATCGGGCCGCGTACCCACCACAGGTCGAGTTCTTCGGTGAACGCGCTGAAGGCCGTTTCCGGGTCGACCGCCACCTCGACGGTCGAGGAAACCGAACGATCTCCCGTTGCTGGGTCGGTCATCGCCTGTCCCTTCGCTCCACGTGGGCCTTGAACGACCCGAGTTGCACGTCCCAGTGCGCCTGGATCTGGTCCAGCCACGCCCGCACGGCCACCACCGACTCGGCCCGCAACCGGAACACCCGAACCCGGGCGTCCTCGCGGCGGCGCTCGTCCTCCACCACACCCGCGTCGAGCAGGGCCTTGAGGTGCTTGCTCATCGCGGGGGCGGGCACGCCGAGGTCCTCGGCCAGCTCCCCGGCCCGCCGGGGAGACTCGCTGAGCAGTTCCACGACGCGCAGGCGAGCCGGGTCGGCCAGGGCCTTCAGTAGCGCCGCAAGATCGTGACCGGACATGTGCAATAGTTTCTCAGTTCCGAAACTATTGTCAAGAGGTTCCCAGCACTCGGGTCTCCGGTCAGTCCCGGACGAGACAGAGCGGGTGACCGGCCGGATCCGCGAAAATGCGCCAACTCCGCTTCCCATCCCCCTCGTCGAGCAGGGTGGCGCCCAGGCTGAGGACGTCTTGCTGCGCCCGGTCGAGGTCCTTGACACCCAGGTCGAGGTGGAACTGCTGGGGCCGAGCGGGGTCCGGCCACCGTGGTGGCCGATGGTCCGCCACCCGCTGGAAGGCCAGCACCAGCCCGTCGGTGTGAAGCGTCGCCCAGCCGTCGCTGAGCGCCCACCGCGGATCCGGCTGGTTCACGACGCCGCCGAGAAGCGACTGGTAGAACCGGGACAGCTCAACGACATCAGCACAGTCCAACACCACACACTGCAACTTCGCGATCATGAAATGCAGCGTCTCACGATCTACGAATCGAGTACCGGCCGGCAACCAGGAACTGAGGTCGTCCGCGTGGTTGCCGGCCGGTGCGGTCAGCTGGCGTTTGGCATGTCGTGACATTCTTCTTGTTGCTGTTCCACGGCCTGGGCGAATTCGGCCCACCAGCGGCTACAGCATTTCGCCAGGTACGCTATCCGGGCCCGGTTGTGATTTGGCAGCGATTTGATGAGGTTGATGCGTTTTTCTTGGCTGATCGCGTGCAGGCGGAACCAGCGCAGCAGGAATCGGCCGCTGCCGGTCAGTCGTAGCGAAGGATCCTTTTGCAGATTGTTGAGATCTGATACGTACGACATGTCTATTGGATAGGCGGCAGCGGGACTGGTCAGGCTGGTTGGTGCGGGTCGCGTTCCAGGGAGGAACCTGGCCGGAATGGGGTCCTCACCGCGACTGACGCGTTTGCGCACATCACGGGCGGTGCCCTGGGATATTCCGGCCCGTTTGGCTATTTCGCGCAGGCTCAGGTTGGGTTCGGCCGCGATGAGTTCACTGGCCCGCTGGCGGCCCAGCGCGCTGTTCAGGGGGCGGACACGACCGTCGCGGCCGATCCTGGCCTCCGACTCGGCCGACCGGTCCGGCACGGCGAGTGCCCGGATTTTGCCTATCGTGGGTGCGCTCAGGCCGGTCATCTGGGCGATGGCCCGGTCCGACCACCTGTCGCTGGACTCGATGATGTGGGCGGCAGCGGCCTCCCGGTCGGCGCGGGTGAGGGGAAGTCCGTGCGTCACATTCAATTCGACGCCGCGGACGAAGGCCTCGAGTTCGGTGCCCTCGAAGTATTCGATGCGGACTTCGGCATCGCCGCGCAGTTGCGCGACCCGCAGCCGGTGCATTCCGTCGACAATGCGCATTGACCCGCGATGGACCAGAATGGGCGGCAGGATATCCTCGGATTCGGCCAGGAGCCGCACGTGATCGAGGTTTTCGCCGTCGAGCCGGGGGGAATGGGCCGGTATGAGGCTGTCGATCGGAACGGTGATCACTATCGAACGAGGCGCGGCCGCTATCGTACCGCTGCCGCTGGATGTTGAAGGCTCAACGCTGACCAATTTAACCCCCAGGTAAGTTTGGCCCAAAGAGCAAAGGCATCGAGCAGAGCGTGCGGAATTATGCTCTGCTCTCCTGTTTTTTAGGTGGTCGATCTGGTATTGGCAGTGACCACTCTGTGAGCGCGAACCCGTGCTCGCGACAGTTCGCCCGGATCACCGCGACTTCTGGATGGACCACCGGGGCTCCCCAGCCCAGGGTCTCCAGCCAGTCATCGTCCGGACACTGTCCCAGGCAATGTCCACGCAGCCCACGCAGCCCCCACCGCCCTCTGATCGGTCCCCATCGATCATGACCACCCACCCCCAGTGGCGGGAGGTCCATACGCTGTTGCGTATCTGTTACAGACAGTATTTTGTCCGGTTGAAGCCTGTCAAGGACTTGAAGACCGCTACGCCGATCGTGGTACGCGCCGAACCCGCCGTGCTTCCGGACCAAGCTGGGCGAGGCTATCCTCCCCGCCCTCGGTTCTCCACCGTGGGCAACTGTAATGGGCCGGTATTTGACAGTGACAACGGCGATGTGAGCTGATTTCTTCGGGCAGGACCACCCGTCGCTGCTACTGACGAGGAGAAAACGGCGTGTGCGGACTCGCGGGGTTCGTCGGGGTTCGGCACGACCCGGGATGGGCACGGGAAAGGCTCGAAGCGATGGGCGCGAATATCGCGCATCGCGGACCGGATTCGCTCGGAATTCATGTCGACGAGACCGTGGCTTTCGCTTTCACGCGGCTCGCCATCAGGGACCTGACCTCGGGCAACCAGCCGATGTACGACGAGAGCGGTCAGATCGTCGCCATGACCTCCGGCGAGATCTACAATTACCGGCAGCTGCGTGAACTGCTCGTTTCCCGAGGACATACCTTCCATACGCGATGCGACACCGAGGTTGTTCCGCACCTTTACGAAGAGTTCGGCCGGGAATTCCCCGGGAAGCTGGACGGGCAGTTCGCGGTTGTGCTTTTCGACTATCGCGAGCGGCTTTTCCTCGCCGCCCGTGACCATTTCGGGGTCACGCCGCTGTTCTACGCGCACCAGGACGGCGCGCTCGTCTTCGGTTCCGAGATCAAGGCGATGCTGGAGCATCCGGCCGTTGCCCGCCGGGTCGATCTGGTGGGCCTCGACCAGGTTCTCACGCTGCCCGGGCTGGTGAGCCCGCGAACCATGTTCGAGGGCGTGCGCAGCGTGCCGCCCGGCACCGCCGTCGAGTTCCGGCCGGGCCACGAACCCAAGACCTGGACGTACTGGGATCTGGTCTACCCGCGCGCCGACATCGAACTCGACCGGCACGACGAGTCCTATTACGTCGACCAGATCGAGGAGTTGCTGATCCGGTCGGTCGAGAAGCGGCTCCAGTCCGATGTGGAGGTGGGGCTCTACCTCAGCGGCGGGCTCGACTCCTCGCTGATCGGCGGGGTCATGCGGCACCTGCTGCCCGAGGACAAGATCCGGTCCTTCGGGGCGGTCTTTCCGGAGCGGGAGCTGTCCGAGAGCGACTACCAGCGGCAGATGAGCGAGGTGCTGGACACCGCGCACTGCGAGCGTCTGGTGAACGACGAGGAGATCGGCGCCCGCCTGCGCGATGTCGTGTGGCACGCCGAGACTCCGCTCAAGGAAACCTACAACTCGGCCGCGCACGCGCTCTCCGAGGCGGTACGCGAGGCCGGCATCAAGGTGGTGCTCACCGGCCAGGGCTCCGACGAGCTGTTCGGCGGCTACGTCGGCTACCGCTTCGATCGGTTCCGCCGGGACCGGCAGGACGCCACTGGCACCGATCTCGCCGAGGCCCGGTTGCGGGACCGGCTGTGGGGCGACGAGAGCTTCTTCTACGAGCGCAACGACCTGGAGTTCCGGGCCACCAAGGCCGGCCTGTACTCGGCCGCGGTGCGGGAGCGCCAGCACGCCATCGACTGCCTGGAGCACCCGCTGGTCGACCGCGAGCGCCTGACCGGTTTGCACGACCTGCACCGCCGGTCCTACCTCGACCTGAAACTGCGGCTCGGCGACCACCTGCTCGGCGACCACGGTGACCGGATGACCTTCGCCCACTCGGTGGAATCCCGCCATCCGTTCCTGGATCGCGAGCTGATCGAGTTCCTGGCCACCGTCCCACCGGATCTCAAACTCAAAGGGCTGGAAGAGAAGTACCTGCTCAAGCAGGTCGCCGGGAACTGGATCCCGAGCCGGATCGTGAACCGGGAGAAGTTCGGCTTCGCCGCACCGGGCAGCCCGCACCTGCTCCGCCAGCACGACCCCGCCATCGCGGGACTGCTGTCCCGCGACCGGATCGAGGCGGACGGCTACTTCGACCCGGACCGGGTCGAGCAACTCGTGCGGCAGTACTCGGTTCCGGGTTTCCGGATCAACGTGCCGTTCGAGACCGACCTGCTGATCACGGTCATCACCTTCAACCTGCTGCTCGACCTATACGGCCTGCCCGCTTACCGCGCCTGAGGATTGCCCCACGAGGCGATGGAAGTCGGCCAGGTCGACCGAGCCGCCGGAGAGGATCACCGCAACCGGGCCGGGCGGCAGGTCGAGCGCGGCCAGGGCGGCGAGCGCGACGGCGCCGGAGGGTTCGGCCACCACCTTGAGGCAGCTGAACGCCAGGGCCATGGCCCGCACGATGTGACTGTCCGGCACGGCGATGACGTCGTCGAGCAGCTCTCGGTTGATCTGCCAGGGCAGGGCGGCCGGGCTGGTGTGGCGCAGGCCGTCGGCGATGGTGTCCGGAACGGCGGGCAGCTGCACGATCTCCCCGGCCCGCAGCGAGGCAGCGGTGTCGGCCGCGGTCTCCGGCTCGACCCCGATCACCCTGATGTGCGGGTTGACGTGCTTGGCGGCGACGGCGGTGCCTGCCGCGAGCCCGCCGCCGCCGACCGGCACCAGGATCGCGGTCGTCGCGGGAGCCTGCCGGAGCAGTTCCAGCGCGACCGTGCCCGCCCCGGCCATCACCGTCCTGGCGTTCGCCGACGGTACGACGGCGAAGCCCCGGTCGGCGGCCAGCCGGGCGACGGTCGCGTCGCGGTCGTCGCGCTGCCGGTGGTAGGTGACGATGTCTGCGCCCATGGCGCGGGCGCCCTCGACCTTGCCGCGCGGGGCGTCGTGCGGGACGACCACGGTGACCGGCACGGACAGCAGCCGCCCGGCCAGGGCGAGGGCCTGGGCATGGTTGCCGGAGGAGGCACCGATCACCCCGCGTCTGCGTTCGCCCGGGCTCAGGGCGGCGATGGCGTTGTAGGCGCCGCGGAACTTGAACGAGCCGCTCCGCTGGAGGACTTCGGCCTTGCAGACCACATTCCGGCCGGCGATCTCGTCCAGCAACGGGTGGGACAGCAGGGGCGTTGACGTCGCGACACCGCGCAGGCGCCGCTGGGCATCGTGGATGTCAGCGGCCGACAGCGGCAGGTCAAGAACGTTCACTGCTCGCCATCACCGCGTGCGCGATCTTCTCGGCGGTGGTCCGGGCCGCCGGGTCGCGCAGCAGCGTCATGTGGTTGGTGCCGGGCACGGTCGTGGTCGCCAGGTCGACGCCCAGTGCCTCGGCCCAGCCGAGAGTGGCGGTGCAGCCGTCCGGGCGTTTCTGGTCCCCGGCCAGTACGAGGTCGAACCGGGTGTCCCGGAGCCGGGCCCGGCGCAGCCGGTAGTTGGCCAGGGCGGTGGCGTTGGCGTCGAACACCCGGTACCGGCGCAGCAGCGACTGCGCCTCCTCGTCGTCCGCGCGGGCGCCTTCGGTCACCGCTCGCAGGACCTTGGTGTCGAGCCGTTCGCCGGTCAGGCCTTCCAGATCGCTGGCGAAGGACCGTACCCGGTCCATGCTGGGATCGTTGAAGGCTCCGGCGCCGTGGGCATAACTGTCCAGCAGCGTCACCGAGGCGGTTCGGTAGCCCTCGAACGAGAGCTGCCGGGCCATCTCGTAGGCCACCACGCCGCCCATCGACCAGCCCGCGAAGTGGTAGGGACCGTCCTCCGGCGGGTGTACCTGCTGTATCTCGTGCAGATAGGCGACGGCCATGTCCTGGATGGTGCGGAAGACGGTGCCGTTCTCCAGACCGGGCGAACGCACGCCGATCACGGTGAAGTCGGCGGGCAGCGCGGCGGCGAGATCGCGGAAGCACAACGCGTCGCCACCGATGGGGTGCACCAGGAACAGCGTCGGACCGCCGGGCGCGCCCGCGCGAAGCGGCAGCAGCACGTCGTTGCCCGGCTCGGCCGAGGCCGCGGTCGGGCCGCTGACGGCCTTGGCCAGCTGCTCGATCTGCGGTCCCTCCAGCAGTTGGCGCAGCGACAGCGCCACACCGGTGCTCCTGCGCAGCCGGGCCAGCAGGACGGTGGCGAGCAGGGAGTGGCCACCGGCCGCGAAGAAGTCGTCGGTGACACCGAATTCCTGATGGCCAAGCAGTTCCGACCAGATCTGGTGGATCGACCGCTCGGTGGCGTCGCGCGGGGCGATCCGTTCGGCGGCCTGCTGCGACTGGCTCAGCGAGGCGCGGTCGAGCTTTCCGTTGGGCAGCAAGGCGAACCGGTCGGTGAACCGGAAGAGTCCGGGAACCAGCCCCAGCACCATCCGCCCTCGGGCGTAGTCGCGCAACGTCTCGGCGGTCAGCGCGGAACCGGGGGTCCGCACCACGTAGGCGACGAGCGCGCCATCGCCTCGCTTGTCCGTGTCGACGTGCACCTGCGCCACCTCGGGGTGGGTGGCCAGTTCGGCGGCCACCTCAGCCGGGTGCACGCGAATGCCGCGCACCTTGAGCAGGTCGTCGTCGCGGCCCTCGATCTGGATCTGACCATCGGCGCCGACCACGGCCAGATCTCCGGTGCGGTAGATCAGGTCGTCCGGGTCGGCCGAGCGCGGGTTGGGGCGGAAAGCGGAGTTCCCGCTGGTGTAGCCGAGCGTGCGGTACGGGGTGCGCAGGACGATCTCGCCGCGCTGGCCGGGACGGCAGGGACGGTCGGCGTCGTCGAGCACGACGACTTGGCTGCCGGGCAGGGCCCGGCCGATCGGTACTGGACCGGGGCCGTGATCGGCGGACACCCGGTGGAACGTCTTGATCATCGTGGTTTCGGTCGGACCGTAGAAGTTGACGATCTCGGTGTCCGGGCCGAGCAGCTGCTCGCGCAGCCGGGCGACCAGCCTGCCGGTGAGCGGCTCGCCGGCCAGGCAGAGCAACCGCAGCCGGGACAGCCGCGCCGAGTCCGGACCGGCCCCGCTCAGCCAGGCGCTCACCACGCTGGGGGTGGTGTGCACGATCGTAACGCGTTCCCGGGCCAGCCAGTCCACGGTGCGGCCGACGTCGTCCCGGTCGGTGGCGCTGGGCAGGCAGAGCGTCGCGCCCCGGGTGAGCGGGACGAACACATCGCGCAGCATCGCGTCGAAGGACAGTGTGGTCAGCTGGGCCACCCGGTCGCCGGGCCGCACCCCGAACTCGGCGGTCTCCCAGGCGATGAAGTGGTCCAGACCGCGGTGCCTGCCCAGCACCGCCTTGGCCGCACCGGTGGTGCCGGAGGTGAAGAAGATGTACGCCGGGTCGTCCGGCCGCACCGGGCCGGGCGAGCGCCCAGCGCCCTCGACGAGGCCGTCGAACGTCACCCGGTGAACCTCGACGCCGGTCGGCGGGTCGGCCGCGCTCGGTTCGGTCAGCAGGACCCGGCTCACGTCGGCCAGGCCGATCATGGTCTCCAGCCGGTGCCGGGGCAGCTGCTCGTCCATCGGGACGGCGATGGCACCGGCGCTCAGCGCGCCGATCAGAGCGGCCACCGTCGCGGGGGATTTTCCGCCCAGGATGCCGATCCGCTCCCCCGGCCGCAGCTGACCGGCGGCGCCACGGGCGGCATCGGCCAGCAGGCGATAGGTGACCTCGCCCTCGTCCCAGCGGAGGGCGACGGCATCGGGGGTGGCGGCGGCCTGCGCCTGGACCAGGTCGGCGACCCTGGCGTAGTCGGCCAGGGCGAGGACGGTGTCGAACGGGTGGGGCTCGGCGGGGGCGAGCTGGGAGTTCGGCTGGCCGCTGGGCGCGCTGACGTAGGTCATCTCGGGGTCGATCCAATCTTCAGGTCGGTGGTGGGCATCGGCAGCCGCGACACCGCCGTCTCCGGATCCGCCGCCGCGCCGTCGAGCAGGGCCAGGAACTGGCTTGCCATCCGCTCGATGGTTGTCCTGTCGAACAGGACGGTGGAGTACTCCAGGTTCGCGGTGAACCCCACCTCGGTTCTCGACACCTCGATGGACAGATCGAACTTCGCGGCGACCGATTCCTGGGACTCGACGCCGACCCGAAGCCCGGGCAGCTGCCAGCCATGGCGGCCGCCCCAGCTGTCCTGCATGGTGAACATCGTTTGGAGAAGGGGAATCCGGGACAGGTCGCGTTCCGGGGCCAGGTGTTCGACGAGTCGCTCGAACGGCAGGTCCTGGTGGTCGTAGGCGGCCAGCGTCGTCTCCCGGACCTGCGCCAGCAACTGCGCGAACGTCGGGTCCCCGGACAGGTCCGCCCGCATGATCACGGTATTCAGGAACAGCCCGATCAGTCCCTCCAGTTCGAGCCGGTCCCGGCCCGCGACCGGTATCCCCACCGCGATGTCCTGTTGTCCGCCGCACCGGGCCAGCAGCACCTGGAACGCGGCCAGCAGCCCCATGAACGGCGTGACCCGGTTGGCGTTGAACACGTCCGTCAGCCGACGCGACAACTCGGCCGGAATCTCGAAGGACACCTCGGCGCCCTTCGAGGACCGGGTCGCCGGGCGGGGCCGGTCGGTCGGCAGTTCCAGCGGCGTCAGCCCGGCCAGCTGGGTTGACCAGTAAGCCAGCTGCTCGTCCAGGACCGGCCCGTCCAGCACGTCCCGCTGCCAGATGGCGAAGTCCGCGTACTGGATGGGCAGCTCCGGCAGGCCCGGTTCCACGCCGGCCTGGTGGGCGGCGTAGAGCTGCTCCAGCTCGGCGGAGATGATGCCGATGGACCAGCCGTCGGCAACGATGTGGTGCACGGTCAGCACCAGGATGTGCTCCTGCGCCTCCTGGCAGAACAGCACCGCGCGAAACAACGGCCCGCGCCCCAGGTTCATCGGCGCCAGCGCCGTTGCCGCGACATCCTCCGGCCCCACCGGCTCGTCGATCACCCGCAGCCCACGCGAAGCAGAATCACGCACGATCTGAACGGGCCTGCCGTCCTGCTCGGCGATCACCGTGCGCAGCGACTCGTGCCGGGCGAACAGGTCGGCCACCGCGGCGGACAGCGCCGCCACGTCCAGGTCCCCGGTCAACCGCAACACGACCGGGATCAGGTATTCGCTGCTGCCCGGCGACATCTGATCGAGGAACCAGAGCCGTTGCTGGGCAAAGGAAACCGGCAACAGGACATCGTCAGGCATCGGTTCTCGTCCGGTCTATGTATGCGGCTTGGGTGGCGATCGTCCGTTGCGCCACCAGTTCCGCGACGGTCAGCGCCATCCCGGTCCGGTCGAGCAGCGCGCGCTGGAGCTTGATGGCCAGCAGGGAATTGCCGCCGAACCGGAAGAAGTCCTGCTCGGGGTCGGCTGGAGATTTCCCGAAAACGTCACACCAGGCCGCCTGCACCTGCTCCGCTGTCTCTTGGCTCAAACCAAAATCACCTCCCTGAGAAGCTCTTAGCCCTGCCAGGCCCGCCACAGCCCGGAATAGGTACCGTCCTTGGCGAGCAGTTCCTCGTGGGTACCGAACTCGATGGTCCGGCCGTCTTCGACCACCGCGATCCGATCGGCGTCCTGGGCGGTGTGCAGCCGGTGCGCGACGGCGATCACGGTGCGGCCGCTCGTCACGGCGGCCAGCGAGCGTTCCAGGTGCCGTGCGGTCTGCGGGTTGAGCAGCGAGGTCGCCTCGTCCAGGATGACGATGCCCGGATCGGCAAGGATCAGCCTGGCCAGCGCCAACTGCTGCACCTGGCCCGGGTCCAGGACCTGCCCACCGGCACCGACTTCGCTGTCCAGGCCTATGGTCTCGGCCCATTCCCCGGCGTCGACGGCGCGCAGCGCGGCGGCGATCTCCTCGTCGCCGGAGTCCGGTCGCGCGATGGTCAGGTTGTCCCGCAACGTGCCCCGGAAGACGTGGTGCTCCTGGGTCACCAGGGCGACCGTGTCGCGCCGCTGCGCCGGTGCGAGACCGGCGATGTCCCGGCCGCCGACGGCGACGCCGCCGCTGCGCGGGGTGTAGATCCCGGCCAGCAGCTTGGCCAGCGTCGACTTGCCCGCGCCGGACGGCCCGACGACGGCGAGCCGTTCTCCCTCGCGGATGATCAGATTGATGCCCTGCAGCACGTCATGACCCGGCCGGTAGGCGTAACGCAGGTCCACGACCTCGATGTCCCGCGACGCCGGCCGTTCTGCGCCGGTGTCGTGACTGTCCGGTGTGGCCGGTTGCCGGAGCTCCTTCAGTCCCAGCAGGCGGGCCAGCGCGGCGGCCGCCGACTGGAGCGTGTCGGCCCAGAGCACCAGTTGATCCAGCGGGGTGAACAGCTGCCAGGCGTACAGCGTGCCCGCGGTGACGGCGGCGAGCGACACCATGCCGCGCAGGTACAGCGTGCCGCCACCGACGAGCATGGCGGCCACCGGGAGGGCGTAACTGCTGTCGCACAACGGCAGGAAGACGTTGCGCAGCCGCAGGGTGTAGCGCTCGGCGGCGTAGGAGGTGGCGATGGCCTCGTTGAGGTGTTCCATCCGCTGCTCACCCAACCGCAGCGACTCGACGGTCCGGGCGCCTTCGACGGTTTCGGCCAGGCTCTCGGTCAACTTGGAGTAGGAGGCGGCCTCGCGCAGGTATCCGGCGTGTGCCCGGCGCAGGTACCAGCGGGCCGCGCCGTACAGAATCGGCGCCGAGAGCAGGCACGGCAGCAGCAGCAACGGGCTGACCAGTATCAGCGCGCCGAGGGTGAAGCTGACGATGCCGACCGAGGTCATGGTGGCCGGGATCGCGGACTGCACGGCGGTGGCGAGCTGGTCGACGTCCCGGGTGGTCCGGGTGATCAGGTCGCCGGCATCGACGTCCTCGACGGTCGCCAGCGGCAGCGCGAGCACGTCCGACACGAACTCTTCGCGCAGCCCGGCCAGGATCTTCACGCCGAGCTTGGCGGCGGCGTACTGCGCCAGCCGGACCAGCACGGCCTGGCCGGCCAGACAGCCCAGGATCAGCGGAACCAGGCGCAGCACGGTGTTATGGCCGCCGGTGAGGTCGGCGACCAGGTTGCCGAACAGCCAGGGAGCCAGCAGACCGACCGAGACCGCAAGCGCCTGCAGGCCCAAGACAAGGGCGAACTCGGCGCGGTGGGCCGAGATGGCCGATCGCACGTACCTGATCAGCACGCGCCTCGGGGCGACGGGTAGTTCCCTCATACCGCGACCGCCCGGCGTTCGACCAGCGAGCGGTAGCGCTCGTCGGCCATCAACGTCTCGTGCGAGCCCTCCGCCGCCACGGCGCCGTCCAGGACCAGGGCGACGTGATCGGCCCGGCGCAGCAACAGGATGCTGGTGGTGAACACGACGGTGGCTCGCCCGTCGCGCAGCCGGGCCGTCCCCTCGGCCATCTGGTTCTCCGTATTCGCGTCGACGGCGCTGGTCGGGTCGATCAGGATGAGCACCTCGGGATCGGCGATCAGGGCGCGAGCCAGCCGCAGCCGTTGCTGCTGGCCGCCGGAGAACTCCCGGCCCCCCGCCGCCACGTCGGTGTCGAGGCCGTTCGGCAGGAACTCGACGATGTCCCGGGCGGCGGCCGCGTCGATGGCTGTCCACAGTGGTTCGTCGGCGCCGCCAAGACGATTCTTCGGGTCGAGCCCTCGGCGAAGCGGGCCGGCGAACAGGTGCTCCTGCGCGGTGGTGACCAGGATCCGCTCGCGGACTCCGGCCAGCGGCAACTCGGCCAGCGGCACTCCGGCGTAGGTGACCCCGGACTCGACCTGGCGCCCGAACCGGTCGGCCAGCGCGGCCGCGTCGGCCGGTGGGCACACCACGGCGGTCAGTCCGGCAGCAGGCACCCGCAGACCGGAGGCCGGATCGGCCAGGACGCCATGGCTGGGCAGGGATTCCGACTCCGACGCTGGTTCGATGTCCGGCTTGATGCCGAGCAGCCGGATGACGTTCGCGGCGGCCACGTGGCCCTGCATGGCTTTCTGGACCGCGAAGGTGATCTGGTTGGTCGGGATCGACAGATAGGTGGCGTAGCCGTAGAAGGCCACCACCTGACCGGCGCCGAGTTTGCCGCCGAGCACCAGTTCCCCGGCGAGCGCGACGACTCCGGCCAGCAGCATGCCGGGCAGCAGTGTCCTGGTCGCGCCCATCATCGCGGTGGCGCGGCTCTGGCCCAGCGCGGTCACCCGGAGCCGTTGCGAAGCGTCCCGGTAGCGGCCCGCGAACAGTTCCTCGCCGCCGAGCCCGCGCAGCACCCGCAGCCCGCGCACGATGTCGACCGCCTCGTCGGTGAGTTTGCCCTGGTCGGCGCGGAGCTGGCGTTGCCGGTTCCGCAGCGTTCTGGCCAGGCGGGTGGTGATGAAGAGGATGAGTGGCACCGCGACCAGCACCAGCAGGCCGACCTGCCACGAGGCGAGCAGCATGACCACGCCGACGGCGATGAACCCGACCAGGCCACCGCCGACGCCGCGAGCGCCGACCTCCAGCGTCTGGCCGATCTGGTTGATGTCCGAGACGCCGACGGTCACCAGGTCGCCGGCCGACACCTTGCGGCCCACCGCCCCGCCCAGCGCACAGACCTGGCGGTTGACCAACCGCATGGTCTCGTAGGCGGGTTCGACCCGGACCCGGGTTTCCAGCCGCTCCACCAGCATGGCCGACAGCGCGGTGCCCAGCCCGACGCCGATGACGGCCAGGCCCCACCACACCAGCGCGGCCTGGTTCTTGGCGACCAGGCCGGAGTTGATGGCCTGCCCGATCACGCCCGGCGTCAGCCCCAGCCCCGCCGCCCACACCATGTTGAACAGGCAGTCGAGCAGGAGGATCCGCTTGTGACGCAGGGCCATCCACATCAGATATCGCCAGGGGCCGCGGATATCGGGCGTCCCGGTATCCCGCACGAGCACCTCCAGATTTTCGTGATCTACGCTTGGGGCGCCGGCCCGATCATGGCGCCATCGAGGCTTGCAGGATGCGGCTGACCGCTTCCGGGCTGACCTCGCGCGGGCAGCAGACCAGCAGCCGCTGCTGCTGCATGGCACCGTCCACCAGCGACGGGATGTCGGCGGGGCGGTAACCGAAGTCGGTCAGGCCACGCGGGCCTTCGGTGGCGTCGACCAGGTCCAGCAGGGCCTGCGGGAGCGCGTCGGAGCCGTTGCCGGTCGTCACGCCCGCCAGGTTCGCGCCGAGCAACTCGGCCGCGCGGAGATGGCGTTCCGGCGCGGTGTGATAGGTGAATTTCATCGCGGCCGCCGCCGTCACGATCACGGATTGGCCGTGTGGAACGAAAATGTGGTCGACCGGATAGCCACTGGGCCGGTAGCCGCTGACCAGCCCGGCGATCGGATAGGCGCAGGCGTGCGGAATGTGGGTTCCCGCGTTCCCGAACCCCATCCCGGCGAAGGTGGCGGCCTGCGCCATGCCCACCCTGGCTTCCAGGTCGAACGGATTGGCCACGGCCCGGCGCAGGTAGCGCCCGACCAGTTCGAGCGAACGCTCGACCCACACGTCGCTGATCGGATTTCCGCCGACGTAGACCGGGCGTTCGGCCGGTGAGGCATACGGCGGCCGGGCGTCGTAACGGCGGGCGGTGTAGGACTCGCAGGCGTGGGTCAGCACGTCGTAGCCGGTCGCGGCGGTCACCGCGGGGGGCATGGTCACCGTGTTCAGCGGATCGACGATGGCGGCCGCCGGCCGCAGCCTGCTGTCGCTGATCCCGGTCTTCAGGTGCAGGTCTTCCACGCCCAGCGCCACCATCTGGGTGCACTCGCTGCCGGTGCCGGCCGTGGTCGGAACCGCGACGAGGGGGCGTAGCGGGCCGGGGATCGGGCGACCGGCACCCACCGGCCGGTTCAGGTACTCCCGTACCGGCGTGCCGGGATACGTACCGAGAAGGTTGAGCATCTTGGCGGTGTCGATCGAACTGCCGCCGCCGATCGCCACGTATCCGTCCGGGTCGATCCCGCTGACCTCGTTGGCCGCCTTCTCACAGCTGCGGTCGGTCGGCTCGACCTTGACCCGGTCGTAGATCTCGACCTTGATCCCCTGCGTCTGCAGGTCGTGCGCCACGCGGCCGGGCAGCCCGGTACGGACCAGGTTCTCGTCGGTCACCAGCAGAACCGAGCCGACACCGAGGCGGTTCAATTCGTCGCCGATCTCGTCGGTGGCCCCTTCGCCGAAACGCAGCGGCGGCGCCTGCCAGGTAATGACCGTCTCGTGATCCGCGTGCTCACGACGCATGGTTTGGCTCCATTCCGGCATTCCCCCACGGAATACGACGCAACGGTACCCCGATGGCGGTGTTTCTCCGAATGCGCATTTCCCTGGCCGGTCAACTTCGAACCGGCACAACACTGGCCTCCCGCAGCAATCAATGAGGAGAATTCTTCCTCGATGGAGATCCGAGTGCAGGACACGCTCGCGGCGGTGCCGTCGACGGACTGGGCACTGGTGGCCGCGCAGGCCGGGTTGTACTCCTCGTACGACTGGCTGCGGCTGGTCGAACAGGAGACCCCGGGGTCGTGCCGCTACCTGCTGGCCAGTGACGGCGCCGGGCTCGCCGGCGCGCTGCCGGTGTACCTCACCGCCCACGACACCAACCCGTACTACCAACCGCCGTCGGTGTTCCGCGCCGCCCGGCCGGGCCCGGACGGGCGATTCTGCGTTGCGGGCAGCCGCAGCGGCTACCTCAACCAGTTGCTGCTGGCCGATCGGCTGACCGAAGCCGAACAGCGAGCAACGATCGCGGCGCTGCTCGACGAACTGGCCGCGCTGTCCAAGGCGGAGGGACAGCGGCACTCCTTCCTGCTCTACCTCAACGAGCAGGGACTGCGCCAGGTTTGCGGCTATGCCGAGAACGTCGCACCGGTGCTCAGCTACAGCGGCGACGCCAGGCTCGATGCCCCGGGCCGCTGCTTCGACGACTACCTCGCCTCGGTTTCCCCCAGCCGCCGCGACACCATCGGCAAGGAGATCCGGCGCTTCGCAAGGCAGGGCCTGACCACGGTCCGGGCGCGACCGCGCGACCAGCTCGACCTGATCACGCGGTTCGCCCTGTTGTGCAACGAGAAGTACGAGGTCGAGGAGAACGAGACCGAGCTGCGCGGCCGGTTCGAGCGGCAGTGCGACGTTCTCGGCGACAACGGCGTGCTGTTCATCTGTCAGCGCGGGACGGTGCCGGTGGGGATGGTGCTCGCCTATCGGTGGGGCGACCGGCTCTACCTGCGCGCCTCCGGGTTCGACCACGCCGCGGCGGCCGGTGGCTACCCGTATTTCAACGTGGTGATCTACGAGCCGCTCCGGTACTGCTACGAGACCGGCCTGCGCGGTCTGCACCTCGGCACCGGATCGCACGACGCCAAGGCCAAGCGAGGAGCGCGCATCGGCCCACTCGGCGCCGTCGCGCTCCCGGCCGACGCGAGCGCCGCCGATCCCGCCGCACCGACCGCGCGGTCCGGCGTGCGCCGTTACTGGAAGCAGCAGTTCGCGAGCATGCCGCAGCTGTTCGACCAAGACCTGTGGCGGCCCTGGCTGGGCGGCTGAGGACATCGCGTGCGGAGGAACAGACATGGACGACCTGACGTGGAACGCCGACCAGGCCACTCGGTACGAAGACGAGCACGGCCGCATCGACACGCCGCTGACCGTGCGCTACCTCGCCGAGCTGGCAGCCGGGAAAGACGTGCTGGAGCTGGGGGTGGGCACCGGCCGATTGGCGATCCCGCTGGCCGACAAGGCTCGTAGCGTGCTGGGGGTCGACAATTCCGCCGAGATGCTGGCGGCGGCGGGCCGCAAGCCGCTGCCTGCCAACCTGACCCTCGTCCAGGGCGACGCGGCAACCTGGACCGCGGGCCGTCAGTTCGATCTGGTGCTGTGCCTGTACAACCTGCTCCTGCACTTCACCACCCAGGACGACCAGCTCGCGGTGATCCGCAATGCCGCGGCGCAGCTGGCACCCGGCGGGAACCTGGTCGTGGAAAACCTGCACCCACCGCTGCGGGCCCTGGAAGAGGGCGAGCGGATCACCACCCTGCGGCTGCCCGGCGCCGGGATGGCGATCAGCACGCAGCGGCTGGACTGGAAGTCAATGCTGCTGGACCAGAGCGTCCTCTATGTCGGCGACGGCGAGCACCGCGTCCGGCAGATCACCCAGCGGATGCTGATGCCCTCCGAACAGGACCTGATGGCCCGCCTGGCCGGGCTGCGGCTGGTCAATCGGATGGCCAACTGGCGAGGGACCTCGTGGCGCGCGGACGTCAACGGTCCGGCCACCAGCAACGTCATCTCCGTCTACCAACGGGCCGACTGAGCCAAGCCGCCGTCGCCCGGGGCGGCCTCCTCGTGGAACACGCAACCGATCTTGGCCGCGTTCGCCTCGTAGACCGCGCCGGCTTCCGGATCGCCGGTGGCGCGGAGGTAGCAGCCGCCGTACCCGTCCGAGCCGGTTGCCGATGGGTCGGTGACGAACACGCCCCAGTTCAGGTAGAACTCCTGGTCGCCGTCGGGCCCCGGGAACACTTCGGGGAGCGGCTTCACCCGCCGCTGAAGTACGTAGGGGCCGTCGAGGGCTTGCCTGACCTGGTCCTGCCATTGCTCCGGTGGGACGGTCCAGCCGGCCACGATGCCGACGCCGCTGTGCGACAGCACCGGTTTGAGGATGAGATCGTGCTGTTCTGCCCGGGCGTAGCTCTCAAGATCACCCAGCGAGCCATCCGGCAGCCTGACCTTGGACCGCACCGGGCGGGTCCAGGGTAGGAAACGGTCCAGGCAGGCGCGTTCCCCGGCGTCGCAGGCGCTGCGGAAACGGTCGTCCAGCAACAAGGCCAGCGCCCCCTTGTTGCCGTACAGCTCGCCGTCCAGCCGGCCGATCAACTGCACGGCGCCCGACTCGACCGCACGCAGCAGCGGCTCAAGGACGACCTCGTCCCGTCGGGTGCGCACCTCGTCGATCAGGAACAGGCGCAGCACGGCGTCCAGCGGCCTGCCCTGCACCTCCAGCCGTGCCCCGCGCTCGACGAGTTCGCCGACGTGGCAGGGCATCGCGTCAATCCCGAGGTCATCCAGGAGGTCGGCGTAGATGTGCATCCAGACCTGGAGTGCGGTGTACTCCCCCGGCCACACGGCCAGGGCCACCACCGGCCTGCCGGGCAACCGCCCGCACTGCGCTCGCACCATCGCGGCGATGTGCCGCACGGTGTCGACGTGGCCCAGCCCGCGCTCGGCGGTGAAGCGGGCCAGCGCCGGATGTCCGAGCATGGCCTGGTTGAGCAGGGCGATCTCCACACCGCCGAGGGCGCTGGAGATGTTGAGCTCCAGCAGCTTGAAGCCGTCGGCACAGTGGTGCAGATCCGCGCGGGCCAGGCGGAGCAGGGGGCCGGCCGTGGCCCGGCCGACGAGTCGCGCCTGACCGCCGGTCAGGCCAACGGCGTCGGCCAGCGCGCCGGCATCGCCGCCGTACAGACGCTCGGGCAGCTCGGTCAGCAGGCGGTAGACCGTGCCGATATCCGCGGCCAGGCCGGCCCGTTCGGCAGCGGAAATGAACCCGGGCGCGGGCAGCGGCGCAGCCGGAAAGCAGATCCGCAGTACCCGATCCTCGTCGGCCTGCCTGGTCAGTTCGCCAACTCCGATCGCCTCGCGCGCCAGTTGCTCGCGGTAGGCGTTGGCAAGGCTGGAGCGCTCGGTGTTCATCCCGGCTAACCGAGCAGGCTCGGGCGGGCCGGGGCAGGCGGGGCGGTCCGGAGGGCTTGGGTCAGCCGAGCGACCGTCGGCGCCTCGATCACGGTCCGAACGGTGATCTCCAGGCCGAAGTCGCCCCGGATCCGGTTGATCAGGCGGATCGCATCGACGGACTTTCCGTTGAGGTCGAAGAAACTCGCGTCGTCGTCGACCTGGTCCAGGCCGAGGATGTCACACCAGATCTCGCGCAGGCGGTCGGCGGTGGGCGCCGGAGGTGGCGGATTCATAGCACTCGTTTCCGTCAACAGAATTCGAGGAAGAACATGTCGCGGTGCCCCCGCGCGGCCGGCGGGGCCGCCTGCACCGGAGACGCCGAGTGCAGACAGGTGCGGTCGTCCAGGAAGATGTAGTCGCCGGGATTGGTCAGCGTCCGGGTCAGCAGCGGTGTTTTGTCGTTGTCGTACAGCGTGCTCGCCCCGCCCGCGACGTCCTCACGCGCGACCAGCATCATCACGATGTACTCCACGCCGTCCCGGTGGATTCCTTCCGGCGTCGGGTTTCCGCTTTCCCCGCCCGCGGCGGAGATCCGGTGCTGATGGATGTTCACCCGGCGGACCGGGGCCACCGCTTCGCCGCTGGGTGCGCTCTCGGCGATGCGAGCCGTGAAGTGCGCCAGCAGGTGGCGGACCACCGAGGACTCCAGCAAAGCCGGGTCGACCGGCTCGAATCGGCGCACGATATCGCCGTTGAGCCGGTTGATCTCCTTGCTCTGCAGAAATCCGTCGTCGTTCAGCGGCCGAATGGCACCGCCGTCGAGTTCGTGGGAGATCGCGGAGTATTTGCGGCGCCGATACGTTCCTCCATCTCCCATGTAGGCGTCTAGCGGCAGCTCTTCCCAGAACTGGCTAAATCGCTCCCAGTCGGCGCATTTCCACTGTGGGTCGTCGCGCACATTGCCAATTGAAAAGACCGGGTCGATCACCCTCGCCAGGGTCATCGCAATCCCCGTGTACTGTCAAGGCTTGCTCGATCGCCGGGCGGGGTGCGCAACTGGCAGACCTTGGCAGTTGCCCGTCCATCGCGCGGGTTCCGGCCGACCTTGACAAAGGCTCTTGTCCTGGCCGCTAATTCTTCGAGTCAATGCTCAATTCTTTTGGGTCTTCGCCCGCACAAGGAGCCATATGGCCTCGCCGCCCGAGGGGCTCTACGACCTCAGTCAAGCACACGACCTGCCGGTGGAATTGACGCTGCTGGCCGCCTTCGCGGTGCTCGCGCTGCGGCACGGCGGCGAACCGGAGCAGGCGACCGTGAGCGCGGAAGACCCGGTCTGCCAACAGGTCTTCGCGCTCGACCTGACCGGCAATCCGTCCTTCGCCGACCTGCTGGCCCGGCTGCGCAAGCAGACCTCGGCCGAACCGCAGGCCCCTCTGCGGATCGCGCTGAGTTCCGGCCCGGCCTTGACGATCACTCGTTCGGCGGACGGCCTGGACACCCGGATCGACCACCCGGCGGACTGGACGCCGCGCTGGCACTGTCTGCTCGCCGCAGCCGTTGCCCAGCCTGATCTCCCGGTCACCCGGTTGCCCATCGTGCCGCCCGCGGAACGGGAAGTACTGCTCGGCGAATGGAGCCGGACGTCATCCTCGACTCCCCCCGCCGCGCTGGTGAACCAGCTGGTGGAAGCGTGGGCGGAACGGACACCGGATGCTCCAGCGCTGGCCCAGAGTGGCCGATCACTGTCCTATGCGGAGCTGAACGCCAACGCGAACCGGCTGGCCCACTGGCTTGCACGGCAACAGGTTGGCCCGGAAGTTCCCGTGGCGCTCTACGGCGGATCCACCATCGCCATGCTGACCAGCATGCTGGCGGTGGTCAAAGCCGGTGGGTACTACATTCCGCTCGACGTTGCCGCGCCGCCCGCGCGTACCAGCGAGGTACTGGCCGAGTGCGCGCCCCGGCTCATACTCACCGAAACCTCGCATGCCGCCCGCCTGACCGGCGGGGCATGGACGATCCACGATGTGACGACCATCGATCTCACGGACTACCCGGACAGCAACCCGGCCACGGCGGCGCACGGCGAGAACCTCGCCTACGTGATGCACACCTCGGGCTCGACCGGCCGCCCCAAGGGCGTGGCGATGCCGCATCGCGCGCTGGTCCGCATCCTCGACTGGTACGTCACCGCGACCGAGATCGAACCCGGCGCGAACGTGTTGCAGTTCAGCGCGCTCGGTTTCGACGCCTCGTTCTGCGAGATCTTCGGTACCTGGCATGCCGGCGCCCGGCTGGTGCTGCTGCCCGGCGAGGACGTGCGGCGCGACCCCGAGGCCCTGCTCGATCTGCTGGAGTCGGAACGGATCGAGCACCTTGAGGCGCCGTATTCCGGTCTGCTCAACATCGCGCACTGGGCGGTGCGCCCGGACGGCCGGCGCGTCATCCCGTTGCGTTCCATGGTCACCGGCGGTGAAGCGCTGGTGATGGCACCCGACCTGGTGCACTGGCTGGAACAGCTGCCCGGCTGCATGCTGCGAAACGGTTACGGCCCGTCGGAGACCAGCGTGGCGACCACGCACTGGCTGCGTGGCGATCCGGCCGGGTGGCCGAAGCTGCCCTCGATCGGGCGCCCGATCACCGACGCCTCGGTCTACCTGCTGGACGCGGCGCTGCAGCCGGTCCCGGCCGGGGTGACCGGCGAACTGTACGTCGGCGGCCCGATCGTCGCCCGGGGATACGCCGGTGCGCCGGGGTTGACCGCGGAACGCTTTGTTGCCGATCCGTTCAGCCCGGTGCCCGGTAGCCGGATGTACCGGACCGGTGATCTGGCCCGGCACCGGCCGGATGGCGAGCTGGAGTTTCTTGGCCGCGCCGACCGCCAGGTGAAGATTCGTGGCCATCGAATAGAGCTGGGCGAAATCGAAGCCCGGTTGCTGGAACATCCACAGGTCAGCGAGGCCGCGGTCACCCTGCACGACGACGAGACCGGCCCGAGCCTGGTCGGCTACGTCGTCGCCCGGGACCCGGCCAGTGCCCCCACGGTTCAGGAGCTTCGCGCCTACGCGGCCCGGATTCTGCCCGAGCAGCTGGTACCCGCCCGGTTCGTGCTGCGCTCCGCCATGCCGCTCACCCCGACCGGCAAACTGGATCTCGCCGCGTTGGCGCCGGAGCCGGAGCCGCCCGCTGCCGCACCGGCAGAACCGGAGCCGGTGTCCGGCACGGTCACCGCGCTGCTCGCCATCTGGCGAGACGTGCTGGCCATCCCCCGGATCGAGCTGACCGACGACTTCTTCGAACTCGGCGGCCACTCGTTGCTGGCCACCCGGGTCATCTCCAGGGTGCGAACCGAGCTGGGAAAGCGAGTGCTGATCAGCGACATGTTCGAGTACCCGACCGTGCAACTGCTGGCCACCCGGATCGACGACACGGCCTCCTTGGGGGGCAAGTGAGCCGGCCGGTCGTCGTCATCGTCGAGCCCTATTCCTCGGGCAACATGTACGCGCCCGCGCTGCGCCGGGCCGGTTTTTCCACCTGCGGGGTCACGTTGCGCTCAGCCGCCCCGCTGGCCGCCTCGTTCCGGGCCGACGACTTCGACCACCACCTGGAGTACGGCGCCGGAGACGCTGAGCCGATCACCCCGCAGTTGCTCGATCCGGTACTGGACCGGCTACGCGAGCTGGCGCCGGTCGCGATCCTGCCCGGCGAGCAGCACGGCGTGCGGCTGGCCGACACCCTGGCCGCCCAGCTCACCCCGGACCGCGCGAACCTGCCCGCGCTGGCCGAGGCCCGCTGGCACAAGGGGACAATGTACGAGGCCGTCGCCGCGGCCGGTCTGCCGATCGTGCAGAGCGTGTGCGCCCGCGATCCGGACGAGGTAGCCGACTGGCTGCGCACCCGGAACCTGGTCGGCCGTGACCTCGTTGTCAAGCCGGCCAACGCTTCCGGCACCGACGGCGTGACCGGGCACCCGGGCGGGGAAGGCTGGCGCGAGGCCGTCGTCAAGCTGGCCAGTTCCGTGAGCAGGCACGGTATCCAGCTGACCGACGTGGTTGTCCAGGAGTGCGTCACCGGTGTCGAGTACGCGATCGACACCTTCAGCCACGACGGCGTGCACACCGTGACCGACATCGTCCGCTACCGCAAGGTCTCCGCCGACAGCCGGATAGCGATCTACGAAAGCATGGAGTTCGTACCCTTCGACGCGCCGGGCCATGACGCGCTGGTGCGCTACACCAAGCAGGTCCTGGCCGCTCTCGGCGTCCGGTTCGGCGTCGCGCACACCGAGGTCATGCTCACCGATCGCGGGCCACTGCTGATGGAGGTGAACGCCCGGCCGCCGGGTGGGGCGCAGCCGTGGGCCTGCCAGCTGGCCACCGGTGACAACCTGATTGAACGCGCTGTGCGCCACCTCGCCGGAGAGACCGCGATCCGCCCCGACTACGACCTGGAAATGACCGTGCTGGTGGTGTTCTTCGCCGTCGCATCGGCCGGGCCGATCAGCGGGATCGACGGTCTCGTCGCCATCACCGACCTGCCGAGCTGTGTGAACCTCAAGGTCAACGTCAAGGACGGGGACGAGGTGCCCAGGACGCTGGACCTGATGGACGCCCACAAGCTCGGCGTCGCCGTACTCGCCCACCCCGACCCGGATCAGGTGTACGCCGACCACCTCGCGGTGCGCCGGATCGCCGGCCAGGTCGGCAGGCCGGGCGGCTTCACCATCGACCCGGTCGCGGTCACGCCATGACCTACGAAGCTCACTCCAGTGTGGACGGATACCTGGACGCACTGCGTGACCCGGCTCGGATCCCGGTGCTCGGCTCGGCCGGGACGCGGCTGGCCGAACTCACCGAACTGTCGGACACCGCGCCGCGCATACCGCCCGGCCCGGTCGGCGACGTACTGGTGCTGGTACCTCCCGGGTCGGCCGCCGCGCCGATCGGGGCCGCGCTCGCCGAGCGCGTCGGCGGGACGTTCGCCGTAGGCAAGCCGGGAGAAGCGCGGGCCGATCACGTTGTGCTGATGGGCCTCGGGCCGGAACTGTCACTGGAGCTGGTACTCGAAACCCTCGGTGCGACGGCCGCGCTGCGCGAGGCCGGCCGGGGCGAGGCGGCCCTTGGCGTGTTGTCCGGCCGGAATGTGGCCGAGCTGAGCTGGCTGATCGCCAAGGGGCTCGGTTGCGGCCTGCGGGTACCTCCGGCTGACGCGCAGCTGTGTGTGGCGCCGTGGGGTGGCCAGACCCGAGAAGACGTGCCCGGCCTCCAGTGGCTGGTGAGTGAGCAGGCCCGGGCCGACGTGCTAACGCCGTTGTTGCTGGGCCGGCGGCACGGTCTGGTGTCCTTCGCGGTCGCGGGCCGCGAGCACGCGCTGGTGCTCCCCGACACCGTGGTCTGCGGGGCGCTCGCCGACCAGGGCGAACCGGGCGAGAATGCGCCGAGCTGCGCGTTCACCGGGCAGTGCTTCCGCGCGGGCATCGCCATCGGCGACGTCCTGCCCGCCCGCGCGATCCAGGCCGACGTCGTCTTCGCCAACAGCTGCACGTCCTGGCGGCCGGGACATGGCCTGGTGGCCGACGACTACCAGCTGACCAACGCGTTTGCCCACGGCAGCACCGCGGCCTTCATCGGCGCGCCGCACCGGATGATTCCCGACGTCCGGCTCAACCTGCTGGCCCACCGGGCCGCGGCGGCCGGCGCCACCGCCGGGCAGCTCGGCGTTCTGGTGAACCAGCAAGCAGGCCGCCGCGACGTACCGCACTACCTGGGGCTCGGGATCCCTTGGGTGGTACCGGTTCCGGCCGCAGGGCCAGTCCCGCTCGACCGACTGACCACGCTGCTGAACGATACCGACTCGAGTGCGGACGACATCATCCGAGCCCGGTTGCGGCGCGCCGGTCAGGTGGTTCAGGCGCTGCGCGACCTGCCACTGGCCGGACTGCTGCCGGCCGGCGGCCTGGCCGAGATCGATGCCGAAGTGGCCGCGGTGGCGGCCGACCTCAAGCGAGATCCGTCCCGGGCGGACACCAAGAGCGACTCGGGCGAGCGGCTGCTGGAGCTCGTGGCCGATGCCGAGTTCGACACCGCCCTCGATCTGCGGGACTTCGGTCAGGTCAGCGAATCCGCCCTGAACGAGGTGTGGGAGGACGTGCTGGAGACGACGGCCGTCCCCGGCACCGAGCGCTGCCCGTACTGCGGCGGACCGACGGCCACCGTGACCGGCCGTCATCCGGCCCACCCCCGGGTGGCGCGGGTCCTGCGCGCCTGTCACACCTGCGGCCCGGTGCTCGATCTGCCTGCCGACACAGGGATTCGGTCCATCACCATCGACTGCCCCACGGTCTGGACGAGTCCGGGCACGGTGGCGGCCGAGGTCACGATCCATTCGGCGCAGGAGGCCGAGGGACCAGCCGCGGTGGTGGTTCAGGTCGCCAAGTCCGCGGCCCGTGGACTGCTCGTACCCGAGGCGCAGCGGTTGCTGCTCGGACCGGACGGACCGGCCCGGGTACGGACCGAGTTGGGCATCAAGGACAACGCTTTCGCGCACCACGAACACACCCTGCGGGCGATCGTGGTGGCCGGCGGCCAGGTGCACAGTGCGTCCCGGCCGGTGGCGATCCGGCCACCTACCAGGAATTCGTAATTCGGCTCTACTGCGCGGAAACGCGAGCCATCGTGCTTGTGCCCGCCTGGGTCGGTCTGTTGTAGTGCTGGGGACAAAAGCCTGGAAAGGTGGGGGATGAATCCGTTCGACGACCATGAGGCAACCTTCGTCGTGCTGGTCAACGCGGAGGGGCAGTTTTCGCTGTGGCCCGAGTTCATGAACGCCCCGGCAGGCTGGGAAATCAGCAAGCAGGCGGCAACCCGAGCGGAATGCCTTGCCTATGTCGATCGCAATTGGACAGACCTGCGACCGGCCAGTCTGAAGTGAATCCGATTAGATGAATTCGGCGGCAGGACACGGAGGGGAAATGGCTGCGGCTCCGCTGTCGTTCGCACAGGAGCGTTTGTGGTTCCTGAACCAGGTCGAAGGACTTTCGGCCGCCTACAACTCGCCCGAGGTGTTCCGGTTGTCCGGGCCACTGGATGCCGGCGCACTGGAGTCGGCATTCCGGGATGTGGTGGCGCGGCACGAGATTCTGCGCACGGTGTTCCCGGTCGTCAACGGACACCCGTGCCAGCAGGTGCTGTCGCCGGACCACGGCAATCCGGTCCTGGAGCGGGCCGAGCTGAGCGAGCAGGACGCCCAGGAAGCGGTGGCCAAGGCCGCCGCGCGGGATTTCGACCTGACCGTCGACCTGCCGGTGCGGGTCTGGCTGTTCGCCGTGGCGCCGGAGGAGCATGTACTTCTGGTGGTCCTGCACCACATCGCGTGGGACGCGTGGTCGGCCGAACCATTGTGGGGTGATCTGGCCCAGGCCTACGAGGCCCGGCTGGCCGGCACCGAACCGCACTGGTCGCCGCTTCCCGTGCAGTACAGCGGTTATGCGGTGTGGCAGCGCGCGCTGCTCGGCGACGCCGACGACCCGGCGAGCATGATGTCCCGGGAACTGGCGTACTGGCGCGACCAACTAGCCGGGCTGCCAACGGAGCTGCGCCTGCCGACTGACCGGACCCGGCCGCCGGTCGCCAGCAGCGTGGTCGGCACGGTGCCGCTCCAGCTGGAAGCGGGCCTGCACGGCAAGCTGGAAGAGCTGGCCCGGGAATCCGAAGCCACCATGTTCATGGTGGTGCACGCCGCCGTCGCCGCACTGTTGACCCGGCTGGGCGCCGGGACCGACCTGCCGGTCGGCACCATGGTGGCCGACCGGGGCGACGATGCGCTCAACGACCTCGTCGGCTTCTTCGTGAATGTTCTGGTGCTGCGCGCCAACACCGCGGGCGATCCGAGCTTCCGGGCGCTGCTGGCCCGGATCCGCGACACCGACCTGGCGGCCTTCGAGCATCGCGAACTCCCCTTCGACAAGGTCGTTCATGCGCTCAATCCGGAAAGGTCGGTCGACCGCAACCCGCTCTACCAGGTGTCGATCGCCTTCTACGACGGTCTCGAGAACGTGCTGCGCCTCAAGGACGTGGTGGCCCGCCACGAAAGCCTCGACACCAACACCGGACGACTGGACCTGATCGTCGATCTGAACGAGAAACGGGCCGAGTCCGGTGGCCCAGGCGGCATCGAGGGCACGCTGGCCTTCGCCGTGGACCTGTTCGACCACGAGACCGCGACGCTGATCGCTCGCGACCTGGTGCTGCTGCTCGAAGCCGTTGCCGCCGCCCCGGACGCGCCGATCAGCCAGGCCGATCTCCAGTTCCCGGCCGACCGGCTCCAGGCCGCGGCGAACCAGAAGGTCGCCGATCCTGCGCCCGCTCCCCCGCGAGCAACGCCACCATCGGCGGCGCGCTCCGCGCTGGAGCAGACCCTGCACGGACTGTTTGCCGAGGTGCTGAAGCGGACGGAGATCCAGGACGATGACGACTTCTTCCTGCTCGGCGGTCACTCGCTGGCGGCGACTCGGCTGATCAGCCGGATCCGGTCGGTGCTCGGCGTCCGGCTCAAGGTCGGCGAGTTCTTCGCCGAGCCGACCGTGGCCGGAGTCGCCCGCAGGATCGGCGACGCATCCCGGCCGGACCCGCTGCCGTCGATCTCCCGCCGGGCCCGGAGCTGACATGAGCCCAGACAACGCGCCGGCCGCGCAGTGCGTGCACGAGATCTTCGAGGCCCAGGCCGCCGCGACGCCCCAGGCGCTGGCGGTCGCCTCCGATTCCGGGCAGCTGACCTACGCCGAACTGGATGCGCGGGCCGACCAGTTGGCCTGGCGGCTGGTGGAAGCGGGAGTGCGGTGCGGTGCGCTGGTCGGCATCCACCTGGAGCGCGCGACCGAGATGGTCGTGGCCATCCTGGCCGCGCTCAAGGCCGGCGCCGGTTACCTGATGCTGGACCGCGCCTTCCCGGCCGAGCGGCGGCGCGACATGGTGCAGGACGCCCAGCCCGTCGTGCTGGTGGCCGACGCCGCCGAGGACGTCGAACAGCTCGGCAGCTCAGCGGCCTTTGTCGCCATCGACTGCGGCGATGGCCCGGCACTCCCCCACGGCGCGGCGGGCGCCCAGCGGGAATCTGTCGCCTGCGTGATGTTCACCTCCGGTTCGACCGGCAGGCCGAAGGCGGTCGCCGCCCCGCACCGGGCGATCATCTCGACGATCGTCGGCCAGCACTACACCCGGTTCGGCCCGGACACGGTCTGGCTGCAATGCGCGCCGATCTCCTGGGACGCCTTCGCCCTCGAACTGTGGGGGCCGCTGCTGTCCGGCGGCGCCTGCGTGATCCATCCCGGCAGCCCAGATCCCATGCGGATGGCCCAACTCGTGGCCCGGTACGGCATCACCACGATGGACCTGCCGACCGTCCTGTTCCACGTCATCATGGAAGTCCAACCCGCCGTGTTCGCGCCGCTGCGGGACCTGCTCACCGGCGGCGAGGCGCTGTCACCCGAACTCGCCGCGAAACTCGTCCGGGAGTTTCCGCACCTGCGGTTCGTGAACGGGTACGGGCCGGTCGAGTCCATGGTCTTCGTGACGACGCATCAGGTCACCGCGAGCAGCGCGGCGCTGCCGAGCGTGCCCATCGGCCGCAGCATGGCCGGAAAGCACGTGCACATTCTGGACGAGAAGCTGCGACCGGTGGCCGACGGGGAAGTCGGCGAGCTGTACTGCTCGGGCGAGGGACTCGCCATCGGCTACCTCGGCCAGCCCGCGCTGACCGCCGAACGATTCGTCGCCAACCCGTTCGGCCCGCCGGGTGGGCGGATGTACCGGACCGGCGACCTCGTCCGCCGGCACGCCCAGGCGCCACTGGAGTTCGTCGGCCGCGTGAACGAACAGGTGAAGATCCTGGGCGCCAGCGTCGACCTCGCCGAGGTGGAACAGACGCTGCAAGCCCATCCCGGGGTCGGCGGGGCCGTCGTGGTGTCCACTGGCGACCGATCCGATGACCGGCGGCTGGTCGCCTACGTGACGGCGCGGCCGGACAACGCGGCCGAACTCACCGAAGACGATCTGCACGACTACGCGTCCGCGAAAATGCCGAACTTCATGGTTCCGTCCCGGTTCAGCATCGTGGATTCGTTCCCCAGGACGCACAACGGCAAGCTCGATCGCACGGCCCTGGCCACACGGGACATCACCACCATCGGACAAACCCAACCACGCCAACAAAAGGCGGTAACACAGTGAGCCAGGGATCTCGTTACATCACCGGCATCGAAGCGAAGCCCGAATTCTTCCGCCTGGAAGAGCGTTCCGAGTTCGATCCCGCGCTGGCCATGGATGTGCTGCACGGCCGGAACCTGGGCGTCATCTTCCGCGACGTGATTCCGGAGGACGCCCAGAAGGAGTCGGTCGAACGGTTCTGGTCCAGCCCGGCCAGGAGGCACCGCGAGGGCGAGCCCTCCCATATCATCGGCTCCTACCACTGGAACAAGTCGACCCAGACCTATCTCACCGAGACCGCGGAGATCGCGGATGCCGTCTGGGACGTGCTCGACGTGCCGAACTCCCCCTGGCATTCCTTCCGGTCCGGGCTGGCCGACGAACTGGCCCGCGAAGGTGCGAAGCTGCGGATCGCCGAGCACCAGGGAGCGCAGGCCTGCCCGGCGCTGATCCGGGCCTGGGACAAGGAGGGCAGCTTCGCGCTGGAGCCGCACGAGGACGAGGCGCAGTGCCGGGACCCCCGGCAGGCCGGCTTCGAGATCCAGAACGCTCCCGACCACGAGGTCTGCGCCGTCAACATGTGCGTCGAGCACGGCGAAGGCGGCCGGCTGGTGATCTGGAACATCCGGCCCGATGTGGACACCCGGCAGCGTCTCGGCATCGAGCACACCGGATTCTCCTACCCAGGCGAGAGCCTGACCGAATTCGAAGAACTGCGCATCGACGTCCGGCAGGGCGACCTCTACGTCTTCAACGGCGCCTTCGTGCACGCGGTGGACAAGACAACCGGGAACCGGACCAACGTGTCGTTCCTGATGGGATTCGTCGACGATCACACCGTGGTGTCATGGACATGACTCCCCTCTACCTCTGCGGGATCGAGTACGTGCACGGCGACCGCCACGACATCGCCGAACTGGCCGGGCAACTGGACCCCGATCTGCTCAGCCCGGACACCGGCCTGTCCTGCTACCGGGCCAGCGACCTGGCCATCTGGGAACTCGCCGCTGACGCAGGCGCCCGGACGCTGAAGGCCGCCAGCACGCCACCCGACCTCGTCATCTACATGACCGAGAACGACCACGTGGCCAGCGACTCACTCAACGACCTGGTGCGCTCGCTCGATCTGCCGGACGCCCGATACGTGCGCGGGTCCGGCCACGACTGCGGCAATTTCGGCCCGGCGCTGAGCCTGGCCCGCCAGGCGCTCGCCAGCGGCGAACACCGCCAGGTGCTGATTCTGCTGGCCGACAAGGTGATCGACGGCGACCGCAGCCAGGCCGACAAGCTCTCGGTGGTCAGCGATGGTGCCGCCGCCTGCCTGGTCACCACCGAGCCGCCCGGCATCGACGGCGTCCGGTTCGCGGTGAACGGCATCTCGACCGTCACCGACACCGAAGCGACCTCCGGCAGCGAAGCCGGGGACCGGATCCTGGCCACGGTGGCCCTTGCCGCCGCCGGAACGGCGGCGATCGCCGGCCAGACCGGGCGCGTGGCCAAGGACTTCGACCATCTCCTGTTCCCGAACTACCGGGCGATCGCCCAGCAGTTCCTCTGCTCAGCTCTGGCGGTACCGCTGGACAAGCTGCTGTTCGGCCCGATGGCCGAGTTCGGGCACTGCTTCTCGGCCGACAGCCTGGTTTCCCTGGCCCACTGCGCGAGCACCGACGAGATCCGGCCAGGGGAACACGTGCTGGCCTTCGGCGACGGCCAGTATTCCTGGAGTTCGCTCGCCATCCAGCGGCTCGGCTGACCGCCGGCACCCAACTCATCGTGGAGGTCATTCATGCGCGGGTCCGCCTTCAACGACACCCGGCCACTCCTGTCGCTGGCAGGGCTCGCTCCAGCGGAGATCGCCCACCTCGGTGACCTCGCGAGCCGCTACGGCCGTGATCCCGGTGAGCTGGCCGGTGCGCTCGACGGCGCTCGCGTCGGCCTCATCTTCACAGCGCCCTCGACCCGAACGAGGGCCTCGTTCTGGAGCGCGGCCACGACACTGGGCTGCGCGGTGCTCTCCATCGGTCCCGCCGACCTGCAGGTGAACACCGGCGAGACCTGGAGCGATACCGGGATGGTGCTGGCCAACTACCTCGACGCCCTCGTCGTGCGCACCAACGGGCCGCAGCGCGAACTGGAGGAGCTGTCCGCGCAACTGCCCGCCACCGTCAACGCCGTGACCTACGAGGAGCACCCGACCCAGGCCATCGCCGACCTGTCCGCGCTGCGCGATCACTTCGGCTCGGCCGAGGGCCTGCGAGTGGCCTACCTCGGTCAGGTGAACAACACCGCCCGCGCGCTCACCCTGCTGGCCTGCAAGACCCCGGGCATGACCATCGATCTCTACAGCCCGGCGGGCCTGGGGTACACCGACCCGGACGTGCAGCGGCTGAACCAGCTCGCCGATCGGGCCGCGGTACGCCAGTTCGCCGAACCGCCGGCCACCCCTGACCCGGTCGACGCGGTCTACACCACCCGCTGGCAGGCCATGGGCGTCGCCCACGAGCCCGGCTGGTTGGACCAGTTCGAGCCGTTCGCGGTCACCAAGGAGACGATGGCCCGGTTCAGCGGTGATTCGGAGGCCGTCTTCATGCACGACCTGCCTGCCATCCGCGAGCAGGAAGCAACCTCCGAGGTGATCGACGGCCCGCTCTCGCTCGTGTCCCGGCAGGCCTACCACAAGGCCTCCGCCGCGGCCGCGGCCCTGATCTGGGTGCTACGCCCCGGGGCGCGCGATTCCGATCGTCCACTTCAGACCCAACTGTGACGGGTCCGCTGCCTGGAGCAGCCGATCCAGCACAGCGTCGACCTTGCGCCGCCGCGCCGGGCCGGCCTCCTGGTAGAGGTGGTACGCGGTCGGCGCCAGTTCGGCGAACTCGGCCCAGTACTCGGCAATGCCGTTGATTGAGCAGTGGTAGGAGCCGTCCACCCAGCTGTCCACGCGCAGACCCGCCGCGCGCAGCTCGCCGGTGACTCGCTCCGGCGTCAGCTCGAACGGCCCGATGGCGCCGTCATCGAGCCGGGCGGCAGGGACCACGGTGCCGATCGCAACGGCGCCAAGGCTCACCAGCCGGCACTGCCGCGCGCTCGACCACAAGTGCACGATCAACCGTCCGTCTGCTCGCAGGACCCGAGCCGCTTCGGCCAGCACCCGTTGCGGCTCGGCGAAGGTCCACAGGGTCGACAGGCAGGTGATCGCCGCGACCGACCCGGTGGCGATCGGCAGCCGGTGCGCGTCGGCGCAGATCCAGGCAGCACCACCGGACAGCGTGGCGGCCCGGCCCAGCGCGCGCTCGGAGAAGTCCGCACCGATCCCGGTCCACTGCCCGCGCAGCTCCCGGATGAACGCGCCGGAGCCGCACCCGACGTCGAGCAGTATCCCTCCCCCGGTGCGCGGGCCGAGCGCGTCGGCGACCGAGCCGATGACCGCTGCCGACCCGCCACCCGGCGCGTCCGGTTCGTCCCGGTCGTGCACCCAGTTCCAGTGCGTCCGCCGGTGATAGTCACCGGGCATCTACGTCACCGCCGACGCGACGCAGTACCAGAGCAGCCACAGCGCGGCACCGGTCACCGCGATCGTGCCCAGCACCGCGCCCGTACCGAAGCACAGGTACAGCGCCCGCTCCCCCCGCCTCGCCGGGATCTTCCGGCGGCCAGCCAGGAAATCCAGGCTGCGTCGCCGCAGATCGGGCCTGCGCAGCACCATCTCCAGCAGGAGATACGCGTCCCCCTCCAGAAACGGGATCAGGGTCGGCGTCATACCGAAGGTGCCCGCGAGAACCGCGTACAGCCCGGCCAGCCGCAACGGCGCGGCATCATGCCCAAGCTGCCACATCAGCGCTCCCAGCACGGCGAACGCCAGGCTGCCGAGCGGCCCCGCCGTGACGGTGAGCACCCGGCGACCGACCGGCAGCGTCTCCCAGACCTCCTGGTCCGGGCGGGTCCAGGCGAACGGCACCAGCCAGCGGAGCCCGATGCCCATCTCGTCGACACCCACCCCGAAACGCTTGCAGGCAAAGGCATGCCCGCCCTCATGGAATACGGCCGACAGCGTGAAGGCCACGAGCAGGCCAAGTAGTCCCCAGCCGGAGATCGCCGAAGGCACCTCGGTGGCGAACCGGCGCCAGTCGACCAAGGCGACCGTGGCCAGCACGCCGCCGATGGCGGCCAGCACCGTCAACCGGCTTGTCCCGGCCCGAACCAGCCACCTCAGCCGGTTCAGCACCGCATCGGGGTTGCCTGCTGCCACGTCGACCGCGCGGATCCAGCTCAGCCACTGCCTGCCCTTCGCGGAAGCCGCGCGGTCGGCCAGGATGCCGACAGCCAGCAACCGGCCTTCCAGCGCCCGCACCGCGTTGGCCGATGCCCCGGCCACGCCTGCGCGTGTGAGCACGTCGGCGTAGCTGCTCACCCCGTCGAAAGCCCTGGCCACCCTCAGCTCGGTCGGCCCGAGCGCCCATCGCCGGCTCGACCGCGGGTCGACGACGACCACCCGGCCATCGTCGCGCGTTCCCGAGATCCGGTAGTGATCGGGAAATACTCCGCGCACGGGCTCGACGGTGCCGCTCCGGGCCGCCGTGCCCACCTCAGAGCACAAAGGAGGTCCGCAGTTCCGCGCAGTACCGGCGACCGGCGCCGTCCCGCAGCCACAGCTCATCCGGTCCCGGAGACATCTCGGTGATCAAGACGCTGCCGGATCGTTTCGCCATTCTGGCGAAGGCGTCCACCGCGAGCGGATTGCGCCAGTCCAGGTACATCGGCTTGGGTTCGCCTGCCGCCTTGAAGAAGCAGTGGCGGGGCAGGCCGTTCGCCTCGGCCCAACTCGCCAGCGACCGGAAGTCGGTCAGCGACTCCGCCGGCTTGCCCGGCTCCGGGATCGTGGCCGCGTCGAACCGCCACGACCGGCGCTTCAACTCAATGCGCTGCCACTTCACCCGATGCGGTAGCGCACCGCCGAGCACGTCCGAGGCGAGGGCGAACAGTATCTGGTGCAGATCCGAGGAAAGCACCGTGATCAGGTCCTCGTCGCGCCCGGTCCTCGGGTCGAGGAAGCGCAGCAGGCCGTCCTCGCGGACGACGCGTCCCCGCCCGGCCGGAATGCGCCGGGCCGATGGCACCCGGCCCACGCTGCCCGGCAACATGATCTCCCACAGGTTCGGCACCACCGGCCAGTTGATCTGCGACCGGTGGTAGGTCCGGCTGGTCGGGGCCAGCAGGATCCGGCCCGGGGCGAGCAGGGCGTCGATTTCGCCGAGCGGCTGGCCTATCTCGTCGTCGCCCAGGAACGGCATGACGACCGGTTGCAGCGCGGTCAGCACTCCCGGATGCACCTCGCCGACGACGATCCGGGCCTGCCCGGCGTCGATGGTCGCCAGATCCGGCTCCGCCAGCAGCAGATCGGGAGAGACCACACCCACGCCGAGCACGTCGGTGAACCGGTGCTGTTCCGGCGTGCTTTCGCGCAGCGAGGCCGCGATCCGATCGATGCCTGCCGAGGTCAACTCCAGGTCCGCCGACGAGATGCCGGACGCCAGCGCAGCCCAGGCATCATGCAGCTGGGCACGCAGTTCCGCGACCACCGGCTCCCATAATGGCTGCTCCGGACGGCGAAGGGCGCGCAGCACGGTGAGGAAGTCCACCGGCCCGGCAACATCCAGTTGGTCGAACACCTCGGCGTACCGCGCGTGCAGGCGGGCGGCGGCGCATTGGGCGAGGACCCGGTACAACCGCAGGACCGGTAGCAACCTGTCGCGCAGCCGATCGGCGAACGCTCCGCCCATGCTGACGGTCAGGTTCTGCTCGCAGTCCTCGTAGACCGGCAGCCTGCTCGCGTACATCGTGCCCTTGGGTCGGGTAACGACGACACCGCAGGCGGTCAGCGCGTCGGACATCTCGCCGAGCAGACCGCGCCGGACGGCGGCGCCTTCGGACCGCTCGAATTTCTCCCGCAGGCTCACCAATTGATGGGCGGCGGCCAGCGCTGGTCCGGTCCGGCCCAGCGGCGCCCTGGCCGCGACCGCGTCGGTCAGCACCTCGACCGCGTCCGGTGACCCGAGCGGAAGGGAAAGATCCGGGACCAGGAAGCGCGAGACGGCCGCACTGACGGAGGGGTCGGCGGCGGCCAGCGTCACCGGATCGAGGCGGCCGTCCTGCGCGAGCCGGAGCAGGGCCATGGCCTCGGCGTTCACCGGTATCTGGCGGCCATCCGGCACCCGCACGGTGTCGCCGTCGAGGTCGCAGCCACTGTGCAGCCGTGCGGGCACGCTCGTGCTCAGGTCATCGCGCAGCGCCTCGGCGAGCCCGTCGACCACCCATTGTTCGAACACCACGCGACGGCGGCGCAATGGTGGCGCGCCCGGTTCGGCAACCGTCAGTGTCAGTGCCGCGTTCGCGTCGCGGTCGACCCGGCCCCAGGCCAGCGGGCCGAAAAAACTGCACGTGTCGTTCTTGGCGTGGAATCGCTGGAGGTAGTTCCAGCCAAGGCGCAACCGCTGCCGGGCGCGCGAGTTCACCGGCTCCCCCGTTGTCTGGGCCAGCGCGGTGATCCGGTCGAGCGAGTCCGGATTGGACAGTAGCAGGGCCTCGGCGGCCGGCGGCCGGGTCAGCAACTCGGCGACGACTGTCCTGGACCGGTCCATGTGCCGATCGAAATCGGCGTCGTCGGCAGGCAGGGCCAGCGCGGCCAGCTCATCGAAGGCGAAACCGGCGCAGCGCAGCCAGAACAGTCTGAACACCGGTCACCGCCCGGGTGCCGGAGGTGTGGCGAGCCCGAGCTTGCGCAGCCGCGTCAGATCGGCGTCGACGCCCTCAGCGTCCAGTTCCTCGATGGACCGAGGCCGCTCACGCAGCGCCGACAACAGCCGCATGGCGCGCGGCGGCAAGGCGACGATGCGACGGGCCGCCGTCGACGAGGGGAGGTACACCACATAGTGCTTCACGGCAGCAGGCGGTTCCTCGGCGCCGCAACCCAACGGATCGCGCAGCCAGGTCGACAGGTCTGTGGCGCTCTCGTAGCTTTCCAGCCAGGGCAGAGCCGACCAGCAGCCCGGGACAGCCTGCGGGAGCCACGGTGTGTCGGCGGCGTCCCGGATCATGTCGACGCCCGCGCGTTCCAGGCCGATCAGGTCACTCAGCCCGCGCTCGTCCGCTGCTTGCGCCTCAGTGGCCAGATAGCCGAGGATCAGCCCACCGAAGGTGTAGACGAACGGCCCGTGGTCGAACCACCCGCCCGCATCGAGAACGCTCACCGCCAACTCGTCCAGATCGCGACCGCGCGCGGTCAGCACCCGGCGGGTCAGCGGGCTCGCGGTCTCCAGGGCATTGAAGAACGAGCTGATCATCCGGTAGCGATAGCTCTCGGCGAACATTGTCATGCCGGCGGGCGACTCGGCGTACGCCCGCACCACGGCCACGTCGGCCTCGGTGAGTCCCAGCGGCTCGGCCATGGTCGCGACCTGTCCGCTCAACGCGGCGGCCCGGACCGGTTCCTCGCGCAGGACCCGCCGCCACACGTGCCACGTCTGCTCGGCGTCCATCAGCCTGCTTCCATCCGTGCGGACGCCTCGGCCAAGGCAGCGCTACGGTTCCACGCGCCGCGCGCCCGCGCCAAATCGTGGGTGATCATGTCCAGGTCGTCCTGGCCGCCCAGGATCCGGGTGCTCTCGTGGTGGCAGCGGCCCTGGTACTCCAAGGTGACGGCGGCAGGCCGGGCCCGCGCCAGCAACCAGTCCAGCATGTCCCACACCGCTTCGGGAACCGGGCTGTCGTGCCAGTCGTGGTACAGACCGTTCCACCAGCTCCCGCCCGCGATGTGAACCGCGATGACCCGGTCCAGCGGGAGAGCGTCCAGATAGTCCTCGACGCGGTAGCCGGGCAGGTTCAGCGAGTTGGCATACACGTTGTGCAGATCAAGGTGCAGAAATGTTCCGGCTCGCTCGGCCAGTCCCGCCATGAACTCCGCCTCGCGCATGTCGGCGCCGGGAGTCTCGACGTAATAGGCGGCGTTCTCGTGCGCCAGCGGCATGCCGTACAGATCCTGCAGGCGCTTGGCCCGATCCGCGATCCGGACCAGTTCGGCCCTGGAGAACTGGACCGGACTACTCCAGATGTCCAGCCACGAACCGTCGCCGTAGAAGCTGTGGTTCGCGATCCAGGGACTGCCGATCCGCTGCGCCATCGGCACATGCCGCCGCACCGCCGCGGTCTGCTCCAGCGGGTCGAAGCCGAAGTCGCAGCCATAATTGGAATGCGCGAGCAGCGGCCGCCGCTCTTTCAGCTCCATCAACTTGTCGAAAGCACCGGGCAGGAACAGATAAGGGCTGTCCAGCGGACCCATGACCGGGTCGAGCAACACCTCGTAGAGGTCTACGTCGAGCGATTCGAACGGAAACCAATCGAGGATTTCCGGGTTGTACTGAATGCCGACCCCGATCGGCCGTGGCCTCTCCATACGGAACCAACTTTCGTCCTCAGGCCCACTGACGACTAGCCGAAGACCTTGCTCTCCATTACTTCGATGTCATCGAGATCAAAGACTTCGATGTCCTCGTCATCAGCAGCCGGAGTCGGCTCCTCGTCTTTCCCGCCAGCACTTTCATCGATTTCAGCCACAAGATCTCCCCAGGTGGAGTCGATGAGAACCGGACACCCGGCCCACACAATACAAAACTAAATCAACGGCGGTTCGGTTGCCAAGGGCTGCAACATCAAGCGCCGACATGGCTTCACGAAACAACGGTGCTGGTTCATAGTATCCACCGGAACTACGGGTTCGGCTGGAGGGACGCTATGCAGCTCAACACCTATGACGAGTGGTCACCGCTGCGGGAGATCATCCTGGGATCGGCGGTCAACTACACGGCGCACGAGCGGGACATGTCCTTCGACATGTTCTTCTACGATCAGCTGGCCGACCAGAAGTCGTTCTACGACCGCATGTACTACCCGAGGATGCCTGCGCCGCGAGCGACCCAGTCCGGGCAGGCCGCGGCTCCCGCGCGCTCACCGATCAAGCAGCGCTACGTCGAAGAACTCAACGAGGACGTCGAGGGGATGGCCGAGCTGTTTCGCAGCCTGGGCATCACCGTGCACCGGCCGTTGACGCTGACGCAGGACCTGGACGTGACCACGCCGGCCTGGCCCGCGGCCGTCGTGCCACCGCTGAACATTCGCGACAACACCCTGATCGTCGGCGACGAGATCATCGAGACGCCGCCGCAGTTGCGCTCGCGCTACTTCGAGACCCAGTTCCTCACCAACGTCTTCAACGAGTACTTCAAGCAGGGCGCGCAGTGGACCGTGATGCCACGGCCACTCATGACCGACGCCTCGTTCGATCCCTCCTACGTCAACGGCGGCCCGGTCGAGCTGATCCGCGATCCGCAGACC
>DATFHN010000024.1:0-43953 GCA_035248365.1 Pseudonocardiaceae bacterium | reverse complement strand
GCGCCATCTCTGTTGCCACGTTGACCATCTGGTCCAGCGACGGCGTGATCAGTCCGGAAAGGCCGATCGCGTCGGCGTCCTCGGCGATGGCGGTGTCCAGGATCTTGGCCGCCGGCACCATCACGCCGAGGTCGATCACCTGGTAGTTGTTGCAGCCCAGCACCACGCCGACGATGTTCTTGCCGATGTCGTGCACGTCGCCCTTGACCGTGGCCAGCACGACCTTGCCCTGGCCCCGGTCGCCGTCGAGCCTGCCCTCGGCCCGCGCCTTTTCCTTCTCCGCCTCCATGAACGGTTCCAGGTAGGCGACCGAGCGCTTCATCACCCGCGCGCTCTTCACCACCTGCGGCAGGAACATCTTGCCGGACCCGAACAGGTCGCCGACGACCTTCATGCCGTCCATGAGCGGGCCCTCGATCACGTCCAGCGGACGCGCGGCCACCAGCCGGGCCTCTTCGGTGTCGTCCTCGATGAAGTCGACGATGCCGTGCACGAGCGCGTGCGAGAGCCGCTGCGCCACCGGCGACTCGCGCCAGCTCAGGTCGACCTCACGCTTGGTGCCGCTGCCCTTGACGTTCTCGGCGAAAGCGACCAACCGGTCGGTCGCGTCCTCGCGGCGGTCGAACAGCACGTCCTCGACCAGCTCCAGCAACTCGGCCGGGATGTCCTCGTACACGGCCAGCTGGCCCGCGTTCACGATGCCCATGTCCAGCCCGGCCCGCACCGCGTGCAGCAGGAACGCCGAGTGCATGGCCTCGCGGACCACGTCGTTGCCGCGGAAGGAGAAGGACAGGTTGGAGATGCCGCCGCTCGTCCTGGCACCGGGACAGCGCTGTTTGATGCGCGGCAGCGCGTCGATGAAGGCCTTGGCGTAGCCGTTGTGCTCGGCGATGCCGGTGGCCACGGCCAGCACGTTCGGGTCGAACACGATGTCGGTGGCCGGGAAGCCGACCTCCTTGGTGAGCAGGTCGTAGGCGCGGCCGCAGATCTCGACCTTGCGGTCGGCGGTGTCGGCCTGGCCCTGCTCGTCGAAGGCCATCACGACGACGCCCGCGCCGTACTCGCGGATCTTGCGGGCCTGCTCAAGGAAGGGCTCCTCGCCCTCCTTGAGGCTGATCGAGTTGACGACGCCCTTGCCCTGCACGCACTTCAGCCCGGCTTCCAGCGCGCTCCACCGGGAGCTGTCGATCATGATCGGGATGCGGGCCACCTCGGGCTCGGTCGCGACCAGGTTCAGGAACGTGGTCATGGCCTGCTCGCTGTCCAGCAGGTCCGCGTCCATGTTCACGTCCAGCAGGTTGGCGCCACCGCGCACCTGCTCCAGCGCCACGTCGACCGCGGCCTGGTGGTTGTCGCTCTCGATCAGCCTGCGGAACCGCTTGGACCCGGTGACGTTGGTGCGCTCGCCGATCATCACGAACCCGGTGTCCGCGCCGATCTCGAACGGCTCAAGGCCACTGAACCGGGTGTGACCGGCCGGCGCGGGCAGCTTCCTCGGCCGCAGGCCCTGGACCGATTCGGCGATCTTGCCGATGTGCGCGGGCGTGGTGCCACAGCAGCCACCGACGATGTTCACGATCCCGGCCTGCGCGAACTCGCCGAGCAGCTCGCCGGTCTGCTCCGGCGTCTGGTCGTAGCCGCCGAACGCGTTGGGCAGGCCCGCGTTGGGGTGCGAGGAGACGTAGGTGTTCGCCAGCCGGGACAGCTCCGCGATGTGCGGGCGCATCTCGGTCGCGCCCAGCGAACAGTTCGCGCCGACGACCAGCGGATTCGCGTGCTCGATGGAACTCCAGAACGCCTCGACGGTCTGGCCCGAGAGGGTACGGCCGCTCAGGTCGACGATGGTCACCGAGATCCACAGCGGCAGGTGCGGCGCGACCTCCTGGGCCGCCGAGATCGCGGCCTTGGCGTTGAGGGTGTCGAAGATCGTCTCGATCAGCAGCAGGTCGACGCCGCCTTCGGCCAGCGCGGCGATCTGCTCGGCGTAGGAGTCGCGCACCTGGTCGAACGACACCGCGCGAAACGCCGGGTCCTCGACCTTCGGCGAGAGCGAGAGCGTCACGTTGAGCGGCCCGATCGAACCGGCCACGAACCGGCCACCGGCCTCGTCGGCGGCCTGCCGGGCGATGCCCGCCGCCTCGACGTTCATCTCGCGCACCAGGTGCTGCAGGCCGTAGTCGGCCTGGCCGATCGAGGTCGCGGTGAACGTGTTCGTGGTGGTGACGTCGGCGCCCGCGTCCAGGTACTGCCGGTGCACGTCGCGGACCACGCTGGGCTTGGTGATGTTGAGCAGGTCCGGGTCGCCGGTCACGTCGTGCGAGTGGTTGCGCAGGGACGCGTTGCGGTAGTCCTCGGGAGACAGTTTCGCATTCTGGAACATGGTGCCCCAGGCGCCGTCCAGCACCACGATGCGCTGATCGAGCAGCTCACGCAGGGCACTATCGGTGGCACCGTCACTGCGCCCACTGTTCGCTGACCGTGATGTCTGCACGCGCGTCCTCCCATAGTCGTCCTGTGGGAGGCGCCCTTGTTTCGCGGATCCGCCGAGCGTGGCGGGCTTGACAGCCCGTTGCAGCGCCTCTCGGCCTCCCAGTGAATATACTCCCAAACCCTTACGGCCCAGGGCTCCTCTCCAGCGCCACTCGAGCCGGCGTTGATCCATGCAGGTCGAAAACCCTTGACACGTCAGATCAACCCGGGCAACGCCGTCCACATCGTGGAATCCACCGCAACCGTCTAGGCTGACCAGCATGGAGACGGTCGAAACGGCCGAGCGGCTCAGCATCGGTCAGGTCGCGGAACGCACCGAACTCAGCGTGCACGCGTTGCGCTTCTACGAGCGCGAAGGGCTGCTGGCCAACCCCGTCCGCCGAGACAGCGCGGGCCGTCGCGTCTACGACGAGTCCGACATCGAATGGCTCAACATCTGCGGCAGGCTGCGCGCCTCCGGCATGCCGCTGCGCGCCATCCGCGAGTATGCCGCCCTGGTCAGGGCCGGTGCGGGCAACGAAGCCGCCCGGCTGAACCTGCTGCGCGAACACCAGGAGCGCGTCGCGGCGCAGATGCGCGAACTGAGCGACTGCTACGACCTGATCAGCTACAAGGTCAAGATCTACGAACAGCACCTCGCCGACGGCGACGCCGACCGGCTCTGGACCCCAGAAGGCGCCAACTGACCCGGCCTCACCCGAACCGCGCCACGTAGTGCCACACCCGCTTCAACTCCTGCTCGTCATATTTTCCCGTTCGCGCGGCATCGCCGATGATCCGTGCGTCGAGAAATCCGTCCCTGGCAAGGGAAATTCCCAGTTCGACGATGTGCTCGCCGCGATAGTCCGGCCGCGCTCGCAGCTGCTCGACCCCGAGCCGAAACCCACCGTGCCATTCGACTCGGCACGGCAGTTCGGCGGCCAGCTCGGCGATCTCGCTACCCCGGAAACACGGATCCAGCACCAATGCTTCGACGTCGTCGGCGAACACCACATTCCCGTGCACCTGCGCCTCGACATAGTCGTCCAGCAGGTCCTTGTCGTCGGCCAAAGCCAGCTCCACCAACGACATCCGCGCCGCGACGCCGACATCGACCGGCTCGAAAACGCTGTCCGGATAACAGAAGGTCGTTCGCTCAAGGCATTCGCCGGTCAACCGGAAAAACGACGAACCGAATCGTGGGGCCGCCCCGTTGCGCCGATTCCGGAAATTCAACGCGCCGTATTTCGGTCGCGCCGAGACCGGCGCCTCGTCGTAAGCCGACCCGAACAACCGGCTCTCCCAGCGCCACCGGTCGCCGCCCGGATGGGCGGTCAGCCCGCCGTTGCTGGTCCCGGTCTCGAACTGCGACCGATACCACCCGGCCCGCGCCATGGCCGCCAGGATCGGCTCGCCGTTGATCAGCCGATCCGGATGAAAGTGCAGGTCGATCCGGAGCCGAGGATCGATCGGCCCGCCTCGGGACCGCTCCGCGACAAACCCCACCGCCCGCTCGACCCACCCGCGATCGTCCCCCATGGCTCATGATTGTGCCCGCAGCGTGTGCAGCTGCGCGATCGCCAAATCAAGCGCGACCTCCAATGGCGCGACGTCCCGGCGGGTCTGGCTGAGCAGCAGTCCGCCCTGCACCGCGGCCAGCAACCCCAGCGCGAACCGGCCGGGGTCCACCTCCGGCCTCAGTTCGCCCCGCTCGCGCATGGCCGCGATGCCGCGTCGCAGCAGTTCCTCCCAGTGCGCGAACGACTCGGCCAGCTCGCCACGAGCCCGCTCGTCGGTCTCGGCCAGCTCACCGGCCAGCGTCCCGATCGGGCACCCGCCCATGCTGTTGCGCCTGCGCTGTAGGTCGACCACCTCGTCGCGCCACGCCTCCAGCGCCGCGAAGCTGTCCAGCCCCGCCAGCGACTTCCCCTGAAAGGTGAGCACCTCGTCGGTCTGCCACTCGATGACCGCGTAGACCAGCGCGTCCTTGTCCGCGAAGTAGTGATAGAGCTGCGACGGGCTGACTCGCGCGGCGGCCTGCACGTCGGCCAGCGTGGTCCTGCCGATGCCGTGATCGAGCATGAGCCGGGACGCCGCCGCCACGATCCGCTCGCGGGTGGCCCGGCCCTTGGCGGTCAGCCGATGCCTGCCCATCCCGCGTCGCCGCCCCGCGCTGACTCGTCCGCTGCTCACCGCTCAAGGCTACCAAGTTTTGGAGTTGACACTCCATTTTACCTTCGCAAGATTGGAACTATCCCTCCATAAGTCGAAGGAGTCCGATCATGACCACGTCCTTCAGTGGCACAACCGCCCTGGTCACCGGGGCTACCAGTGGTATCGGCCGAGTCGTCGCGGGCAAGCTCGCCGAGCGCGGCGCCCACGTGATCATCACCGGCCGCAACCCCGAGCGCGGCGAGCAGGCGGTCAAGGAGATCCGCGCGGCAGGCGGCACCGCCGACTTCGTCGCGACCGACCTCGCCGACCTGACAAGCGTGCGAGCGCTCGCCAAGCAGGCGATCACGCTGGGCGGCGGACACGTCGACGTGCTGATCAACAACGCGGGCCAGTTCCCGTTCGGCCCGACCGCCGACACCAGCGAAGCCGACTTCGAGAACGTGTACGCCATCAACGTGCGCGCGCCGTTCTACCTGGTCGCCGAGCTGGCCCCGGCCATGGCCGCGCGTGGCCACGGCGCGATCGTCAACGTGAGCACGATGGTCGCCAAGCTCGGCATGGCGGGTATGGCCCTGTACGGGTCCAGCAAGGCCGCGCTCGAACTGATGACCAAGGCCTGGGCGGCGGAGTTCGGCGGCAGCGGGGTGCGGGTCAACGCGGTCAGCCCCGGTCCGACCCGCACCGAGGGCACCTCGGGCATGGCCGATGGTCTCGACCAGCTCGCGGCGGCGGCGCCGGCCAACCGCGTGGGCACCCCCGACGAGATCGCCGAGAGCATCCTGTTCCTGGCCTCCGACGCGGCCAGCCTCATCCACGGCGTGGTCCTGCCGGTCGACGGTGGCCGGGTAGCCGTCTGAGTCCCTGGCGTGGCAGGTTGGGGAGGGAACCGCACAGCAGAGTAGGAGGCCACAGGTGGAGTACCGCAAGCTTGGCTCGACCGGACTGGAAGTGTCCCGGATCTGCCTCGGTTGCATGAGCTTCGGCGTGGGCAATCGCGAATGGACGCTCAACGAGGAGCAGTCCCGCCCGTTCATCCAGCGGGCCATCGACGCGGGCATCAACTTCTTCGACACCGCCAACGTGTACAGCCAGGGCAACAGCGAAGAGATCGTCGGCCGTGCCCTGCGGGACTTCGCCACGCGCGATGAGGTCGTGCTGGCCACCAAGGTCCACGGCCGCATGCGGCCCGGCCCCAACGGCGCCGGTCTGTCCCGCAAGGCGATCATGGCCGAAATCGACAACAGCCTGCGCAGGCTCGGCACGGATTACGTTGACCTGTACCAGATTCACCGCTGGGACGAGACAACGCCGATCGAGGAAACCCTGGAGGCGCTGCACGACATCGTCAAGGCGGGCAAGGTGCGCTACCTCGGCGCGTCGTCGATGGCGGCATGGCAGTTCGCGCAGGCGCTCTACACGGCGGACGCGAACGGCTGGACCCGCTTCTCGGTCATGCAGAACCACTACAACCTCCTCTACCGCGAGGAGGAACGGGAAATGCTGCCGCTGTGCGAGGACCAGGGGATCGCGGTGATCCCGTGGAGCCCGCTGGCGCGCGGCAAGCTGACCCGCGAGCCCGGCCTGGCCACGACCCGCGCGGAAACCGACGAGTTCGCCAAGACCCTCTACCCGCGCGAGGTGGAGGCCGTCGACAACAGCATCGTCGAACGGGTCAGCCACGTCGCCAAGCAGCTCGGTGTGCCGATGGCTCAGGTCGCGCTGGCCTGGGTGCTCAGCAACGAGGTCATCACCGCGCCGATCGTCGGCGTCACCAAGCAGCGTCACCTCGAGGACGCGATCGCCGCACTCGACGTCGATCTGGGCGCCGAGCAGATCGTCCACCTCGAGGAGCCTTACCGGGCGAAGGAAGTCGCCGGTTTCTGATCGGGTCGTCTGCGGGTACGGTCCCGGGCATGACCGCCAGGGTGGAGCACATCGTCACGTCCGGCACGTTCCACCTCGATGGTGGGGCCTGGGACGTGGACAACAACGTGTGGCTGATCGGCGATGACGACGAGGTCGTCGTCATCGACGCCGCGCACGACGCGGAGGCGATCGCGAGAGCCGTCGGCGGCAGGCGGCTCGTCGCGATCGTCTGCACCCACGCCCACGACGACCACGTCAACGCGGCGCCCGCCCTGGCCGACCGAACCGGCGCGCCCATCCTGCTGCACCCCGACGACCAGGTCCTCTGGCAGCTGACCCACCCCGACCGCAAACCCACCGGTGAACTCGCCGACGGCGACACCGTCTCGGTCGCGGGCACCGGCCTGCACGTCCTGCACACCCCCGGCCACGCGCCCGGCGCCGTGTGCCTCTACGCGCCCGACCTCGGCATGGTGTTCACCGGCGACACGCTGTTCAACGGTGGCCCCGGTGCTACCGGGCGCTCGTTCAGCGACTTCGACACGATCGTCGCGTCGATCAAGGCCAAGCTGCTCACCCTGCCGCCCGAGACGATCGTGCACACCGGCCACGGCGAGGACACCACCATCGCCGCCGAAGCCGCCAACGTCTGACGCACCCTTATTCCCGCCTCGGCCCTTGATCTCTATGGCGAAGGTCATCAACTACGGCGCCGCGAACCGGGATGCTCCCGATCGTCACTCACGTTGACCATCTACAACACAGTTCGCCGGGAGGTCAACGATGTCCGTCCAGCAGCCCAGCGCGGGTCCCACCCGCACCGTCGGCTACGGCCCCGACCCGGCCCAGATCGGTGATCTGTACCTGCCGGCCGGGCCAGGCCCGTTCCCCGTCGTCGTGCTGATCCACGGTGGCTATTGGACCGCCCTCTACGACCGGCGGGAGACCGCCGCACTCGCCGAAGACTTGCGGGCCAGGGGATACGCGGTGTGGAACATCGAATATCGCACCCTCGGCGAACCCGGCGCGGGCTGGCCCGGCACCTTCCAGGACGTCGCCGACGCGGTGGACGCGATCCAGGATGTTGAGCGATCGCTCGATCTGAGCCGGGTGATCACCGTCGGTCACTCGGCCGGCGGGCACCTCGCCATCTGGGCCGCCAGTCGCTCCGGCCTGCCCGCCCAAGCGCCCGGCTTCGCCCCGAAGGTGCACCCGATCGCCGCCGTGTCCATCGCGGGCGTGCTCGACCTCGTTGCCGCCGACGCGGACCGTGCCGGTGCCGGGGTCGGCAGTGATGGCCCTGGCTTCGTCGGCGAATCGCCGATCGGAAATCCCGAGTACGTGCCCGCCGTCGTGCAACTGGTGCGCAAGGGAGTCTTGCCCGCGCTGCTCGGCGGCCACGCGGCGGAATACCCCGAGCGCTACGCCTGGACCTCGCCGATCATGCTCGGCTCCGGCAACGTGCCGATCCTGGCCGTGCACGGCATCGACGACGACGTGGTGCCGATCCGCTACGGGCGCAACTACTTGGGCGCGGCGGTCGCGCGGCACGAGTCGATCGAATTCCGGGAATTGCCCGGGATCCACCACTTCGAGTTGCTCGACCCGGCACACCCGAAATGGCTGGAGATCACCGACTGGCTGGCCAAGCAGTTCGCCGAACCGCGATCACGCTGAGCCGCGCAACACCAACTCGGTCGGCAGCACCACGGTCGGCTCGATCGACTCGCCACCAACGAGCCGGAGCAGCTGCCGGGCCATCTGCCGTCCTATTTCGACAATCGGCTGGCGCACCGTCGTCAACGGCGGATCGGTGTACGCGGCCAGCGCGATGTCGTCGAACCCGATCAGCGCGACGTCATCCGGTACCCGGCGGCCGGCCTGGCGCAACGCCTGCAATGCCCCGTCCGCCATCAGATCCGAGGCCACGAAGACGGCGTCCAGCGCGGGATCGTCCTCCAGCAGCTGGCGCATGGCGGCGGCGCCCGAGTCCATGGTGAAATCGCCGACCGCGACGATCGAGCGCCGCGACGAACCGCGCAGCGCTTCGCGGTAACCCCTCAGGCGGTCGATGCCGCCGATCATGTCCTGCGGCCCGGCGATGGTCGCGATCCGGGTGCGCCCCGAGTCGAGCAGATGCCGCACCGCGGCGGCCGCCCCACCCACGTTGTCGACGCCGACGTAGGGCACCGATGCCGGCCCGAGCGAACGCTCGTTGCAGACAACCGGAATCCCGATCCTGGTCAACGCGGTGGGCAGCGGATCGGCGCCGTGCAACGAAGCCAGCATGACCCCGTCCACGTGATGCGCGGCTATCGAGCGCTCGATCCGGGTATGGCTGGCTTCCGACCCGGCCAGCATCAACACCAGCTGCTTGTCGGCCGCCTCCAGTTCCTGGCTCACCCCGTGGATGACGCCCGGGAAGAACGGATCGTCGGAGAACACCCGGGTGGTCGGCTCCGGCAGAACGAGCGCGATCAGATCGGTCCGCCGCGTGACCAGCGTGCGCGCGGCGTGGTTGGGCACGTAGCCAAGCTCCGCGATGGCCCGCTGCACGGATTCCTGACTGGCCGTCGTCACCGGCAACCCGTTGACGACCCGCGACACCGTCGCCCGCGAAACCCCGGCCCGCGCGGCAACGCTCTCCAGCGTCGGCCGCTGATGGTCCGCGCTCACCCGCCGCACACCCCACTCCTTCACTCGAGAACACAGCCTCACTCGAGAACACAGCCGGTTCCTTGCCACCATCATCCACTGTGAGAGCGCTCCAAGCAGACCACAATTTCGCCGTGTTTTCCCAGTGAGAGCGCTCTTAGTCGATCCAGGTTTCGATCCAGAAACCCCAGTCAACAGGTGATCGCTCACCGCCTCGTTTCCGTTTCGCCCTTTTGCCAGGGGCGGATGATCGGGTCGGTGGGGACGCGGTTGGCGAGCAGGTCGGTCAGCAGAGGACCAGACCGGACGGATAGACCGTTTCGGTGGTGGCCGCCAGCTCGGGGATGCTCCACCAGTGGTGGCCCTCGTCGAGTTCGACGCCGCCGCCCGGTGTCCACCTTCCGCAGCAACAGCAACCGATCGCGGCCGTCGATCAACAGGACCCGGGCGGTTCGGCCACCAGTCGAGGTTAGCGAGCCGGGAAAAGGCGAAGCGCCGACGGGACTGGGCACCGCCGACGCTTCCGTGATCAGCCTCTGGGGCCCTCGTGCTCCGGGCCGAGAGGGGAGTAGCCGAGGCAGGTGACCGCCAAACCGGGGTCACCCAGAAAAGATTGTGACTATTCGGTAACGGTCAGTGTGCGCTGGTCAAACGGGTCTCCGCGGCCGCCAGCGTGGCGCGCAGGGATTCCGGCGACGGGCTCATGTTCGCGATGAGGTCGTCGATGTCGCGCAGATCGGCCCTGAGCAGCAGGGTTTTCTCGTTGGTGACCCAGTGGCCGCGACCGGCCAGCACGGCGTGCGCGGTCTGCAACGCGGCCAGCGCGAGCGCACCGGCGACCTCGGTGATCCGGCCCGCTGGCGCGTGGTTCGCGGAGGCGTAACCGAGCGTCATTGCGGCATTCGTCCGCCAGAACGCCTCGGCCGATCGGCGCAACGCCTGCGGGTAACCGTCCGGTTTGGGCAGTTCCCCGTGCAGGATCCGGTTGCCCGCGAGTTCGCCGACGATCAGATAACTGGGAATGCCGGCCAGGTGGAACGCCAGCGGTTCCCAATGGAACCGGCCTGCCCGCGCCTCGGCGAGTTCGTGCTCGACCACGTCCAGGTCGCGATAGTGCACGTCGACCCGGCGATCGTCGACGGTCAGCCAGGCGCCGCCGTTGAAAACGCCGCCGCCCCAGCCGCCGATGTCCGACACCTCTCCGGGATGACCGAGCGCGCGCAGGCCGGCGGGGTCGAACTCGCCCCGGTAGTAGACGGCGAGGTCCCAGTCGCTGTCCGGCCGGTGGGTGCCAGCGGCCCGCGAGCCGCCGAGGGTGACCGCGCGGACGGTGGGCAGGTTGGCCAGTTCGGCGGTGAGTGAGGCGAGGAAGGTGTCGTCGCCGGTCATGACCGGGTGCCGAAGCCCTGGCAGAAGGTGCTCAGCACGAGGCTGGCCAGTTCGGCCGGGTCGTCCTCGGGCGACGCGCAGATCACGGCTTCGTGCACGAGGGCGTAGTAGACGCGACGGGCCCAGGGGATCGAGATGTCCGCGCGGAGCAGTCCGGCCGTTTTCGCCCTGATCAGCAGGGCGTCCGCTTTGGCGGCGAGCGCCTGGTTCGCCGCGACGACGCCGGGATCGGTCGAATCGGTGGTGTCCCGGTTGACCGCGAGGTTGATCTTGATGCGCAGGACGTTCGCGGTTGCCTGGTAGAGCGCGACGTAGGGCGGCGCGGTTTCGGGATCGGCCTCGTCGAGCGCGTTGGCGATCTGGTGGACCGCCCACCGGTCCAGGGCGCGCAACAGCAGTTCGCGGGTGGCGAACCGGCGATGGATGGTGGTGCGGGCGACGCCGGCCTCGGCGGCGATCTCGTCCAGGGTGGCCGCCGGATGCTTACTGAGCACTCGATCGGCTGCCACGAGGATCTCCTGAACAGTCGCTCGGGCATCGGCGCGCAGCCGCTCGCCCGAGTTCACCACCTCGTCGAGAAACGCCAAGTCGGCCACGACTGGATAGTACCGGTGAGATGCATCTAGGTCTTGACTTGCGACACAAATGTTGCATGTAATGTGGGAGTCGCAACAGTGATGACTTGAATGGGAGAGAATCATGGACCTGGGGTTGAGTGGCCGGACCGCGCTGGTGACCGGCGCGAGCAAGGGGATTGGCCTGGCCACGGTGCGGGCGCTGGTCGCCGAGGGGGTGAAGGTCGCCGCGGTCTCGCGGACCACCAACGCGGACCTCGCCGATACCGGCGCGCTGGTGTTCACCGCTGATCTGTCCACTGCGGACGGTGTGCTGGCCGGGATCGGCGGTGCGCTGGAAGCGGTCGGGGATCTGGACATCCTGGTGAACAATGCTGGTGGTGGCTCTGTCGATCACCTCGGCAGCTTCCTCCAGCTCACCGACAATTCCTGGAACGCGGGCTTCGACCTGAACTTCTTCGCCGCGGTGCGCACCATCCGGCTCGCCCTGCCCGGTCTGTTGCGTACCAAGGGAAACGTGGTCAACGTGTCGTCGGTCGGCGCCCGGATGCCGGGCACGGCGCCGATGAACTACACCACGGCGAAGGCCGCGCTCAACGCGCTGGGCAAGGCGCTGAACGAGGAGTTCGGGCCGCAGGGCGTTCGCGTCAACACCGTCACGCCCGGTCCGACCCGGACCTACCTGTGGGAAGGGCCGGTTGGCGCGGCGATCGCCGCCTCGCAGGGGGTCGGACAGGACACGCTGATCGACGCCATGCCCGCTGAGAGCGGCATGACCACCGGCAGGCTGGTCGAACCGGCGGAGATCGCCGAACTGATCACGTTCCTGGTTTCGGCCAAGGGCGCGAGTATCGCGGGCGCCGAGTACATCATGGACGGGGGCTCGCTGAAGGCGGTCTGATCGGCGTACGTTCGGGGCATGCGCGCCGGGGGACTGGAACAGAGCAGGTGGACGCGGGTGGCCGGGCACGGCGACCTGCCGCTCGACCTGCTCGACGCGCGGTTCGTGCACCATCGCTTCGCTCCGCACGCGCATGAGGAGTTCTCGATCGGGGTCTGCTCGGAGGGCGTCGAAGTGCTCGATTACCGCGGCGGCAAGTGGTACGCGAGCCCGGGCACGGTGGTCATCCTCGAACCGGGCGAGCCGCACACCGGGTATTCCGCGGTACCGGAAGGGTTCGCCTATCGCGCGATGTACCCGGCCGCCGCGCTCGTCGCCGAGTCCGGGCTGGCCCGGCCGCATTTCCCGGTGCCGATCGTGGCCGACCCGGAATTGGCGAGCGCGTTGCGCGCCGCGCACGTCGCACTGGACACCGGAACCGACCGGATCGAGGCGGAAACGCGGCTGACCAGCGGGCTTGCCGCGCTGCTGGCCCGCCATGCCGAACCCGGCCCCCGCCGGACCGGCAGGCAGCCCGGGCAGCGCGTCGCCCGCGCCACCATGGCCCGGCTCGCCGACGAACTCCTCGATCCACCGTCGCTGGCCGACATCGCCGCCGAATTCGGCCTGTCCCGATTCCAGTTGCTGCGCGCGTTTCACGCCGAGGTCGGCATGCCGCCCTACGCGTGGCTGGCCCAGTACCGGGTCAACCGGGCGCGTTGCCTGCTGGTCGACGGCTACCGGCCCGCGGAAGCCGCTGCCCTGGTCGGGTTCGCCGATCAGGCTCATCTGAACCGGTGGTTCCGGCGGGTGGTCGGCGTGACACCGGGCAGTTTCCGCAACAGCGTTCAAGACAGCATCCGCCGCATCGACTGAACTGGCCTCTCTGGTGGCCTAGGGAGGACGAGTTGAGCAGGCGCGGTTGGGTGCTGTTCGGGTTGATGGCACTGTTGTGGGGCATCCCGTATCTGTTGATCAAAATCGCGGACGGCGGTGTGTCGGTGTGGGTGCTGGTGTTCGCGCGGACGAGCATCGGCGCGCTGGCGTTGCTGCCCTTCGCGGTGCGCCGCGGTCAGCTGGCGATCCTGCGCAGGCATTGGTTACCGCTGCTGGGTTTCGCGGCGAGCGAGATCCTGCTGCCCTGGTTCCTGTTGCCGGACGCGGAACATCGGCTGCCGAGTTCGCTGACCGGGATGCTGATCGCGGCGGTGCCCATCGTCGGCGCGATCATCGGCCAGTTCGGCAGCAACCCGGAACGGCTCGGCCCGTTGCGCTGGACCGGTCTGCTGGTCGGTTTCGGTGGGGTCGCGCTGCTGGCCGGGCCCGATCTCGGCAAGGGCGGTGGGGAAACGTTTGCCGTGGTCGAGGTGCTGATCACCGCGATCCTGTACGCGATCGCGCCGCGCATCGTGGCCAGCAAGCTCGCGGACGTGCCCGGGCCGCTGATGACCAGCGCCAGCCTCGGTTTCGCCGCGCTGCTCTACGCGCCGGCGGCCGTGGCCACCTGGCCATCGCCCGCACCGGCGCCGAGGGTGCTGCTCGCGCTGGTCGCGCTCGGACTGATCTGCACCGCGCTGGGTTTCATCGTGTTCTTCACGCTCGTTCGCGCCGAGGGGCCGGGACGAGCGATGGTGTTCACCTACTTCAACCCGCCGGTAGCGGTGCTCGCCGGGGCGCTGGTGCTCAACGAGACGATCACGCCGCTGACCATCGTCGCGTTCGTGCTGATCCTCGGCGGCTCGGTGCTCGCCACCCTGCGCAACCGGCGACCGCCCGGTCAGTCGACGGCGGTGCAGCCCACCGTGCTCAACGCGATCGACACGTAGCGCTTGGCCACCGTGGTCGGCGAGAGCCTGCCGCCCGGCCGGTACCAGCGCCCGACCGCGTCGCACATGGTCAGCACCGCGCGGGTCGTCTCAACCGGGAACTCGGCGTGGAACACGCCAGCCTCGTTGCCCGCGATGACGATGCCGCGAGTGAGCTGCTCGAATTGGTCGCGCAACGCGACGTAGCGCGCGCGATTCTCCGGTTCGAGGCTACGCAGTTCCGAGGTGAGGCCCTGCGACGCATGCCGCGCCATGAACTCCACGACGCACTCCACCAAGGCGGCCAGCCTGCCGCGCGGATCGTCGCCGACCTTGGCCAGAGCGGCTTCGCAGCGGTCCAGCAACGCCTGCATGCTCCCCATGAGCAAGGCGATCAGCATCGCCTGCTTGCTCTCGTAGTGGTAGTACAGACCGGGCACGGTGACCCCGGCGCGCTGCGCGATGTCCCGCACGGTCGTCCCGTGATAGCCGTGCTCCTCGAACGCGGCGCGGGCACCGGCCAGGATCGGTGGCAGCCGCCAGTCGGCCGGGGTCGACCCGTTCGCCAACGAGACCTGCTGCTCACGGTTGGTCGCCATGCTCGCCTCTTCTCGTTCAGGCGGACGGTACCAGGACCGGTTTCACGACGTCGCCGCGCGACATCGCCTGTTCCGCTTCGTTGATCTGGCTCAACGGGAACGTGCTGACCAGCCGGTCGAACGGAAACCGTCCCTGGCGCCACAGTTCGATCAGCTGAGGAATGATCAGCTTGGGTACCGCGTCGCCCTCGATGATGCCCATCAGGTTGCGGCCGAAGGACAGCACGCGCGGATCGATGGTCAGCTCGCCCTGCGGCGCGCCGAGCAGACCGCAGGTGCCGGGCACGCTGGCCGCGTTGATCGCGGCATTCATGACATCGGGAACCCCGGTGGTGTCCACCGTGTAGTCGGCACCACCTGTGGTGATCCGGTGGATCTCGCCGACAAGGTCACCCTCGGCGGACGCGATGGCATGCGTGGCACCGAGTTCCTTGGCCAAAGCAAGGCGTGACTCGTGCCGGTCGATCGCGACGATCGTGGTGGCCCCGGCCGCGCGCGCCGCCATCACCGCGGACAGGCCGACCGCGCCCACCCCGAACACCGCGATGCTCTGGCCGGGTCGCACGCCGAACGCGTTGAACACCGTGCCCGCCCCGGTCTGGACCCCGCAGCCCAGCGGCGCCAGCAGTTCCAGCGGCAGCTCCCGGTCGACGACCACCAGGTTGCGGGCGGACACCAGGGCATGGCTGGCGAACGACGATTGACCGAACCAGCGCGCGCTGACCTCGGCGCCGGACGCGTCCCGGACCGGGGTCGACCCGTCCAGCGCGCGGCCGATCAGGTTGCGGTGCAAGAACGTCGCGCAGTAGGCCGGGTGCGAGGCCGCGCAGCTGGCGCAGTCGCCGCACGAGTCGAACGAGGCGACCACGTGATCGCCGACCGCGACGCCGGTGACGCCCGGACCGGTCTCGGCCACCACGCCGCTGCCCTCGTGGCCGAGGATCAACGGCAACGGCGCTGCGGACGCCGGGCCGCGCGGCAGCATGTCGGTGTGGCACAGGCCGGCTCCGGCGATCCGTACCACCACCTCGCCCGGTCCGGGTTCGGCCAGCTCGACGGCTTCAAGGACGTGCGGGCCCTCCCGGTCGCGCAGCACCGCCGCGGTGATCTGCACCCTGCCTCCTTCAGTTCTTGCTGAGGTAGCGTTCGCGCAGTTCGCCCTTGACCAGTTTCCCGGTCGGCGTGCGCGGCAGGTCGTAGCTGAAATCGATGGTGGCCGGGCACTTGTAGTGCGCGATGCGTTCCCTGGCATAGCTGAGAAGTTCCTCAGCAAGGGCGGGCCCTGGCGTCGCGCCGGCAGCCGGCTGGACGATGGCCTTCACCACTTCGCCCATCTCCTCGTCCGGGACGCCGATCACGGCGACGTCGTCGACCATGGGGTGCAACGCGAAACAGTCCTCGATCTCCTGCGGGTAGATGTTCACCCCGCCGGAGATGATCATGAATGCTTTGCGATCGGTCAGGAACAGGTAGCCGTCCTCGTCGACCCGGCCGATGTCGCCGACCGTTGTCCACAGTGGATGATTGGGGTGCTGCGCTTCCGACGTCCGGACGGGGTCGTTGTGGTAGGAGAACATCTGCTCGTCGTTCTCCCAGTACACGACGCCGACCTCGCCGACCGGCACCTCGGAGCCGTCCTCGGCGCAGATGTGCACGATCCCGGTCGCCGCGCGCCCGACCGAACCCGGCTTCTCCAGCCACTCGGCGCTGCCGATGGCCGTCACGCCGTTGCGTTCCGTGCACGCGTAGTACTCGAACAGGATCGGTCCCCACCACTCGATCATCCGCCGCTTCACCTCGATCGGGCACGGCGCGGCCGCGTGGATGGCGACGCGGTGACTGGACAGGTCGTACTTGGTCCGGGTCGCCTCGTCGAGTTTGAGCATGCGCACGAACATGGTCGGTACCCACTGGCTGTGCGTGACCTGGTACCGCTCGATCGCGGCCAGCGCCGCCTCGGCGTCGAACCTCGGCATCAGCACGACCGTGCCGCCCAGCGCCTGCACCATGCCACTGAACCGCAGCGGCGCGGCATGGTAGATCGGCGCGGGCGAGAGGTACACGCTGTGCTCGTCGAACCCGCACAACCGTTGGAACGACGCGACCACCAGATCGCCCGGCTCGTCGACCTGCCGCTGCGGCAACGGCAGCTTGATCCCCTTCGGTCGGCCGGTGGTGCCCGACGAGTAGAGCATGTCCGCCCCGCACGGCTGGTCGGCCAGCGGCTCGGCCGACACCGAGGCGAGTGCGTCCGAATAGGACTCGTGCCCGGCCAGTTCGCCGTCGAACACCAGGCGGTGCTCGATGTTCGGTGTGAGCGGGATGAGCGCCTGCGCCAGTTCGGCGAGTCCGGCCGAGACCACGATGACCTTGGCGCCGCAGTCGTTGAGCACGTACGCCGCCTCGGCCACCGAGAGATGGCGGTTGACCGCGGTGAGGTAACGGCCGGAGCGCATCGCCGCCCAGAACACCTCGAAACAGCGCGGGTCGTTGTCGGACAGCAGGGCGACGTCCTCCCCGGGGCGCACCCCGGCCTCCGTCAGGAAACGGGCCAGCCGGATGGAGTTCTCGTCGAGTTGGGCGTAGCTGATCGAGGCGCCGGTGCCGCTGTGCACGACGGCGGGCTTGTCCGGCGTGAGCGCCGCGTACGTCCCGGGATACATGTCGCTCCTTGTTTTCGTCATACTTTAGCGATCGATCACTAAGCTATGGATCGACCATCACACCGTCAAGCACGCCGGCAGCGTGCCGAACCGGGAGGTCCGCCCGATGCGCCCCGCCGACACCGACATCGATACCACCGATCTGGGCACCGAGCCCGCCCCGCTCGCACTCACCCGACTCGACGAGGACCTGTTCGAGGGCTGGTGCCACGACGCCCGGCCCGGCGTCGTCTACGGCGGTCAGGTGGCGGCACATGCCCTGGTCGCGGCCGGTTCGACGGTCGAGGCGGGCCGGGTGCCGCACTCCCTGCACGCCTACTTCGTGCGCGCGGGCCGCGCCGAGGAGCCGGTCCAGTACCGGGCCGAGCGGGTCCGCGACGGCCGATCGTTCACGACGCGGCAGGTCAGCGCGGTGCAGAGCGGCAAAACGATCTTCATCATGCTGGCCTCGTTCCAGCGCGCCGAAGACGGCTACGAGCACCAGTTCACCGGCTCCGACCTGCCCGAACCCCCCGGCGACGAGCCAGCGCCCTCGCTCGTCCGCAACTCGGCGGTCGGCAGCCTGATCGACATGCGCCTGGCCGATCGCGACTGGGACGGCGCCCGCCTGCGTTTCTGGCTGCGCACCCGTGACCGACTCACTGACGATCCGCTGATCCATGCCGCAGCATTCACTTATGCGTCGGACATGTTCCTGGGGTTCACCTCGATCCTGCCGCACAACGGCCGGAAGCTGATGCCGATCACCTCGCTCGATCACGCGATCTGGTTCCACCGGCCCTTTCGCGCCGATGAGTGGTTGCTGAGCGCTCAGCACAGCAGCACCGCGGCGGGCTCGCGCGGATTCAGCTCGTCCGACCTGCTGACGGCGGAGGGAATCCTGGTCGCGACCGCGCAGCAGGAAGCGCTCATCCGGCCTCCGGCCGGCCGCTTGTAACCGGATCAGGATCGGTTGTCAGCGTCTCGGGATTCTCGCTAGCTTGGTTAGCGATCACTAAGTCAGGAGATCCTTGATGCCCACCGATGCCGAGATCCAGCGCGCCGGACTCGAACTGGCCACGCCGATCGCCTACGCCGACGACGATCGGCTGCACCGGGCGCTGACCCTGTTGCGCGCGGAGCAGCCCGTGCACTGGGTCGACGCGCTGCCCGAGTTCAACCCGTTCTGGGCGATCACCAAACACGCCGACGTCATCGAGATCGAACGCCAGCACAACCGGTTCATCAACGAGCCGCGCCCGATCCTGGACAGCGCCGTGATGGACAAGCGTAACGAGGAACAGGGCAGGCCGCTCTCCACGCTGGTGCACATCGACGACCCCCAGCACCGCGCGCTGCGGCCGATCGCGGCGGACTGGTTCCGTCCCAAGACCTTGCACACCATGGAAGTCCGGATCAACGAGCTGGCCAAGCGTTACGTCGACCGGATGGCCGAACTGGGCGGCAGCTGCGATTTCGTCACCGACATCGCCATCAACTATCCGCTCTACGTGATCCTGTCCCTGCTCGGCCTGCCCGAGTCGGACTTCGGCCGGATGCTGGTGCTGACCCAGGAGATGTTCGGCGGGCAGGACACCGAGCGGCAGCGCGACGCCGACCCCGGCGCGGCCATCGCGGCCGCCTTGGACATGCTCGCCTACTTCAACCGCCTCACCGAAGACCGGCGGGCCAGGCCGACCGAGGACCTGGCCTCGACCATCGCGAACGCGCGGGTGGACGGCGAACTGCTCTCCGACAAGGACGCCGCCTCTTACTACGTGATCATCGCCAGCGCCGGGCACGACACCACCAGCTCCACCATCGCGGGCGGCCTGCACGCCCTGATCGAGCGACCGGACCAGCTGGCGCGCCTGCGCGCCGAACCGGAGCTGCTGCCCGCGGCCACCGAGGAGATGATCCGCTGGGTCACGCCGGTGAAGGGGTTCATGCGCACCGCGACCGAGGACTACGAGCTGCGCGGCACCCTGATCCGCAAGGGCGAGTCGCTGCTGCTGTCCTATCTCTCGGCCAACCGCGACGAGGAGGTGTTCGCCGACCCGTTCACCTTCGACGTCGCCCGGGAGGGCAACCGGCACCTGGCCTTCGGCTTCGGCGTGCACTACTGCCTCGGCACCGCGCTGGCCCGGCTGGAGATCCCGGCGTTGTTCCGGGAACTGTTGCCCCGGCTGAAGTCGATCGAGCTGGCCGGGACACCGGAGTCGGTCGCGACCACGTTCGTCGGCGGCCTCAAGCACCTGCCGATCAGGTACGAGATGAGCTAACGCCACTCGCCAGCCTTGCCAGCTTAGCGAGCGATAAGTAAAGTCGCGAGGACCGGTGGCGCCGCACGCGAAGGAGCGGGCACGATGGTCGACGCGGACCAGGCACAGTGGCAGGAGTTCCGGGAACGGGCCAGGTCATGGCTCACCGCGAACGTGCCCACGACGGATACCGATGACCTGGCGGTCGCCAAACGGTTCCAGGCCGCCCTGCACGACGCCGGGTTCGCCGGCATCACCTGGCCCGCCGCCTACGGCGGCCAGGGACTCGGCGAACCGGCCCAGCTCGCGTTCAACGACGTCGCCAAGGACTTCGACCTGCCGACCCGGCCGTTCATCATCGGCATGGGCATGTGCGGACCGACCATCGTCGACCTCGGCACCGACGAGCAGAAAGCCCGCTACCTGCCGGCGTTGCTGCGTGGCGAGGAGATCTGGTGCCAGCTGTTCTCCGAGCCGGGCGCCGGTTCCGACGTGGCCAGCCTGCAAACCCGCGCGGTCGCCGACGGTGACGGCTGGGTGCTCGACGGGCAGAAGGTGTGGACCACGCTGGCCCACCTCGCTGACTTCGGCGCGGTGCTGGCCAGGACCAATCCGGATGTGCCCAAACACCAGGGCCTGACCATGTTCATCGTGGACATGCACGCGCCCGGCGTCGAAGTCCGGCCGCTGCGCGACATGACCGGCCGCGCGCCGTTCAACGAGGTGTTCTTCGAAAACGTCCGGCTCGACCCGGACTCGGTGATCGGCACGGTCGGCGGCGGCTGGCCCGCCGCGGTCACCATGCTCGGCCACGAGCGGGTGTCCATCGGCACCACGGTCGCGCGCCGGTCCGATCCGCTCGCGTTCTCGGTTCTGGCCAGGGACGCTCGCGCCAACGGCCTGCTCGACGTGCCTGCCGTCCGCGCCGAACTGGCGCAGTTGTACGCCCGCCAGCGCGCGCTGGAACTGTTCACCGCGCGACTGCGCCAGGAAGCCAACGCGGGCAGCCCGCCCGGCGCTCGCGGTTCGGTCGCCAAGCTGGTCGGCGCGCTCAACGCCGCGTTCGCCGTCGACGTGGCAGGAACCGTCGGCGGGCCGAGCGTGGTCGCGGCCGCTCAGGACGACGAGCAGGCAACCGAACGAGCGCTCGCCATCAACGGCATACCGGCTGCGGCGATCGCCGGTGGCACCAACGAAATCCAGCGCAACATCATCGGCGAACGCGTGCTCGGTCTGGCCAAGGAGCCCTCGGTCGATCGCGACGTGCCGTTCCGGGAACTCAAGGTCGGTACCCAGCGCGCGGAATAACAGGAGTGTCGATCATGGAACTGGTTCTCACCCCGGAACAGGAAGACCTCCGCTCGACCGTGCGGAAGTTCCTGCGCGCCGAGTCGCCGATGACCAAGGTTCGCGCGGCGGTCGATGGCGAGCACGATTTCGATCCCGCGTTGTGGCGACGGCTCGCAGGCGAACTCGGCCTGGTCGGATTGACCATTCCCGATCGGTACGACGGGGTGGGCGCCGGTCAGATCGAGCGATCGATCGTGCTGGAGGAGATGGGCCGAGCACTGTTGCCCGCCCCATATCTGTCCACTGTGCTGGCCGCCGACGCGCTGCTCGCGCTCGATGACGAACCGGCCCGCGCCGAACTGCTGCCCGCCATCGCGGCCGGGGAGTTGCGAGCGACGGTGGCGATCGCGGAGGGATCCAGCAACTGGGCGGCGACCGACACCAGCACCACAGCCACGCCCGACCCGGACGGTTGGCGGTTGAACGGCAGCAAGAACCTGGTGCTGGACGGCGCGTCCGCCGATCTGCTGATCGTCCTGGCCAACAGCCCGGAAGGACCGGCGTTCTTCCGGGTCGCGGGTGACGCTGGCGGTCTCTCTCGCACGCCGTTGACCGGGCTCGATCCGACGAGGCGGTTCGCGCGGATCGACCTCAACGAGACTCCGGCGATCCGGATCGCGGCAGCGGATCCGGTTGCCGCGCTGGAGAAGATCATCGACCTCGCCACGCTCGCGCTCGCCGCGGAATCCATCGGCGTGCTGGGCCAGGCGATGCGGATGGCCGTGGACTACGCCAAGGTGCGCGTGCAGTTCGGCCGCTACATCGGCTCGTACCAGGCGGTCAAGCACCTGTGCGTCGACTCCTATGTGGACTACGAGCTGACCTGCTCGGTGCTGCGCAATGCCGCCTGGGCCGCCGACCACGACCCGGCCGAGTTCCCGCTGGCCGCCGCGCACGCGCGGGTTTCCGTCCTACCGGCCGCTTTCCAGGCCGCCGTGCGGAATGTCCAGGTGCACGGCGGCATCGGCTACACCTGGGAGCACGACGCGCACCTCTACTACAAACGCGCGAAATCCAACGAACTCCTGCTCGGCAACAAGATTTCCGCTCACCTCGCCCTGGCCGACCGGCTCGGGATCTGAGGTGCCGAACACCGCGGACGCCAACGAGGTGCGGGAGGACTGGCGGGTGTGCGCGCCCGCCGAACTCTCGCCGATCCTCAGGCACGCCCTCGCCGCGTTCGAGGAACACGGCTACCACGGCACCTCCGTCCGGGACATCGCGCGCCGCGTCGGCGTCACCGTGCCCGCGCTGTACTACCACTACGAGAACAAGCAGGCGATGTTGTTCGCGCTGCTGAGTTTGTCGATGGAGTCGTTGCTGGAGAAGTGCCGGGCCGCGATCGCCGAGACCGCGCCCGATCCCGTGGCCGAGCTGGGCGCGCTGGTGGAATGCATGGTGCGGTTCATGGCCTATCGCGGTTCCAAGGGCCTGCTCGACTCGGAGATCCGCAGCCTGGAACCGGAGAACCGCAAGGCGTACATCACGCTGCGGGACCAGCTCGACACCGAGATGCGCACGGTCATCATCGACGGTGTCCGCAAAGGACTGTTCCACACCGATCACCCCATCGAGGCGGGACGGGCGCTGCTGACCATGTGTCACGCGGTCGCGAAATGGTTCCGGATGGACGGCGAGCTGACCCCGGAGCAACTGGCCGACCGGTACGTGTTGTTCGGGCTGGGCATGCTGGAATACCGGCCGCTCAAGCGCAGGTCGCGGCCGAAATCCAGCCGACCGGGCGGAGCGAGATCATGACCCTCGACGACGATGTGCGGATCGCCCGGGCGGCCGGGCGCCAGTCCTACGGCAGTCAGCTCGCGGCGGCGGCGCGGCGCTATCCCGATCGGATCGCGCTGCAACTCGACGACGTCCGGCTCACCTACCCGCAGCTCGACCGCCGGGTGACCAAGCTGGCGCGAGCGCTGGCCGCGCGCGGTGTCGGCCTGGGCGACCGGGTCGCGGTGCTGATGCGCAACCGGCTGGAAACCGTGCAGGCGTACTACGCGGGGCTGCGGCTGGGCGCGATCGTGGTGCCGGTCAACTTCCGGCTGGTCGCCGCCGAGGTGCGCTATGTGTTGTCGGACAGCGGTTGCGCCGCGGTGATCGTGGACGCGGCCTGCGCCGGGGTCGCGGCCGAGGCGATCGACGGGCTGGATCCGAGCCCGGTCGTGCTGGCCACCGACGGCGCCGAGCACCATTTCCGGCACGCCGACTCGTTCGAGGCGGCGGTCGCGCAGGAGAGTGACGAACCGCTCTGCATCGATGTGGACGAGGGCGAGCCCGCGTTCATCATGTACACCTCGGGCACCACCGGCAGGCCCAAGGGCGCGGTGCTCTCCCACCGCAACCTGACCACGGTCGCGCTGTTGACGTCGATGTCCACGGGCGCCGTGCCGGAGGATCAGACGTCCCTGCTCGGCGTGCCCATGTTCCACATCGCCGGGGTCGGCAGCATCCTGCCGCGCCTGCTCACCGGCGCCCGGATCGTGGTGTACTCGCCTGCCGTGTTCGACCCCGTGGCCATCGTCGATCTGCTGGAACGCGAGCAGGTCACCAACTGCTTCTTCGTGCCGAGCCAGTGGCAGGCGATCTGTGCGCTGCCGGGCATCAAGGACCGCAACCTCGCCCTGCGCCGCATTGGCTGGGGCGCCGCGCCAGCGCAACCGTCCTTGTTGGAGGCGCTGGCATCGACCTTCCCGCAGGCGCCCGCGTTCACCGCGTTCGGCCAGACCGAGACGTCCGCGACGATCTGCCTGCTGCGCGGCGAGGACGCGCTGCGCAAGCCGGGCTCGGTCGGCCAGCCGCTCTACGGGGTGGAGGCGCGCATCGTGGACGACGACCTGAACGACGTCGCCGTCGGCGAGGTCGGCGAGATCGTCTATCGTGGGCCGACCGTGATGCGCGAGTACTGGAACAACCCGAAGGCGACCGCGGAAGCGTTTGCGGGCGGCTGGTTCCACTCCGGCGATCTGTGCCGCAAGGACGAGGACGGCTTCATCTGGGTCGTCGACCGCAAGAAGGACATGATCATCTCCGGCGGCGAGAACATCTACTGCGCCGAGGTCGAAGCCGCGATCGACGCGCACGCCAAGGTCGCCGAGGTCGCGGTGATCGGTGTGCCGCACGAGAAGTGGGGCCAGACTCCGCTGGCCGTGGTCACCGCGCTCGACCCGGCCGACCCGCCGACCGAGGCCGAGATCATCGAACACTGCCGGGGCCTGCTGGCCTCCTACAAGAAGCCAACCGCGGTCGTGGTGATCGATGCCATGCCCAGGACGGCGAGCGGCAAGATCCAGAAATACGCCCTGCGCGACCGCTTCAGCCGGCAGCCGGAGCCGCGCGTGCCCGACCAGCAGCCATCGCCATGACCACCAGCCGCGCGTGACGGCTCGCAGTCACGCCGCATCGCTCGCGGTGTGCCTCGCGGCGAATCGCACCAGCTTCTGTTCGTGCCGCAGCTGAAGGCCGAACGCCCGGGCAACGGCGCGACGAGCCCGATCCGCCTTGATGTCGGCTACGTGGCGCTTCCTTGCCTCGATGCGGGCCAGCAGTTCCGGACTCATGGGTCAAGTGTGCACGCCGGCGATGTCTGATGCAAAGAAGCTGTTGTGCCGCAGGGATATTTTGATTGCCCACTTAGGACATCCAGATTTTTTGTTGTCCATGTCAGGAACTTGCTTACCCAGAACAAACTCTGCGTATAACGATTTGTGTCAGAGGCGTTCGATGATGGTGGCGTTGGCCATGCCGCCGCCCTCGCACATGGTCTGCAGGCCGTACCGGCCGCCGCTCGCCTCCAGGAAATTGACCAGCGTGGTCAGCAGCTTCGTGCCGGACCCACCGAGCGGATGGCCGAGCGCGATCGCGCCGCCGCGCGGGTTGAGCCGGGCCGGGTCGGCGTCGAAGTGCGACTGCCAGATCAAGGGCACCGGCGCGAACGCCTCGTTCACCTCGTAGGCCGCGATGTCGGCAATGGACAGACCGGTCCTGGCCAGCACCTTCTCGGTCGCCGGGATGACGCCGGTCAGCATCAGCAGCGGATCGCTGCCGGTCACCGCGAAACCGTGGAATCGCGCCCTGGGCCGCAAGCCGAGCGACGCGGCCCGCTCCGCGCTCATGATCAGCGCGGCCGACGCGCCGTCGGTCAGCGGTGACGAGTTCCCCGGCGTGATCCGCCAGCCGATCTCCGGGAACCGCAGGCCCAGCTCCTCGTTGTAGAACGCGGGTTTCAGCCCGGCCAGGCTCTCGACGGTGGTGCTCGCGCGCACGGTCTCGTCGGCGCGTACGTCGCCGATCGGCAGGATCTCGTTGTCGAACCCGCCGGACGCGCCGGTCACCGCGGCGCGCTGATGCGACTCGGCCGCGAACTCGTCCAGTTGCGCCCGGTCCAGCTTCCACCGGCCCGCGATGATCTCCGCGGCGACGCCCTGATTGACCAGCCCCTCCGGGTAGCGCGCGGCGAACTGCTCGCCCTTGCGGTCCTTCCCGAGCGAACTGCTGCCCATCGGCGCCCGGCTCATCGACTCGATCCCGCAGGCGATGACCACGTCGTACACACCGGCCAGCACGCCCTGCGCGGCGAAGTGCGCGGCCTGCTGGCTCGACCCGCACTGCCGGTCGATCGATGTTCCCGGCACCGATTCCGGGAAACCGGCGCCGAGCAGGGCGGTACGGGCGATGTTGCCTGCCTGCTCGCCCGCCTGCGTCACGCAGCCCGCGATCACGTCGTCGACCAGCGCGGGATCGAGATCGTTGCGGGCCACGATCTCCCGCAGCACGGTCGCCAGCAGGTCGGCCGGGTGCACGCCGGACAGCGCGCCGCCCGGTTTGCCCTTGCCGGACGGGGTACGCAGCACGTCGACGATCACCGCATCGGTCATGATTACCTTCCGGTCCAGTTGGGGGCGCGCTTCTCGACGAAGGCCCTGGTGCCTTCGACGGCGTCCGCGCTCGTGATCAAGCCGATCATTTCCGCGTCGTTGAGCTTCCACAGTTCCGGATCGAGGTCCGAACCGAACTCGAAACCGCGGTGCAGCATGCGTTTGCTGGCCGCGACCGACAGCGGCGCGTTCGCCGCGATGGTCTCGGCGAGCGCCAGCGCGGCCAGTAGGCATTCCTCGGCCGGTACCGCGCGGTTGATCAGGCCCCAGCGCAGCGCGGTCGCCGCGTCGATCGGTTCGCCGGTGAACGCGAGTTCGGTGGCCAGCTTGATCGGGATCTGCCGAGGGGTGCGGATCACGCCGCCCGCCGCCGCCATCAGCCCGCGCTTCACCTCCGGGAAGCCGAACTTGGCGGCGTCGCTGGCCACGATCAGGTCGCAGGCCAGCGCGATCTCGGTGCCACCGCCCAGCGCGAACCCGTTCACCGCCGCGATGATCGGCTTGTCGATGAAGTGCCGGACGATACCCGCGAAGCCCCATTCGGGGTGCTCGGTCGGCGCGATCGACCGTCTCGCTGAGACTTCCTTCAGGTCGGCGCCTGCGCTGAAGGCGCGCCCGGCGCCGGTGATCACGCCGACGCGCAGCTCCGGATCGGCGGCGATGGTTTCCAGCGCGTTGCCGACCGCATCGCTGAGGGCGCTGTTCACCGCGTTGAGCGCGGCCGGGCGGTTGAGGGTGATCAGCGCGACGTGACCATGCCTGGTCAGGGTCGCGGCGGGTTCGCTGTCCATCCCGCTCCTCGCATGAACTTTACTTATCGCTCGCTAAGTAGCCGGTTCGACGGTAGGCCGCTAACTGGCACGCTGTCAACAGAATCCGAGCCGGTGCTTACCCGTCCGCGGCTCGGTATTCCGCCATCAGGTCGAGCAACGTCCGTACCGCCCGGCTCGGTTCACGGTCGGCCAGCGTGGCGATGCTGAACTGCCACCGCATCGCCGTGCCGGTCAACGGCCGGATCACCATGGCCGGGTTGGGCGCGACCTGCAACGTGGGCACCACCGCGACGCCGAGCCCGGCCTGCACGTAGTCCGGCACGGTCGCGATGTCGGAGACCTCGACGACGATCCGCCTCGGCGCGCCGATCGCCTCGAACGCCCGGTCGGACACGACCCGATTGCCGAACCCGCGCAACGTGTCCACGAACCCCTCACCGGCCAGATCCTCCAGCGTCAGCTCGTCCCGGTCGGCGAGCCGGTGCCCGGCGGGCAGCAGCGCGACGAACCGGCGCGTGGCCAGCACCATCGTGCGCAACCCGACCAGGTCGGCCGGGGGCAGACCGAGCAGCGCCATGTCCAGCCGGCCGTGCCGCACGTCGTCGGCATGCCCGGTCGACCCGCTGACCGACACGGTGACCCGGATGTCCACCATCGGGTAGCGCCGGTGGAACGCGCCGAGCACGCCCGGCAGGTCCAGCACGTCGACACTGGACAGCACGCCGATCCTGATGCTGCCGCGCATCCCGTCGGAGGCCTCCTGCACCACGGACTTGGCGCGCTCCAGCGCTTCCAGCGCGGCTTTGGCCTCCGGCAGGAACGCGGCACCGGCGTCGGACAACGCGACCCGGCGGGTGGACCGATCGAACAAAGTGGTGTGCAGTTCGGTCTCCAGCGCCCGGATCGCCGAGGACACCGAGGACTGCACCGCGAACAGCCGCCGCGCCGCCCTGGTGAAGCTCAGCTCCTCGGCGACCGCGACGAAATATTCGAGCTGGCGGGTCTCCATGCCACCAATTATCGGCCAGATCGATAAGTCCGCACCGCCGCGACGAGGGCACGCGCCTCGGCGAGGTCGAACTGGGGCTGGACGCCGAAGTCGATGCCGTCCTCGGCGCGGTCGACCGGCTTGCGCGGGGACGCGTGCAGGTGGGTGGCGCCGGTCGCGTCGAGGATCGTGGCCGCGTTGTGCGCGCGGATGCCGCCGCACGCCATCACCGCCAACCGGCCCTGCGCCACCCGGACCATCTCGGCGAGCACCGGCGCGCCCTGTTCGGCGTGCGGCGCGTGGCCGGAACTGAGCACGCGATCAACACCGCTCTCGATGAGCTGATCGAGCGCTAGGAGCGGGTCGCGGCTGACGTCGATGGCACGGTGGAAGGTGACCTCGCGGCCCTGCGCGGCCGCGACGAGATCGGTCAGCACCGCCTTGTCGACCTCGGATCGATCGGTGAGCGCGCCGACGACAACGCCCGCCGCGCCCGCCCGGACAGCGGCGGCGATGTCGCCGACGAGCACGTCGATTTCCGCTGGGGTGTAACGGAAATCCCCGGCGCGCGGTCGGATGAGCGTGTGCACGGCGACCCGCTGGCAGCGAGCAATCGCCGTTTCCAGTAGGCCCGGGCCGGGGGTGAGGCCGCCAAGGCCGCTGGCCGAGCACAGCTCGATGCGCTGGATGTCCAACGCGTCGGCGGCGAGCGCGGCGTCGATGGTGTCGACGCTCAGTTCGACGCTGATCACAGCAGTTCCGGGGTGAGGTCCGGGGCCGGCATGGCCGGGTCGAACGGGAACATCGGCCGCTCGATGCCGTGGTGGCCAAGACGCAGCAGGTCCTGGTCGACGCCGCCGGGGGTGAGCGCGAGCAGCCAGTCGGCGGCCATCGCGTACAACTCCGGTTCCAGGTAGCCGATCTTGACGATCACCAGATCGGCTTCGCGGGGCCGCAGGCCGAGTTCGGTGAAGTCGGATTCCAGGTGGTAGTGCTGGCGGCGGGCGGTCACGATGACCTTCAATCCGCCGACGCTCAGGACGGCCGCGTGCTCAGCGACCGCCGACACGACACCGGTCAGCGGCACCGGGCCGCACGGACCCGAGTCGATCTTGCCGCCGAGTTTGACGCTCAGCTCCGCGCCGACGCCCGCCGCGATCGCGGCCGAGGTGACTTCGGGATCGTCGATGGCGGCGTAGATCGTGGTCCGATCGGTGCTGAGAACGTCCGGCCTGCGCAGGAGTTTGTCCAGCGTCCACGAGGTGTCGCCGGCACCGCCCGCGGTGGGGTTGTCGCCCGAGTCGCTGATGAAGAACGGGCGGGCCTCGCTGGCGAGCGCTCGATCAAGGCATTCGGTGAGGGTGCCGGTCGGCGCCACGAACTGGAAGTCCGCCCGCGCGTCCCAGTACGCGCTGGCCAGCCGGTGCGCCTGCGCGGTGACGAGCTGTTCGTCGTCGCCGGTGACCACGATCGCGGCCTGGCAGCGCGGCTCGTCGGCCCAGGCGTAGCCAACCCAGATCGCCGCGTCGAGCACGCCGTCCATGGCTTCGACCTCGTCGATCATGGCGTAGATGCGCTTGGCCGGGTCGATCCTGGTGCTGGTCTTCTCGCCCGGCAGCAGGACCGGGACCTGGATCCAGGCTTTGTGCGGACGGCCGCCGGAGCGAAGGCGGGCAACGAGGTTGGTCGCGGCGCGTTCGCGGGTCTGCCACACGTCGGTGTGCGGCGCCTTGCGGTGGCAGGTGAGCAGGTCGACGGTGCCGATCAACCGGCGCGACACGTTGCCGTGCAGGTCCATCGCACCGGAGAGCAGCACGTCCGGGCCGGTGATCGCGCGAATGCCCTCGACGAAATCGGCCTCGATGTCGGTGCGGCCCTCGACGGTCATGGCGCCGTGGAAGTCGATGAGAACGCCGTCGAGCGGGCCGGCCGCGCGCAGCCGGTCGTAGATCTCGCCGGAGAGCGCGTCGTAGGTCGGCGCGGTGACCGGGCCGCCGGGGTCGGCGACCGCGTGCAGCAGCGGCACCCACTCCACGCCGTCGGTCAACGGCTTGCCCGGCGCGAGGAATTCGTAGCGAGCAAGGAGATCGGCGCCTCGGGTCACCCTGAAATCGTCCACTGTGGAGCGATGTGGGGAGAAGGTGCTTGACTCGATGTGGATGCCGGCTACGCCGATCCGCACGGTGGGCCTCCCAAGAGTTGTCAGCCTGCTGTTCGTCGAGTTCGGGCGGTGCGCGTGGCTTCGTCGAAGACCTCGTTGAGCACGATGGCGGACGCGCCGTAGAGGCCGGAGTTCGGGCCGGACTTGACCCGTTCGATCCGCAGTTCCTTCGTCGCCAGCGGAAGGCAGCGTTCGTAGAGCGCACCGCGCACGGCCGCGACGAACGCCTCTGACCCGGACAGCACGCCGCCGAGCAGCACCGCGTCCGGATTGGCGAAGTTGACCACGGTCGCCAGCACCTCGCCGAGGTGCAGTCCGGCCAGGCGGACCGCGGTGGTCGCGGTGGGATCGCCGTCTTCGGCCGCGGACATCACGTCGGTGGTGTCGCGCACCGCAACGCCCTTGGCGCGCAACTGGGCGACCAGCGCGGCGCCGCTGGCCACCGTCTCCAGGCAGCCGTGATTGCCGCAGCTGCACGGGTTGTCGCCTGCCGCGGCGATCCGGACATGGCTGATGTCGCCCGCGACCCCGCTGCGGCCCCGGTGCAGTTCACCGCCGATGACCAGGCCAGAGCCGATGCCGGTGCCCGCCTTGACCGCGATCAGCGTGTCGACCGTGGTGAAGCTGCAGAACTCGCCCAGCGCCAGCAGGTTCGCGTCGTTGTCGACGACGACCGGCCGGTCGAAGTGCTTGCCGAGCGTGCCGCGGACCGGGAAATTGCGCCAGCCGGGCATCCGCGACGGGAGAGTGACGGTGCCCTCGGTGAAGTCGACGGGGCCGGGCAGGCCGACGCCGATGCCGAGCCATTCGCCGGGGAAGTCGTTGTGCTCGGCCAGTTCGTGCACGATGCCCGCGAACTCGGCGAGCACCTTCTCCGGCTCGTTGTCGATGTTCATCGGGCGTTCTTCGATGTGCAGGAAGTTGCCCGCGATGTCCAGCGCGGCGATGCGTACGTGCCGGGAACCGAAATCGGCGGTCCACACATGGCCGAACTGGGGATTGATGGCCAGCAGTCGCGGACGGCGCCCGCCCTGGGAGCGACCTTCGCCACGTTCGGTGAGCACACCCGCGTCGCACAGTGCCTGCACCCGGATGGACACCGTGGACTGGGGGAGGCCGAGGAGCTTGGCGAGTTCCATCCGCGAGGTGGCCTGGCCGCTGCCGACCAGCCACAGCACCCGCAGTGCCTCGGACGTCCTCATTGTTGCTCCAATATTGATGCAAGTATGCGGAAACTTGTTGTTCCCGCTGACCCCTTGGCCTATCACTCGGTCAGTGGTTGAATGCCGAACAGCTTAGACAGCCCAGGTTGTGGTTAACAAGATGGTCTGTCTCATCACTTACATCAGATTTGATGAAAGTCGGGAGGACGGGTTGTTACGACGCAGCAAACCCTTCCTGTTGCTCGTCGCGGGCGCGATGCTGCTCGCCGGGTGTGCCGGGGTCCAAGCGCGCCATGGTGGCGGCGGGAATCAGCAGGTCGAAGGCGGTTCGGTCGCGTTCGCGCTGCCGCCTGCCGCTCAGCCCAACTGGATCATGCCGATCGAGACACCGGGCTACACCGCCAGCTACAACGCGGCCATTCAACAGCTCCTCTACCTGCCGCTCTACGCCTACGACGGCTCGTCCGGCACGGTCGGCCTCGACGAGGCGGCCAGCGCCGCGCTGCCGCCGGTGTACTCGGCCGACGGGCGGAGCATCACGATCACTCTCAAGAACCTGACCTGGTCCACCGGCAAGCCGCTGACCAGCCGGGACGTCGAGTTCTGGTACAACCTGGTGCGCGCCAACAAGTCCAGCTGGGCCGGCTACACCAGCGGCCTGATCCCGGACGACATCAAGGCCTTCCACGCCGTCGACGCGCACACGTTCACGTTGACGCTGGACAAGGCCTACAACCAGGAATGGTTCACCGCGAACCAGCTCAGCGACATCAGCCCGCTCCCGCAGCAGTCCTGGGACCGCGCCTCGGCCGACGCCCCGGTCGGCGACGCCGACCGCGCGCCCAACGGCGCCAAACAGGTGTTCAACTACCTGGTCGGCCAAGCCAGCGATCTGTCGACGTACTCGACGAATCCACTGTGGAAGGTCGCGGACGGGCCGTTCACGCTGACCTCGTTCACCTCCTCGGGCCAGGTCACGATCAGCAAGAACCCGCGCTACACCGGCACGGACACCGCGCACCTGGACCGCGTCACGTTCCTCACCTTCACCAGCCTGGCCGCCGAGTACAACGTGCTGCGGGCCGGTGGCGTCGACTACGGCTACCTGCCCACCTCGAACCTCGGCCAGCAGTCCAAACTGGAGGCACAGGGCTATCGGATCAGCACCTGGAACGGCTGGTCGATCACGTACGTGCCGTACAACTTCGCCAATCCCGCGCTGGGCAAGGTGTTCTCGCAGCTCTACGTGCGCCAGGCCATCCAGCACGCGGTCGACCAGCAGTCGATCTCCTCGGTGATCTGGCGCGGCACGGCCAAGCCCGACTACGGCCCGGTTCCGCAGGAGAACGACGCCACCTTCCTCTCGCCGGTCCAGCGCGACAATCCCTACCCGTTCGACCTGAACGCGGGCCGCGCGCTGCTCTCATCGCACGGCTGGAAACCCGGCAGCGACGGGATCCTGGCCTGCGCTGCGCCGGGTACCGGGCCGGACCAGTGCGGGGCCGGGATCGCGGCGGGCACCCGGTTGTCGATGACGATCCTGTCCGAATCGGGGTCGGACGAAACCGACAACACCATGCAGGAACTGAAGTCCGAACTGTCCAAGATCGGCATCGACCTGGAAGTCTCCGAGCAACCGCTGAACACCGTTCTCAGCGATTCATCGAACTGCACCCCGAGCGGCGGCGACTGCAAGTGGCAGCTGTCCTACTTCGGCACCCAGGGCAGCTGGTACTTCCCGGCCGACCCGACCGGCGAGGAACTGTTCGCCACCGGCGCGGGCGTCAACTTCGGCCAGTACAGCGACAAACAGGCCGACGCGCTGGTCACCGCGTCCAACCTGGGCAACGCGCCGAGGACCATGCTCGACTACAGCGCCCTGCTGGCCAAGCAGCTCCCGGTGATCTGGCTGCCCAACCCGCCCTACCAGGTGTCCGCGATCGACTCCGCGCTGCACGGCGTCGTCCAGGACCCGCTGGCCTTCCTGCAACCGCAACGCTGGTACTGGACGAGGTGAGCGCGCGATGACCCGTTACATCATCCGGCGGCTCGTGCTGGCGATCGTGGTGGTCCTGCTGGTCACCGTGGTCACCTTCATCCTGCTGCACCTGCTCCCGGGCGGCCCGGCGCGCGGCGTGCTCGGCGTGAAGGCGACGGCGCAGCAGATCGCCGACTTCAACAAGAAGGAGGGGTTCGACCAGTCGCTGCCCGTGCAGTACTGGGACTACCTCGTTCGCCTGCTGCACGGTGACCTCGGCACGTCGTATTCGATGAACGCCTCGGTGAGCACGCTGCTCGGCCAGCGCCTGCCGCGCACCCTGCTGCTCAGCGCCACCTCGACCCTGCTGGCCATCATCCTCGCGTTGCCGCTGGGCGTGTGGCAGGCGGTGCGCAAGGGGAAGCCGGTCGACAAGATCAGCACCGGTCTCAGTTTCGTGTTCTACGCGACCCCGGTGTTCTTCCTGTCGCTGATCCTGATCATCCTGTTCGCCCAGCTACTGCCCTGGTTCCCGGCCCAGGCCGCGCAGGGCGATACCCTCGGCGCACTGATCTCCCAGCCGGCCTCGCTGGTGCTGCCGATCGTCGCCGGAGCGGGCGGGGTCCTCGCCGCGTTCAGCCGGTACATGCGATCGTCCACATTGGACAACCTGGCTGAGGACTACGTGCGCACCGCGCGGGCCAAGGGAACCCGTGAGCGAACGATCATCTGGCGGCACGTCTGGCCCAACTCGCTGACCTCGATCGTCGCGCTGTTCGGCTACTACGTGCCGACGATCTTCGCGGGCGCCCTGGTCATCGAGACGATGTTCAACTTCCCCGGCATCGGCCTGCTGTTCTGGACCGCCGCCGAAAACGCCGACTTCCCGGTGCTGCTCGGCGTCGTGCTGGTCATCGCGATCGCCACCGTGGTCGGCTCGCTCGTCGCCGACCTGGCCCAACTGTTGATCGATCCGCGGGCGCGGGTGCCCGCGCGCACGGTGGGAGCAACGGCATGACAACGGTGAATCCGCCCCTCCCGCTGACCGGTGAGCCACTGGTCGACGTGCCACGGGCGCGCACGGTGCTGGCCCGCTTCGCGAGCAACCGGCTCGCGCTGACCGGCGCGGTGCTGTTGCTGCTGATGGTGTTGTTCAGCTTCGTCGGCCCGCTGATCTACCACACCGACCAGGTGCACACCGACCTGCTGCACGCGCGCCTCGGCCCCGGCGCCGACGGGCACCTGCTCGGTACCGACGACCTCGGCTACGACGTGCTCGGCAGGCTCATGGTGGCCGGCCGCACCTCGCTGATCATCGGCGTGCTGGCCGGCCTGATCGCCACCGCGATCGGCGCGATCTGGGGCGCCCTGGCCGGCTACGCGGGCGGCTGGGCCGACACCGTGCTGATGCGCGTCGTCGACACCGGCATCGCCATTCCCGCGTTGTTCCTGCTGCTCGTCGCGGCCACCCTGGTCACGCCGAGCGTGGCCATCCTGGCCGCGATCATCGGCTGCGTGTCGTGGCTGGTCCCGGCCCGGCTGATGCGGGCGGAAACCGTGACGCTGCGCGAACGCGACTACATCAAGGCGATCGCGGTCGTCGGCGCCGGGCGGCTGCGCATCGTGTTCCGGCACATCATCCCGAACGCGATCGGCACCATACTCGTCAACGTGACCTTCCAGATCGCCGACGCGATCCTGCTGGTCACCTACGTCAGCTTCCTCGGTCTCGGCGTGCCGCCGCCCAGTACGAACTGGGGCGCCATGCTCAGCAAGGGCATCACCTACACCTATGACGGTGCGTGGTGGCTGATCCTGCCGCCCGGCATCGCGATCGTGCTGGTGATCTGCGCGGTCAACTTCGTCGGCGACGGGCTGCGGGAAGCCTTGGGAGGCAAGCGATGACCGATCCGGTGCTGGACGTTCGCGACCTGCGGGTCAGCTATGGCGACGGCGTGCCCGCGCTGAGCGAGTTCTCCTGCGCGGTCGCGCCCGGCGAGATCGTCGCGCTGGTCGGCGAATCCGGGTCGGGCAAGAGCACGGCCGCGTTGTCGGTGCTCGGCCTGCTGCCGTCGAACGCGCAGGTCAGCGGGTCGATCATGCTGGACGGCCAGGACGTGCTCGCGTTGCGCGGCGAAGATTTGCGCGCGATCCGCGGACGCGGCGCGGGGATGATCTTCCAGGAGCCGATGACCGCGCTGAACCCGTTGCTGCGCATCGGTATCCAGCTGGCCGAAGCCATCCGCAACCACGACCCGAAACCGCGCGGGCTGCGCCAGTACCGCGACGAGTGCGTCGCGCTGCTGGAACGGGTCGGCGTGCCGGAACCGGCGCACCGCCTGCGTCAATACCCGCACCAGCTCTCCGGCGGCTTGCGGCAGCGGGTGATGATCGCCATCGCGATCGCCGCCAATCCTGTGCTGATCATCGCCGACGAGCCGACCACCGCGCTGGATGTCACCGTCCAGCAGCAGATTCTCGACCTGCTGCGCGACATCCGGGACACCAATGGCACGGCGACACTGCTGATCACGCACAACATGGGCGTCGTCGCCGACCTCGCTGATCAAGTGCTCGTGATGCGCGCCGGTCGGGTAGTCGAACAGGCGCACACTCAAACGCTGTTCGAATCACCCACCGCCGACTACACCCGCGCGCTGCTCGCCGCCGTCCCGCACCTCGGCGAACTGGACCACGCGACGGCGCCCGAACCGGTCGACGACGCCGTGCTCGCGCTGACCGACGTCGTCGTCGAATACGGCGGCAACCGCGCGGTCGACTCGGTGTCGCTGTCGATCGGAGCGGGGGAGATCCTCGGCCTGGTCGGCGAATCCGGCTCCGGCAAGACCACCATCGGCAACTGCGCGCTCGGCCTGGTCAGCCCGAAATCCGGCCGGATCAGCCTGTTCGGCGGGCCGCTGCCGCGCCGCACCGGGCGGTCGGCCAAGGAGATCCGCAGGAAGATCGGCGCGGTCTTCCAGGACCCGGCCTCCTCGCTCGACCCGAGGATGACCGTCGCCCAGACCATCGCCGAACCGCTGGTCATCCACACCTCGACCGGCCGTCGCGAGCGAATGGCCAAGGTGCGCGAGCTGCTCGACGCGGTCGAACTGCCCGAAGCCATGATCTACCGCTACGGCCACGAGCTGTCGGGCGGTCAACGACAACGGGTCAGCCTGGCCCGAGCGCTCGTTCTGGGCCCGCAGCTGCTGATCGCCGACGAACCGACCAGCGCCCTGGACGTGTCGGTCCAGGCGGCCGTGCTCGACGTGCTGATGAACCTGCACGAGCGCTACGGCTTCGGCTGCCTGTTCATCAGCCACGATCTGGCCGTTGTGGACAGTCTGTGCGATCGGGTCGCTGTTATGCGCGCCGGTCAGCTCGTCGAGCAAGGGCCGACCGGCGAGGTGCTGCGCACCCCATCGCACTCCTACACCGCGTCGTTGCTGCTGTCCTCGCCCGTGCCCGACCCGGAGCAGCAGCGGGACCGGCGGAGGAAACGGCTGGCCGCGTGAGCGAACGCATGCTCCGCGCCGGGGTCGACATCGGCGGCAGCAAAACCCTGGCCGTGCTGTGCGCCGAAGGCGACCCCACCGTCCTCGCCACCGCGACCGCGCCAACCCCGGCCAAAGCCGGTGGTGAGTCCATTTTGGACGTCGCGGCGGCCTTGGTACGCGCGGTGGCCGGCCGGGTCGACGGCGAACTGGCCGGAATCGGCGTCGGCGCGGCCGGCGTGATCGACCCGGACGACGGCACGATCGTGGCCACCGGCGACGCGTTCGACGGCTGGGCCGGTACCGCGATCAACGCCGGTCTGGCCGCCCGGCTCGGCGACGTGCCGGTGCGGGCCGACAACGACGTGAACGTCTTCCTGCTCGGCGAACTCGCCGCCGCAGGGCATCCTCGGCACGCGCTCGCGGTCACCGTCGGCACCGGCGTCGGCGGCGCGCTCTACGTCGACGGGCGGCTGTTGCACGGCGGCCCGACCGGGGCCGGGGAGATCGGCCACATCGGCGACTACGGCCCGGAACGCTGCTCGTGCGGAAGGACAGGTCACCTGGAGGCCTACACCTCCGGTACCGCGCTGACCAGGCGATACGCCCGAGCCGGTGGCCTGGTCGTGCCCGATGCCGGCGCCGTCGCGGACGCCGCGCTGCACGGTGACCCGGTCGCCATCGAGGTGTTCCAGCAGGCCGGGCACCACCTCGGCAGCGCGATCGCGCAGGCGGGCGGGCTGCTCGGTGTCGACCTGGCGATCCTCGGCGGGGGAGTGCTGCGGTCGTGGCCGTTGCTGGAGAAGCCGCTGCTGGCGGCGTTGCAGGCGCAGCCGTTGTTGTCCGGCGAGCCGGTCACCATCCGCCGTTCCGTGCTCGGCGAGGCCGCGGTCGCCGTCGGCGCGACGCGGCTGTTCGACTACCAGTGATACGCGGCGACCAACGGCGATCGACCGGCTCCGAGCAGGCTGTGGCCGACCACGAGCACGCCAGACCCGTCCGGCAACGCGGCCCCGCCGTGCAGCACGAACGAATCCGGCGGGCGTACCGAATGCCAGCGCGACCCGTCCCAGCGCCCCAGATACCCCTCGATGCCCGCGTCCGGATTCGCCCGTCCCAGTGCCCAGATCTGCCCGTCGCCCTGGATCAGCTGATCCACGGGCACGGTGTCGACAGGCGGTCGGGCCCGCGACCAGTGCCGCCCGTCCCAGTGCAGAGCCAGCGCCCGCGCCGAGCGCCGCATGGCCTGCGAGCCGGGGCGCGTGTTCAGCCCGCCGGTCGCCCAGACGTCGTGCGGGGCCAGCGCGACCACGTCGGTCAGCTGGCCCCAGCCGTGTCCGGTCGACGGGATGGTCATCCGCGCCCACGCGCGGCCGTTCCAGTGCAGGATCACCGGCTGCTCGGCGTCCATGCCGACCGCCCAGACGTCGTCGTCAGAAGTGCCGTCCACGCCGAACAAGCCCCAGTATTTGCCCAGGTCGGGCAGTGGTAACTCGGTCCAGCGCGCGCCGCCCCAGCGATAGGCGACGCCCCTGGCCTGCCACGGATCATTGAGCCGGGTGGCCTGGCCGACGCAATAGACCGCGTCCGCGCCGAACGCGGTGAACTCGGCCAGCACAGCGCGCTCGCCCCGCCGGTGCGGCATCGGCACCTCGTGCCAGCGCCGGCCGTCCCAATGCAGGCAGCGCCCCAGCCCGACCGTCCACACGTCCGCGTCCGAGGCAACAATGGCGCGCCGGGCGGCCCCGATGTCCGGCGCGGGCACCTGCCGCCAGTTCGAACCGTCCCGCCGGAAAATCGCGGTACCCATCGCGTCTCGGGCGCGAACCATGCCGATCGCCCAGGTCATCCCGAACCCCGACGCGACCGTGTGCACGGCGGTCAACTCCCCGACCGCGGCGATCCGCTCCTCCGCCCACCTCATCCCGCCACGCCAACGCCCCGTCACCCGATCGGGTTCCCGGGCTTGTGGCTAGCGCTCGTTCAGTCGGGCGGCGACCGGCGGCACGACGTGACCGCGATAGCGCAACGCCCAGCCGGGCAGTTGCCAGTCCGTACCGGTCACCACGCCCCGGCAGCCCGGTGCTCGGCAGTTGCACGGCATCCGGAAGTCCGGCTCCACGGTCTGCGTCGCGTAGTCGACGGTCAGCTCGGTGTCCGGTTCGAGATCCCGGCGTGCGACCAGGGTGTAGGCGCCGTCGTGCCACAGGGTCGGATCACAGCTGTGGTTGCCGTAGTGGATGGGCTGGTTCGGCGGCAGGATCAGATGCAGGTCGTTGTCGACGCCGATGGTGTCCAGGTATCTGTGCTCGTGGCTGGCCGCGATCAGCAGCCGGGTCAGTTCCGCGCCGTCGACAAGGCGCCCGGCCAGAGTGGCGACCACCGCTCCGGCGGCGATGGCCTCGCCGGTGAACAGCCCGCGCCCGGAGATCGGCGAGTACTGGACCCGCACCGCCGGGTGCAGCCAGCCCTGCGCGCCTGCCGCCCTTGGCCGACGCGTCCGAGTCTTGCTCGTCCCCATCTCTCAGTTGTAACCCCTCGGGCTCGGATTCACCTCATGGCCGGATCGAAAACCGTTCACTTTCCACATCGCGACCGCTTGGGAAGTCACCTCGGCGCCCGGACTCGCCTCGGGTTCACCGGGCCGGTTCCGGATTGAGACCTGCGGGTTCGGCCCTGGTCAGCACCTGCCATCCGGCCTCCGACTATCGTGCACCGGGTGATTGCCCACAGCGTGATTGCCCAGAGCCTGCTGCCGCTGCACGCGAGCATCCCGAGCCCGTCGATCAACGGCTTCTACCTAGGGCCGTTGTACATCCGCTTCTACGGCCTGATGTACGTGGTCGGGATCGCGCTGGCCATCTACATCGCGCGGCGCCGCTGGCGGTCCATGGGCGGCTCGGTCGACCTGGTAGACGAGGTGGCCCTGTGGGGCGTGCCGGCAGGCATCATTGGCGGCCGGATCTACTTCGACATCACCACGCCCGCGCAGATCCCGTCGCAGTGGTATGGCGTGTTCGCGATCTGGGAGGGCGGGCTCGGCATCTGGGGCGGCATCGCGCTGGCCGCGGTCGTCGGCATCTGGCGGGTGCGCCGCGCTGGAGCGTCGGTCGGCCGGTTCATGGACGCGGTGGCGCCGGCGATCCTGGTCGCGCAGGCCATCGGCCGGGTCGGCAACTACTTCAACCAGGAACTGTTCGGCGGGCCGACCTCGCTGCCGTGGGGGTTGCAGATCGCGCCGCAGTACCGGCCACCGGGGTTCCTGGAGAACACCACGTTCCACCCGACCTTCCTCTACGAGCTGATCTGGGACCTCGCGCTGGCCGCGATCCTGGTCTGGCTCGGACACCACAGCAAGATCCGGCCGCAGGGCCTGTTCGCGCTCTACGTCGCGGGTTACTCGGCGTTCCGGATCTTCGAGGAGTCGCTGCGGGTGGACTACTCGCAGTACTTCCTGGGGCTGCGGCTGAACTTCTTCGTGGCCAGCGTGCTGACCTTGATCGGCATCATCTGGTTCCTGCTCAACCAGCGCAGGCCGATGCCGGTCGAACCGGTGGAGGGCACCACACCGCCGGACACCGACTCTCAGCAAGCCGATGCTGAGAATGAATCCGCTGAGGAAGCCTCAGCTGAGAGCGCCGATTCCGCCGAACCGTCCGTTGAGCACGACGATGCCGAGGCCGAGAAAGCCGAGGAAGCGAAGGTCGGGGAGCCCGGCGAGCGCTGAGCACAGCGAGGTGGCGGCCGCATCGTCCGTCCGGATAGGACTCAGGCGGCCTGTTCGGCGCGCACCACGTCGTCCCAGTGCCGCTGCGCGCTGGTGCGCCATTCCGCGTGCTTGCGGTGGAACAGTTCGGCGGCCTGCGCGCCGCTCCAGTTCTCCGGCAGCAACGGCAACGGCAGGCCGGGATCGAGGAACGGGAACCGGCGCCACTCGTGCACCAGCTGGGTTTGCGCCTGGAGCACGGCCTGGCCGGTGGTCGGCGCGACGCCGGTGAACTCGTCGATGAACGCCTCGTAGTGTTCTTCGAGTTCGCGCAGGTCCCACGCGCGCGACACCATGTCGCTCACGTCGCCGATCTCGCCGTAGGAGGCGATGAACGACATCACCGGCGAGCCGACCTTGAGATCGGCGACGATCCGGTTCGCCTCGGCCTGCCTGCCGGTGTTCGGGCAGACCCACACGCCTGGCGCCGGCGAGCCGAATCCGGCCCAGGTCAGCTGGGTGCGCACCCGATGCCGCAGTTCGCGCTGGGATTCGGGTACCGAGACGAGCAACATCAGCCAGCTGCCGTCCCAGTCGATCCGGTCGCGGCCGAACGCGTAGATCCGTTCCGCGCCCTCGGTGAGCAGCCTGCGGCCGGGCGCGGTCAGCGACCAGCGCACCCGGCGGCCGACGCGTTCCGAGCGCAGCCAGCCTTCGCCCGCGGCGCGGGACAGCGCCTGCCGAGCCGATTTTTCTTCGATGTCGAAGATGCCGAGCACGTCGACCAGGGTCGAGGTCCACACCGGAACCTGCCGGGGCAGGACGTACTCGCCGAGCACGGTCATCAGCACCGAGCGCGCGCTGGTGTGACTGACCTCGCGTCGCCGAGTCACCTTCGGCCGTGGTCCGGCCCCCGCCATCGTGCTTCACCAGCCTCGTTCTGGGTGGGATAAACGTCCCACGCCCAACCGTCGACGGTACCTCTCACCCGTTGTGGCAAGGGAACCCGGTTGGTCCTTTTGTAACAAATCTCTGGTTATTTGAACGCTTTTTGTCGCCGATAGGGCCCGATTACGATCACCGCTCGCGGGTGGCCGTGCGTCAGGCGGGCAGCCTACCCAATGTCGGGTTGGGTGGGTTGGACCCGGTTCACGAGCGTGTCCGCTGCCGGTTATGCCGGATTGCTCCCGTCAAGTAGTTCGGCTGTCGAACCTTTTTGCTATTCTGATGCGGTGACCGAGCGAACGAGAGCTGTCGACGCCGTCCGCGCCCTGGCCCGCGCGGCCCGGATCCTGGAACGGGTGTCCGGCGAGCTGAGCCTCGCGCACTACCGGGTGCTGTCCGCGATCGCCGCGGGCGACGAACGCGCCTCCCGGGTGGCCGAGCGACTCGCGCTGGGCAAGCCCGCGGTCAGCGCCGCGGTCGAGTCGCTGAGCCAGCGCGGCCTGATCGCGCGCTCCGAGGTCGCGGGCGACCAGCGCGCCGCCGCGCTGCGGCTGACCGACGCCGGTCGCGCCCTCCTGGACACCGTGGAGACCGAGATGATCGAACGACTGACCGAACTGCAGAAACGCACCCCGGACGGGGAGCGGCTGCTCGAATCGCTGGTATGGCTCGGCGCGGCCATCGAAGACGTCGCCGAGGAACGCATGGCCAACCGCCGCCGTGGCAGCGGCCGATGACAGATCCCAATACTACGAAACCGAAAATCACGAAACCGGATATTACGAAATCAGATATTACGAAACTGGATGTTACGAAACTGGATTTTACGAAATCGTACGGTTGGGTTCGGCGGCTGAGTGGTTATCTGCTCAAGCACCGGCGCAATGTGGTGCTCGCGCTGACGGGAGCGCTGCTCGGTAGCGCGTGCCAGACCCTGGTGCCGCTGATCGCGCGGCAGATCGTGGACGGCGTGGTGGTGCGGCGCGATTCGCCGCTGTGGCCGTGGTTGCTGCTGCTGGTCGCGGTCGCGGTGGCCAGCTTCGGGTTCACCTATCTGCGCCGGTACCGGGGCGGGCGGGTCGGCCTGGAAGTGCAGTACGACCTGCGCAACGAGATGCACGACCACCTGCAGACCATGGACCTGGCCAACCTCGACCGGATGTCCACCGGGCAGCTCGTCGCCCGCGCCAACTCGGACTCCACCCTGGTGCAGGGCCTGCTCAACTTCTTCCCGATCATGAGCGGCAACCTGCTGCTGATGCTGCTCTCGCTGGGGGTCATGTTCGCCCTGTCGCCGCTGCTCGCGCTGGTCAGCCTGGTGGTCGCGCCGGTGCTGGTCGCGGTGTCGTACCGGATGCGCTGGCGGGTCTTCCCGGCCACCTGGGACGGCCAGCAGCGCGAGGGTGACGTCGCGCAGATCGTCGACGAGGACGTCAACGGCGTGCGCGTGGTCAAGGCGTTCGGCCAGGAGGATCGCGAACTCGGCCGGATCGTCACGGCGGCGAAGTCGCTGTTCGGGGCGCGGATGCGCGCGGTGCGGCTGCAATCGCGCTATCAGCCGCTGCTGGAGGCGATCCCGGCGATCGGCCAGGTCGCGATCCTCGCCTTCGGCGGCTGGCTCGCCCTGCGGCACCAGATCACCCTCGGCACGTTCCTGGCTTTCTCCACCTATGTCGCGCAGTTCGTCGCGCCCGCGCGCCAACTCGCCGGTGTACTGACGATCGCTCAGCAGGCGCGGGCCGGTGTTGAGCGGATCTTCCAGCTGCTGGATCTGCCGCCGTCGATCGCCGATGCGGATGACGCCGAGGAACTTCCTGAGCTTCGCGGCGAGATCACCTTCGACGCGGTCCGTTTCGGTTACGACGCCGAACATCCGGTGCTCGACGGGTTCGACCTGCACGTCGGCGCGGGCGAACGCGTTGCCATCGTGGGTCCGAGCGGCAGCGGGAAGTCGACCGTGGCGATGCTGGTGTCGCGGTTCAATGACCCGGATTCCGGTGCCGTTCTCGTCGATGGGCACGATCTGCGCACGGTCACGCTGAAGTCGTTGCGGCGCCAGGTCGGTGTCGCGTTCGAGGACAGCTTCCTGTTCTCGGAGAGCGTCCGGGACAACATCGCCTACGGCAGGCCGGACGCGACCGGCGCCGAGATCGAGGCGGCGGCGCGCACGGCGGCGGCCCACGAGTTCATCAGCGAACTGCCGGATGGCTACGACACCATGGTCGGCGAGCGCGGCCTGACCCTCTCCGGCGGCCAGCGCCAGCGCATCGCCCTGGCCCGCGCCATCCTCACCAACCCGCGCATTCTCATCCTGGACGACGCCACCAGCGCGATCGACGCGAAGATCGAGGAATCCGTACACGACGCGCTGCGCGGCGTGCTGGCCGGGCGGACCACGCTGCTGGTCGCGCACCGCCGCTCCACCCTGCACCTGGCCGACCGGATCGTCGTACTGGACCAGGGACGCGTCGTCGAACAGGGCACGCATGCCGAACTGGTCGAACGCAGCGTGACGTACCGGCGGCTGCTGTCCGGCCTGGAGGAGGACGTCGCGGCCAAGGTCGGCGACCGGATCGAGGCGCTGGCTACCCTCAGCCGCACCGATTCGGCCTGGTCCGGGAAGGCTGAGGCTCCGGTGGCCAACGGCGCCGCGCGTACGGTCGGCGCGCCCAGCATCGGGCCCGGCCTGGGCGGCGGTGCGGGTGGCGGCTGGCGGCTCAACCTCGCTCCCACCCCGGAACTGCTCGCGCGGGTCGACGCGCTGCCGCCGGTGCGTGACTTCCCCGAGGTCGACGTGGCCAGGGAGTCCAAGCACGACAAGGGTTTCCGGCTGTTCAGTCTGCTGCGCGAGTTCCGCCGTCCGCTGCTGGTCGGCCTGATCCTGGTCGTCATCGACGCGCTGGCCGGGCTGGCCGGACCGGTCCTGGTCAAGTCCGGTGTGGACAATGGTGTCACGGCAGGCTCGCTGACCGTGCTGTTGGTGGCGTCCGGGCTGTTCCTGGTGGTCACGCTGGCCGATCTGGTCGACCAGATCGGGGAAACCTTCGTCACCGGGCGCGCGGCCGAGCGGATCATGCTGTCGTTGCGGGTGCGGATCTGGGCCCAGCTGCAACGCCTCTCGCTCGACTACTACGAGCGCGAGATGGCCGGGCGGATCATGACCCGGATGACCACCGACGTCGACCAGTTCGAGTCG
>DATFHN010000023.1:0-35068 GCA_035248365.1 Pseudonocardiaceae bacterium | reverse complement strand
AGGGGGCGGAGGGTGACGCGGACGTGGCCGCCGGGTGGGCTGAATTTGACCGCGTTGTCCAGCAGGTTGAGGATGGCGCGTTCCAGGGCGGGGGCGTCGCCGAGCAGGGTCCATCCGGTGGTGGTGACGTCGAAGGTGATGGTGGTGGTGCGGCGGCGGGCGCGGTGCAGGGCGCGGTCGAGGATGTCGGTGAGTTCGAGGGGTTCTTGGATGGTGTGGGGGGTGTCTTGGCGGGCGAGTTCGACGAGGTCGCCGATGAGGGTGGTGAGTTCGTCGAGTTGGGCGCGGACGTCGTGGTGGAGGTCGGTGGTGTCTTGGGGGGAGAGGGTGGGGGTGTCGGGTTTGCTGGCGGCGATGAGGAGTTCGAGGTTGGTGCGGAGGCTGGTGAGGGGGGTGCGGAGTTCGTGGCCGGCGTCGGCGACGAGGCGGCGTTGTTGTTCTTGTGATTCGGCCAGCGCGCCGAGCATGGCGTTGAAGCTGGTGGTGAGGCGGGCGAGTTCGTCGTCGCCGGTGACGGGCAGGGGTTGGAGGTCGCCGGTGGCGACGCGTTCGGTGGCGGCGGTGAGGCGGGCGACGGGGCGGAGGCCGCCGGTGGCGACGGCGGTGCCGGCGAGGGCGGCGACGACGATGCCTGCGCCGCTGATGAGGAACAACACCAAACTCAACCGGTTCAGGATTTCGGTTTCGTTGGTCAACGGCTGCGCCGCGACCAGCGCGAGACCCTGACCACCCGGCAGGCCGACCGCGACGACCATGTTGTTGTTCTCGGTCTCGGTTTCGGCGGGCAGGCCGGTGTTCAGCTGCTGGGAGCTGTTGGCGGCAACGCCCTTCTCGTCCGGGCCGATCAGCGAGGACGGCACGGTGTAGGTGAACTGCTGGCCGTTGCTCATGTTGCCGGTGTTGCACAGCGGCACCGCGGCGCCAGTACCGTCGATGACGCTGATCCGCACGTCGTTGAACTTGTTGTTGCTGGGCAGCAGAACCGCGACGCAGTTGGGCAGGTACTGCGCGGTCGACGCGGTGTTGCCCGCCTCGGTGAGCAGGTTCTGCCGGGCCTGGCCGTACAGATTGGAGCGAACGGTCAGATAGGCGCCCAGCGACACCAGGGCGACGGCACCGGCCACGCAGATGGCGGCCAGCAGCGTCACTCTGGTGCTGAGCGAGAAACGACGCGGCGGCTCCGGCTCCTCGGCCGCGTCAACTGCCGCGTCACCGGGTTCGGCGCGCATACCTCGCAGGTTCGCTGACGTGGCTGAGAGAATGCTGAGATATTGGCAAGAGCGCGCCAAGGGTTCGAACTGCCCGTTTGGCCCCGTTCACCCGATCGAGCGAGAGCGCGGCGATCAGCCGGTCAGCCCAGTTCGGCGAGCTGGGTCACCACCGGCGCCATCTTGTCGATCCACGCGGCGGGCGCGCCGTTGGCCGGCATGATCATCGCCTGGTCGATGCCGAGCTTGGCGTAGTCGGCCATGGAACGGACGAACTCGTCGCGGGTTTCCAGGGTGGGGCCGGGCCGATTGGCCATCATCGTCTTGCGGATCTCGGCGTAGTCGCGGCCGAGGTCGTCGCAGTGCCGCCGCAGTACGTCCAGCTTGTGCGCGACGTCCTCCGTCGAGGTGTTGTGCAGGTTGCAGGCGTCGCCGTACTGGGCGACCAGGCGCAACGTCTTGCGCTCGCCGCTGCCGCCGATCATCACCTTGGGCCGGTGGACCGGCTGCGGCGAGCACATGGTTTCGGCCAGTTGGTAGTACTTGCCGTCGAACGGGCCGTTGTTGGCCGGGTCCCACATCTGCGCGCAGACGCGCAGCGTCTCTTCCAGCCGCTCGAACCGTTCCGCGATCGGCGGGAACGGCACGCCGAGACCGCGATGCTCGCGTTCGTACCAGGCCGCGCCGAGCCCGAGCACCGCGCGGCCCTTGGACAGCACGTCCAGCGTGGTGACGATCTTGGCCAGCAGCCCGGGGTGCCGGTAGGTGACGCCGGTGACCAGCAGGCCGATGTCCAGGGTCGACGTGTGCGCGGCCAGGAAGCCGAGGGTGGTGTAGCCCTCCAGCATGTGCGACTCGGCGGGCAGGCCGAGCGGCTCCAGCTGGAAATAGTGGTCCATGAACGACAACCAGGTCGCGCCGGACGCCTCCGCCGCCGCGCCGACCCTGGCCAGTTCGTCCGCGATCGCCGCCGGGCCACCGTCGATGTCGAAGAAGGGCAGGTGAAAACCGAGTTCCATGGCTACCGACGGTAGGTGCTGGACCGCGCTCCAGGTCAAGCCGGCCGGGGCAGGTCGAGCGTGGCGAGGCGGACCGGGTCGGTGATGATCGCGATCGTGCTGATCCGGCCCGCTGCCACGGTGGCCGCCATGAGCGAGACCAGCGTGCCGTCCTCGCGCCAGGCGGCGATCCCGGGCAGTCCGTCGACCAGCACGTTGCGGCCGAGCAGATTTCCCTTGCCCGCGAACAGCTTCGCGCCGGAGGCGACCTTGGTCGCGCCGAGCACGACCACCTCGTCGCCGCCGGTGTCCACGGTCAGCCGCACGTCCGGATCGAGCACGCGCAACAGCTCGTCGAAATCGCCCCGGCGCGCGGCGTTGAGGAACGCGTCGAGCACTTCGCGCTGCTCGCGGGCCGGCGCGGTCGGCTGCTGCTCGGTCATGCGCACCTTCCGGCGGGCGCGCGAGGCGAGCATCTTGGCGGCATCACTGGACTTGCCGAGGATCTGGCCGATCTCGTCGAAGGGCACCGCGAACAGGTCGTGCAGCACGAAGGCCAGCCGCTCGTTCGGCCCGAGCGAGTCCAGCACGACCAGCAGTGCGAGCCCGACCGAGTCGGCCAGCGCCACGTCGTCCTCGGGCGCGGGCGCGTCGTCGAGGGTGACCACGATCTCGGGCAGCGCGTCGTCGTAGGAGGACTCGGGGTGGGCGCGGCGCGAGCGCAGCACGTCCAGGCTGATCCGGCCGACCACGGTGGTCAGCCAGCCGGCCAGGTTGTCGATCTCGCCTGGGTCCTGCCGGGACAGTCGCAGCCAGGCTTCCTGGACGACGTCCTCGGCGTCCGCGTGCGAGCCGAGCATGCGCTGGGCGACCGCGCGCAGCCGGTCGCGCTGGGCCTCGAAAGCCTCGGCAACGGGGTTGGTCATGGTCGTTACCTTCCTCGGTTCTGCTCCGTCATGGGTGATGACGGGCCCGGAGGGGCGCAGGTAACCGGACAGGGAGCACTACCCATGGCAGCACGACTGAACATCGAACCCAATCCCGACGTGAACACGGCGGTCGGCCACCTGCTCAAGGCGATCGAGGCCGGTGGCGTCGACTCGAAGGTGCTGGAGCTGGTGCACCTGCGCGGCAGCCAGATCAACGGCTGCGGGCCGTGCGTGTTCGGCGGGGTCTACTCGGCGAAGAAGCACGGCGAGACCGACGAGCGGCTGCACAACGTGGTCGCCTGGCGGGAAACCGACCTCTACACCGACGCCGAACGCGCCGCGCTCGCGCTGGCCGAGGCCGCGACCCGCATCCAGGACAACGCGAGCGGCGTGAACGACGACGTCTGGGCCGAGGCCGCGAAACACTTCGACGACAAGCAGCTCTACTCGATCGTGCTGCACATCGCGATGACCAACTTCTTCAACCGGATCAACCACGTCCTGCGCAATCCGGCGGGCGCGACCTGGTGACCTGACCGGCCATCGGGCCGAGGGAGGCGGCCCGCCAGGTCAGTGCTGGCACGCCTGCGGGCCGCCTGCGGTGAGTGTCGTCAGCGGGCAGACCACCGCGTGCGGGTAGTAGGGGCCCATGACGGCCGCGACCGCTCCCGGATCGTTGGCCTGGGTGACATCCCGGGGCGAGTGCGCGAAGGTCGTGCTGACCAGCATGTTCCGCAGCATGAGCACGTAGAGGGGAGTCGACTGGGTGGTGGCGAAGGGCAGGAACGTGACGCCGGGGACACCGCTGATGGCGGCCCGCTGCGCTTCGCTGCCGATCACGTAGGTGTAGTTCCCGGCCGAGTCCAGAGTGGTGGCCTCGTCGGCGCTGCACCCGTAGTCGATCCCTCCGCCGGGCAACGCGTTGGCGACGGCCGGAGTTCTGGCCGTGCCCGCGAGCAGGCACATCGACCAGTAGCGGACATCGGTTCCCGGGGCAGGCCAGGGCGAGGGATCGTTGCCGGGTACGAAGGTCGGTGCCTTTCCGGTGACAACGACCACCTTGTCCGCTCGCGGACGGACCAGCCAGGCCACGGCGTAGGCGGTGTCGGCGTTTGCGGAACCCCTGCTGCTCAGCACGCTCCGGGGCAGCGTGTAGAACGCCAACTGGGGCGGTGTGATCGGCCGTGGGCTCGTGGTGGGCGTACCGGACGACCTGCCGGCCGCGCCACTTGTCCCTTCCATCATGGGAAGCTCGGTGTGGTGCTGTCGGCAGGGCGGCAGCGGATGCGCCGTGGTTGCTTGCTGCACCGTCAGTGCGGGAAGGGGTACGGCGGAGAGTCCGCCCCGGCCCGGGGCGTAAACCCGGTAGAGGACATAACCAGGCCGCTGGTTCGTGGTGCCGGGTGGCATCGGCAGCGTGTTGGCCTGGCCCGGTGCGGCGTCCGACCGGATGACCAGGGTGAACCCGCCGCCGGGCGGAGCCGTCCGCTGCCAGGGATTCACGCTGCCCGGCTGCGGGGCGATCTGGTAGTCGTCGAGGGACCCGTCGAAGCCCTGGCTGGTGACCGGGCCGCCGCTGGGCGTGTAGACGCTGAACGAGGCGTAGCGGGCATCCGGGAAGTGGCCCGACAGGACGATCCGGGTATTCGCGGACGCCACGATCGGCTGGATCCAGACGCCCTCGGTCGAATCGACACTCACCGCGTCAGGCACCAGCGAGTTGTCCGCCTGAGGGTCCAACTGTGTCGGCCACGCGCAGGACATTCCGGGCGGCGAAGACCCGGCGCTCGCGGTCGGGGCCGAGTTGGGCGGTTGCGACGACGAACAGGCGGACAGGGCCAGCACGATGGCCGCGCCGACCCCGATCAAGCCCACGGCCCGCCCTCGGCCCGGCCTGGTCAACCCGATGTCCAGCATTGACGCCTCCCCTGCCTCCGGAAGCTGCGCGCTGGCGGCTACCCTGGCGGTTTGTTATAGCTATAATAGAACTTATAGCCAAGGCGTCAACCGGGTCAGTGGGGCCAGACCGCGATCGCGGTGCGGTCGTCGTCGAAGCTGCTGCGGGCGAAGCCGACCTGCGCGGCGAACGCGAGGTCGGCCGGTGGCTCGCGCCACGACTCGGCCAGGAACCGGCCGACCGCGCCCGATCCGTCGCCGAGCGGGTCGCCGATGCCGTCGGTCATCAGCGCCAGCGTCTCGCCGGGGCGCAGCTCGGTGCGGACCGGCTCGGGCAGCACCGAGGGCAGCAGCGGCAGCGCGGCAACGCTGGACGAGTAGATGTCCGCGCCCGCGTTCTTCACCGGCTGCAACGGATGCCAGTGACCGTCAGCGCCGATGATCCAGCCCGACGTGTCGCCGACCGTGAGCAGGTGCACGGTGTGCGCGGGGCCCAGCTCGACGATCGCGAAGGTGAGCACGGTGGCCATTTCCCGTGCCACCGCAACAGGTTCGGGCGGCAGATCGTCGACCCACCTGGCCGCGTACTCGACGATCAAGCGAGCCAGCCAGCCCAGGAAATCCGGCCAGTCCAGGTCGTCCGGCGCGGCGTTCGCCAGCCGCTGGACCAGCTCGTCGGCCCCGTCCTGGGCGCCCCACGACGCGGCATAGTGCGAATAACGGCCCGAGGACACGCCATCGGCCACACAGAGCACGAGATAGTGGTGATCGGGGGTGACGCGCAGCGCGTACTCGTCCTGCCGGACCGTGGCATAGGCGCGGTGCGAAAGGCCGCGCACGCTCGCCGCGCGCACCGTCACCGAGACCGCGTCGTCCGGCCCGTTCACCACGACGCCGTCCAGGACGGTGTCCGGCCGCTGCGCGAACCGGGGCACGAACCTCGGCTGGACCCGGCTCGCGGCCCGGCCCGCGCTGCCGACCACGTACGGCTCGAACGCGCCCGTCCAGGTTTCCGGCGCGATCGGGTTCGGCGCGGTTTCCGGCACTGGCGGCGTCATCAGACGAAGTCCTCGTCATCGGCGCCGTAGGCGTGAATGCCTGCGGGCAGGTCCCGCTCCTCCGGCAGGATCAGCCCCGAACTGCCCTTCACCAAGCTCTCGCCCGAGGCCAGCACGCTGGAGATCAGCACCTCGGCGATCATGCCGATGGCCTTGGCCGCGTCCTCGCCGTGATCCATCAGGTACATCCGCATCGGCTTGCTGCCATCGGCCGGGTGGATCAGCTTTTGCAGAGTCTGCGGGTTCGCGGCGCCGACCCCGCACGGCACCACGTTCGGGAACATCGAGAAACCCTGTTTGGTTTTCGGGTCGTAGCTGGTGAGTTCGTGGAACGCCGCTTGCCACTCGGCCTCGGACTCGGTCGGCTCACCGTCGGAGAGGAAGAACACCGCGGGCCGGTGCACCGCATAGCCGTCCGCCTTGAGCTGACGGACGTTCTGCTCGATCTCGGTGCGCAGCAACCGGAACGCGGCCGCGTAGGAGGTCCCGCCACGCAGGCCGAGCACGGGCAGCTCGGTGCCGTCCTCCAGCAGATCCGACAGCGGCAGGCGCACCTGGGCGTCGTTGGAGAAGTCGATCACGGCGAAGCGGACCTTGTCCGACAGGATCGGCGCCTGGGCCAGCGCGTCCAGCACGGCGGGCATCATCTGGTTGGCCGCGTCGAGCTTGCTGCCGTTCATGGAGTAGGAGACGTCGACAACCAGGTAGAAGGGCAACAGCTTGCCCAGCGGTGCGTTCACAGATGCTCCTCGCGGGTCAGTTGTTCCGGTAGTACGGGCGCAGGTCGCGCCGGGGCAGCTCAACGGTCTTCTCCGGATCCCACCGAGTCTGCGGTGCGGAAGCGTTCACGGAGTTGGCCATGATCCACTGGTTCAGCTCGGCGTCGACCTTCTTCTTGGCCAGTTCCTTCCAGGCCTCCATCGACCGCATCGCGATCTCCGCCTGCATCGCGACCACCTGCCCGGCCGCGAGCTTGGCCTGCTCGACCTGTTCGGCCAGTTGATGCGCGGCGACCTCGGCCGCGGCTTCGGCCTGCGCCTCCTGCTGTTTGCGCTCGGCGTCCAGCGTGCTGCGCTTGGCCTGCTTGACGTGCTCCTCCTGTTGCGCGATCAGATCGTCGTAGGCCGATGGCGAACCGAGCGTGCTGAGCAGCTTGACCAGCACCGGCAGCACCTCGATGAACAGGAACAGCAGGAACAACATCAGGTGCGCGATGGCAGCGGTCGGATGGTCGGCCGTGATCGTGTCCAGTGCTTCCAGTTGGGACAGCAGTCCGCTGTTCGCGTTGTCCGCGGCCAGCGCCGCCTGATCCGCCGCCTGCTTCTCGGCCTGTTCGACGGTGAGCCGGTTCTGGACGTCCGGCAGTTGCTTGCGGGCATCGGCGACCTGCTGGGCGGCGGTGGCCGCGAGGTTGCTGCTCGCCTTGGCCTCGGCCGCCTGCAACGCCCTGTTCGCCGCGTCGGCTTGTTGCTTGGCGGCGTCTGCGGTGGCCTGCTGGTTCTTGTAGGCCTGGCCGTTGCCCGCGTGATTGGAGCCGCAGGTGCCGTTCAGTTCGCACTGGGCCTGGCTTTCCGCGGTCTGATAGGTCTGCTCCGCGGTGTTGTAGGCGGCCTGCGCGGCTTTGACGTCCGGGTCGTCGGCCACTGCCGGGTGGGTCTTGCCGGAGATGATCGCCTGCAGGTTGGCGACCTGGTTCTCCAGACTGGGAATGTCGGCGTAGGTGGTGTTGAGCGTCTGGTCGGATGTGGTGATCTGCTGGGCGTGCATGATCTGCAGTTGCGCGTCGATCTCCGGCTGGAAAACGCGCAACGTCAACGGGGTCGACACCACCGCGCCGATCACGATCGCCAGCGCCAGCCGGGGGAGCGCGGCGGCCAGCTTGAGCTTGATGCCGTGCATCCCGTTCATGCTCACGATCAGCATGCGGTCCAGGTTCAGGATGACGAACGCCCAGACCAGCGCGGCGCCGAGCGCGGCGGGCCAGGGCAGGTGCAGGGTGCCGTCGAGCGCGAAGAACGCGGACACGCCCGCGACCAGCGCGGTGCTGATCAGCACGCCGCCCATGGCCGCCTGCTTGGTCAGATCTCCCGACTGTTCGGCCAGGTCCGGTTGTGCGCCCGCGATCAACGCCAGCATCTTCCGCACGGTCATGGCTGGATCTCCTCAAGCGTGGCAGTGATGCGCGGGCAGCCCAAGATCAACGAGGTGACGTCGAAGGGCGGCGCGATCGACGACAGCGGTGGCAGGATCCGGCCCGCGTCCGGACCGTTCGTGCCCAGTAGTTCGGTCGGCGCGACCATCGGAGTCGGCACGTCCACGTGCGGAAACACCGGCAACGCGGGCAGATACGGCGAAACCAGCGCGGCCGCCGGTGGCCATCGCAGCTGCGGCATCGGCACCGGGAGCGGCACTTCGGGCGGGCGGGAGACCAGCGCGATCGGACCAATCCGGCGCACGTCCTCGCCGACCCGGTTGCGCGCGATCACCCACACGTAGTTGGTTTCCAGCGGCACCCACACGGTGCCCTCGCCCGCGCTCCCGTCGACGCGATCGGCGAAGGTCGCGCCGCGCACGTCGACGGTGATGGCGTCGGTCGCCTGCCAGTGCACGGCGACCGGTTGGCCCGCCGGCACCCACTGTTCGTCGATGCGGGCGGAGAGCAGCACCGGCGGTTCGATCGGATCGCCGATCAACCTGCTCAGGTAGGTCTGCCATTCGCGCGCGCTCGGCCTGCCCCTCGGGTCGTCCCGCAGCGCGTCTTCGAGCATCTTGTAGCCGGTGTCGTCGAGCAGTTCCCGGGCAGGCGCCGGATCGAGCCGGGTCGACGCGTTCGGGCCGGGACACAGGCAGCGCAGGATGAACAAGCCGAGTTTGTACAGGTCGGTGGCCTGCGACAACGGTTCGCGGTTCGGGGGCACCCAGTCGGGCGTGTTCAATTGGTCGGTACTGGAGATCTGACCGGTGCGGCGCACGCCGTCGCAGTCGATGAACAACACGCTCGCGGCGCCGCCGAGCCGGTACAACTCGTTCTTGGCATTGATGTCGCCGAACGCGACCGCGAGTTCCTGGTGGAAGAAGGTGAGCGCAGCGGCGAAATCGCGGCAGATCCGTTTGCGCTGGTTGTTGTCCGGGACCGGACGGCCGATGCGCTGCGCCAGTTCGGGACTGATGAACAGATTCTGGACTTCCCGCAATGTTTTTGTGGTTCGTCCAGTACCGGGTAAGGCCAGCGAATCCGTGAACGAATCCGGTACCCGGCGCATGATGATGCCGCACACTTCGCCGTCGTCGGTGACAACGCGCAGCGGCCACGCGGAAATCTCGTCGAGCTGCGCGCGTTTTCGCGGATCGAGCGTGAGCCGGTCGGACACGGTACGCCGAAGGTCGTTCGGCGAGCCGTACGGTTCTCGATATTCCTTGTACACCAACGGTCCGTACACGTCGGGGAGGTTCATGCCGGGCAGATCGTAGACGATCGCCTGCGCGCCTCGCCCCAGCGCGGCGCCGAGCGCGCCCAATTGCGCACGCTCGACATTCACCGCAGCGGACATTGTTGTGCTCCCCCGGATTTCATTACCGGACATGCGTCCTGTTTCTTGCCGCTTCGCCCCAGGTCGCCAAGTTGTCTACTCGGCGGTAATCCTTCCTACCTGCTGTTTGTGTCGCGCAGGATTGCCGGATGCAGCATTGTAGCCGTGCCACGGCGGTACGTTGCCGCGGGCCTTCCGCCATTGTTGTTCGTGCGATTACCCGTGGGTACGAGGAACCCGTCGACACTGGTTACCTTGCGATGGAAGTTGCGCGGATCCAATTGTTCGGACCAGACTGTCTCGTAGACTCCGCGCAGTTCCGATATGGTGAACTCCGGACCGCAGAAGGCGGTGGCCAGCGTCGTGTATTCCAGTTTGGCTCGCGCGCGTTCGACCGCGTCCGCGATGATGGCGGCGTGGTCGAAGGCCAGCCGTCGCTTGCGATTCAGCGCGGTGTCGACCGGTACCCATTTCGCGGTTCGCGCGTCGCCGCCGCTGTGCGGAAGGGGAAGATCCGGCATCATCGCCAGATAGCAGATGGTCACCACCCGCTGGCGCGGGTCCCGGCCCGGCCGCCCGTAGGTCCGCAACTGTTCCAGGTGCAGATCCTTGGCGGACAATCCGGTCTCCTCGGCGAGTTCCCGTGCGGCCGCGACGTCGATGTCCTCGTCGTCGCTGGCCAGGAACCCGCCCGGCAGGGCGAGCCTGCCCAGATAGGGCTCGATACCCCGGGTGACCAGGAGGATGTTCAGCTTTCCGGCACGAATGGTCAGTACCGCGAGGTCGACCGCGATCGCCACGGTGGGGATCCTCCAGGGTTGCGCCATCCGGTCAGCGTAACTTCTCGTCGAAGTGACAGCAACTGACCCGCTGCCCATACCGTCATATTGACGAGAAGGCGGATTCGTCTTACATTGATCCGATGTCATGGTGAACGGAGCGAAATCGATGATCGTCATCCTCACCGCACTCGAAGTGGAATATCGCGCGATGCGCGAGCAGTTGTCCGGGCTGCGCAGGCACCGGCATTCGGCAGGTACCTTGTTCGAAATCGGTGCTTTCGAACGCCATCCCGAAAAGGAGATCGCGCTCGCCCTGACCACCGCGGGCAACGCGTCCGCCGCGATCATGACCGAACGAGCGATCAATGAATTCTCGCCGCAGACCGTCATTTTCGTCGGCGTTGCCGGCGGGCTGGCCAAATGGCTGGTCATCGGCGATGTCGTCGTCGCGACCAAGGTCTACGCCTATCACGGCGAACGCAGCGAGGGCGACGGCGACAAGTTCCGGCCGCGCGCCTACGAGCCCTCGCACGAACTCGAACAACTCGCCCGCTCGCTGGCCAGGAAGAACGAATGGTGCGCCGAAACCGGTGCTGGGCAATCCCGGCCGCAGGTCCATTTCGAGCCGATCGCGTCTGGAGAAGTCGTGCTGAACACCAGGAACTCGCCGACCGCCCGGCTGCTCGACCGCAACTTCAACGACGCGGTCGCAGTCGAGACCGAGGGGGCGGGCGTGGCCCAGTCCGCTCATCTGCAAGGTGACCTCCCCACCATCACGGTGCGCGGCATCAGCGACTTCGCTGATGGCAACAAGGACGCCGTCGACCGGACCGGCTCGCAGGAGCTGGCGGCACGACACGCCGCGCTGTTCGCGCGTGCCCTGATTCTGGCGATCGAACCGGGGACCGGTCCCGGCCACGACGAGCCACCGGAGCAGGCGGGCCCGAAGGGCATGTCCGTGGTGAACAACGTGCACGGCAAGGGCAACAACGTGGTGCAGGCCGGAGTCATCAATGGCGGCGTCCAGATGGGCGGCAGACCGCCGAGGCGTCGCTGAGTCGAGGGGTGCGCGATGAATCAGTTCGACAGCAGTATCGCCGGTGACAACAACGCCAATCTCCAGTTCGGCGAGGTGCACGGCGACGCCGTGTTCCACGAGGGCGACACGATCTACCAGTTCGGCACGCACGACTCGCCGCAGCAGAAGTTCGACGTCGGCCGCAACTATCTGGCAGGCAGCTCGCCGAGAATCGCGGAGCGGCTGTTCGCCGAGTGCGTGTATGCAGGATTCACCACAAGTGAACTAGCCTACGACTACGCGCTCGCCATCCTCAGCGAGCGTTCGATCAGTCAACTCGGCCCGCAGGAACTCGACAACCTGCAAACCGCGCTCAACCTCGCCAACCAGTGCACCAAGGACGGCTGGTACGAGGCGATCACGGTGATCTGGGAACTGGTGACCTGCGTGCTCACCCAGGAAACCAGCCGCGAACCCGACCCTGGCACGCTCGCCGCGGTGCTCGACCTGTTCGCGCAGTTACCCCAGCAGCGCAAGGAAGAGATCACCCGGCACCTGGACATGATCATCGGTGGCGCGGTGCAGGACCAGCTCGACCACGTCAACGCGGCCGACGTCGAACACGCGCGAATGTCCGGCTACCGGTCCATCCGCGCCTGGAAGTTCTTCCAGCCGGTTCCCGCCCAACCGCGGCTCGCCGCGCCGTACTTCACCCGCCCGGCCTCCGGCGGCGTCTGGTTGATGCTGGTGCTCGGCACGCTCGGCGTGGCGCTGTGGTTCCTCTGGGACACCTCCCTGATCGGCGTTGCCGAGACCGTGCTGCTGCTGGCCGCGTGCGGGCTCACCGTGTGGTTCGGCGCTCACCTGCTCGCGGCGCGGCTGCGGCGCAGCCGGCTCGAATTCGAACTCGGCGACGGCGACAAGCCGGAAGGCTGCGACGAACAGGCGCTCCACCTCGGCAGCCAGCTGTTCCGGCGGCGCATCGACGGCATGATCAAGCGCAGGCTCGGCCGTGAACAACCGCTCGACTGGGCGCAACAGCAAGCCTGGCAAGCCGATCTCGGCCGCCCCGCGTACACGCTGTTCAACCGGCTCGTCCGCACCTATGGCCAGCCGCTGCTGCCCGGCGCCCGGCCGGACACCCCGGTCACCCAGCGCGAGTCCGAAGTGTTCGGGCTGACCCTGAACTGGCTGATCTTCGCGCAGATCCGTTACTGGTCGCGGCAACGGGCCAACGGCACCCTGTTCGACTACCGCGCCACCACACCGGCGGAGAACCGCGACAAGATCGTCGTCGCGCTGGGCGTCGTGCTCGCCGTCGTCGCGGTGCTCGGGCTATCTGGGACGTTCGGCATCGGCAAGATCATCGCGGTCGCGGTCATCGCGATCCTGGCGGTGCTGGGCTGGGTGAAGCTGCTCGGCAGCAAACACGCCGTGGCCGGCGAACTCGCCGACTGCCGCACCCAGCTGGCCTGGGAGCAGGCCGAATACCGCAAGTGGCAGGACAAACTGGCCGACCGGCCCACCGACATCGAGATGGCACGCTGGCTCGACTTCGACAAGTCGTACCTGAAAACCGAGGCCATGCGGCACGCGGACCTGACCAACCGCGACATCGTCGGGCACGTCGTGCTCACCGAGGGACTGCCGAAAGCCCGGCGGGCGCGGGTCAGCTATGGTCCGCCGCGCTACGACGCCTACCGGGTGCTGGTCTTCCTGCTGACCGAGAACGGGGTGTGGGAGTACCGCGTCGACCTGAACTTCAGCGACGGCAGCGTGCGGAACAAGGAAACCTCGTCCTTCCGGTACGAATCCCTGGTTCGGGTGCGGGTGGTCGAAGTCGGCGTGCGGTTCGCTGGAGAGCGGCGCCACGTCATGGTGATCTCGGCCGACAACGTCGCCTCGGTCACCGGTCCGGTGCCGGGAGTCCTGCTGCGCAAGGCGTTGTGGCTCTCGCTGGCCAACCAGGACGACATCCAGTTGGTGCTGGAGAACTTCGACGGCCTGCGCGGCCAGGCCGCCGAGGACAACGACGCGCTCGAACAACTCGCCCTCGGCTCGTCCGGCGCGGCCACCGCTGTGCGGATTCTGCAGTCGGTCGCCGGGGAAGGTCGCGAGTGGATCACCAAGCAGCGGCAGCGGCAGCGACGGCGCATCCAGGAATGGAACCAGAGCAGCCGGGGCAGGCAAAGCCCGCTCGGCCTGCCGCCCGCGCCGCAGGCAAACCAAGTCCCGACCCCGCCCCAGCCAACCGCTCAGCCCAAGCCCGGGCAAACCCAGTCCCAGGCAGCCGCCCGGTCCGGGGCCCGGCAAACCGCTCAGCCCAAGCCCCAGCAACCCACTCCACCCCCGTTCCGGCAAACCGCCCAGCCCGAGCCCCGGCCAGCCGCTGGGTCTGAGCCCCAGCCAGCCGTCCGGTCCGAGCGCCAGGAATCCACTCCGCACACGGTTTCGGTCGCGCCACCGGACCGCCCGACCAGCCCACCGCCTCGTGCCACCTGGGCGACCGACTACCCATGCGAGACACCAGGGCATCGCTGAGCTTGCGGTGGTCTCGCTGTCGCCGTTGAACGAGTATTCGGGGGTTCGTCGGATGGAAGTGCACCTCGCCCCCGAAGCACCGCCGACCTGGGGAATGCGGCCGCCACGTACACTGACGCGCGCGGGTCGGGGCTGTTTCGCTAGGGGAAAAGTGTGGTGAGCTGGCTCGAAGCCATTCCGGTCTTCCTGGCCGGGGTGGCCTGGTTGCTGGTGCCTGGTGTGCTGATCACCTACGGCATCGGCCTGCGCGGAATCGCGGCGGTCGCGACCGCGCCGATCGTGAGCATCGCGTTGCCCGCGGTGCTGGCCATCGTCGCCGGGCGGCTTGGTTTCGGCTGGTCGGTGCCGTTCGCGGTGGTGGCCAGCCTGATCGTGGCCGGAGTGGTCGCCGGGGTCGGGTTCCTGCTGCGCCGCCGGGCTCCGGCCCGGACCGCCGATCCACGCAATGTGACCGTTGCCGCGTTCGCCGGGCTGCTGCCCGCGCTGCTGCTGGGCGCGGTGATCATGGTGCTCGGCCTGCACCGCCCGGACCAGCTCTCCCAGACCTACGACGCGGTGTTCCACTACAACGCGGTCGCGCTCATCCTGGACACGCACAACGGCTCGTCGCTGATCATGGGCACGCTGGCGACGCCGGGGCTGGGCAACGTGTTCTATCCGGCCGCCTGGCACGATCTGACCTCGCTGGTGGTGCTGAGCAGCGGCAGTTCGATTCCGGTCGCTGCCAACATGTTCTCCGCCGCCGCGACGCTCGTGGTGTGGCCGCTGTCCTGCATCCTGCTGGCCCGCCAGATCTTCGGGAAGTCCCGGCTCGCGCTCGGACTGACCGGGTTGTTCAGCCTCGGTTTCTCGGCTTTTCCGTGGGGACTGCTCGGGTTCGGGATTCTGTGGCCGAACCTGCTGGCCATGGCGATCGCCCCGGCTGGGCTCGCCGTGATCATCTCCATCACCGGGCTCGCCCCCGATGACCCGATCGGGCGTGGGCGGGCGTGGTTGTTGCTGCCGGTCGTGTTCCTCGCTGGCGCGCTGGCCCAGCCGAACGTGCTGTTCACCTGGGCCGCGCTGGCGTTGTTCCCGGTGTTCATCGCGTTGGCCCGCCGGGCGGTCGCGCTGGGGCGCCGGGGCCGGGCATTTCAGGGCGTCGCCGAGATTGTCGTTGCGGTCGCGGTCCTGGTCGCCGGGTGGTGGTTCGTGGCCACCACGCCGATCCTGGCCGAGGTGCGCGCCATGCCGTGGCCACCGTTCGAGTCACCGGCGCAGGCGGTTGGCCAGGTCGCAGTGAACGCGACCAGCGGGCCCGACTACACCAACGGGTTCGGCTCGCTGTGGGTGTTGTCGGCGCTGGTGCTGATCGGGGTGGTGCTGGCCCGCTGGCAGGCCACCTTGCGCTGGGTGGTCGCGGACTATCTGGTCTGCGCCGCACTGTTCGTGGTGTGCGCGGCGATCAACAAGCCGAGCACCCAGTTGCTCACCGGCTACTGGTACAACGACGCGTACCGGCTGGCCGCCATGCTGCCGATCACCACCGTCCCGCTCGCGGTCGCGGCCACCGTGTTCGTCGTGCGCAAGGTACGGGTGCTGCTGCCGGCAGTGCGCATCGGCTACGCCGCCGCGATCGTGCTGGTGCTGGTTCTCGTTGGCACCGAAGGGTTCTACGCGCAAGATCACGTCAACACGCTGACCTATCGGCGGACCGGCTCGCTGACCGGGTTCAGCGGTGAGGGCTGGCTGGTCAACCCGGCCGAGCGGGCGTTCTTCGCGCAGATCAAAAAGGACATCCCGCCGGGCAGCCTGGTCGCGGGCAACCCGTGGGACGGCAGCGCGTTGCTGTGGGCGCTTGAAGACCGGCGGACCCTGATCGCGCACATGGCCATCGCGACCACGCCCGCGCAGAACCTCCTGGCCGCGCAACTGGACAACCTGGCCACCGATCCCGCCGTGTGCCCGGCCGTGCTCCAGTTGCACGTCGGCTATCTGCTCATCGGCAACGGCACGCTCTCGCACACCGCGGTCGGCCAGTATGTCGGCTTCGCCGACCCGAAGGACAAGCCCGGCTTCCAGCTGGTCGATTCGGACGGTGCCATGAAGCTCTACCGCATCACCGGTTGCGCTTGACCGCCAGCAGGACGAACTCGTTGTAGGGGAAGACCGGGCCTGCCGCGCGCGGCAGCGGGAAGGACAACCGCCGCACCACGTGCAGGCCGAGTTGCCCGGCCACGTCGGCCAGGCCGTCGAAGTCGGTGAACGCGACGTGCGTGCGGTCGGTCGCGTAACCGCGTTCCTGCGGGCAGATGAACACCACCCGCGCTTCCGGCGCCAGATAGTCCAGGTAACCGGCCAGGATTTCGACCGCGTCCGGCCGGGGTAGGTGCTCGATCAGGTGCGCGGCGAGCAGGCCGCCGAACCGGCCGGGCTTCGCGTATTCGGAGTCGCCGAATTCGTTGGTGGTGAACGCGGTCAGGCCGCGTTCGCGGCACACCTGGATGGAGTGCTCGTTGTGGTCGACGCCGACTCCGCGCGGGGCGAGGTGTTCCAGGTTGCGGCCGATGCCGCAGCCGACGTCCAGCACCTCGCGATCGCCGAACAGCCGCCGCACGTTCCACCGGTACGGCGCCTGCACGTCCAGCACCCGCTTCCACAGCGGCTGTTCCAGGCGCACCAGGCGATCGGTGTAGTCCGAGCCTTCAGTGGTCGCCATGGGCACCTCCGCCAAGAACGTGGGTGAGTAAGGCGCCGACCGCGGGTTTGCCCGGCTGGCGCAGCGCGCTGGGCAGCATGGTCAGCGCGAACAGCCGCGACGAGAGATGCAGCCGGGCCACCTTGGTCGCCCTGGACCAGCCGTGCCGCGCCATCATCGCGGCTGCTTCCGCGAAGAACTCGCCCGCCTCGGTGAACCGGGAGCCCTGCACCGCGGTCGCCGAGGATTCGCTGGCCAGGTGCCGCCGGTACTGGAAGCAGACGGTGTCGTCGGCGACGAGTTTGCCGTCCCGGCAGACCATTTCCAGCAGGAACGCCAAGTCCTGGATCACGCCGAGATCGGCGCGGAAGCGCAGCTGTTTGATCGCATCGGCCCGCCAGCACAGCGACGGGAAATACAGCCAGTCGCCGCGCAGCAGGCTCACCGCGAGCGGCTCGCCGGACAGCTCGTAACGGCCGGTGAACTTGGGCGCGTACAACTTGCGCTTCGCGGTGTCGGCCAACGTCCGCGCGGGCTGACCGGCCCCGTCGATGACCACCACACCGGGCTGGACTACGGCCGCGTCCGGCACGTCGGCGTGCACGCCGAGCACGGTGCGCACGTAGTTGGGCAGCATCAGATCGTCGGATCCGAAGATCACCAGCAGTTCGTGTTCGACCAGTTCCAGACAGCGGTTGAAGTTGCCGGTGACGCCCAGGTTGCGAACGTTGCGCAGGTAGCGCACCCGCTCGTCGCCGAGGCCTGCGAACCATTCCGGCACGCCGTCTTCCTGACCGTCGTCCACGACGGTCAGGCGCCAGCGCGGATCGTCCTGTTGGAGCACGCTGCGCACCGCGGCCCGCATCAACGCCACGTCGCCGTAGTAGGGCATCAGGATGTCGAGCGTTGTCATCGCTCGTTTTCCCGCTCGGCCGCCTTGTCCTTGGCCAGTTCGCGCAGTTCCAGTCGCAGGATGCCCAGGTCTTCGGCGAGTTTGCGGGTCTCGTTCTCCAACCGGGACAGCTCCCAGGACAGGTGCAGGCAGACGCCGACCAGGAACACGATGCCCACGAAGAACAACAGGTTGGACGGCACCGCGAAACCGAGCGCGTGCGTGGTCGCGGAGAGCAGCCCCGGGAAGATGGTCAGCACCAGCAGCAGCACGCCGACGACCAGCCACAGCGCCGCGTATTTCTCACTGAGCTGGCGGCGGCGCAGCAGCTCGAAGATCCCGGCCAGGATCAGCACACTGCCGATGATCGCGACCACATAGGAACTCATCCGGCCAGTCTGCCTTCGATCTCGGTCACTCGCGGTTCGATCGGCGACTTGACGGTGACGTTCCAGCGGCGCACCAAAGCCAGCAGCAACGCGAACGTGGCCCGGAACAGGTAGACGGCGGCCTTGATCGGCCGGTGGCTGGGCCGACCACCCTGGCGCGGCCGCATCCGGGCAGGCATCTCGGCGATCCGGCAACCCGCGCGCACCGCGATCACCAGCGATTCGACCGTGTCACCGAGGTATTCGGCCGGGTAGTGCTCCGCGAACAGCGGCAGCGCCCTCGGTCCGGTCGCGCGGAAACCCGAGGTGGTGTCGGTGAGCCTGGTCCGGGCCAGCCGGGAGATGACCGCCGAGAGCAGCGTCATGGCCCAGTGCCGCGGTCCGCCGATCCGGTAGTCGCCGACGCCGGCGAACCGGGAGCCGATCACCATGTCCGCATCGGCCAGTTTGGCCAGCAGCGCGGGCAGTTCGCTCGGGTCGTGCTGACCGTCGGCGTCGACCTGCACGACGGTGTCGTAGCCGTTCTGCACGGCGTAGCGGAAACCGGCGCGCATGGCCCCGCCGACGCCGAGGTTGTAGGAAAGTTCGAGCACCCGGGCGCCTGCCGACCTGGCCGCCTTCGCGGTGTCGTCGGTCGAGCCGTCGTCGACGACCAGGACGTCCACCTGTGGCAACGTCCCGCGGATCTCGGTGACCGTGGCGCCGACGACCTGTTCTTCGTTCCAGGCGGGCACCACGATCAGGACTCTGTCGGTCGGCGATTCACTCGACACGGTGACAGCCTAAATGAGACTCAATCCAGCTGTTCGGCGGTCAGGGAAACTGCGGTCGGCTCCTGGGGCTCCGACCGGTCCCGCAGCGCCGCGAACAGTCCGGCGACCATGCCGACCACCACCAGGCCGGACCCGATGAGCTGGCCGATGATCGCTGCGCGTAGTGGATCGCCAGGCAGGAAAACCAGCCCGACCAGCACGATCGCGCCCAGCGCCCACGATCCGGCAACGATCCGATGGCGACCGAGCGCGACCAGTCCGGGTTGCAGGATCAGCCCGAGCATCAGCAGCATCGTGCTGGCGCCGAGCGCGGCGAGCATGGCGCCGCCGAGGTCGACCTTGGCGCCGAACAAGATCCGCACCGCCCATGGCCCGATCGCGCCCGCGGCCAGCGTGCCGAGCAGGCCGACCGCGACCGCCGCAGCGACGATGCGGAGCAGCAGCCGCCGCACCGCGGGCAGGTCGCCGCGGGCCGCCGCCGCGGTCAGCGGGGGCAGCATCAGGGCCTGGACCGGGGCGAACGCGGTCAGCGGCAGCCGAGCCAGCACGAACGCCGAGGTGAACGCGGCGGCCAGGGCGGCGTTGGTGGTCAGCCGGCCGGCGACCACGATCGGGGCGAGGTTGCCCAGCAGTTGCAGCAGCGTGGTCGAGCCGACCAGCAGCAGGAGTTTGCGGCCCATCTCGGCGGTGGTCGTCGCGCTGGGGCGCTCGGATCCGGCGCCGGGCGCGTCCATCCGGCGCAGCCACGGCCAGCTCGCGACCACCCCGAACAGCGAACCGGCCGCGAAAAACACCCCGTAGACCACCGCGTTGGCCCCGCCAAGCACGGCGAGCAGGATGCACGGCAGCAGCCGCGCCGCGCCCTCACCGGCCAGTGTGGCCGCGTAGCCGGCGAACCGGCTGGTACCGGCCAGCAAGCCCCTGGCCAGGTAAACCACGCCCGAGGTGACGGTGCCGAGCAGCAGCGCGAAGAACAGGCCGGTGTTGCCGCCCAGGGTGGTCGGCACCAGCACCGGCGCCAGGCCACCCAGCACGGCCAGGACCAGCACCAACAGCCCGCCGCCGACCAGCGCGGCCCGTCGGCGCACGGCGTCGACGGTGCCGCCTGCGGCGAGTTCCGCGCCGATGCTCCGGTTGGTCTCCTGCTCCAGCGCGGCGAACACACCGGGGCCGACCAGATTGATCAACAGGTACAGCGCGGCGACCGCGGCCGCGTCCCGCGCGGGCAGCGTGTGGCCGGACAGCGCCACGAAGCCGTAACCGGCCAGTCCGGTCACCAGCAGCCCACCGGCCATCAGGACCGGAGGGCCCGCCTTGTCCCTGAGTCCGGCCGTTCCGCGCACCCGCCTACCATAATCGGGCCGTTGACGACGTAGGGGAGAGGACATGCCATGTCCGTAGGTGCGGCCGTACGCGGCGCGCTCGGCCGATTCGAGCCCGCGGCCATTCGCGGCTATCGGGGGATGTTCATCGACCTCGACGCGCTGGCCACCACGGTCGCCTCGGTGACGCCGAAGGCAGCGCGCATCCTGGAGATCGGCTGCGGCGACGGGGCCATGGCGGCCGCGTTGCGCCGGGTCCTCCCGCAGGCCGAGGTGGTCGGGCTTGACCCGGCGGCGCCGAGCCCGGGCCGGATGTACGACGGTGACCGGACGGGCGTGGATTTCCGCCCGATCAGCACGACCGAGCTGCTGGAAGAGAAGCCGGACCCGTTCGACCTGATCATGATCTGCGACGTCATCCACCATGTCGCCGAGAACGAGCGCGTCCAGGTGCTCAAGGACGCGGCGGAACTGACCGCGCCGGGTGGCACGGTCGCGTTGAAGGAATGGGAACAGCGGCCGGGGCTGGCGAACTCCGCCGCGTTCTTCGCCGACCGCTTCGTTTCCGGTGATCCGACGGTGCGGTTCATGGCCCGTCCCGAACTCGACGGGCTGATCGAGGCGGCCATGCCGGGCTGGTCGGTGTCCAGCGAATCCCGCGTCCCGCCCCGCAGGGCGAACCTGCTGCTCACCCTGCAACGTCCCCTGTAGACACACCGATGGCCTTGTCAGCGCCGGAAAACCAGCGCTGACAAGGCCATCGTCTACTGCGTCAGTACATCAACTCTTCGCGAAGTAGCCGTCGACGTCGACCACCAGCGAGGTGTTGCCGGCAAAGTTGTAGAAATCGATCGAATTGCCGTTGACCGGCGTCAGCACCGCGTTCGGGATCGTCTGGCCCGCGTTGAAGTTCAGGTTCGACGACAGCGGCCGAATGACTCCGGACGGGTAGACGGTCACGTAGCCGCCTGCGGTCGGGCCGGTCACCGTCACGTTCAGCACCAGCGCGGCCGCGTTGGTGAACGGACCGGCGTTGCCCGCACCGTTGGTGTCGGCGATCGGCATGGCGAAGGTCTGACCGCTACCGACCGGAGCAGGCTGCCCCGGCGTCACACCGTTACCGATGCGGGTGTCGACCATGCGGTGTGGTGCGGACGGGTGGAACTTGAACCCGGTGCCGCTGCTCGTGTAGTAACCGAACAGGTCGGCGACCACATCCGTCGTGCCGCTGAAGTTGTAGATGTCGACCTTGCCGTCGCTGCCCACCGGAACGGTGACCAGGTTCGGAATCGTTTGTCCAGCGCTGAAGTTCAGGTTGGACGAGAGCGGCCGGGTGATCCCGTCCGGGTAGACCGTCAGGTAGCTGCCGGTGGACGAATCGGTGGCCGTCACGTTCAGCACGACCCCGGTGACGCCAGTGGCGGGAACGCCGTTGGCACCGGAGAGCTGGACGCTGATCGACTGGTCCTGGCCGATCGGCGCGGCCGACGGCACTCCGATGGGACCGGTACCGCTGCGGGTGTCGAGCACCCGGATCGGGGTCACCGGCTGGTACAGGCTGCCGGTGCCGGTCGTGTAGTAGCCGAAGAGGTCGGCAACCACGTCGACCGAACCGTTGAGGTTGTAGATGTCGACGGCACCGTCGCTGCCCACCGGAACGGTGACCAGGTTCGGGATCGTCTCACCCGGATCGAAGTTGACGTTCGACGCCAGCGGACGCGCGGTGCCGTCCGGGTAGACGGTCAGGAAGCTGCCCGAACTGGTGTCGGTCGCGGTGATGTTCAGCACGACCGCGGTGACGCCGGTGGCAGGCACGCCGTTGGCACCGGTCACCTGGAGGCTCCGCGCCGAGTTGGCGCCGATCGGACCACCGGTGTTACGGGTGTCCAGCAGACGCGTCGGTCCGGCCGGGACGAAACTGCTGCCCGCGGTCGCCGCGGTACCGCCGCACAGCGCCTCGACCAGTTGCGGCGCCCGGGGCGAACCGAGACCGGTGGTCAGGTCGTAGCCGCTGCCCGCCGAGTACTGGCTGACCGTCTGGCCCTGCAGGATGTTGTTGCCGGTGGTGACGTCGGTCAGCGCGGCCGGGTTGGCGTAGAGCGCCGGGTTGGCGAAACCGACCGAACCGTTGGCCGCACAGGAGTTGCTGGCGTCGGCGAGCGCGGTGATCGCGCCCCACAGCGGAGCGGACAGGCTGGTGCCGCCGATGACGCCCCAGTACTCGCCGCCCTGGCCGTCCTGACCGTTGGCGATCAGCCAGCCGGTGGACAACGCACCGATCGCGGACACGTCCGGCGACTGGCGGCAGGCCACGCCGGTGGCGGCGCCGCACGCGTTGGAGTAACCGGGACCTTGCACGCCGGACTGGTAGTTGCTCGCGCCGGAGAGCGAGAACTGGTGGGAAACACCGCCGCCGGTCGCGCCGGCCGGGATACCCAGGTTGGTGTTCTGCTGCTCGTTCCAGGTGGTCAGGTTGACCCCACCGTTGCCGTTGAGCTGCATCGCGGTGCCACCGACGCCGGTCACGTAGGGCTGGCTGGCCGGGTCGGACACCGAGAGCAGGCCAGCGTTCGGCGAGGGCGCACCGGTCGAGGTCTGGTCGGGGGCGCACTCGGTCGAACCGAAGTCACCAGCGGCGGCGACCACGGTCTGGCCCTGGGCGGCGGCCTGGGCGAACACGTTCGACTCGGCGTTCATGAACGTCGTGTCGCTGTCCAGTTCGCAGGCGCCCCAGCTGGTCGAGAGGACCTGCGCGGCGTCGTCGTTGACCATGGCCGTGTAGGTGTCCAGCACTTCGCCAAGGGTCGTGTTCGGGTTGGTCGCGTCCGGGCCCTGGTAGACCCTGATCGAGCTGCCCGGGGCGACACCGGCGACGGCCTCAATGTCCAGTGCGGACTCGATGCCGATGTTCTGCAGCGGGTCCGGGGCCGCTGTCGGGCCACCGTCGACGAGAACCCGGGTGACCGGAACCGAGGTGCCGTAACAGTCCTGGTAGGACGCGATGTCGATGTCGGAGAAGTCCTCCAACTCGAACAGGCCGACCGTGACACCGCTACCGGTGTTGCCGTAGGACCAGTACAGGTTGCCGGTGTTGTACGCGGCGCCGCTGCTCAGCGAGCTCGGCTCCCAGTAGTCCTTGCCGTCGGTCAGGTTCGGGAACAGGTTCTGCACCGGGGCGCACGTGGTCGGCGCCACCGACTGCGGCTTGACCCCGTTGGAGCGCACCTTGGCGTTCGCGTGCGGTGCCACGCTCGTCTTCGGCGCGGCCTTCTGGTCCTTGGTGCCGGTGTGCTGCGGGGTGGGCAGCGGGGTCAGGTTGTCCAGGCCGAGCACGCCGGACACGGTGTGCGCGACCGCGGCGGGCAGCGACGGGGCCGCGGTGTTCGCGTAGGCGGTGCGGCCGTTGGCCAGCTTGTACCCGGCGATGCCGACGCCGAAGGCGTGCTCGGCGCCGCTGACCGTGGTGGTGACCGGCAGGGTCAGCGCGTCCGAGGACGGCGTGCCGACGGTCAGGCCCTCGGCGGTGAGCTGGGTGCGCAGCGCGTCGACGCTGGCCTTGGTCGGGCCGAACACCGAAGCGAACTGGCCCTTGGCCAGGTAGTGGTGGTAGTTCGCGTTGCCCGGTGTGGAGACCGAGTTGACGAACGCGGCCAGCGCGGCCGGATCGCGCGGCGAGAGAGCGACGTCGAGATGCAGCACGGCATTCGCGTCCGGGTCGGCGACCCGGACCGCACCGGCAGGCACCCGAGGCGCGACGCCAACGTGCTGCGGTGCCGCGGTGGCCGCGGTCGCCGGGACGATGACCAGGCCGGTCACCCCGAGCGCGGCGGTCAGCAGACCCAGCGTCAAGGTCAACCGCGATCTGTGCCGATGCGAGCGTAATGAAACGTGGTCCATTGGACTCCCCTGAAGGCCAAACAATGGTGGTTTGGTTCCGACGTGCTCGCAGCGGAATCCTACGTTCCGCATTCGCCATCAATCCGCCATTCGGCGGAATGACCGCGCTGCGCAACGCTCCCCCCTACGCGTACGGCGACACCGAAACGGAACGGTAGCACTCGGCTCCGACAGTCGGTGCGCGCGTGTGACGTTCCGGTCAGGAATTTCCGCGGCAAAACGTTCGTATTCATTGAGCACTGCCAGTGGCGTCGAAATATAGTTCCGCGCCGAATTTCTCGCCGCGGAATTTCTTCGTGACGAGGAGCCGGTCGGCCTTGCTCGCCCTGCACCTACGAATCGGCGAACCGGCGGCCGCCGTTACTGCCGATGGCCCAGCGCTCAGGCGACGGCGACCTGATCGCGGCCGGCCCGTTTCGCGCTGTAGAGCGCGGCATCGGCCACGGCCAGCAGACCGTCCAGCGAGTCCTCGCTGACCAACGGATACACCGCGACCCCGATCGACACCGACAACCCGGTGACCGACTGATCGGGTCCGACGCTCACGCTCAGTCCCGCGATCCTGGCGCGGATGCGCTCGGCGACGGCGCGGGCTTCGGCGCTGCCGGTGATCTGCGGCAGCAGCACGGCGAACTCCTCGCCGCCGAAGCGTCCGACCTGATCTCCCCGGCGCACCGTGTCGCCGAGCAGTTGCGCGACCGCGCGCAGCACCGCGTCCCCGGCCAGGTGCCCGTGCGTGTCGTTGACCTGTTTGAACAGGTCGAGGTCGAGCATGAGCAGGCCGAGCGTGCTGCCCGGCTGTTGCTGCGCGCGCAGCAGTTGCAACTCGGCCTGGGTGTGCCAGGCGGGTGCGTTGAGCAGGCCGGTCTTGGGATCGGTCCGGGCGGCTCGTTCCAGTTGCTGCACCAGCACGCTGCGGTGCAGCGCGACGGCCGGGATGATCATCACGATCGCCAGCGCGGGCCCGGGCAGCATCAGCAGCGCGACACAGCCACCGAGCAGCAGCGCGGCCAGTTCGAGCAGGTTGTCGGCCGCGCTACCGGCCAGGTCGCGCCAGCTCCTGATCCGGGTCGTCAACGCGAGCACCCCGGCCACCAGCAGCGAGTTCACCGTGAACTGGGCCAGTACGGCGGCGGCGAGCACGGCCAGGTCGAGCCATTGACTGCTGCCGAGGTGCAGCGCGGGCAGGTGGGCGAGGCCCGAGGCCGCGTAGCAGGACAGCAGCATCATGGCCGCGGTGAACAGTTGCTTGTAGAGCGGACGGGACGGGTCGTAGCGGCCGACCAGGAACCAGCGGTGGGTGCAGATCAACGCGATCAGCGCGGCTTCCAGCAGCGGCGGAAGCAGCAGCGCGCCCGGCAGCGTCCAGACCGAGCCCAGATCGACGTGCACGATACGGGAGTGGTCGCGGCGGACGCGTTCGGTGAACCGGGAGATCTGTAAGTGCGCGACGGCGGCGACGGCGAGCACTAGGCCGCGCAGTGCGTCCGAACCGGAAATCGGGCTGCCCGCGAACGCGACCACCAGGATCAGCGCGGCGGCTTCCACCACGAGCAGGTAGCCCAGCGCGCGCCGGGGAAGTGACCACACCGGCCATGCCCGCACCGCGGCGAGCCCCGGGGGTCTGGCCCGCGAGATGTCCGTATTGTGGCTGTCGCTGTCCATCGTGGTGCCCATCGACCGAGGTCAGAGCGGGTGTACCCGGCTATGCAGCGGGGTGTCGCTGATCGACTACGCCACGATATGTCCGCAGGTTGTTGCCGGATAGCCGCCATCCGGGCATAGCGAGATTGCAGCCTGTCACCGACCATAAGAGAGCAGCGATTTCCCCGGAGCCCGACGGCGGCGGCGAGCACGAGGAGGTGACCACCATGCGCGAGAAGATCTGGTGACCACCGAGCATCAATCGGCTGATTCTTGGGCCTCACGACGGAGCGCGACCATCACGGTCGGGCTGATCCGAGCCCAGGCCAGGGCCAATACCAGGGCGAGCACGGTTCCCGCGGCGCCCGCGATGGCGATCGCGCCGCCGGGACTGTCCACGCCCTGGGCGAGCACGCCACCGAGCGCGACTCCGACGCCCTGGCCCGCGATCAGCGAACTGCGGGCGAAGCCGAGCGCCTGGCCACGTCGCTCGTCCGGCACCAGCCGGACGAAGCTGGTACTCGCGATGGTCTGATACGCCGAGCAGATCCCGGACGCGCCGAGTAAACCGAGCGCGAAGCCCAGATCGGGGTGCGCGAAATACCCGAGCAGCGCGACGCTCGTGCCGACGGCGAAGACTCCCAGCCAGCGCAGCCGCGTGCGTTCACTCAGGTAGCGCAACGCGACGCTGCCCACCACGAAACCCAGCGGATCAGCGGCAAGCAGAAACCCGGCCCCGGCCGCCCCCGCGCCGACCTGATGCGCGAACGGCACCGCCAGGCCCTCCGGCACCACCGTGAACAGCGCGAGCAGCGCCATGCTCAGCAACGTCCGTAACTGCGGGTTCCGCCCGACCAGGACCGCCCCGTGCGTGATCCGTCCCCACCACGTCGACCAGGCCTGCCGCTCCCCGGGATCGGCGCCGCCCCGGTGCCGCACCCCGAACCACACCAGCAGCGCCGAGGCGAGGAACGTGGCCGCGTCGATCGCGAGCGCGACATTGGTGCCGACCGCGACCACCACCAGCCCCGCGCCCGCGACCCCGAGCAGCATCGCGGTCTGCTGCGTCATCTGCTGGATCGACTGTCCCGCTTCGTAATCCTCACCCAGCACGACCGGCAGCAGCGAACCCTGCGCGGCCCCGAACGGCCCGTCGAGCATGGTCACCACGACCAGCAACAAGGCCAGCGCGACGTAAGGCTGACCGGGAATCGCCATGATCCCCACCAGAACGGCCCGCGCCGCGTCGCAGCAGACCATCACCGTCCGGCGCGGAAAACGGTCGGCGAGCCAGCCGAGCGCGACCCCGGCGACCAGGTTCGGCAGCATCGTGAGGGCGTAGGTGAGCGCGGCGAGCGCGGCCGAGTTCGTCCGGTCGAACACCAGTACGGTGAGCGCGACCCTGGCCAGCTGATCGCCGACGACCGAGAGCGCGTAAGCCGACCACAGCGCCCGGAATTCGGTGTGCTGCCACGGTTTCGCCAGATCCGACCGCCACCAGCTGGCCACGCGACCCCTCCCTCCACCTCCACGATGACACAAACGGTGACCGAACAGGCACGGAACGCCGCAACCGAGCAGACCCGACGGATGGATAGTCCTGTCCATCCCTTAGTAGGTATTTAGCCGCTCTGGGCCCTGGCTAGGTTCGATTGCTGACCTACTGGAGGGAATCACTCGCATGCGTGCACGAAATCGCGCGGGCTTACTCGGCGCGCTCGCCGCCGGAATCGCCGCGGTCCTGCTGGCCGGAACGGCCAGCGCCACCCCGACTCCCGGCGCGCCCGGCGTCGGCGACCCGTACTACCCGGACGCGGGCAACGGTGGCACGTTCATCTCCCACTACGACATCCGCCTGACCTACAACCCGGCCAACGACCGGCTGTCCGGCTCGACCACCCTGCTGCTCACCGCGACCCAGGACCTGTCCCGGTTCGATCTCGACTTCGCGCTCAAGGCGTCCAGCGTCCTGATCAACAGCCGCCCGGCCACGTTCACCAACAACAACGGCGACGGCGAACTCGTGGTGACTCCGGCCGTGCCACTGCTCAAGGGCCAGACCGCGACCGTCGTCGTCTCCTACGCCGACGACCCGTCAACCGAGAAAGTCAACGGCCAGGCGGTGTGGAAGCGCACCAAGGACGGCGGCGCGCTGGGCATCGATGAGCCGCAGAGCGCGCAGTGGTGGTACCCGTCCAACGACCACCCGACCGACAAGGGCACCTTCGACGTCTCGATCGAAGTCCCCAACGACATGGTCGCGATCTCCAACGGCACCCTGGTCCGCAAGACGCAGAACCGGGCCGGCTGGACCCGCTGGTACTGGCGCAGCACCCACCCGCAGGCGACCTACCTGACCTCGTTCATCGTCGGCAAATACCAGCTCAACTACGAAACCACCCCGGACGGCAAGCCGTTCATCACCGCCTACGGTGACGATCTCGGCGACTCGCTGGACGCGGCCAAGGCCAGCGTCGAGCGCACCCCGGAAATCGACGAGTTCCTGGCCTCGAAGTTCGGGCCCTACCCGTTCGAGGCCGAGGGCGGCGTCGTCACCACCGGCATCGACTTCTCGCTGGAGAACCAGACCCGCCCGACCTACGGCGTCGACAACTTCACCTCGGGCGCCAACACCTCGCTGATCGCGCACGAGAACACCCACCAGTGGTTCGGCGACAACGTCTCGCTCGGCCGCTGGAGCGACATCTGGCTCAACGAGGGCTTCGCCACCTACGCCCAGCTCATGTGGTCCGAGCACGAAGGCGAAGGCACCGCGGCCGAATTGGCCCAGTACATCTACGACTCGAACGGCCCAGACAGTCCACTGTGGAAGGTCGAACCGGCCGATCCCGGTGCGGCCAACCAGTTCGACAACGCCGTCTACGACCGGGGCGCGCTCACGCTGCAAGCGCTGCGCACCACCGTCGGCGACGACGCGTTCTTCAAGATCCTGCGGGCCTGGCAGGTCCAGCACGCGGGCAAGTCCGGCGTGATCCCGCAGTTCATCGCGCTGGCCGAGAAGATCTCCGGCAAGCCGCTCGACGCGCTGTTCCACATGTGGCTCTACACCACCGGCAAGCCGCCGGTCGGCCCCAACAACACCTCGGTCAAGGCCAACGTGCTGGTCAAGCCGGCGTCCTACGACCAGATCGAGCAGACCCACCAGTTCCTCGCCGAGCACCACGCCTACTGAGCGCGTGAAACGACGAACGCGGTTCGTGGGAGCGAACCGCGTTCGTCGCAGGAGCGTGCGCGATCAGCGTTCGGCGCGCCGGTCGAACAGCCTGCGGGAGAACACGTAGCCGACCACGGTCAGCACCACGCACCAGCCCAGCGCCAGGATCCACTCGCCGCCGATGGGCGTGCCGAGGATCAGGCCGCGCAGGGTTTCGGTGATCGGGGTGAACGGCTGGTACTCGGCGAACTGCCGCAACCCCGGGCTCAGCGAGGTGGCCGGGACGAAGCCGCTGCCCAGGAACGGCAGCAGGATGACCGGCATCGGCAGGTTGCTGGCGCCTTCCGGCGCCTTCGCGGCCAGGCCCATCGCCATCGCCACCCAGGTCATCGCGAACGCGGTCAGCGCGGCCAGACCGAGCGCGCCCAGCCAGCCGAGCAGGTCGGTGTGCGGACGGAAGCCGAGCGCGGTGGCCACACCGAGCAGGACCGCCATGGCCAGCAGTGTCTGGATGATGTTGCTCAGCGCGGTGCCGACCAGCAGCGCGCCGCGCGAGATGGACATGGTGCGCAGCCGGTCCACGATGCCGCCGGTCATGTCGGTGCAGACCGAGACCGCCGTGCCGACCATGCTGGCGGTGCCGGTCATGATCAGCATGCCCGGGGTCAGGTAGTCGATGTAGTTGCCGCCGATCCCGGCCCCGAGCGTATTGCCGAAGACGTACTTGAACAGCAGCAGGAAGATCAGCGGCATGACCAAAGTGGACAGCGACATCGCCGGGTAGCGCAGCGCGTGGATCAGGTTGCGGTGCAACAAGGTCCGGGTGTCGGAGAGCACGTAGGAACGGGGGCGGGTGAGGGTCGCGGTAGTCATCGGAGCGCTCCGTCTTCGAGGGTCTTGGTGGGCTGGTCGGTGAGGGCGAGGAACACGTCGTCGAGATCGGGGGTGTGCACGGTGAGCCCGGCCGGTTCGAGGTTGGCGCGGGTGAGCCGTTCCAGCAGCGCGGTGAGCGAGCGGACCCCGCCATCGCTCGGCACGTCCAGCGTGAGCTGGTCCTCGTCCCGGTTCAGCGCGCCGAGCGCGTCGGCGGCCTGGTTGAGCTGAGCCAGTTCGGTGAACCGCAGCGAGACGTGCCCGCCCGGCACCAGCTGCTTCAACTCGGCCGAGGTGCCCTCCGCGACCAGGTTGCCGTGATCGAGCACCGCGATCCGGTCGGCGAGCTGGTCGGCCTCTTCCAGGTACTGGGTGGTCAGGAAGATGGTGACGCCGTGCCGGCGGACCAGGTCGTGGATGATCTGCCACATGGTCCTGCGGCTGCGCGGGTCGAGCCCGGTGGTGGGCTCGTCCAGGAAGATCACTCGCGGCCGGCCGACCAGCGTCATGGCCAGATCGAGCCTGCGCCGCATGCCACCCGAATATGTCGCCAACGGCTTCGAGGCCGCGTCGACCAGATCGAACTGCTCCAGCAGAGCGGTTGCCCGCGCCCGCGACTCCCGCTTGCCCAGGTGGTGCAGCTTGCCCATCAGCACCAGGTTCTCGTAGCCGGTCAGCAAGGCGTCCACGGCCGCGAACTGCCCGGTGACCCCGATCGCCGCTCGCACCGCGTCCGGCTCCCTGGCCAGCTCGTGCCCGGAAACCCAGGCCTGCCCGGCATCCGGTTTGCTCAACGTGGACAGGATGCGGACGGTGGTGGTCTTGCCCGCGCCGTTCGGACCGAGCAGCGAGAAGATGCTGCCTTCCGGGATATCGAGGTCGACGCCGTTGAGAACGTGGTTGTCGCCGAAGGACTTCCGGAGTCCGCGCACGGTGATCGCCGAAGTGGTGGTACTCATCGCTGGTGGTCCCTTTCCTGGAATTGTTCGAGGTCAGACGGCGATCGCCGGGCGGACGATGACGTTGCCGAAGTTGTTGTGGGCGTAGACCTGCACGCGGTCCGCGCTGGCGGCGGGCTCGGTGGCGGCGTCCATCAGGTTCTCCACGGCGCCGTATTTCGCGTGCACGTCCAGCCACGCCGCGCTGCCCGGGTGGATGGCCACCTCGACCTCACCGGAGGAGGCCTCCAGCCGCAGCGTGCCGCTGGCCGCGTCGGTGACCCGGATGCTGCCGTTCGCGGTCTTGGCGATGACCGTGCCGCGCACCTGGTCCACCGCGATGTTGCCGTTGGCCGCGTTGACCCGCAGTTGCCCGGTCAGCTCGCGAACAGTGCTGTCGCCGTTGGCGTTCTTGATGATCGCCGAGCCCTCGATCGTCCGGATCCGCACCAGACCGGTGCTGGTGGAGATCGTCGACTGGCCGCTGGCGCCAGCGACACTGTCGATGCTGATGTTGCCGCCGGAGGTCTTCAGCTCGACCGGGCCGGTCCGGTCGAGCCGCATGTCGCCGACCGAGGACTTCAGCTGCACCCGCCCGAGTTCGCCGCTGGTGTTGAACCGGGTGACGCTGCCGGTGCCGTGCAGGTCCGAACCGCTCGGCACTTCGATGGTCACGTCGACGGACGGTTTGCCGCCGAACGGCGCGTACATCTCCCAGCCACGCGGGCCCTTCACGGTCAGCGAGCCAGCGGCGAAATCGACCTTGGTGTTCTTGGCGGCGCGAATGTCCTCGGCCTTGTCCGGATCGCTGGGCCGGACTTCGACGACGGTGTCGGTGCGATCCGAGGCGACGACGCGAACGTCGCCGAGAACCAGGTCGACGGTGATGGCGATGGGCTGCGGCGTGGCGAAAGTAGGCATAGCTGTCCCCTTGAATGAATTCGTTGTTGATGAAGTACGAGTCAGCTGTCCAGGACGGCAGCAGCCGCCCGGACCAGCCAAACGTTGGCGGAGATCTTTTCCTTGGCCGCGGCCTGATCGATGCGGGCCTTGAGCGCTTCGGGCAGCCGCACGTTGAGCCGGGTCATCGCACCGTCCACAGTGGTCTCGACCGGCGGGAGCGCGGCGAGGGCCGGTGCGAGTGGCGGCGTGACCAGGAAGTCGGCGTCCCGGCCGTGCAGGCGCAGCTCGACCGAGCCGGGCGCGAGATCGGTGGTGATCTCGTCGGCGGCAGCGGAGAGCGCTTCGATCAGGGTGAGCCGCACGGCCGAGTCGAGTTCGCTCCGGAGCCTGGTGACGTACGGCGTGAGGTCCATGGCATAAATATGGCACATAGATGGCACACGTGCAAGCCACATCTCCTAAAACTGGCACCAAGATGTGGCCGAGGAGGCTTTGAGCTGCACAAAAGGCCCGTGAGTCGTGGCTCACGGGCCTTTGCGAGGCGTAAGGCCAGCTAGCTGACCAAGGTCACCGAATGCGGCTTGAGTGCCAGCGAGGTGCCGACGGTGCCATGGCTACTACCCAGCGCGTGGGCGCCCTCCGCGACGCGATGAGTTTCGCGGCCGCTCCTGGTCTACCCGGATAACCAACTCGGGAGGAGCGGACATGACCAAGGTGATCGCCGACATCTCCATGTCGCTGGACGGCTACGTCACCGCGCCGGGCGCGGACCTGGCGCACGGCCTCGGCGTGGGCGGCGAGCCGATCCACGCGTGGGTGCTGGAGGAACCGCGCTCGCCCGTCGACGATGCCGTGCTGGCCCGTACCTACGCGGAAACCGGGGCCGTGGTGCTGGGGCGGCGCCTGTTCGACATCGTGGACGGCCCGCAAGGCTGGAACGAGGACGTCGGCTACGGCTACGACCAGGACCAGAGCGTCGCGCCGCCGTGCTTCGTCGTCACTCACCAACCGCCGGCCCAGGTGCGGCTCGCCTCCAGGTTCCAGTTCGTCACCGAGGGCGTCGCGGCCGCCATCGAACAAGCCCGCGTGGCAGCGGGGGATCGGAACGTCGTCGTCATGGGTGGCGCCAACGTCGTCGACCAGTGCCTGGCCGGCAAGCTGGTCGACGAGTTACGCATCCACATCTCACCGCTGGTACTCGGTGGCGGCACGCGCCTGTTCGAACTCGTCGGCCCGACAACACTGATCCAGCGCGAGGTCACCGAGTCGCCGCGCGCCACCCACCTGACCTACGAACTCGCGTGAGCGGGCAACCGGTGCCACCGCAACGTTTTCCTGGCCGTACCCACCTGACCTGACAAGGTCAGCGCACCGGTCGAGCGATCAAGGACGCCGTCGCGCAACTGCGTCGTGCCCGCGTCGGTCGGCGGTGTGCCGAGCAGCACGCGGTGCACGACGCGCCCCTCCTCGAACGACACCGTCGCCGCATAGGCGGCGAAGTTGAAGCCGTCGATGCTGCGATCGGAGAGGAAGAAGGCACACATGTGCCCGTCGGGCGTATAGGTGATGATGCCCGAGATCTCCGGCGGCCGCGTGAGCGTCGTCGCCCCATCCTCGGTGGTCGTCTCCACCCACTCCATCTCCCAAGCTCCGACCAGATCGTCCAGGCTCAGGCCACCATCGTCGACCACGTGCACCTCCCAGAGCAGCGTGTCCCGCCGGCGAGCCAACGCTAGCGGCTGATCTTCGCCAATGGCGGACAAACACGGACAGGTGAAAATTAATGTGTCATCTGACCATGAGGCAGGTCCCGATGACGCCATAATCGACGTGTCGGCACCGGCACGAGGGGAGGACTGGCCTGTGACGCAACCGGCGCCGCCCCTCTATCGCATGATCGTGGTGGTCGACGTCGCGGGCTTTACCGCTCCGGACCGGCACCTTCCCGATCGGCTAGCGGTGCGTCAGGGCATGTACGGGGTGCTGAAGACTGCGTTTGCGGAGTGTGACGTGGACTTCGATTCGTGCAAGACCGAAGATCGTGGCGATGGCGCACTGATCTTGTTGCCGCCAGACACGTCGAAGACCGTGGTGGCCGACCGGTTGCCGGATCGGATCGCGGTGGCGCTGCGCCGGTACAACTCCTCGCGCATCCGGCAGGCGCAAATGCGGTTGCGGGTCAGCCTGAACTCCGGTGACGTGCTGTTCGACGGCAAAGGCTGGGTCGGCGAAGCGATAGATACGGCATTTCGGATCCTGGACGCGCGACTGGCCAAGGAAGCCCTCGCGGAATCCGATCGAATTGTCGCGTTCATCTCCACTCAACGGTTCTTCGAGGACGTGATCGAGCCGGATCCAGGATTGTTACCCGAGCTGTATACCGCCATACCGGTCTCGGTGAAAACGTTCACCGGAACGGCCTATTTACGTCTGCACGGTGAACTCACCACGGCGAAACCGATATCGCATCCGGTGCAGGTCACCGGGCCGATACCGGCCGAGGTGAGCGACGCTCTCCTGGAAGTGATTCCGGGCGCCGACCTCGCCGGACTGCGTGAGCTGCTGACTTCCATCGACGTGCCCCAACTGGTGGTCATGACGAGTCGCGCGCTGGGACCGGGTGTGCCGGTGCCCCACCTCAACGGAAATACCAACGCGTGGGCCGCGTTACGCCTGCTCACCGACTGCAATGCGGGACCGGACGGGATCCCGCCCGCGGTCACCTTCTTGCGGCTGCTCGCCGAACAGGTCGACGAAGAGGCCGGCATCAAGATCACGAGCTGGGTCGGTGAGCAAGGCCGCCAGTTACGTCTTGGTCCCGCGCTGGACGAACAGAAGAAACTCCTGTCACCGATTCCGGACAGTTCGCTGTTGTATCTCACGATCATGCTCGAACCGGTTTCCGCCGATCCGACCCGGTGCACGCTCGCCTTCTGGCGTCAGGACGACCCTGAAGTGTGGCCACCCGCGCTCAGCGACGTCCGGGAAATCGGTATCGATGAACTCGAACTCCACGTCGACGACGTGATCGTCGACGCGGAAAGAGTATGGGCCGGTCAGCGCATCTCCGCGGCGGTGGAATTCCTGCTACCCCGGGAATTGATCAACCTGCCGGTACACCGCTGGGCGAAGGAACATGCCAGCGGCCAACCGCAGCCATTGCGATACGACTATTTGCTCGGCATCCGTTCCCTCGAACGGATGAGATCCCGGCATTGGCATCGCGCCTGGCGGGTGCGATGGGCTTCAATGCTCGACGACCCGTCAGCCGAGCGCTTGCACTACGCAGCACGCACGGAGTTCGAGGAGCACCCGATCGACGCCGTACTGAGCGATGCGCGCTGGGTCGGCCTGGTGCTGGCGAAGCCGCCGCGTCCTCGGCCGGAGCCGGGTGAACAACCCGACGAGTTGACCAGTGGCCTGCGTGGCGGGCTGCCACTGATCTTGTGGCATCCGGAGGCGAATCCGGAGGAACTGCGCGAGATGTTGGACTGGATGCTTGACGAAAGCAGTTTGATTAAGCTGCTTGAGCGGAGAAAAATCGCAATATCGGCGATGAATCTACCATTTAAGAATTCTCTCGCGCATAATTTGGTGGTGTTGTGGGACGACCCGGACAGGCCAA
>DATFHN010000022.1:0-47678 GCA_035248365.1 Pseudonocardiaceae bacterium | reverse complement strand
TGGCGAGGCTCTTGCGCAGCAACGGCAACGGCATGGGCGACGCCCCGTAGACCAAGCCCTCCAGCTTCGACCAGTCGCGCTCCGCAATGCCCGGAACCTGAAGCAGGAACCCGAAGATCGCGGGCACGATGAACGTGTGCGTGACGCCCTGCTCGATCATCTCGTCGACGAGAGCCGGCGGGTTGATGTCCCGGATGATCAGCTGCTTGGCGCCGTGGAACATGGTGCCCATCGACCAGCTCGACCCGCCGACGTGGAACAGCGGCATCGCCACCATCGACACGCTCTCCTCGGTGGTCGGCACCGAGTCGGCGACGTCCAGCGCGTGCGCGGTCATGCCGCGCTGGGTGAGCATCGCGCCCTTGGGGAAACCGGTGGTGCCGGAGGTGTAGAGCTGCAGGAAGGTCTCGTCCTCGGCCACCGGCGTCGCGTCGGCCAGCGGCTCGTTCCCGGCCAGCCACGCCTCGTACTCGTCCTGCTCCCCGCCGACCACGATCACCGTGCGCACGGTGGGCAGTTGCGGGCGGATCTGCTCCAGCACCGGCAGGAACTCGTGCCCGACCAGCACCACGCTCGCCTTGGCATCGTTGATGATGTAGGCGACCTCGGGCGGCGCCAGCCGGAAGTTCACCACCGCGTTCGCGACGCCGGTCAGCATGCAGGCGTAGGTGGTTTCCAGGCAGAACGGGTGGTTCTTGTCGTAGCTGACGATCCGGTCGCCTGCCCGCAGGCCCGCCGCCAATTGAGCCGCCGCGTTGCGCCGGATCCGCTCGGCGAACTCGGTCCAGGTCCAGCCCCGCGAACCGACCCGGACCGCTTCCGCGTCCGGCCGCCGCGCCTGCCAGAAACCGACGGTGTCCGCGATGTCCCTGGGTGTCCCGTTCACGGCATCCTCCTGGCTCACTCAGCACTGAGTATCGCCGATCAGATCAGCCGCCCGCTATCTCCTCAAGTGGCTTCCTGGTCGTGTTCGGGCCGAGCAGGGCGACGTCGATCACCAGCAGCACCATGGCCGCCGCCACCACGGCGAACATCCCGCCCGCCTTCCACGCGGTCAGCGCGCTGAGCAGGATGTAGGGCATGGCGGCGGTCGCCAATCGAGACAGCGAGTACGCCGAACCGGCCGCGGTCGCCCGCACCAGGGTCGGGAACAACTCGCCCTGATAGGTGTGGAAGGCGTTGGAGAACAGGTTGCTGATCGCGGTGTAGCAGAACCCGAACGCCACGATCGCCACCGGCGACGACGAGAAACCGAACAGCAGACCGAACACCGCCATGCCGATCGCGCTGGCCACGATCAGCCACTTGCGCTGCATCCGCTCGATGATCGGAATGGACAGTGCCGAGCCGATCGGGTAGCCGATGGTGGTCAGCGCGAAGTAGGTCAGCGATCCGGTGACCGAGAAACCCTTGCTCACCAGCACGATCGGCACCAGCGTGCCGAAGCCGTAGTAGCCGAACGCTTGCAGGACCTGGAAAACGTAGAGCATCACCGTCCGCCGCACCCACGGCGGCCGCAGCAGAGTCCGGATGTTCACCCGGCTCTCCGGCACGACGCTCACCACCGGGTCCGGCAAGGACAGACCCCGCTCGAACCGCCGCATCACCTGCTCGGCTTCCTCCGACCGGCCGACCGCGACCAGCCAGCGCGGCGATTCGGGCAGCCCGGCCCGCAACACCCACACGATGATCGCGCCGACCCCGCCGATGATGAACAGCCACCGCCAGCCTGCCAACCCGAGCGGGCTCGAACCGGCCAGACCGCGAGCGAGGAATCCGGCGGCAGGCACGCCGCAGAAACCCACGGTGTACGCCCAGGCGGTGGCCGCTCCGCGCCAGCGCGCGGGCAGCAGGTCGGCCAGGTAGGCATCGGCCAGCGGCAGTTCGCCGCCGATGCCGATACCCGCGATGAACCGGCAGATCACCAGCATCCAGATGTTGGTGGAGAACGCGCCGATCAGCGTGAACAGTGAATAGACGGACAGCGTGAACAGGAACGCGTTGCGCCGGCCAAGCCGGTCGGCCAGGCGGCCGAGGGTGATCGCGCCGACGAAGGCGCCGACGAACGCCGACGCGAGCAGCGGTTTCAACGCGGCGCTGGAGGCACCGAAGTCGTTGTGCAGCACGGTGGACACGGTGCTGGCCAGGAACAGGTCGTAGAGGTCGAAGAAGGTGGCCAGGCCGACCACGGCGACCACGAACCGGTGCAACCCGGTGACGGGCAACCGATTGAGCCGGGCCGCGATCTCCGCGCGCTGGGTTTCGCTGGCCCCGACCTCGCTGCTCATGCCTGCCTCGCAGTTCACGATATGGGAGATGATTCCCGTCAAATGAACTGGAGGTTAGCGCGCTGGGTCGGCGCTGCCAACCCTGCCCGGCCCAGCCGCCGGGCCAGACTGGCACCCGCCATGAGCTGGATCTGGTGGAACAGCATGAGCGGCAGGACGATCAGCCCGATGTCGTGCCCGGCGAACAACACACCCGCCATGGATATCCCGGCCGACAGGCTCTTCTTCGATCCGCAGAACATGATGGTGATCCGGTCCGGGGTGTCGAACCCGAGCCGCCCGCCGACGAACCAGGTCGTGGCCAGCGCGATCGCCAGCAACACCACGTCGACCGCGATCAGCCCGGCGAAGCGCGGCAGGTTCAGCTGATGCCAGCTGCCTGCGACCATGCCCGCACTGAACGCGGTATAGACCACCAGCAGGATCGACCCGCGATCGACGATGGCGGTGATGGTCCGGTGTGCGGCCAGCCAGGGCGCGAGCCAGCGCCGCACGAACTGTCCGGCCAGGAACGGCACCAGAAGTCGCAGCACGATCTCGCCGATCGACGCCGCCGACAACACGCTCTGCCCTCGGGCCAGCAACGTGACCAGCACCGGCGTCAGCACGATCCCGGCCAGACTGGAGAACGACGCCGAACAGATCGCCGCGGCCACGTTCCCCTTGGCGATCGAGGTCAGCGCGATCGACGACTGCACGGTGGAGGGCGCCGCGCACAACAGCACCACGCCCGTGTAGATCACCGGCGTCAGCACGGACGGCACGAGCAGGCGCGCGGCCAGGCTGAGCAACGGGAACAGTGCGAACGTCGCGGCGAACACGGTCAGGTGCAGCCGCCAGTGCTTGACCCCGGCCCATGCCTGCGCGGGCGAAAGCCGTGCCCCGTAAAGGAAGAACAGCAGGCCGATGGCGACCGTGGTGGCGTGCGCGCCGACGACCGCGCCGATCCCGTGCAACGGCAGCAGGCAGCCGAGCCCGGCCGAGGCCAGGATGCTCAGGATGAACGGGTCGAGGAATTTCCGCACGTCCTTCATCCTGCGTTGACGTGGCGAAATGTGGAACCCCGATAACCGGACTGACTGTTATCATGTTCCATGATGTTCGATCCGGTGCTGCTGCGGACCTTCCTGGTGGTCGCCGAGACGCGCAGCTTCACCAAGGCCGCCGCGCGCCTTGGCATCCGCCAGCCGACCGTGTCCCAGCACATCCGCAGGCTGGAGGACGCGTCCGGGCGCCAGCTGTTCGCGCGGGACACTCACTCGGTCGAGCTGACCGGCGACGGCGCGGCCATGATCGGCTTCGCCGACACCATCCTCGACGGCATGGAACGCGCCACCGCGTACTTCGCCGGTCCGCAACTGCGCGGCCGGGTGCGGCTCGGCGCGTCCGAGGACATCGTGCTCGGCCAGTTGCCCGCCGTGCTGCGCCGATTCCGTCGCTCGCATCCGCTGGTCGAACTGGAACTGCTGGTGGAGATGTCGCACAACCTGCACGAGAAACTGCGCGCGGGCGAACTCGACCTGATCCTGGCCAAGAGCCGCCCCGGCGACGAACCCGGCCGGTCCATCCGCCGCGAAAAGCTGGTCTGGGCCGGTGTCCCGGACCACGACCTCGACCTGACCGGCCCGATTCCGCTGATCATCTACCCGGAACCGAGCATCACCCGTGCGTCGGTCATCCAGGCGCTGCAACGCTCCCGGCGCAGCTGGCGGGTCGCCTGCACCAGCGCGAGCATCAGCGGCCTGCGCGCCGCCGTGCTCGCCGGGCTCGGCGTCGCCGTGTTCGCGAGCAGCCTGGTCCCGGCCGGTCTGGTCGAACTCGACGACGGCCTGCCCGCGCTCGGCGAGGTCGAATTCGTCCTCACCGCGCGCAGGCTGCCGACGCACGGGCCGATCACCGCGCTGGCCGAGGCCATCCTCGCGGAAACCCTCTAGACACTGGGTTTCTTGACCCGGTCCCGGATGTCGGCCGCGACCCGGTCCACGAACTCCGCGATCTTCACCTGCTCCCGGTTGACCTGCACGCTGCCCTGCGCCAGCTCCGCGTCGCCGAGCACCGCGATATAGGAGTCGCGATGCTGACGGGCTTGGCGGATCCGCGCGCCCAGGGTGCCGTCGGCAAGCACTCTGGCCCGGATCCCGTTGGCCAGCAACTGATCTCGCACCGCGACCGCCGCGTCGCCGTGCCGCCCGTCCTCGATCGGCAGCACCGACACCTGCATCGGCGCCAGCCATGGTGGCATCCGGCCCGCGTAGCGTTCGATCAGCAGCGCGACCATCCGCTCCATCGAACTCAGCAGCCCGCGATGGATCATCACCGGCCGGTGCTTGGCGCCGTCCGCACCGGTGTACTCCAATCCGAACCGCTCGGGCTGGTTGAAATCCAGCTGCACGGTCGAGAGGGTCTCGATCCGGCCACGCGCGTCGGCGACCTGGATGTCGATCTTCGGTCCGTAGAACGCGGCCTCGCCCTCGACTTCGACGAAGGGAATGTCCAGGTCGCGCAAGGCATCCCGGAGCCGGTCCTGCGCATCCGCCCAGGACGAGTCATCGCCCAGATACTTGCCCTGGGCGCCGCGCAGCGACAACCGGTAGTGGTCGACCTCGATGCCGAGCACGTCGTAGCACCGCGCGATCGCCCGCAGCGCCAATGCGACCTCACCGCCGACCTGTTCCGGCGCGCAGAACACGTGCGCGTCGTCCAGGTTGATCTGCCGCACCCGGCTCAGCCCGCCGAGCACGCCGGACAGTTCGCTGCGGAACATCGAACCCAGTTCGGACACCCGGAACGGCAGGTCGCGGTAGCTGCGCCCGGCCGAGGCATAGACCTGGGTATGGTGCGGACAGTTGGCCGGCCGCAACACGAAACTCTCCCCGCCGACGATCATCTCCGGGAACATGTCGGCCGAGAATTTCTCCCAGTGACCGGAGGTTTCGAACAGCTCCCGTTTGCCCAGCACCGGGGTGTACACGCGCTGGCACCCGGATCTGGCCGCCTCGGCCATGGCCAGGGCTTCGAGTTCGGCGCGGATGATCGCGCCGTCCGGCAACCACAGCGGCAGACCGGCGCCGACGATCGGGACGGTGGCGAACAGTTCCAGTTCCCGGCCGAGCACGCGATGATCGTTGTTCATGACTCCTCCGTTTCGATGAACGGGAGCCTGCGCCGAGCATGAAAAAAGCCCCGGGGAAGACTCCCGGGGCTCGCGATCTCAGCAGATCACCAACAGCGCCGGAGAGTGTCCGGCGTGGTCGTCACCTGCTGATTCGGCTGCATGCGGCCAAGGTAGCACATCAGGGCAGATCCAGCACCCGCCCGATCACGGCAAGATCGCGCCTGCGCACCAGGAACTGGCCCTCCCGGTAACCGAGCACCATCGACCGCCGCCTCCGCTCGGACCGCACTGGCGTCGCGGTACCACGGCTCAACGTGATCGCGGGCGCGCTCGCGAACCGTCGCGTCCAAACGGCCCGCCCGGCCGACAACCGCAACGTCCCACGCCGCCACGTCCGATCAGCCGCGAGGCGGAACCGGCACCGCACCCGCACGAGCTTGCCCTCGGCGAACGCCATCAGCCGCTTGTCCTCGGTGTGGCGCGCCTGCGGGTCGTCCGGGAGGAGTTGTTCAATCAGCAAGTCCCACAGCACAAGGGAGTCTAATCCTCGCCCCACACTTCGGCGGCGGTCTCCACGATCAGCCGCAGCTTGGCGACCTCGTCCTCGTAGCTGAGCACGTTTCCCTCCACAGTGGACGAGAAACCGCACTGCGGCGACAGGCACAACTGTTCCAGCGGCACGTAGCGGCTGGCCTCGTCGATGCGCCGCTTGAGCGCGTCCTTGCTCTCCAGCGCGCCGCGTTTGGTGGTGACCAGCCCGAGCACCACCCGCTTGCCCGGCGGCACGAACCGCAGCGGCTCGAACCCGCCGGAGCGCGCGTCGTCGAATTCCAGGAAGAACCCGTCCACGTTCAACCGGCCGAACAGCGCCTCGGCGACGAAGTCGTAGCCGCCCTCGGCCACCCACGAGGACCGGAAGTTGCCCCGGCACATGTGGGTCGTCACCCGCAGGCCCTCAGGCCGGTTGGCCAGCGCCGCGTTGAGCTGGTCGATGTAGCGCTCGTGCTGGTGGTCCGGGTTGTCGCCGCGCGCCGCGATCATCGCGCGCTGCTTGGGATCGTTGAGGTAGGCCAGGCTGGTGTCGTCGAGCTGCAGGTACTGGCAGCCCAGGGCGGCGATCTGCTTGATCTGTTCGGCGTAGGCGGCGGACAGATCGGCCCAGAAGCCGTCCTCGTCCGGGTAGACGGCCGGATCGATGGCCGCGCGACCGCCCCGGTAGTGCACCATGCTCGGCGACGGGATGGTCAGCTTCGCGGTCTGGCCGCGCCCGACCGTGTCGGCGAGGAACCGGAAGTGGTCGGCGAAGATGGGGCGCTCCAGCCGGATCGGGCCTTTCACGCGCAGCGCGGGCGGTTCGAAGCTGATGTCGCCGTTCTCGTTGTGGAACTCGACCCGCATGGTCTCATCGGCCTGGCCGATGCCGCCGAGCGAGTAGATGAAGTCCATGTGCCAGGAGGCGCGGCGGAATTCGCCGTCGGTCGCGGTGTGCAGGCCGACGTCGCCCTGCATGCGCACCACCTCGCGGATGGCCGAGTCCTCAGCCGCGCGCAGCCCCTCGTCGTCCAGGGTGCCTTCGGCGTGCTGTTGGCGGGCGGCGAGCAGAGCGGGTGGGCGGAGCAGGCTGCCGACGTGATCGGCCCGGAACGGTGCACTGGTGGCCATGACCCATCACTGTAGGGGTCCGAGCAATATCAGGCATCCTGCCAATTTACTTTAACGAGAAAAAGTCTTAGTCTGTGAGCATGTCTCCAGGCAAAGGATCTCACGTACTCATCGCCGGCGGCGGGATCGGCGGCCTCGCCCTGGCCCAGGGCCTGCGCAAAGCCGGCGTCCGGGTCTCCGTCTACGAGAAGACCGTGCACCGCACCGACCCGGTGCAGGGCTTCCGCGTGCACATCAGCCCGTTCGGCAGCGCCGCGCTCAAAGCGTGCCTGCCCACCGAGCTGTTCGACGCGTTCCTGGCCAGCGCGGGCAAGGGCGGCAATGGCTTCGCCTTCGCCACCGAGCAACTCAAGGAGCTGCTGGCGATCGAACCGGAGATCCGCAACGGCGGCTCCGGCCACCCGGAAGACAACCACTACGGCATCAGCCGCATCACCCTGCGCCAGATCCTGCTGGCCGGACTCGGCGAGGACGTCGTGCACTTCGACAAGGCGCTGCGCCGCTACGAACGCCACCCCGACGGCACGGTGACCGCGCACTTCGCCGACGGCACCAGCGCGACCGGCGACGTCCTGGTCGGCGCGGACGGCGGCGGCTCCAAGGTGCGCGGCCAGTACCTGCCCGAGGCGGGCCGCATCGACACCGGCATCGTCGGCATCGCCGGGAAATACCTGCTCACCAAGGAAAACCGCGATCGGCTCGACCCGATGCTGCTGCGCAGCCCCGTGCTGATCATGCCGCCCCGGGTCTACGGCATGTTCTGCGCGCCGCACGAACTCGACGCGCCGACCGACCTGCTGGCCGCGGGCATCGGCGGCAACGAGGGGAGCGGCCCCGGCCTCAACCTGGACAACACCCGCTCCTACGCGTTCTGGGCCTTCGCCGCCCGCCGCGAGGCCTTCGACCCGCGCTACGGCAAGATCGAAGCCCTCGGCGGCGAACAACTGCGCGAGATCGTGCTGGACAAGATCGCCGACTGGTCGCCCGCCCTGCGTTTCCTGGTCGCCGAGTCCGCTGTGGACACCGTCAACGCCATCCCGATCCTGTCCGCGACCCCGGTCAAACCATGGCAGGCCACCAACGTGACGCTGCTCGGCGACGCCATCCACAGCATGACCCCGTTCCGCGGCATCGGCGCCAACACCGCGTTGCGCGACGCGCAACTGCTCAGCAACAAGCTGGCCGCGGCCGATCGGGGCGAGCTACCGCTGCTGGATGCCATTCACGACTACGAAACCGGCATGCTCGGCTACGGCTTCGCCGCCGTGCGGACCTCGCTGCGCGCGGCCGAACAGTTCGTCAGCCCGGGCCGGGCCGGACGGGTCATGACCAAGACCGTCTTCCGCACGTTCAGCGCCATCCCGCCGCTCAAGCGCATGGTGTTCGGCTGAGTTTCGGAGTAGAACCAAGGCCCTGCGTAGCCGCACTGGAAAGGGGCCTCATGCGCAAGCGCACCAAGATTCTTGCTGTTCTCCCGATCGCAGCCGCGCTGGCTGCCAGCCTCCTGGTCACCACCGACTCGGCCGCCAGCCCCGCTGCACTGACCTGGCAACCCCTCGCCGTCGGTTACGGCGGCGCGGTCGTGTCCGACACGCTGCAATCCACCCAAGCCGGACTCGACGTGCTGAAACACGGTGGTACCGCCGCCGACGCGGCCGTCGCGGTCGCGTCGACGCTCGGCGTGACCGACCCGTTCGTCGCCGGTATCGGCGGTGGCGGCTACCTGGTCTACTACGACGCCCGCACGCACAGGATCACCACCATCGACGGCCGCGAAACCACTCCGGCCGGCGCCGACCAGAACCTGTTCATCGACCCGGCCACCGGCAAGCCCTTCGCCTTCCCGACCGCGGTCACCAGCGGTCTTTCCGTCGGCGTGCCCGGCACGCTGATGACCTGGCAGCGCGCGCTGAACCAGTGGGGCCACTTCAGCCTGGCCCAGGACCTGCGCCCGGCCGAACAGGTCGCGCGCAATGGCTTCCCGGTCACCGCGCACTACCGCGAACAGGACCGCGAGAACGCCTTCCGCTTCACCCAGTTCTCCTCCAGCAACGCGCTGTACCTGCAGAACGGCCAGTTGCCCGATGTCGGCTCGATGATCAGCAACCCCGACCTGGCCGACACCTACCAGCAGATCGGCAGGCAGGGCGTTGGCGCGCTGTACGGCGGCAGCATCGGCGCGGACGTGGTGAACGCCGTGCACAACCTCCCGCTCGCGCCCGGCGCCACCCTGGTCCCGCGCCCCGGCTACATGCAACTGTCCGATCTGGCCGGTTACACCGCGCCGGACAAGGCCCCGACTCATGTGAACTACCGCGGCTACGACGTGTACGGCATGGGCCCGTCCTCCAGCGGTGGCATGACGGGCGGCGAATCGCTGAACATCCTGTCCAACTTCAACCTCGGCGCCGAACCGCGCACCGAGGCCCTGCACGACTACCTGGAAGCGACGCGCCTGGCCTTCGCCGACCGCAACCGCTACATCGGCGACGCGAGCTACGTGAACGTGCCGGAGCAACAGTTGCTGTCCAAGCAGTACGGCGCCGACCGTTCCTGCCTGATCAACCAGGACAAGGCCGCCACCTCGCCGGTCGCCCCCGGCGACCCGTACAACCCCACGTGCGGCACGGCAACCTCCAGCACGGCGGCCCAGCCCACCGACGGCGCCGCGACCAACCACTTCGTGGTCACCGACAAGTGGGGCGACATCGTCTCCTACACCAACACGATCGAGGAGATCGCGGGCAGCGCGATCGTCGTGCCCGGCCGCGGTTTCCTGTTGAACAACGAGCTGACCGACTTCGACTTCACCCCGTTGCAGGCCGGCGTCCCCGACCCGAACCTGCCCGCGGCGGGCAAGCGGCCGCGTTCCAGCATGTCGCCGACCATCGTGCTGCACAACGGGAAGCCGTTCATGGCGATCGGTTCACCGGGCGGCGCCACCATCATCACCACCGTGCTGCAGATCCTGATCAACCGGATCGATTTCGGCATGAGCCTGCCGGACGCGATCGCCGCGCCGCGCGCCTCCCAGCGCAACGGTGCGCAAACCCAGGCCGAGCCCGACTTCCTGACCGAGCCGACAACACAAGGCCTGGAACAACTCGGCCAGTCCTTCTATGTCAACAGCACGTCGCCGCTGAACCCGTCGATCCAGATCCCGCCGACGATCGGCATCGCCGCCGGTCTGGAGTTCCTCGGCAACGGCAAGGTGCTCGCCGCCGGTGAGCCGGTCCGTGCCGGTGGAACGTCGGCGGGCGTCGTCCGTCCCGCCCACTGAACAAACCCGGGGCGCGGCCATCGCGTGGCCGCGCCCCGGTTCGGTTCAGCACTCCTTGACCCAGCTGCACTCCAGGCGCGTCTTGGGATCAGTGGTGGCAACCTGTACCCGCACGGTGCGCGCGACATCGTTGGCCCCGTTGTATTCGGCCAGCCGCACGCCCACCGCGTCCTCGATGCTGGTCACCGAATCCGGCAGGAAGTTGTTCTCCACCATCGAGAACACCAGCTTCTCCCCGTTCGCGGCGGTCACATACCCCGACAGCGCGCTGACCCCGGTCATCGACCCGGTCTTGGCGTGCATGTTGTTGGCCGCGGGCGTGCCGATCATCCGGTGCCGCAACGTCCCGCCCACCATCCGATCGCTCACCCCAGCGACCGGCAGCGCGTTGTACCAGGTCGGAAACCACGGTTCCTGCCGCGCCCCGACCAGCAATCCGGCCAGCTGATCAGCGGAAACATAATCCTGCCGGGACAGCCCGGACCCATCGGCCATCGCCAGCTGCGCTGCGTTCACCCCGAACGACCCCAGATTCCCCTCCAACGCGGCCAGTCCGGCCGGCCAACTACCCACATTGGACACTTTCCGTCCGGCCGCCTTGACCAGCGTCTCGGCCTGGAGGTTGTTGCTCAGCTTCAACAACGGCGTCAGCAACTGGCTCAGCGGCATCGACGTCCGCGAAGCGACCGCCGCCGCCTTCCCCGGCGTGGCCCGATAACCCGTCGACCCGAAGACCGTCACGCCGTGCGCGGCCAGCTCTGCCCGGAACAGCGATGCCACCAGCCGCGTCGGCTCCCACACCGACATCGTTTCCACGTCCGGCGCCGCATCGGCCGCGATCGACCCGATGATCCGGATGACGTTGTCCCCCTCGTCCCGGTTCACCTGATCCGTGGTCGCGGAACCAGCCACCCCGGTCGTAGCCGTGTTCACGATCGTCAGATAGTTGCTGGCCGGCGACACCGAAACCTTCGCCGGCTGCCCGGCCGCCCCCGGCGAAACGGTCACGTTCACCGAACCCGGGTCATAGTCCGTGTCCGGCGAGATCGTCAGCGCGGACACCTGCGCGTCGTAGTAGTACGGCTCGTCGTCGACTTCCCACCCGGTGGCCAGCCGCTGGTTGTCGAACCAGGTGTCGTCAGCGACCAGTTGCCCGGTGACCTGCTTGATCCCGGCCGCGGCCACCTTCGCGGCCAGCGCGTCGTAGTCGGTGGCCAGCATGGTCGGGTCGCCGGTGCCCTTGAGGTAGAGGTTGCCGACCAGCGTCGACCCGTACCGCGCGCCATCCGAATCGACGGAGGTGCTGAACGTGTAACCCGGGCCGAGCACGTTCATCGCGGTCGCCGACGTGAACAGCTTCAGGTTCGACGCGGGCAGCAGCAGGTCGCCGCCGTTGTGGTCGTACAACGTCGAACCGGTGTCCGCGTCCTTGACGACCAGCCCCACGCCCGCGCCGGTCAAGCTCGGATTGGCCAGGAGCGCGTCCAGATCGTGGCTCAGGGTCGTCGGCGCCTGCGCCCCGGCGCCGTTGGCCAGTCCTGCGGCAGGCACCCCGAGTAAGGCGACGGACAGCCCGATGATCAAGGTCGATCGGTGTCGAAAAGTCATCCGTCACGTTACCGCGAAAAACCGGCAGACTCGGACCGCACAATGGGGGAAATTCACTACTTGGCAGCGGCTGCCTTGGCCGCCTTCTTGAACGCGCGCACCTCGGCCAGCGTCTCGGCGCTGGTCACGTCCGCGATCGAGCGGTGCGAGCCGTCGTCGCCATAGGCACCCGCCGCCTCGCGCCAGCCCTCCGGCTGCACGCCACGCTGCTTGCCGAGCAGGGCAAGGAAGATCCGCGCCTTCTGGTCACCGAAGCCGGGCAGCGCCTTGAGCCGGGCCAGCACTTCCTTGCCGTCCGGCTTGCCCGCCTTCCAGATCCGGTCGGTCTTGCCGTCGTAGTTCTCCACGACGTGCTGGGCCAGCGCGTGCACCCGCCGCGCCATGGCGCCGCCATAGCGATGGATCGCGGGCTTCCGCACACACAGCTCCACGAACTCGTCCAGATCGGACTCGGCGATTTTGCGGACGTCGAAACCGTCCATCCGATCGGCGATCTTCTTCGGTCCGATGAACGCGGTCTCCATCGAGATCTGCTGATCCAGCAGCATGCCCGTGAGCAGGGCGAAGGGATCACTGGAGAGCAGCGCGTCCGCTTCGGCGTCGCCGGTGAGGCGCAGGCGTTTGGCCATGCGGGTCAGCATCTCACAGACGTGCCGCGCCGGTCGTCCACACGAGTGGCCCGATGTGGGTGTCATGGTTCGGGCCACTCGTGCTCGCCCGTCAACTCACCGATTGACCAGCACCGTGATCACCGCAGTGAGCAGCAGGGTGCCGACGCCGAGCAGGCCGACGAGCACGCCGAACACCGAACCGGCCGAACTGAACAGGTTGCCGACCATGGCGAAGGCGCCTCGAAGCATGCGAGCCAGTACGAAGAAGATCACCACCGCCACGATCACGATGATCAACAGTGAACCGCCGCCGCCCGAGGTTGTCGCAGGCTGGCTGTTGTGCACCGCGGACGGTTGGGCCACCGCGGTGGTCGACGTGACGTTGCCGGTCTGGGTTTGTACGCTTATCGAGGTCATGACAGTTCCTCACGTGAGAGCCGTAGAAGCTGTGCGGGACTGCTGTGGCACGCAGGGCGCCCCTGGTTCGCGGCCGGGGGCGTCTGCCGTCTGCGCATGAAGTCGCTGCGCGTTATCGCTGCGGGCAATGACCGCGCTGCGCTGCGGGAATCCGCTCGGCGGTGCTCGCTCCCTGTCCCGGAGCGGTGCTGTGCACATTTCCGTTTCACCTCCAATCCCTGAACTTCAGGTAATGAGATGAAGTTAACCGCCTTCAGCTGTATTCAGAGTAAGGCTGGCGGTACTCACCTGCAAGCACCTTTCGGCCTGGCAGGGTTACCCGCTGCCATCCGGGTCCCAAACATCGAAGTTTCCCCAGGTGGAGACCGTGGTACTGGCGACAGGACGGCGCACGTGGTTCGAGGTTCTGAACTGTTCTGAAGTTGCCGAACGGGAGCAAGGCTGAAGACGAGGTCGGCAAGGGGGCGGAGTCGTCCCCGCAAGGCCGGGGAGTAGAGTCCCGCCGAGATCATCTTCAGCTTGTTCAGCTAGCACGCTGAGCTGCACCCGGCAAGGTTCGCATCGCAGCTGGCGGGCCGCGATCGGCCAAATCGGTGCAGGTCAGCTCGTTGAGGCGGATTAACAGCCAGTCGCGTTGTCCCTGTTGATCCTCGCGTGTACAGTCCCTCTTCAGGTGTGTTCTGAAGTTCACCAAAGGAGCGCTGTAGTCGTGCTACCGGTGGAAGGTCCTGCCGCCGCCCTTGCCCGACGCCTGCGTGACCTACGGGAGAGCCACTGGCCGACCGCGAGCATCACGCAGGCCGATCTCGCTGACGCCCTCGCAGGCAGCGGGAGCCTCAGCGTCCCCTCCATCTCCTCGTGGGAGAACCCGGACAACCCGGCGCTTCCCCCTGTTCCCCGGCTCCGCGCGTACGCGACCTTCTTCGCGACAGCACGATCTGTTGAGCGCAGGCCGTATCGCATGCTGGAACTCTCCGAGCTGACCTCCTCGGAGAAGGCCATGCGTGAGCAGTTGCTTGCCGACCTCACCGCGCTGCGCAGGGCGGCCAAGTCGGGTCTGCCGGTCTCGGCGGCCGGCCCGGCCGGTGGCAGCGTCCTGGTTTTCCCGCCCGGCGAGAACATCGTTGTGGTGTGCGGACCGGTCAAGCCGGAAATCCGCGAGAAGATGCCCGAGCCGGATCCGCTCGACGCCGACCACGTCGACCTCTACGACTACAACGACATCGACGCGCTGATGGAGTTGTACGGGCGGCTGTCCGCGCTCAACCCGCACAGCTCGATCAGGTGGATGCTCTCGCACCACCTCACCTCGGACAGCTACACCGATCACCTGATCGTGCTCGGTGGGGTCGACTGGAACGACGCAGTTCGAGATCTCGCACATCGCACGTCCGTTCCGGTCCGGCAACTGCCCCGGGACGTCAAAGAAGATCTTGGTGGTTTCGAGGCCGGCAACGGTGACAAGCCACGGATATTCGCACCGCAACCGCTGGAAGCCGACGAACCCAGTCATCTGGCCGAGGACGTCGCCCAGCTCTACCGCGGACCGAACCCCTACTACCAGAAACGTACTGTCATGCAGTTCAACGGCCAATTCGCCCGGGGCACCCTTGGGGCCGTCCGGGCGCTCACCGATCCGCAGTTCCGCGACGGGAACGAGGAATATCTGCAGAACAGGTTCGCGGGCCAGCAGGAATGGTGCCTGCTGACCAAGGTCGTCATCGCCGACGGCAACCCGATCCCGCCCGACTGGACCATCGACAGCAACCGGCTCTACGAGTGGCCGCCGAGCCCAGGCAGTCGTGGCTGAGGACGACGAGGCAAATTCCCATCACCATGGCTCACACCACGGATTGTTGCGGTCCGTCAGTGCGCGGGATTTGCCGGATCACCAGCCACGCTCCGCGGGTGCGGACGCGATCATCGTCCCGACCGTGCGGCACGCTCGCCAACTGCACACCGCGATCAGCTGCGCCAAGAAGCTCGGCTGCGCCCTGGTCGTGCTGTGCAGCAAGAAGGCGTCGGTCGGCGATGCCGTCCGGCTGGCCCGCAAGGCAGACATCGAACTGATCGCCATCGACGCGACGCAGCTCCCGCCTGGGCTGCTGCCCACCTTCAACACCAGCCGCTTCGCCCTGCACGACACCAGGGACACCGCGACCAAACGCAACGTGGCGCTGTTGTTCGCCTACCTGATCGGCTGGCAGCGGATCTTCTTCCTCGACGACGACATCACGCTCACCGAAGACAGCCTGGCCGGCGCCGTCGCCGCGCTGGACAAGCATCACGTCGTCGGACTGCACGTCGACCAGTTCCCGGACAACTCGGTGGTGTGTCACGCGGCGCGCACGCTGGGCTGGGCCCAGCGGACGTTCATGGGCGGGGGAGCGCTCGCGGTGCACGTCAAATCGTCGGAGCGCTCGTTCTTTCCGCAGGTGTACAACGAGGACTGGTTCTTTCTCCTCGGCGAGAACGAGTTGCGGCCCGCCGCCATTCGCGGTGAGGCGATCCAGGCGAAGTACGACCCGTTCGCCAACCGGCAACGCGCCAGGTACGAGGAGTTCGGCGACACCCTCGCCGAAGGGGTGTTCTGGCTGCTGGACAACGGTACGAACCTGACCGATGCCAACCTCAAGCACTGGCAGCGGTTCTCCGGCGATCGCCGCAGGTTCATCAAGAGCCTGCTGATCCGCAGCAGCCAGGCCGAGGATCGGGCCCGCACCAGGGCACTGACCGCGGCGCTGGAACGCAACAACGCGATCGAGGTCGAACGCTACGTCGGCTACCTCGACGCCTGGCGGGTCGACCGCGACCTCTGGCGCGACCACCTCACCGCGCGCAAGTCCGAATTCCAGAACAGCGCGGTGCAGGCGTCTTCCGCCTCGGCGGCGGAAAAGGTGCTCTCCGAACTCGGCCTGATGACGCAGAGCCAATACCTGCGGCGCACCGGCCGGTCCGTGCGGCCATCAGTCGTAGCAGCCCTGGACTAGCCGGCGGATCAGCACATGACACTGCTCTGACTCGTATTCGACATCGCCGTCCGGATTCGTCCGGACGGCGATGCATTCGACCAAGCCGTGCTCCCAGTCGCGATAGCCGAGCCGTTGATAGAGGCGGATCGCCTCGTCGTTGTCGGTTCTGGCGGCCAGCGCGACGTGCCAGTAGTCGTCCTGCTCCAGATAGTCCTGCACCTCGGCGATCAACCGGGTGCCGAAGCGCCGGTTGCGGTATTCGGGCAGCACCCGCAGGTGTGTCAACAGTGGAATACCGGGCAGGTACTGGTTGATAGGCGCCTCTTCCGCGTCTTCCAGCCACAGATACACGTGGCCGACGGCCGACGTGTCCAACCAGGCGGTGAACAGCACTCCGAGCCCGTTCTTCTGGCGCTCGTAGCGATCGTCGAAGTAATCTCCCTCGCCGAAAGCCGCTTCCAGCAAACGCAAGTCGCCGAAATCGGCCTGTCGTACGTCCAGTTCGCTCATCCGTTCGTCCCCTGTTTCCTCGCTGGCGCATGGCACCGGCAAGCCGTCGATACGAGCGTAAGTCAGTTCGCCGTTGGCCGCCATGAACTCCCGGTGATCGTGCGACTGCACGGACTCTCGGTGACCTTGCCCCGTCAACGGGACGGCTGGGTGAAAGGTCGTGTTTGCCCGGCGACAGTATCGTGCGTTTCTCGTATGCTCATCCGGTGACCAGCACCACCACCTCGGTCGAAGGTTCATCCCCGGAATTGTCGAGCGGCCGCCCGGCCAAGCGGGCCAAACCAGCATGGCTGCCGGTGTGGTCCAAGCCCGCCGCGTTGCGCGCGGTCCGGGCCACGCTCGTCGTACCCGGCCTGTTCGCGTTCAGCTACAAGGTCATCGGCGATCCGCAGGTCGCCACGTTCGCCGCCTTCGGCGGCTTCGCCACCCTGGTGATGGCCTCGTTCGGCGGCCGAGTGCGAGACAAGCTCATCGCGCACCTCGGCCTCGCCCTCACGGGCAGCGTGCTGCTGATCATCGGCACGGCCGTGAACGCGGTGGTCCCGCTGGCCGCGGCGGCCGCGCTGGTCGTGGTGTTCTGCGTGCTGTTCGCAGGCGTCATCGGACCGAACGCGGCCTCAGGCGGAATCGCGGCGCTGCTGGCTTTCGTGCTGCCGGCCGCCTCACCCGGCACGCTGGCGATGATCCCGTCCAGGCTCGAAGGCTGGTGGATGGCCTCGATCATCGGCACCATCGTGGTCCTGTTGCTCTCGGCCAAATCACCCGGTGCGGTACTGCGAACGGCGGCCGCCAAATGTGCCGCGACGCTGGCCGAAGAACTCGGCGTCGCCATGCGCGGTGGCGACCTCACCTCCGCGCGCAGCGCCGCCGTCACCGCCAAACGCAACCTGCTCGCCACCTTCAACGCCACCCCCTACCGCCCGACCGGCCTGGCCGCGGCGGACCAAGCCCTCGCCAACCTGGTGAGCCTGCTGGACTGGTGCACGGTCACGATCTGCGACGAACTCGCCGAGTTCCACGATCTCAGCAACGTCGACGAGGTCGAACGCGCGCTGTTGCTGGAAACCAAGACCGCGCTGGAAGACGTGGCCGCGCTGCTGCGCGACGAGCCCGCCCAGCCCGATCTCGACCGGCTCGAAGACCGGCTGTCGACCAGCATGAAACGCCTGCACGAGCTGCGCGGCGACACCGAGGGTTACCGCGACGCCGTGCACCTGGCCTACCACGCCCGCACCACCGCCGTCGCCGTGCACACCGCCGTCGCCGACGCCATGATCGCCGCCCGCCGGGCGGACCCAGCGATCGTCTCCGGCGGCCGTCGCCGCTGGTACGGCTCGGTCATGCCGACCGACGACGACGCCACCCTGCGCGAGCGCAAGGTCCTGCCCGGTCTCACCTCGGCCGTGAGCGTGGTCGGCAGGCACGCCAGCCTCCGCTCGGTGTGGACGCTGAACAGCATTCGCGGCGCGGTCGCGGTCGCCGCGGCCATCGCCGTGGCCGACCTGACCGGCGTGCAGCACGGCTTCTGGGTCGTGCTCGGCACCCTGTCCGTGCTGCGTTCCAGCGCGTCGTCCACCGGCGCGACCGCGTTCCGGGCGTTGCTCGGCACCGCCATCGGGTTCGTCATCGGTGCGGCATTGCTGCTGGTCATCGGCACCGGGCCGAGCGCGCTGTGGATCGCGCTGCCGCTCGCCGTGCTGGTCGCCGCGTACTCGCCCGGCGCGCTGCCCTTCGTCGTCGGCCAGGCCGCGTTCACCGTGGTCATCTCGGTGCTGTTCAACCTGATCGTGCCGATCGGCTGGGCCATCGGCGTGCTGCGGATCGAGGACGTCGCGCTCGGCTGCGCGGTCAGCCTCATCGTCGGCGTGCTGTTCTGGCCGCGCGGGGCCAACGCGCTGGTCGGCGACGACCTCGCCGACGCGTTCCGCACCGGCGGCACCTACGTCTCCGGCGCGGCCCGCTGGGCGCTCGGCCTCGAAGCCAGCCCGCCGTCGGCCACCGCGTCCATCACCGCGGGCCTGCGCCTGGACGACGCGTTGCGCGGTTTCCTGGCCGAGCAAGGCGCCAAACGAATTCCCCAGGACCACCTCTGGCGCCTGGTCGGCGGCACGCTCCGCGCCCGGCTGACCGGTCACTCACTGGCCGGTCTGCCCGCCCGGCGCAGCGACGATCCCGACCCGCTGCGCGTCCTGCTCGGCGACTACGCGGGGCAACTCGCGGCCTGGTTCGACCACCTCGCGTCCCGGCTGGACAGCACCGACCACAGCGGCGCGCCCATGCTGCGTCCGCCGGACCTCGGCAACGCGCTGGCCGACGCCGACGACTGCGATCCCAGCCTGCCGCGCACGTTGTGGGTCAGCGAGCACCTCAACCACATCGGCAGCCGCCTGTCCGATCTCATCGAACCGGCGACCGAGGTCGCGACCCAGCGTCACCGCCCGTGGTGGCGCTGATCGGCCCGCGCCGCGTCACAGTGCGTGATTGACCTGGTCCGATGCCGGCCAGACCCTGGCGGAAGGCCGGTCGGTGGGTCATGCTCCGATACCGTGAACACCGACGAAGCGCCACGCACCGCGGAACCGATGGGGGTACGCAGGTTGGATCTCGACCAGCCGAACGCGGCCAGGATGTACGACTACTACCTGGGCGGGTCGCACAACACCAGCGCCGACCGCACCCTGGCCGAACGCGTCCTCGCCGCTGATCCGAGGGTCCGGGCGGTCGCCCGCGCCAACCGGTCGTTCCTGCGCCGCGTGGTCCGGCTGCTCGTCGCCGGTGGCATCCGGCAGTTCCTCGACCTCGGGTCCGGCATTCCCACCGCGGGACACGTGCACGAGATCGCGCACACCACCGACCCCGATGTCCGGGTCGCCTACGTGGACAACGAGCCCGTCGCCGTGTCCGCCACGCGCCGGCTCATCACCGACCAGCCCAACGTCACCGTCACCGCCGCCGACCTGCGCGACGTCGACACCGTGCTGACCGCTCCCGGCGTGCGGGATCTGCTGGACTTCCGCGAACCAGTGGCCGTGCTGGCGTTCTCCGTCATGCACTTCCTGCCCGACGAGGCCGACCCGGCCGGCGTGCTCGCCGCCTACCGCGCGGCCATCGCGCCCGGCTCCTACCTGGCCTTCTCGCACATCGCGCCGACCGGCGCGGCCAGCGACTCGGACGTCACCTCGCTGTACAAGCGGTCCAGCAACGCCGCCTGGGCCCGCACCCCAGCGGAAATCGCCGCGTTGGTGCCTGCCGACATGCCGCTGCTCGCGCCCGGCCTGGTCCCGGTCGTCGAATGGCGCCCGGACGATCTCGACCTCGACGACACCAGCGTCGATCTCTCCTACTTCTACGGCGGCCTGGCCCACCTGCCGCACTGACCTCCCGTTTTTCGATCTTCGCCGAAACTGTCGGTGCCGACGGATACCTTGTCATTGCTGGATTTCGTCAGGCACAGAGAGACGAGGCAATGTCGGATTGGGAGCAGTCGAGCACGACACGCGTGGTGGCGCCCGCGCGTCCGCGCAAGCTGGCCAAGGTGCCCTTCGTCGAACTGGCCGAGGGGCGCCTGCAGGGCGTCGTGTCCAGCGGCTCGGGCATCGCGCGGGTCTACGTATCGTCCATTCGGGCCGGTGATCACGAGTTTTCCTGTAGCACCAACAACAATCGGCCGTGTGGTGGCATGCGTGGCGGCATCTGCAACCATCTGCGCACCTTGCTCAGCGAGGCCGTCGTCCAGTTCGGCGTCGAACGGGTAGCCCGCTACCTGCGCGCCGACCTCGATGATCCGAACGCGGGCGCCCGCGAGGTCGAACAAGCTCTGCACGGCCACGCTTCCCCCAGCAGCACAACGACAGCAGGCCCGGTCTTCGCGCGTTTCCTGCGCCAGCTGGCCTACCTGGAACTGCCCGCGAGCACCGAACCAGTACCCGAGATGCACTGGTTCACCCCGGCCGAGGCGGTGTGACCATGCGCGCCGATCTGCTCACCACCCCCATCGACGGCCTGGCCGAAACCATCGACCCGATCAATGGTTTCGATCGTGCCCTGGTCGGCGGTTTGCTGCGCCCCCAACCAGAATCCGCCGCTGCTCTGCGCGCCCTCGCCGATGCCGTCGCGGGCACCCCGCTCGCCGCGCCGGTAGCTGAAGCGGTCGACAAGGCCGAGGCCGGAGCGGCGGGGGAGGACCATTTCGCCGCGCTCGCCGCCGCGCGAATGGCGTTGTTCGGTGCCGTGCACGACGCGCTGCTCGCCCGCGTCGACGAAGCCACCGGCCGCCAACGCGCACCCTGGCCAAACCCGGAACCCACCGAGCCGCACGCCCCGAACCTCCGCGCGGCAGCCAGTTCCTGGCTGGCCGAACTGGCCCGCGCGGGCTGGCGCGGCCTGACCCACGACCTCGTCGCCGGTTCCGGGCCGCTGCTCACCGCGATGCTGCCCGATCCGCGACTGCGCAGGCTCGCCCTGCTGCTCGACGGTTTCGCCGCCGAACTCGCCGCCTCCGCGGCCGGTGCGGAACTCGACCGCGTGCCCGTGCGACGCTGGGCCGACCTCTGGTCCCGCGCCACCCTGCTGGCCCAGCCCAACGCCACCAACCCCATCCCGGCCGACAACATCACCGGCCGGCTCCTCCCGCTCGGCATCGACCTGCACGAACATCCCGCCGCCGCGCAGGCGCAGGTGCACGCCGTGTTCGAACCGGCCGACGGCGGCCAAACCTGGCTGGTCCGCGCGAGCGTGTCGGTGGCCAAGCCGGACACGGTGGTCGGCGCCGGCGTCTGGCAACTGCTCCGCCCGCACCTCACGCTGCTCGGTGCGCTGCGCGAAGGCCGGGCCATGGACATCACCGACATGCCGATGACAACCGGCGGAGACCTGATCTGGCGACCCGATCGAGCCACCCTCGGCGCCCCAGCCGATCCCTTCGCAACGGCCCGAATCGCCCTCGCCGAAGCGATCTGCCCACCCACCGACCCGCTCGACCGGCACCCCACCAACCTCGCCGAACCGATCTTCCTGGAACGCTACGACCCAGCCGGGGTTCCTTTCACCTACAACCGAATCCCGGCGGCAAGCCCGCTCACCCCAGAGCTGGTCAAGGCCTCCACCGCCTGCATCGGCCTGCTCCGCTGGGACGCGGGCAGTTTCACCGTCCAACCGCTCGCTGTCGAAACCACGGTCAAGAAGAAAACCGTTGCCATCCAAGCGGGCGACGCGACCAGCGCCAAAGCCGAGAAGGCCGCCGAGGAAGCAGTGGCCGTATTGCGCGAACGCGCGGGACGGTTGCTGCGCGGATGACCAACGCCGATGAGAACCGCCGCCAACTCCTCTACTGGCGCCTGCTCGCGCGCCTGTTCGACAAGGACGAGCAGCCCGCGCTCGAAGCAGGCGCGCTCGCCGTCGTCGATGACATCGGGCTGCCTACCGCGCTGCTCGACCCGAGCGTCACGGTCGACACCATCGTGCAGCGCCACCCCGAACTGGCCGCGCGCTTCGATGGCCTGATGCGGCCGGACGACGGCCCGCGCGATCGCGCCGCCGAGGTGGAGCGGGCCGCGCTGGTGTCCAAGGTGCTGCTCAACGTCTTCGCCACCGGCTCCGGCACAGTGAGCGCCAAGCAGCTCAGCCGCTGGCAGACCGACAAGAACTGGCTCGACCGCGCCCTCGGCGCCGACAACCCGTTCGGCACCGCGCTCGCCGACCTGGAAGCCGACCTGGTCAGCCGGATGAAGCTGCGCGAAGTACTGGCCGACAAGGAACTCGCCGCCGCCCTCACCCCGAGCATGTCGCTGATCGAACAGTTGCTCCGCGACAAGTCGAACCTCTCCGGCGTCGCACTGGCCAACGCCAAATCCTTGATCAGGCGCTACGTCAACCAGGTCGCCGATGTCCTGCGCACCCAGGTCGAACGCGCCTCGGTCGGCACCATCGACCGTTCCGTCCCGCCGAAACGCGTGTTCCGCAACCTCGATCTCGACCGCACCATCTGGAAGAACCTCACCAACTGGAGCCCGGAGGAGGAACGGCTCTACGTCGATCGCCTCTACTACCGGCACACCGCGCGCAAGAACACGCCGTCGCGGCTGATCGTGGTCGTCGACCAGTCCGGCTCCATGGTCGACTCGATGGTCAACTGCGCCATCCTGGCCTCGATCTTCGCCGGCCTGCCCAAGGTCGACGTCCGCCTGATCGCCTACGACACCCGCGCCGTCGACCTCACGCCCTGGGTGCACGACCCGTTCGAAACGCTGCTGCGCACCCAACTCGGCGGCGGCAACGACGGCGCGGTGGCGATGGCGCAGGCAAGGCCGATGATCAGCGAACCGCACAACACGGTGATGATCTGGATCTCGGACTTCTACGAGACCGGTGTTGAGGAGTTGTTCAACAGCTTCGCCGCGGTACACCGCTCCGGCGCCAAGTTCATTCCGGTCGGTTCGGTGTCCAGCGGCGGGCGGGTCAGCGTCAACCCGTGGTTCAAGCAGAAGTTCGCCGACCTCGGCACGCCGGTGATCTCCGGCCACGTCAACAAGCTCATCACCGAACTCGCCACGTTCCTCGCCTAGGAGAGCCCACCACCATGTCCGATCTGCTGCGCGCGCCCGCCGAGCTGAAATACGCCGACGAACTCGACTGGCTGGAGTCCATCGACGACGGTCCCAAACCGTTCGCCTGGCGGCTGTCCCCGCGCATGGTGCGTCTGTTCGTGCTCGGCTCGGAACGGGCCGACGGCCTCGATCGCGAGGTCGCGCAGAAGTGGTTCGGCGACCGCGGCTTCGTCGAACGCGCCATCGTCACCCTCGCCTCCGACCGCGGTCTGCTGCTCATCGGCGACCCGGGCACCGGAAAGAGCTGGCTGGCCGAACTGCTCGCCGCCGCGATCAGCCGCAACTCGACCCTGGTCGTGCAGGGCACCGCGGGCACCACCGAGGATCACATCAAGTACTCGTGGAACGTGTCGATGGTGATCGCGCGCGGTCAGTCCCGGCAGTCGATGATCCCATCGCCGATCATGACCGCGATGGAGCAGGGCGCGATCGGCCGGTTCGAAGAACTGACCCGCTCCACCAGCGACGTCCAGGACGCGCTGATCTCCATCCTGTCCGAGAAGTACATCTCCGTGCCGGAACTGGACGCCGACAACATCGTCTTCGCCAAGCCCGGCTTCTCCATCATCGCCACCGCGAACAGCCGCGACCGAGGCGTCAACGATCTCTCGTCGGCACTCAAGCGCCGGTTCAACTTCGTGCGCATCCCGGTCGTCACCAACAAGCGCAGCGAAGCCGAGATCGTCCGCTTCCGCACCGAAGAACTCCTGCACCGCCACCAGATCGAACTCGACGTGCCACCGACCCTGCTCGACATCCTGCTGGAAAGCTTCGCCGACCTTCGCGCGGCCGCGGCCGCCGCGGGCAGCGACGACGAGAAACTCGAATCGGCACTGTCCACAGCGGAACAGATCGGCGTGCTGGAAGACGCCATCCTGCACAGCAACTTCTTCGGCGAACGCAAGCTCACCGCCCACGCCCTCGCTTCGTCCCTGGTCGGCTCGCTGGCCCGTCGCGTTCCGGAAGACCTGGCGATCATCAACAAGTACTGGCACGGCGTGGTCGAGCCGCGCAGCAAGGACCAGGGCGGCAACTGGCCCGAATTCCTGGCCGGCGGCCGCGAAACCCTGAAAACCCTCTCATGAACGACACCACCTTCGACCCACTCCGAGCCCGCCTGCACGAGGCGGCGGCGGCGTTCGCCGACGGCCCCGGCGCCCTCACCGAAATCCTGCACGGCCTCGTCGACGACGTGGACCGCGCGATCCGCGAACCGCTGGAGATCTTCCCGGTCTGCCACCATTCACCGGCCTCGGCGACGGCGATGATCGGCCGCCTGCGCAGCAAACAACCCAAGGTCATCTACCTCGAACTCTGCGAGGACCTGGCCCCCGTCCTCACCGAACTGCGCAACTGCCGCCTCCCCGTTGCCGTGCAAGCGTTTGCCACCGAACTCGACGGATTCCCGCCCGAGTGGTCTCCGCTCTCGGTCATCGCCCCCATCACCGAGGCATCGGCCGAGTACCAGGTGATCGCCTACGCCCTGGACACCCCCGGCGTCGAACTCGTCCTGGTCGACCGCTCCAGCGACCACATCTACCAATCCGAGCAACCAGAGGACGACGGCGCGATCGGCATCGAGATCGGCGACCTCCGCCCCCGATTCGCCGAACTCGAAGAACACCTGCTGCACCACGGCAAGGTCCGGCACTGGTCGGAATGGTGGCACCAGTACGTCGAACAGCCGCTCGGCGACGCCGACCACGACTCCTACCGGCAGGTCATGTTCCTGATCGGCAGCCTGTCCCGCCGTCTCACCCCGCAGGACCAGCACCGCCTGCGCGTCGACGAGGACCGCGAACGTCACATGTGGACGCGGATCCGCGAGCACCTGGCCGGCAGCGGCGCGAACCCGGACGACTGCCTCTACGTCTGCGGCGCCTTCCACGCAGCCAGCCGCGTCTCCGAATTCGGCCTGACCGGCACCGACACCTACCACATCCCGCCGCGCACCGGCACCGTCTGGCGCCATGGCCTCATCCCCAGCAGCCACTCCGCCATCGAGACCCAGTTCGGCCTGGCCGGCGGCTCGGTGTCGATCGCGGCCAGCGTCTGGCAAACCAACCTCACCCGAACCCGCCTGACCCCCTACCAACTAGCGGGCCAACGCGGCACCAAAAAACCCAAACGCACCCCCCAACAACCAACCCCCACGAGCCAACCCACCACCGACAAACTCACCGGCTTCATGACCCGCCCGCCGACATTGGACGGCCTGGACGAAGCTGAACTGCTCAGCTGGTCCGTCGAGATCGTCCGAGCGGCCCGCCGCAACGGCTACCTGGCCTCCACCGCGGACGCGATCGCGGTCTTCGAAACCTCGATCCTCCTGGCCGGCATGCGCAACCGGGCCCGGCCCACCCCGTACGACTTCTCCGACGCCGCCGTCACCTGCATCGAAAAGGACGCCGTCCCCGGCCGTCGCGACGTGCGCAGGCTGGTCGAGATCATGCTCGGCGGCGACCGCATCGGCCAGGTTGGCTACGACGCCCTCCCGCCGCTGGCGCGGGACGTGTACGACCGCCTCGCCGCCCTCGAACTCCAACTGGAGAAACGCGGCGTACAACGCGCCCTGCTCGACATCAGCAACAACCCCGAACTGCAACGCTGCTCAGACGTCCTCTGGATATTGACCCGGCTCCTCTCCAAGGCAGTGGTCCGTCCGATCATGGGCGACCGCAAGCTCGGCGAACGAGCCATCCAGGAATCCTGGGACGTGGCGCTCGGCACCCACCAGCGCGACCTGATCGAACTGGGCTACGAAGGCGTCAGCATCGAGCAAGTCCTCGAACAACGCCTGCAGCACAGCGTCAACATCCCCACCGCGACAGCCGCAACCGCGCTCGGCGCGGTGGAAGACGCCACCCTCTACCTACGTAGCAAACGATTGGCCGACGAACTCGGCTCGCGCGCCCTGGAAATCCTGGCAACCGAACGCTCGGTCGACGACGCCCCCGAGGTGCTGCACCGCGCCCGCCGCCTGCTCGCGTACTACCGCACGTCCGAACCGGCCCTGCCCGGCTGGATCGAGTCCTTCATCAAGACCGGCTACGCCCACTACTGCACGCTGCTCCCCGGTGCCGTGCTCGACGAAGCGACCGGTGTGCGCCAGATAGCCGCGATGCTCGGCTTCCTGTTCAGCATGGAAAGTCTGGCGATCTCGCTCGGTTGCGACCGCACCCAGCTCGAACTCGCGATCGCCCAGTGCCACCCCACCGAACCAGCCAAAGTCGCCCTGCTCTGGGCCGCCCAACTCCACCTCGGCACCCTGTCCCGCACGGGCCTCCGCGACCGCTGCACAACCCTGCTGGCGAACCCACTGGTCCTCCCCGAATATCCCCGTTACCTCAGCGGCCTGGTCCATGCCCTCGAACCGGTACCCAGCCTCACCGACTTCGTCGTCGAAGCCATCTCAACGGCGTTCGCTCAGCTCCCCGACCAGGTCCTACTTCCATGGCTGCCAACCCTGATCGGCACCCTCCGCAGCAACGCCGCCGACCTGGCCCCACTGCTGATCAGGGAAGCCGCCCGAGTCTTCCCGCCCCGCCTACCCGACCTGGACGCCTGGACCCCGCCCTGGCAAGCAAAAGCACCCCAGCACCCAATCCGCCGCAGCCCATCACCAACCCCCACCCTCCTCAAAACCTTCCCCCAAACCGCAACCGCCTTGGCCACCCTGCTCGGCTACGAGGCCCAACACCCAACCCTCCTAACAAATCACCCGGAAACCGCCGAAGCGCTGGCGACCCTCCTCACCCACGATTCTCCCAAGTACACAAGCAAATCCGATTCCCATCCGGGTCGGCGAGCACCCAGAAGCTAGGCGCCTCCTCGTCGCTGACCAACGTCCCACCGGCAGCGAGCGCCGCATCAATACGCGGCCGCACGTCAGCCGGGTCCACCCACACATCCGGATGCCACCGCTGCCGAGGCTCCTCGGAGCCCGACTCCTGAAACCAGACAGTCGGAAACGCACCACCCGGATCCCGCACCTCGTCATCAGGCCCAGCCGCCGGAGCCTCAACCGCCAGCACCGCCCGCCAGAACGGCACCAACCCCCGATGATCAGGCGTGTCCATCGCCAACTCCACCCGCGACAAACCAGCACCAGACAAGCTCACCCCGGCCCGCCCGGCAAGCTCGCCGACAGTCCGCGCCAGCCGAACGTCCCGCTCGGTCACCCCGCCCGAATCATGACTGGTCAACCGCACATCAACGTGGTCATATCGAAGATCGAGATCAGGATGATGATCCATCTCTTCGGCCGCCGCCCCAATCGCAGTGACGACACCGAGCCCGGTAGCGAAATCCCCAGTGGCGATCCGCGTCTGGAGGCCGCCAAGCAGATAGACCCATCCAGTCAGCTCAGCGTCCGCGATCTCCGGCCCGGTCAGTTTCGGCATGCCGGCCATGCTGCCACTCATCGAGTGGCGACCGCCAATAGATGTGCGCTGGAGTTGATCATCAACGGATCGGTCTCGACCAGCCGAGCGCACCGCAACGCCGCCGAGAACTCGGTCGCGCCCGCCGCATCCAGCGCGGGCCACGCGGGCCCCTCGATCCCATAAACGGTTACCTCGGCAAAACCGGCGGCGAGAACCTCCGCCCGCAGCTCCTCAGCCGTATGCCAATGCGTAGTCGTGAACCCCGCATGCCCGTCATAGCGCCCGCTGGCGATGACCTCGGCAACCGAGGGCACGAGATCCTCTCCAAGTCCGCCATTCCCGCCCAACTCGATCGCCGACAAATACCGGCTGATCCCGGCAGCCGCCAGCACCCCGCCCACCCGCAACACCCGCCGGGCCTCGGCCAGCGCACGGGCCCGATCCGCGGCTTCGACCAGGTGATACAGCGGCCCCAACAGCAACACCACATCACAGCTGCCATCCTGGGCGGCCAGCGCCCGCGCATCACCAACGGCCGCCGTCACCCCGGGAAGCCGCGACGCGGCCGCGACATGATCAGGCACGACGTCGACGAGCCGCACCGCATGCCCGTCCCGCGCGATCCACTCGGCGTGCACTCCCGTGCCCCCGCCGACATCGAGCACGCGCGCCGAGGGCATCAGCACCCGCCGCAGCAACTCCTGCGTGCGCAGGAACTCCAGCCGCCCGTGCGGCGTACTGACCAGGCGATGTTGCTCGGCGTCGAGCGCGTAGTGCTCGGAAAGGTCGGCCACACCGCATGGTAACCAGGAGCGACCCGAAGAAGATCGGCTAACCGAGGCTCAGCGTGTAGATGCCCTGGCCGTACCACCACGAGGCACCGGCGCCCTGATAGGTCGGGCCGCAGTACTTGAAGACGGCGTCCTTGGTCAGATAGGCCGGAGCGTAGACGTTTCCGGTCAGGTCCGCGCCCGCGTTGTTGCCGGGAATGATCTTGTTGTCGTTGTAGGCGAACTTGGGGCTGACCGTGACGATGGGATCGCCGTTGTGCAGCGTGGTGCCAGCCCGGATGTCGAACGCCCAGCTGACCATGACCTCGTTGCCGGTCGGCAGGAAGCGGAAGGACACGTGGCCGGTGATGCCGTCCGGGAATCCGGTGTTGTACGTCGCCCAGCCGCCGGGCAGGTTGGCGTCACCGGTCGTGTGGCCGAGGAAGTTCCAGACGTTCTTCGCGTTGTTGGACGGGCTGAACGTGTTGCCGGCCGCGCCGAAGTTCAGCGCGCCGTAACAGCCGCTGATCGAGCTGTCGCTGGTGTCGAACACGATGGTCTGCGGGGTGTAGGCGCCTGTTTTGCTCGCGCATTCGACGCCGACGTCGATCATGCTGTCGATGATCGCCGGAGCGCTGGAGTACTTGTTGGCGTTCACCACGCCACCGGCGAATCGCAACGCCGCCGATGTGACCGCCGTTGTGCTGTAACCGAAGTTGCCGCGCACCTTCAACGAGCCGTTGGTGATGAACGCGCCGTTGCGGAACACCACGCCGTCGTAGTTCGCGTTGTCCTGGTTGATGTAGACGTCCAGGTCGCACCGCTCGAAGCTGCCGCTGCTGGTGGTGACGGTGGACTTCACCGTCCAGTCGAACACCACGTGGCTGGTGCACCGCTGCGCGTAGATCCGGCCATAGAGCTGCTCGGTCCAGTAGTAGTTGTTGTCCAGGTGGACGCCGATGGCGCCGGTACCGGTGAAGTTCTGCACGGTCAGGTCGAGTTCGTACTGGAGCAGGTCGCCGAGGTGCAGCCCGGTCGCGCCGGCTTGCGCGCGTGTTCCGTCGAGGGTGATGCCGACGAAGCCGCCCGCGAACTTCTGCCTGCTGCCGTAGTCCGAGCTGTCGTAGACATAGAAGCAGTCGCCGCTGCCGGTGTAGGAGATGACGCTGGCCCACGCGCCGTCGCCGACGAAGTAGACCGGCACGGTCGAGCACCGCACGGTGCTGCCGATGGTGTAGTTGCCCGCCGGAACGTAGACCACGCCACCGGCCGCGGCCGCCTTGATCGCCGCCGCGAAGGCGGGAGAGGCGTCGACCCCGCCGGTCGGGTCGGCGTTGTACGGCGCCGCGGTGACGTTGATCCAGCCGGTCGCCGGGGTCGCGGCGGCCGCCGGAGTGGCGGCGATCGTGGCCACAGCGCCGCCGGCCAGCAGTCCTTTCGCGCCCATGGCGAGCAAGGATCTGCGAGTTGTCGATGCCAAAGTCTCTCCCCAGAATCACGTCGGAAACGTGAGGGAGAGATTAGCGTCGAGCCTCAATGCTCGGGTCCAGCTCGACCCGGTTGCGCCCAGACGCCTTGGCGCGGTACAGGGCCGCATCGGCGGCCCTGACGATGTGGTCGATCCCGACACCGGCACCGGGATAGCTCGCGACGCCGATGGAGACCGAGAGACCCGACAAGAACACGTCCTGGTCTTCGGCTGGGATGGGGACCGTCAACTGCGTGATCGCGTGCCGGACGCGTTCCGCGATCGCCACGGCGTCCGAGCGGTCGATGCCCGGCAACAACACCACGAATTCCTCGCCACCGAACCTGCCGACGGAGTCGTAGTCACGTACTCCGTCCGTGATGGCCTTGGCGACGACTTTCAGCACGGTGTCGCCGGCCAGGTGGCCGTAGACGTCATTGACGCGTTTGAAGTGGTCCAGGTCGACCATGAGCACCGCCAGGCTCGATCGCAGGCGTCTGGCCCGATCCAGCGCGCGCTGAGCGGCGTCGTTCCATGCCACCGAGTTCAGCAGTCCCGTTTTCTGATCGGTAGCGGCCAGCACTTCCAACTGCTTGACCAACACGCTGCGGTGCAGGACGAACATCGGCAGGAACAACAGCAACAACGCGATCGGCTGGTTGATCAGGACCAGGCCGGCCAGGCCGCCCAGGCAGATGGTGGCCAGTTCGAGCGTGTTGTCGTCCACCGACCCGACCAGGTCACGGATCGGCCTTCGGGTACCGGCGGGCAACGGGTGGTCGAGGATCAGCGTGGCGGCGATGATCACCGCGTCAGCCACGAAAAACACGACGCCCGCGGCGATGAGCGCGAGGATCGTGCCGGCGACAAGAAGGTGCTGGCTGCCTTCGGCCATCGGCGGTACGTGCGCGGCGTCGAGGACGGCCCGGGCTCCCCAGGCCGCGAGCACCATGGCGGCGGCGTTCATCACCTGCCGGTGCGCCCGGCTGCGCGCGACGTCGTAACTGCGGAGCACGACGTGGCACGCGGTCAGCGCGGTGACCACGCCGACCCAGCCGATCGGCAGCGTCAGCACGGCGGCGAACACCCACACCGACATCATGTTGATGTGTACCGACCCGCTGATCACCCGCCGGGCGCGTTCGATGCGCCGTGACGCTTCCCCCTGCGCCACGGCGGCGAGCATGATCAAGCCCAGCATCATCGCCATGGCACGCGTGGTCGGCGTGGTGATCAGTGACGCGCCGACCACACCCAGCGCGATGAGGTCGAGAGTCAGGATCAGCAGAATCGACGCAGGCGGCCGTGACCACAGCTTCCAGGACCGAACTGAGCACACGGCGGCAATGCGGTCGTGACTTTCGACCACGTCCTTCTGCCCTATTCTGTTCATGACACCCCCTGGGTGTCTCAGAGTAAGCGGGAGGCAGCGGAGGGTTCTGGATAGCTGCTCAGGACCACCCGGTTAGCGCAACGGAGGGCATGTCATGCGAGGTAGGACCACCTGAGTCCCGAAATCTGACGACGACGAGGATCCGCCCACGGAGCCAGAGGCCCCCTGTGGCTCCGTGCGCACCTCACGCTTCCCGCAGTCGCGCGGCCAATCGGTCGTACGGGTGGGCCGCTCGTCGCCAACCGCCGACCAGAACCAACGCCAGGACCGCGCCCAGCGCGCCCGCCGCGCCGATCCCGCCGGCCGGCGTGAACGCGGCGCCGAGGACTCCGGCCAGCAGCGCGCCAATGCCCTGGACCGACTGGATGACCGCCGAGGCGAATCCCAGGCCCTGCGCCCGCACCGGATCAGCCAGCAGCCGGGCTGAGGTCGTCATCGCCTGCATCGTGTAGATCGTCGCCGCCGCACCGCTCAAGGCGAAGACCAGCAGGGCGAGCAACAACGGCGGTCGCAACGCGCACACCGCCAGCGGCAGACCAGCCGCGATGCCGAGCAACGCGACCGACCTCAGCCGTGTGGTTTCCGCGAGCCGCCCGAACACCAACGCCCCGACGACGGCACCGACCGGGTCGGCCGCCATGAGCAATCCCACGGCGGCAGTCCCCATTTTCAGTTGCGCCGCATACGGTGCGGCCAGCGCCTCTGGTGCGATGTAGAACAAGGCCAGGCCGCCAATCGCGGTGAGGGTCCGCGTTCGCGGATCGCGCCAGATCACCCGGAACCCGGTCAGCAGCGAGCGGGCGCCGTCGCCGCCGTCGTTTTCGGCAGCATCGGGAGCCGGCCGCCGCCGAACCCCGATTCGCAGCAGCACGCTCGATGCCGCGAAGCTCGCCGCGTCGAGTGCCAGGCCGAGGTTGGGGTTGAGGACCGCGACGAGCAGACCGCCTGCCGCGAACCCGACCAGTTGTGCGGAGTACGTGGTGACATTGCGGATCGTCATCGCGGTGACGTAACGCTGCCCGACGAGCATGTCCGGAAGCAGCGCGAGTTGGGCGGCGTTGAACGGACCAGTCGCGAGCACGGAGAAGAACAACAACGCGCAGAGCAGCCACAGCGGAACTCCCGGGACCGCCATGGCGCCGATCAGGACGGCCTGCGCCAGGTTCGCGATGGCCATGACTTCGCGCCGCGGATATCGATCTCCCAGCCTGGCCAGAAACAAGCCCCCGGCGAGCATCGGAAGATACGTCAAGGCGAATATCAGACCGGTCAGCACCGTCGAACCGGTATTGCGGAACACCAATACTGCCAAGGCAACCCGGGCCACCTGATCGCCCAGCGTCGACACCAACTCGGCCGACCACAGCGCGCGGAATTCACCAATCGCGAACACTGCTCTGAACGTCACGCGCTCCGATGGCGTCGCCACGTAATCCCCCGACGGTTACCGACCGATGCTGGACGACGACCCGCCGTCGCCGTTACGCCACGTTAGCGTTCGACAGCGTCCGATACCCAGGAAACGGCGGAATCGGACCCGCGGCGGGCCTGTGTCAGTGATCGCCTCGGAAGTGCGGATCCGACGGCACTGTGGTGCTGCCACTCGACATGTTGTGGACTTAGCTGCTACCTACCAGCCGCGTTGGCGCCATTCGGCGAGATGGGGGCGTTGTTCGCCGAGGGTGGAGTCGTCGCCGTGGCCGGGGTAGAACCAGGTGTCGTCGGGGAGGTAGTCGAAGACGCGGGTGGTGACGTCGTCGAGCAGGGAGGTGAAGTTTTCCGGGCTCGTCGTCTTGCCGACGCCGCCGGGGAACAGGCTGTCGCCGGTGAACAGGTGCGGGGTGCCATCGGGGTCGCGATAGAGCAGCGCGATCGAACCGGGGGTGTGGCCGCGGAGGTGGATCACCTCGAGTTCGCACTGGCCGACGCTGAGCGTGTCGCCGTGTTCGACGAGGAAGTCGGGCGGCACCGGGAGGACGGAGGCGTCTTCGGGGTGGGCGGCGGTGTTCGCGCCGAACGCGCCGGCCACGGCGCCGAGAGCTTGCCAGTGATCGCCGTGCTGGTGGGTGGTGACGATGGTGCGCAACGCGGGCCGGGCCGCGTCGGAGCCGATGAGGTCCGAGATGCGCTCGGGGTCGTTGGCGGCGTCGATCAGCAGGGCCTCGTTGCTCGCGGTGCACACGAGCAGGTAGGCGTTGTTGTCCATCGGCCCGACCGAGAGCTTGGTGATGCTCAACCGGGGCAGCGTGCGCCGGGCCGGGGCTCCGCCGGGCTCGACGTGGCCGGTGTACTCCTCGATGACGTCCACGACCCTGACAGTAGCCGTTCGCCCGCTGCGGCCACGTGCCGGATCGGTCACGTGGCCGCAGCGGGAAACTTCACTCGATCGGGTGGTGTTAGCCCCAAGCTGGGAGCACCGGGACGTCGCCGGTGAGGTCGGCTCCGTCGCTTCGGCCGGTGAGCCAGGCGATCGCGGGCGCGGCGAGGCCGATCACCCGTGGCGCGGTGGCGGTGGCCATGCCGAGCGGCATGACTCGGGCGCTGCCGTCCGGGAGGACGATCTCCAGCGTCACCGAGGGCACGTCGGCGCGGCCGGCGAAACGGATGGCTATGAAGGCCAGCACCGTTTCCAAGTGTTCACCGGCGAGGTCGACCAAGTCCTGGAAGGTGATGCCGTAGTCCAGGTCGACCGCGTGCACCAGAAGTTCATTGACTCGCAGCCACGGGATCAACGTCGCGGGCATGGCCACGCCGTTGCGTGCTGACACCGTCGCGGTCCACGCACTCGTGGGCAGGTCATTGGCCGCGGTGAAGAACCGGCCGCTCGCGGCCGCCGAGTCCTCCTGCTGGATCTGGAACAGCCGCCTGCTGCCCTCTTCGATGTCCGCGTCGCGGTCCGCGGCACTCGCGTACATCGGGTGCTCGATGCCGGTCCTTGCCCAGCTGAGCAGGTTGACCAGGCCGTCGGCGTTGCGCGCCAGGTGGGTGATGACGTGCCTGCGCGACCACCCGGGCAGCAGGCTGGCGCCGTGCGACCCGGCCTCGTCCATGGCGGCGACGAGTTCGTCGACCCTGGCCTGGGCCCGCAGCGCGAGATCGAGTCCGGCCCGCGCATGTCGGGCATCACCTGCGGAGATGCCGGGCAGTGGGCTGGCTGGGGCTGGTCGCACACCGGCATGTTCGGCCCGGGGAACGGGCACTGCTGTTGACGAACGCGTTGCGTCCGGCGAGGGCACGGGCTTGGTCATATGGGTATGACCCTCCTCGGCGTCGAGTGGTTGACCCTTGATCCCGCCGCAGAGATTCAGCGACGACTGTGTGCGACACCTCTACCCGATCGGTGCCAACGCCAAACACGAGCGGTAATTGGTTGGCGGTACTCCCAGCCTAGGTGTAATCGGCATCCACGGATAGAGGGCGACGGTGTTCGATCGCAGGGAGCCTTGCTGAACTGGGATAATGCCCTGGGCGCTGCCGCGCGGAATAGCTTCGGCGCAGCTTGGGTTGCACCGTTCGTTCGGAGCGGACGGGGCATAAGGGGTAGGGGCGTGGCCGCCGGCGATTTTTTGTCGGTGGGTCGTCCTAGCATGTTCGTTGGCTGACACTGGCCTTCCATGTGGTGCCCGCGTGACGTTCTCGAACCCCGTCGAGATGTCACGTTGTGTGACAATGGATGGGTCGTGGCCAAGCCGACCACCGACATTTCTTGCCGAAGGGACCCTCGTGGCCGACCGCCTTGTCGTGCACGGCGCACGCGAGCACAACCTGCGCAGTGTCAACATTGACCTGCCGAGGGACAGTTTGATCGTGTTCACCGGCCTCTCCGGGTCGGGCAAGTCCAGCCTCGCGTTCGACACCATCTTCGCCGAGGGCCAGCGCCGCTACGTCGAGTCACTCTCCGCGTACGCGCGCCAGTTCCTCGGTCAGATGGACAAGCCGGACGTCGACTTCATCGAGGGTCTCTCGCCCGCGGTCTCCATCGACCAGAAGTCGACCAACCGCAACCCGCGATCCACGGTCGGCACCATCACCGAGGTCTACGACTACCTCCGGCTGCTCTACGCCCGCGCGGGCACACCGCACTGCCCGGTGTGTGGCGAGGTGATCGGCAAGCAGACCCCGCAGCAGATCGTCGACGAGCTGCTCACGCTTCCGGAGCGCACCCGCTTCCAGGTGCTGGCACCGGTCGTGCGCGGTCGCAAGGGCGAGTACGTCGACCTGTTCTCGCAGCTCCAGGCGCAGGGTTACTCCCGCGTCCGGGTCGACGGCGCGGTGCACGCGCTCACCGAGGTGCCCAAGCTCAAGAAGCAGGAAAAGCACACCATCGATGTCGTCATCGACCGGCTGACCGTCAAGAAGTCCGCTAAACAACGGCTTACTGATTCGGTTGAGACGGCGCTGCGACTGGCCGATGGGCTGGTCACGATGGAGTTCGTCGACGAGCCGGAGGATTCGGCCGAGCGCGAACGGACTTTCTCCGAGCACCTGGCCTGCCCGAACGGCCACCCGCTGACCGTCACCGATCTCGAACCGCGTTCGTTCTCCTTCAACTCGCCCTACGGTGCGTGCCCGGTCTGCACCGGCATCGGCGTGCGCAAGGAGGTCGATCCGGAGCTGGTGGTGCCGGACGACGAGTTGTCGCTGGAGGACGGGGCGATCGCGCCCTGGGCGGGTGGCCAGACGGCCGACTACTTCCTCCGGCTGCTGGAGTCGTTGTCGGAGACGCTCGGGTTCCGGATGGACGCGCCCTGGCGCAAGCTGCCCGCCAAGGTGCAGAAGGCGGTGCTGCACGGCATCAACGAGCAGGTGCACGTCCGCTACCGGAATCGATACGGCCGCGAACGTTCGTACTACGCGAACTTCGAAGGCGTCATCCCGTTCCTCGAACGCCGCATGGACCAGACCGAGTCCGACTACATGCGCGAGAAGTACGAGGGCTACATGCGGGAGGTGCCCTGCCCGACCTGTCAGGGCACCCGGCTCAAGCCGGAGATCCTGGCCGTCACGCTGGAGCACGGCAAGTACGGTGAGCGCTCGATCGCCGACGTGTCGGCGATGAGCGTTGCCGAGTGCGCCGACTTCCTCGGCGGGCTGAAGCTGAACAAGCGTCAGTCGATGATCGCGGGGCGGGTGGTCAAGGAGATCCAGGCTCGGTTGGGCTTTCTGCTGGATGTGGGCCTGAACTATCTGTCGCTGGATCGTGCCGCTGGGACGCTTTCTGGTGGGGAGGCGCAGCGGATTCGGTTGGCGACCCAGATCGGGTCGGGGCTGGTCGGCGTGCTGTACGTGCTGGACGAGCCGTCGATCGGACTGCACCAGCGGGACAACCGGCGGCTCATCGAGACGCTGACCCGGCTGCGCGATCTGGGCAACACGCTGATCGTGGTCGAGCACGACGAGGACACCATCCGCGCGGCCGACTACATCGTGGACATCGGGCCGGGCGCGGGCGAGCACGGCGGGCACGTCGTGCACGCGGGCACCTACAAGGAGCTGCTGGCCAACGAGAAGTCGCTGACCGGCGCGTACCTGAGCGGGCGCAAGGAGATCGCGGTGCCCGCCATCCGGCGGCCGCTCAGCGCATCGCGCAAGCTGACCGTGGTCGGCGCGCGCGAGCACAACCTGCACGACATCGACGTGGCCTTCCCACTCGGTTGCCTGGTGTCGGTGACCGGGGTTTCCGGCTCGGGTAAGTCCACTTTGGTCAATGACATTCTCGCCACGGTGCTGGCCAACAAGCTCAACGGTGCGCGTCAGGTTCCCGGTCGGCACACCAGGATCAAGGGCGTCGACCTGGTCGACAAGCTGGTGCAGGTCGACCAGTCGCCGATCGGTCGCACGCCGAGGTCCAACCCCGCCACCTACACCGGCGTGTGGGACCACGTGCGCAAGCTGTTCGCGGCCACCACCGAGGCGAAGGTGCGCGGGTACGGGCCGGGCCGGTTCTCGTTCAACGTCAAGGGCGGGCGCTGCGAGGCGTGTGCGGGTGACGGCACGATCAAGATCGAGATGAACTTCCTGCCGGACGTCTACGTGCCGTGCGAGGTGTGCAAGGGCGCCCGGTACAACCGGGAAACCCTTGAGGTGCACTACAAGGGCAAGACGGTCGCCGACATTCTGCAGATGCCGATCGAAGAGGCCGCGACCTTCTTCGAGCCGATCAACGCGATCCACCGGCACCTCAAGACCCTGGTCGACGTCGGCCTGGGTTACGTGCGGCTGGGCCAGCCCGCGCCGACGCTCTCCGGTGGTGAGGCGCAGCGGGTGAAGCTGGCCAGCGAACTGCAGAAGCGCTCGACCGGCAAGACCGTCTACATCCTCGACGAGCCGACCACCGGTCTGCACTTCCAGGACATCAGCAAGCTGCTCGGCGTGATCAACGGCCTGGTGGACAAGGGCAACACGGTGATCGTCATCGAGCACAACCTCGATGTCATCAAGACCGCGGACTGGGTCATCGACATGGGCCCGGAGGGCGGCAACGCCGGTGGCACGGTGGTCGCCGAGGGCACGCCGGAGGACATCGCCGCGCACGGCACCAGCTACACCGGGAAGTTCCTGGCGCCGCTGCTGGCCGAAGGCCGCTAGCCACAGAGAAGGGCCGAGGTCGCATTGCCCTCGGCCCTGCTGCTGGAACCTGCGGGTCAGCGCGGCTGGGTCGCGAACTGGTTGACCGCCTTGGTGATTCCGCTGGCGATCGCCTGCTGACCCGCCTGGCTCGCCGCAAGCGCGCCCTCGCCACCGTTGGAGATGAACAGGGGCTCGATCAACGCGCCCGGCATCTGGCTGGGTGAATCGTTGTAGCCGGGCTTGGCCGGACCGAGCAGCAACAGGCGGCCATAGGAACGGTCCGCGGAGGATGTCGAGCTGCCCGCGCCGACCGAGGAGTGCGCGCCGCGATCGTGCACGGACGCTCCGGTCGCGTCGAGCGCGCCGACGATGTCGGTCTGCAACAGGTCGGCGAATTGCCGGTTCTGCGCGGAGAACGTGCGGCCCGGATCGTAGAAGGTCATTGCCCCGGTGACGCTCGACGAGCGGTCCGCGTCGAAATGCACGGAAACCATGACAAACGCGTTGGAAAGATTCGCGCAGGTGATCCGCGCGATCGTGTCCGCGTGCTTCGCGGCCGAGGTTTCGCCGCTGGAATCGAGATCGGCCGGGGTTAGCGGAATGATCGCGGTGTCGGTGGTTCTGGACACGACGACGCGATAACCGTTGGCCTCCAACAGTTGCGCGGCCTCCAGCACAACCGGCAGGGTCAGCGCCTTCTCTTCCAGCTGCTGCCCGGCCGACGTGTGGCCGGGCGCGCCCGGATCGGGGCCGCCATGACCGGCGTCCAGAAAGACGGTTTTGTGTTTGTCTCCATGCGTTGGCGCAAAAGCGACGCACGCGTTCGCCGCGAACTGGCTCGGGTCGAGCGGTCCGATCGGACCGTCGTCGTGCCCGGCCGCGGGCGTGATCTTCAGTGACGTCGAAGCCGCCGCCGCATGCCCAGCGGGGCCGGGCGCGGCGGGCTGGCCCGCGAAAACGATGGTGAGAACGACGGCGACCCCGACCGTGCCGGCAACGCCACCGATGATCAAGCGGCGGCGCAGGTGGTTGATCACCGGCTGTTCTTCGTTCACGTCGTGAAGCGTAGGCAGAAAACCCCGCACCGCGCGAAAGTTGGCGCAAGGGCGTCGCGCGGTGCGGGTTACCGAACGTTCGGCAATTGCCTTATGGGGTGAAATCGCGTGGGCGACCCGGAACACCGGGGCGTTGCTGCCACGGATGCGGGCCATCGGCCGGGCGGTACTCGACCCCGAGCGCGTCCAACCTCGGCAGGTGCCCCTCGGCCAGGCGCCGTTCGAAATCGGCCGGGTCACGGACCGCGTCCGGGCTCCAGACCACCTCGGCGAACGCGCACAACCGGGGGAAGGCCGCGTAGTCCACCCGCCGCACGGAGTCCAGGTGCTCGGTCCAGACCTGCGCCTGCGCGCCGAGCACGTGCGTGGCCTGGTCCGCGTCCAGATCGGCCGGGACCGGTTGGTAGGCGTACACGTCCGCGACCATGCGCGGGAAGCCGACCGGGATCGGCTCGTCCGGGTGATCGGAGGCGCGGTGGTCAAGGTAGATGTAGGTCTCCGGGCACATCACCACGTCGTAACCGGCCTTGGCCGCCTCGATCCCGGCCTGCTCACCGCGCCAGGACGCGATGATGCAGCCATCCGGCAGCGGACCGGCCTCGGCGATCTCGTCCCAGCCCAGCGCGCGCCTGCCCCGGCCGGCCAGGTGCTTGGCGATCTCCCGGATGAACCAGCCGTGCAGCCCGTGCACGTCGTCGCCGAAGCCCAACTCCTCGGCTCGGGCGCGCGCCTCGGGGCTCTGCTCCCACTGCACGACGGGCACCTCGTCGCCGCCGACGCCGATGACAGGGGAGGGGAAGATGTCCAGCACGTGATCGAACACGTCCCGGAAGAAGGCCACGGTGGCATCGTCGGCGTTGAGAACGTTCTCGTTGATGCCCCAGGACGTCCAGACCGGCAGTTGCTCCCCGGTGTTGCCGAACTCCGGGTAGGCGGCGAGGACGGCCTGGGCATGACCGGGCACGTCGACCTCGGGGACGGCCGTGATGCCGCGATCGGCGGCATAAGCGACGATTTCGCGCAGGTCGGCGGTGGTGTAGTAGCCGCCGTGCGGGCGGTGGTCGTGTAGGCCGCCGGAGGGCACGCCGATCGTGGATTCGTGCCGCCAGCTGCTGATCTCGGTCAGCCGGGGGTATTTCGGCACCTCGATGCGCCAGCCCTGGTCGTCGGTGAGGTGCAGGTGCAGCACGTTGAGCTTGTGCGCGGCCAGCAGATCGATGAACCGCAGCACGTCGGCCTTGGGCCGGAAATGGCGGGCCACGTCGAGCAGGCAACCGCGCCAGCCCAACCGGGGATGATCGATGATCGTGCCGCACGGGATCGTCCACGGTCCACTGTGGATGTTCGCGCGGCGGAACGCGTCCGGGCCGAGCAATTGGCGCAGGGTCTGCGTCGCGTATTCGGCGCCGGCCAGGTCGGCGACTGCCACGTCGATTCCGGTGGGGGTGATCGTGATGCGGTAGCCCTCGGGTTCGGTGACCTCGCCCACGTGGAACCGGATCGTTCCGTTGTCCGCCGTGGACAGTTGCAGTCCGGCCGCGAAGCGGGTAACTACCTTGGCCGTTGTCGGGTCGTGGCTGATGGTGGTGGTTGCGCCGATGGTGAAGACGCCATCGGCGGGCTCGACCGAGACGGGCTGGGGGAGCAGCTGGTTCAGCATCAGAACAGCACCATCGCAACCGCGGTCGCCGCGACGCTGCCCGCCACCTTGCCGGGCAGGCCGGTTTCCGGATCGCGGGGAAGCCAGGTGACCGTGCCGGAGTTCTGGTTGGCCACCACGAACCAGTGCTCGGTCGGGTCGAGGGCGAAGTGCCGTGGCCAGTCGCCGCCGCAGGAGGTGGTGTTCAGCAGCGTCACGGTCGCACCGTCGGCGCTGACCGAGAAGGTGGCGATGCTGTTGTCGCCTCGGTTGGACACGTAGAGGAACTTCGCGTCCGTGGACAGCGCGATCTCGCCGGGATGGTTCGGGGTGACCCCGCCGGGTTCGGTGGTGCCGGCGATCTGGCCCGGCGTCAGTTTGCCCGCGCCGGAATCCCAGCCGAACGCGATGACCTGCGAGGAGTTCTCGGTCACGATGAAGCCGCGCGTGCCGTTCGGGTGGAAGACGAGGTGGCGCGGGCCGTCGCCCTTGGTCAGCACCACCTGATCGTGCAGCGCGAGCTTTCCGGTGCTCAGGTTCAGCGTGTAGACGTAGATCGAGTCGGTGCCCAGGTCGACCGAGACCACCCACTTGCCGCTCGGGTCGGTCAGGATCTGGTGCGCGTGCGGGTCGCCGCCGGTGCCGCCGGTGTGCTTGACCAGGTCGGTCAGCGGGCTGAGGCTGCCGTCGGACTTGATCGGCAGAATCGCGACCGTGCCCGAGTCGTAGTTGGCGACCATCAGGTACTTGCCGCTCGGGTGCACGCTGGCGTGCGCGGGGCTGCCGCCCTTGGTGGCCTGCTTGTTCAGGATCTTCGGGGTTTTGGTGCCGTTGACCTTGAGCGCGGTCATCGTGCCGGCGGGCAGTTCGTTGGTGGTGTAGAGGATCGTGCGGTCGGCGGAGTAGACCAGCCAGGACGCGTCGGGCATGTCCGGCACCTTCGCGCCGGTGGTCACCGCGCCGGTCGAGAAGTCGGTGCTGGCCAGTTGGAGGCCGTCGCCGCCGTTGTCGGTGTAGCTGCCGAGAAAGGTCACGTGCGTCTCCCGCGATTGCGCGCTTGCGATACCGGGCAGGGCCAAGGCGCCGGCGACACCGGCAGCCACCCCGAGGAACGTGCGCCTGCCGATACCGGTCGGTTCGTGTGCCATCGAATGCGAATCCTCTCAGTGGGGGTTGCGGATCGAATGGCCGGGCAGGGCCCCGGTGGGTCTGGTGTCATCGAGCGTCGGCACGCCGTTGACCAGCACGAATTCGATGCCGGTGGCGGGCTGCCGGGGTTGGTCGAAGCTGGCTTGGTCGGTGATCGTGTCCGGGTCGAACGCGACCAGATCGGCGGCGTAGCCGAGCCGGATGCGGCCGCGGTCGGTCAGGCGCAGGCGGTCGGCGGCACGTGCGGTGAGGTGGGCGACGCAGTCTTCGAGGCTGAGCACGCCCAGTTCGCGGACGTAGCGGGCCAGGTAGCGGGGGAAGGTGCCCCAGGCGCGGGGGTGCGGTCGGTCGCCGCAGAGCAGGCCGTCGCTGCCGCCGGTGTGCGTGGCATGCCGCATGATCGTCTGCACGTTGTGCTCGTTGCCGATGTGCATCAGGCAGCTCGCGCCGAGGTTGTCGGCGATCAGCGTGTTGAAGTACAGCTCGCTGGGCTGGATGCCCACGTGCCGCGCGGAATCCGCGACAGTGTGGCCGACCAGGTGCGCGTTGCGCTGGTCGCGCACGCCGTTGATCTCGATCCAGTCCCAGTCGACCGGCACGCCGTGACAGCCGTCCGAACCCTTGTCCTCGATGTCGATCCGGATCCGCTCGCGAGCGTCCGGATCGGACAGTCGCTCGATCGTCCGTTGTGGACCGCCCTCCGTCGCCCAGCTGGGCAGCAGCGCGGAGAGGTAGGTGGCGCCGGGCAGGTACGGGTAGGTGTCCAGGGTGATGTCGGCGCCCTCGGCGATCGCGTTGTCGAGGAGGGCAAGCAGCTCGTCGGCGCGGCCCGCGTTTTCCGGGAAGTTCATGGTGGCGTGGGCCAGGTGCAGCGGGCAGCCGGAGCGCCGGGACACCTCGATCATCTCGGCGAACGCTTCCAGCGCGCCCGCGCCATAACTGCGATGGTGCGGGCTGTAGTAACCGTTGTGCTCGGCGGTGACCGCGCAGAGCGCGACGAGCTCGTCGTCCTCGGCGTACATGCCGGGGGTGTAGGTAAGGCCGGAGGACAGGCCGGCCGCGCCCTCGCGCAGGGACACCGCGAGGGCTTCGCACATGGCGGCGAGTTCGGTCTCGGTCGGCTTCCGGTTGTCCCAGCCGACGTGCGTCATCCGCAGCGTGCCTTGCGGGACAAGGTAAGCGGCGTTGGCCGCGATGCCCTGATCCAGCCGGTCCAGGTATTCGCCGACCGAGCGCCAGTTCCAGTCGAAGCCGGCCGGGTCGCCGTTCCAGCCCGCGAGCTGTTCGCGCAGCGTGGCCAGGGTGTCGTCGTCGACCGGCGCGTAGGACAGGCCGTCCTGGCCGAGCACTTCCAGCGTCACGCCCTGGCTGACCTTGGCCAGGTGATCGGGTTCGGCCAGTAGGCGCAGGTCGGAATGCGAGTGCATGTCGATGAAACCGGGCGCCAGCACCAGATCATTCGCGTCGATCACCCGCGTCGCGGACACCGTGCCGGGCGGTTCGATCGCGGCGATCCGCCCGTTCGCGATGCCGACGTCGGCACGAAAACGCGGCGCGGCCGACCCGTCGACCACGGTCGCCCCACGGAACACGATGTCCATCGCCGGTCCGTTCAGAAGAAGGTGCGGATCAGGTCGACCACGGTGTTGTCCGCGTCGACGACCGGGATCAGCGGCCATTTGTCGAACACCGTGCACGGGTGCGAGAGCCCGAACCGCACCCAGTCGCCGACCCGCACCGGCGAACCCTCTGGCAGCGTCAGGAAGCAGTGCTGGTCGTTGAGCTTCTTGCTGACGTGCCCGGTCAGCTCGGTGATCTTGCCGTCCGCGTCGCGATGCAGTTGCGGCTCGGGCAGGCCCTCGTCGAACGACGCGTCGCGCTTGCCCATGGTCAGGATGGCCAGGTCGGGCTGAGGGAGCGAGGTGACCTGCGCCCAGATGTGCAGCGCCGGGTGGAACGCGCCCGGACCGGCGTCGCGCAGTGGGGAGACCGAGCGGTAGTAGCCGTCGTCGTGGGTGATGTAGGCGCCGCTGCGCAACAGCGGCAGCACCGGCAGGCCGTCGGGCCACGGTTCGCCGAGCACGTCGGCCACCGTGTCGAAGTACGCGCTGCCGCCCGCGGTCACGATGATCTCCTCCAGCCCGGCGAAGAAGTCGCGCTTGGCCAGTTCGATCGTCAGCTCACGCATGCGCCGCAGGAACTCGCTGACGTGCGCGATCGCTTCCTCGGACGTCCCGTGGCCGATCGCGCCCTCGTATCCACCGACGCCGACCAGTCGCAGGTTCGCGCTGTCCCGCACGGCTTCGGCGATGCGCAGCGCCTCGTCCTGCTCGCGCACGCCCGCGCGCGCGTCCTGGCCGCCGACCTCGATCAGCACGTCCACCGATCGGTTCAGGGCCGCGTCCATCAACTCCACGCCACGCACGGAGTCGACCCAGCAGCTGAACTCGAAGTCCGGATCGTGGTCAAGCTGATCCGCGAGCCAACGGAGTCCGGCCGGGTCGAGCAGCTCGTTGGCCAGCACGATCCGGCGCACGCCGAACGCGCGATAGACGCGGGTCTGGCTGAGGTTGGCCGCGGTCATTCCCCACGCGCCCGCGTCGAACTGCTGGACGAACAGCTGTGGCGCCATGGTCGTCTTGCCGTGCGGAGCGAGCGCGATGCCGCGCCGCGCACACCAGGCGGCCATGGTGTCCAGGTTGTGCCGCAACGCATCCGCGTCGATCACCAGCATCGGGCCGATGAACCCGTCCTCGAACAGGTTGAGGCCGGCATCGATGAGTTCAGCGACAGTTTGCCCGTTGGCCGGGAGCGATTTGAACCGCCAGTCCACGATCTCCGAGCGCAGCTTCGCCACCTCGGCCAGGTCGATCGCTGCCGGGTTGTTCATCGCACCGCCTCGCCCAGGCCGTTGCGCTGTATGCAACGGACATTGCGTATTTTGCTATCCGGATGTGTAGCATTGCGCCGCACGGGTCGTCAACGAGAGGTGGGTCCATGAGTCAGAGCCTGGATCGCGCCTTGGCTATCCTCAGCGAGCTTGCCGACGGGCCGCGCACCCTCGATCAACTGGCCGAGACCGTGGACGTGCACAAGTCGACCGTGCTGCGGCTGCTGCGCACGCTGGAAAGCAGGCGGTTCGTGCAGCGCAGCGACCCGCGCCACTACCGGCTCGGCGTGAGCCTGTTCGATCTGGCCAGCCGCGCGCTGGAGGATCGCGACGTGCGCAGGCTGGTCGAGCCCGAACTGCGCGCGCTCAACGAGTCCACCCGGCACACCATCCACCTTGCCAGCTACGAAGCCGGCGAGGTCGTCTACATCGACAAGTTCGAGGGCCAGCACTCGGTCCGGATGTACTCGCGGATCGGCCGGCGCGCTCCGCTGTACTGCACCGCGGTCGCCAAGGTGCTGCTCGCCGCGTTACCCGTTGCCGACCGGCGCTCCATCGCCAACCGCATCGTCTACGAACCGCGCACCGCCAACACGATCACCAACCCGGCGGATTTCCTGGCCGAACTGGAAAAAGTCGCGGCCGACGGGTACGCCGTGGACAACGCGGAACACGAGGAGTTCATCCACTGCGTGGCCGCGCCCGTGCGCGACGCGAACGGCTCGGTGGTCGCCGCGGTGTCCATCTCCGTGCCGAAGATGATGCTCGACTTCGACGGTCTGCTCGCCCTGGTTCCCGATCTGCTCAAGGCCACCGCTGCCGCGTCCGCCGACTGCGGCGCGATCACGACCACCCTCTTGGGAAACACACCACACGGAGAGGAACACTGATGGTCAAGAAGGCGATCCGTACCGACGCGGCGCCGCCGCCGGCCGCGAACTACTCGCAGGCCGTGCGTAAAGGCAACATCCTCCAGGTCGCGGGCCAGGTCGGGATCGACCCGGCGACCAAGCAAGTCGCCGGTGACACCGTTGCCGCCCAGACCCGCCAGACCTTCGCGAACCTCAACGCGATCCTGGCCGCCGCCGGTTCCAGTCTCGACGACGTGATCATGCTTCGCGTCTACCTGACCGACTCCAGCCACTTCGCCGAGTTCAACGAGGTGTTCGCCGAGTTCGTGACCGAGCCCTACGCGGCCCGCACCACGATCTTCGTCGGTCTCGCGCCCGGTCTGCTGGTCGAGATCGACGCGCTGGCCGTCGTCGAGGACTGAGGTCGCCGGGTCTGCGCGGTCAGCGCCGTCAGCGTTTGACCGCGTAGACCCGGTTGGCCAGGGTTTCCAGGCCCAGCTTCCAATCGCGCAGACCCGCCTTTTCGGCGAGCGCGCGCATGGCCGCCTCACCCGCGTGATTGCCGAGCGCCTGCGGCCCGTTCTGCGCCAACGCGGCAGGCAGACACACCACCACCGAACTGGATGAGAAGGACCGCCCGATCGGGTTGCGGTTGTCCAGGATGTTCGGCGACGCGTTCGGTTCGACGATCATCACGGTGCCGTCGTCGGCGAGGGTCTGTTCGGCGCGGCGCAGCGCACCCTCCGGGTCGCCGAGGTCGTGCAGGCAGTCGAAGAACGTGATCAGGTCATAGCCATCGCCCGCAAAGTTTTGTGCGGTCGCCACTTCGAAGCTGACCCGGTCGCTCAGGCCCTGCTCGGCCGCGAGCTTGCGGGCCGCCTCGATCGAGGGGGCGTGGAAGTCGTAGCCGTGGAAGCGCGAGTTCGGAAAGGCCTTCGCCATCAGCAACGTCGAGTGGCCGTGCCCGCAGCCGACATCCGCGACCTCGGCGCCCCGCTCCAGTTTCCCGACCACCCCAGGCAGCGCGGGCAGCCACTCCGACACCAGCGCGGCGGCGTAACCGGGCCGGAAGAAGCTGGCGACGCCCTCGAACAACGCGGGCAGGTGCTCCTCCCAGCCGAGTCCCTCGCCGGTCCGGAACGCCTCGACCAGCTTGTCCTCGGTCGCGTACAGCGCCTTGATCATGAAGAACGACCCGATCGCGTACATCGGCGATGTCGGATCGGCGAGCACCGCCGCGTGCTCGTCCGGCAGCAGGTAGGTCTCGGTCTCCGGGTCGAAGTCAACGTACTCACCGGCAACCTGTGCGCCCAGCCACTCCCGGACGTAGCGCTCGTTCAGGTTCGTCTTGCCGGCCAGTTCGACCGAGGTCAGCGGTCCCGCCCCGGCCATCGCCGCATACAACCCGAGGCGTCCGCCGATCGCCGTGCTCAACCCGGCGAACGCCGCGCCGACATCGACCGCGATCCGCATCCGGAAATCGATCATCCGCTGCTCGTCCACGGCAAACCCCTCCCTCAAGATCCACTCCGGACGGTAGCTGGCCCGGCCGGACCAGCGCCAACTCCGCTTGGCGGCTACTCAGTAGACGGGGCCGGTGTACTTCTCGCCCGGGCCTGAGCCAGGCGCATCCGGCACGGCCGAGGCTTCGCGGAAGGCGCGCTGCAACGCCTGCAGGCCGTCCTTGATCGGCGCCGCATGCGGGCCGAGGTACTCCGAGATCGACGTGACCAGGCCGGCCAGCGCGGTGATCAGGCGGCGGGCCTCGTCGAGGTCGCGGTGCGGCGCGCTGTCCGGGTCGTCGGCGGACAGACCGAGGCGCTCGGCGGCGGCGGACATCAGCATGACGGCAGCGCGGCTGATCACCTCTACGCTGGGGACCTCCGCCAGATCGCGAACATCCAGGTCGTCAGGGGTGGGAACAGGGGAGTCGGACACTCTGTTACCATTACAGACGCGACCAGCCTCCGCCTGCGCGGGGGCGGCAAGTGGAGTCCTGCTCCCACCCGATCCACCCTAGTAGGTGGCCGGGTCCGGTCCCGGAACCGCGACCAGCGGTTTTGGAGTGTGTCCGGCGTGCGCGAGCATGCTGGATGATCGGTCGGAAGCTGGCCCCGTATGCCTCAGGCAACGGGGCTTGTTGCCGTTGCAGGGGCTCCGCGCGCCGGTCGCGCAGGAAAGAATCCTTTACCGAGGAGGCCCCATCAGCCCCGAACCGCGCAGCACCACTGAGCCGCGCATCAACGAACGCATCCGCGTTCCTGAGGTCCGACTCGTCGGCCCGGACGGGGAGCAAGTAGGCATCGTCCGCATCGACGATGCGCTTCGGCTCGCCCAGGAATCGGACTTGGACCTCGTCGAGGTCGCCCCGCTTGCGCGCCCGCCCGTGGCCCGCCTCATGGACTACGGCAAGTACAAGTACGAGAGCGCGCAGAAGGCG
>DATFHN010000021.1:0-4752 GCA_035248365.1 Pseudonocardiaceae bacterium | reverse complement strand
GGCCCGGCGCCCGGCCGAAGCCGCCGCCGGCCAATGGCTCGACCGGCTGGAAGTCACCGACGTCGCCGCCAAACGCCCCGGCGACGTCTCCGGCGGCCAAGGCCAACGCGTCGCCGTGGCCCGCGCCCTGGTCACCGGGCCGAAGGTGGTCTTCGCCGACGAACCCACCGGCGCCCTGGACTCGCTGAACGGGGAACGCGTGATGGGCCTGCTGGTCTCGGCCGCCAAGGACACCGGCGCCGCGGTCGTGCTGGTCACCCACGAAGCCCGGGTCGCCGCCTACTCCGACCGCGAAGTCGTGGTGCGGGACGGCCGAACCCGGGAAATGGAGCTGAGCCGGTGACCGCGACGGTATCCGCGCCGCGGGTTCCGGTCGAGCGCAACAGTTGGCCGCGCGATTTCGCGCTGGGGGTCCGGCTGGCAGTCGGAGGTGGCCGGACCTCCTGGATGCGGTTGATTCTGGGCACGATCGGCATCGGACTGGCGGTGGCCGTGCTGCTGCTGGCCGCCTCGATCGGTCACATCATGGCCGGACGCGACGGCCGCACCAACGCGGCCAACCCGACCATGACCGCGATCAAGGGAGTGAGCCCGACCCAGTACATCGGCAACGACGTCTCGTACCAGGGCACCTCGATCCCCGGTGCCTACCTGCACGGCACCGGCGCCAATTCCCCTGTGCCGCCAGGGATCGCGAGCCTGCCCGGTCCAAATGAGATAGTCGTGTCACCCGCGCTGGCCAACCTGCTGAACTCGGACGCGGGCGCAGGCCTGCGCGGCCGGTTCCCGCAGAAGATCGTCGGCACCATCGGCGAACCCGGGCTGCGCGGACCGGCCGATCTGAGGTTCTACGCGGGCACCGGCCCGTTGCCGACCACCGGCCCGTCGGCGGCCAACGCGGACAACGTGTACGCGTTCGGCAAGAACCCGGGGTCGCACTCCATCGACGCGCAGCTGCTCATCCTCGCCATCATCGGCGCGGTCGCCCTGCTCATCCCGATCTTCATCTTCGTGTCGGTGAGCAGCCGAATCGCGGGCGCCCAACGGGATCGGCGGCTGGCCGCGCTGCGCCTGGTCGGTGCGGGCAACTGGCAGGTGCGGCGGATCGCCGCGGCCGAGTCGCTGGTCAGCGCCGGCACGGGCCTCGTCGTCGGTGCCCTCGCCTACCTCGGCATCAGGGCGCTGGCGCCGCAGATCGACTTCCTCACCTGGAGCACCTTCAGCGACGACGTGGTGCCCTCCCCGGCGCTGGCCGTGCTGATCGTGCTGCTGGTGCCGGTCCTCACGGTCGGCACCGTGCTGTTCGGCATGCGCCGCACCATCATCGAACCGCTCGGCGTCGTCCGGGGTGGCAAACCGGTGCGGCGGCGAGTGTGGTGGCGGCTCGGGCTCATCGTGGCCGGCATCGCCCTGCTGTTCCTGGCCAAACCCAGCAACTCGCACTCGACCGGCGCGTGGACCAGCCTGATCGCGGCAGGCGCCGCCGCGCTGCTGGTCGGCGTGCCTGCCATCCTGCCCTGGCTGCTGGAACGGATCATCAGCCGAGTCCAGGGCGGCGCGCCATCCTGGCAGCTGGCGATCCGCAGGCTCCAGCTCGACAGCGGCACGCCGGCCCGCGTCGTCGGCGGCGTCGCGGTGGTGCTGGCCGGTGCGATCGCGTTGCAGCTGCTGCTGTTCGCGGCCGCCAACCGGTACAACGTGCCGGATTCCTCGCCGGACAGCCTCGGCGGCTGGGTGCTGGTCAACACCACGGTGGCCGCCGCAGGCCAGGTCGAGGCCGACCTCGCCACGGTGCCCGCGGTCAAGCAGATCAACATGATCGAAACGGTCAACGGGTTCGACGCGGGCAAGCCGGACACGAACGACCAGATGGAGTACAACATCACCGTCGTGTCCTGCGCGACCATCAAGAACCAGCTGCACGCCGCGAACTGCGTGGACGGCGACGGATTCATCCCCAGCTACCCCGGTGGTTCCGCCCTGACGGTCAAGCCCGGCGCGGTCTGGAACCTGGTCGGCGCGCACGACCGGACCGATCACCCGAAGATCATCGGCCAGTACACCGTGCCGGCCAACCTGACCCCGTTGGCCTTGCGGAACAACACGACGCCGGGGCCGTACTTCGGCGATGGCGTGCTGCTCACGCCCAGCGCGGCGGCCAAGATCAACCTGCCCGCCGACCGGTACACGCAGGCGTGGGTGCTGACCGACCCCCACCAGGCGGGCGCGACCGACCAGATCGCCACCGCGGTCGCCGGCCTGACCTGGCAGGCCGACGTCCAGTCGCTCAACGAGGCCGACGTGCTCACCGCCGACCAGAAGACGTTCGTGACTATCCGCAGCGTGCTGCTCGCCGGTTCGCTGTTCACGTTGCTGCTGGCCGGAGTGAGCATGCTGGTGCTGGCCCTGGAACAGGTCCGCGAACGCCGCCGACCGCTCGCCGTGCTGGCCGCGGCCGGAGTGCCGAGATCGGCGCTGGCCCGGTCGCTGCTCTGGCAGACCGCGGTACCGGTCGTGCTCGGCGTGATCGTCGCGGTCGGCACCGGCCTCGGCCTCGCCGCGCTCGTCATCCGGATGACCAGCATGACGATGCAGCTGGACTGGACCACCGTGGGCATCTTCACCGGTGCCGCCCTGGCGCTGGTGTTCCTGGTGACCGCGCTGACCCTCCCGGCGTTGCGCAGCGCGATGCGACTCTCTGCGCTACGTACCGAATAACGGGTTGCCAGTCGCGCCGGGTTCAGCGCACCGCTGAGCCCGGCGCGGCGTCCAGCAGCCGCAGTTCGTCGCGGGTCGGCAGACCGGCCCAGTCGCCCATGCTCGACACCGCGAACCCGGCGACGGTCACCGCCCGCAGCAACCGATCCGGCACCGCGAGCGAGTCCAGCACCCCGGACAGGTACCCGGCGACAAAGGCATCCCCGGCCCCAACGGTGTCCACCGCGACGACATTCCGGGCGGCCTGGTGCGCAACCGGTTCCCCGCTCACATAAGCGCTGGCCCCGTCGGCCCCCCGCTTCACCACAACCTGCCCAACCCCCTTGCCCAGCAACCACTCCACCTGAGCGACCTCGGTGTCCAACTCCGGCGGCGTCACCAACGTCAGCTCGTCGTCGGAAGCCACAATGATGTCCACAAAGGACACAAGCGGTTCGAGGGTCGCCCGGGCCTGCTCGGCCGACCACAACCGCGACCGGTGATTGACGTCGAAGCAGACGGTGACCCCATCGCCATGTGCCGTCTCGACCACCCGCCGAATCGCCTCGGCGGGCCCGTCCCCCAAAGCCGGAGTGATCCCGGTGACGTGCAGAATCCGGGGACGCTGTTCGTAGGCGGCGAGCACATCCGGCGCGGACAGCCGCGACCCGGCCGAGGAAGCCCGGTGGTAGTCGACCCGGGTCACCCCGCCGACGAGCGGCTCGAACACGATGATCCCGGTAGGCGCGGCCATCCGCCGCACCGTGCTCACATCGACGCCCTCGGCGCGCAGCGTGCGCAGAATCAGCGAACCGAACTGGTCCTCACCGAGCACCCCGCACCAGCGCGAGGCATGACCGAGCCGGGACAGCCCGATCGCCACGTTCAACTCGGCCCCCGCAACCGAAAGCCCGAGCTGATCGGCCAGCCGAACCGGCCCGGACGAGCGCAGCGCGGCCAGCGCCTCGCCCGTGGTCAGCACGTCCACGTTCATCCCCGCACTGTCTCCTTAACCATCCACAAAGGACAAAAGCTCGCGCGGCCCTCGCTCAGGCGCCGAGGCCCTTCTCCCACGCCGTCACGAACGCCGCCGCCCGCTCGCTCAGCCGCTCCCAAGCGCCTTCGGCGACCGTCGCCTCGTCCACCAGCGCACTGCCGATGCCCACGCCCACGCACCCGGCCTCGGCATATTCCGTCGTCGTGGCCACGGTCACGCCCCCGGTGGGCACCAGCGGAATGTCCGGCAGCGGCCCCTTCAGGTTGCGGATGTACCGGGCGCCGCCCATCGCGTCGATCGGGAAGACCTTCACAGTCCAGGCGCCGGAATCCCAGGCCAGCTGGATCTCGGTCGGTGTGAGGGCGCCGCAGGCGACCGGGACACCGGCCTGCGCCGCGGTCTTCAGCACCGGCAGGCTCGTCGTCGGCGTGACCAGGAACTGCGCGCCCGCCTCGATCGACCGCTCGGCGTCCTCGGCGGTGATCACCGTGCCCATGCCGATCCGCACGTCCGGCCGGCTCCGCCAGCGCCGCACCGCGGCGACGCTGCCCGGTGAAGGGAGGGTGACCTCGACCGCGGTGATGCCACCGGCGACGAGATGGTCCAGGACCTCGTCGGCGGGCTCGTTGGCCCGTAACCGGACGATCGCGATGACCCCGGCGTCCTGACTGTTCGGCGCCACGGCTCCTCCTTCGCTTGCACCGCCACTGCCGGACCGACAGTACTTCAGTCAACCCCCTGCTCAGGGCACCTTCCGCTGGTCGGACACCGGCTGCGCGGGCGTCGCCGACTGCCCGGTCTCGGCGATTGCGAAACGTGCAACACGATCGATCACCCAAACGTGTCGCAGATCACCAGGAAGGCGGCGAAGCGACCACACTTGCAGGGGTAACCGAAGTATCGACAGGTAGAGATCAGGTGATCGCCATGACCGACAAACGCGGCTCGGATCGGCCGGACCTCGCACAGTCCAGCACCGAGAACCCCGACACCGACCGGTTCGCGGTCCAGTCCCCGCCCGTGCCGACCGTGCCGGCGCAGGCCGGTCCGCCCCCGGA
>DATFHN010000020.1:0-112190 GCA_035248365.1 Pseudonocardiaceae bacterium | reverse complement strand
AGGTCTTCCTACTATTCTCCCCGCATGGACATCTCGAAGGTCGGCGTGGTCGGCGGCGGGCTGATGGGCTCGGGCATCGCCGAGGTGTGCGCCCGGGCGGGGCTGGACGTGCTGGTCGCGGAGGTCAATGAGCCGGCTCTGACCGCGGCGCGGGAGCGGATCGGCAAGTCGCTGGACCGTGCCGTGCGGGCCGGGAAGCTGTCGGCGGAGGAGGGGTCGGCCGCGGCCGCGAGCCTGTCCTACACGATGGACCTGGGCGCCTTCGCCGACCGGGACCTCGTGGTCGAGGCGGTGGCCGAGGACGAGCAGGTCAAGGTCGACGTGTTCGGCAGGCTGGACAAGGTCGTCGAGCGGCCGGACGCGATCCTCGCCTCCAACACCTCCTCGATCCCGATCATGAAGCTGGCCATGGCGACCAAGCGCCCGCAGCAGGTCATCGGCGTGCACTTCTTCAACCCGGTGCCGGTGCTGAAACTGGTCGAGCTGATCCCCTCGCTGCTGACCGACGAGGACACCCAGGCCCGCGCTGAGTCCTTTGTCACCGGACCGCTGGGCAAGACCGTGGTCCGCTCCCAGGACCGCGCGGGGTTCGTGGTGAACGCGCTGCTCATCCCGTATCTGCTCTCGGCCATCCGGATGTTCGAGTCCGGCTTCGCCTCCGCCGAGGACATCGACAACGGCATGGTGCTGGGCTGCGCGCACCCGATGGGCCCGCTCGCGCTGACCGACCTGATCGGCCTGGACACCACCAAGGCGGTCGCCGAGTCGATGTACGCGGAGTTCAAGGAGCCGCTGTACTCGCCGCCGCCGTTGCTGCTGCGCATGGTCGACGCCGGACTGCTCGGCAAGAAGAGCGGTCGCGGCTTCCACGACTACGCGCGCTGACCCCATACACCCATCGCGCCCCGGCCCGGCACAGGGCCGGGGCGCGATGCCGACTAACACGATGTCGGTCCATTCTCGTATCCTGCTTAGACACACCGGGAACCAAGGGGAATCGTGGCAAGCAAGACCGTGGTCGAGTGGGTCGACGACATTGACGGTGGGCCCGCGGCGGAGACCGTCTCCTTCGCGCTCGACGGGGTGGAATACGAGATCGACCTCTCCGCCCAGCACGCCACGCAACTGCGCACGGCGCTGAAAGAGTTCATTCGCAAGGCCCGCCCGGAGAACGCTCCGGTGCCGGACGAGGAAGAACCTGGCCTGCTGCCCGCGCCCGTGGCGAGCGAGTCGTCCCGGCACCTGCCCGCGCCGCGAAGTGCGATCAAATCCCGCATTCCCGCGACCCAGTTGGCGATGGACGGCTTCGACGAGGAGCCACCGGCGAAGCCCGCGCGAAAAGCCGCGACAGCCAAAAAAGAACCCGCCAAGCCCGCGCCCGCGAAATCCGCCGCCGCGAAAACCCCGGCGAAAACCGTGACCAAAACCGCACCTGCGCCAACGGCAGCGTCGCAGGCCGCGCAGCCCAAGCAGGCGCAGCAAAAGCCCGCGCCCGCCGCCGCCCAACAGAAGGCAGAGGCAAAGCCCGTCGCCACGCAACAGAAGCCCGAGCCCAAGCCCACCACCACGCAGCAAAAGCCCGAGCCGAAGCCCGCGGCCGCGCAGCAAAAGCAAGAGCCCAAGCCTGCGGCCGCGCAGCAAAAGCCCGAGCCCAAGGCCGCCGCCCAGCGAAAGCCAGCGCCCGAGCCAGCCGCCGTGCCGAAAGCGGAGCCCAAGCCCGCCGCCGCGCAACAGCACGTCCAGCCCAAGCCCGCCGCCGCGCAGCAAAAGCCCGCACCCGAACCGGCCCCCCAGCCGAACGCCGAGCCCAAGCCCGCTGCCGCCCAAACCCCGGCCGCCAAACCGGAACAGAAGCCCGAGCCCAAGCCCGAACCGGAGCCCTCGGCACCCCAGCGGCCCACCGTCGCGTCGCCGTTCAGCCAGCCCGCCCAGTCCGGCGCGACCCCCTCGGCCAAAAAGGACAACCCGCCAAGGCCGCCGATGATCACCTTCAGTTCGGCCAAGCCCTGACCCCTTGACCCAAACAGGCCATTAGATCTTGGGCAAACGGCGCACCGACGGCGTTGCCTGCGGTCCGAGCCGCGCGATCGCCTGGATCGCGTACGGCTCGGGTTTGCCCCAGCGCACCCAGCGCGGCACCCCGTACGCGGCCGAGCGCAACGTGCGCAGCAACGCGATCGCGCCGTCGCGCGGGTACGGGTCGCGGCCGTGCAGGGCAATGCCCCAGCTCGGCAGCAGCGAATAGGCGAGGTGCCCGACCAGCGCGGTGTAGATTCCCCGGCCGAGCACGAGGGGGAAGCTCAGCGGCGGCCGGTGCAGGAACCGGTAGACGATGTCGCTGTCCGGGGTCCGCGCCAGTTCCGGCCGCATGTCGGCGAAGTAGGCGCGCATCTGGGCCTGGCTGCCCGGAATGTCCTCGGCGTGCAGCCCGACCAGGGTCGCGGTCTTCCGCTGCTCGTCCAGGTACCGGTCGGCCTGGGCGTCGTTCAACGGGTACCCGGCCATCCGCACGACCGCGAGGAACGAGGACACCTCGGCACAGTGCACCCAGCGCAGCAGCTCCGGATCGTCGATGCGGAAGGTCTCACCGGTGCGCTGGTCCTTGCCGCGCAGTGACCGGTGGATCGCGCGCACCTTGGCCGCGGCCTCGGCGACCTGGTCCTTCGGCCCGTACGTGCTCAGGCCGACGAAGTTCGCGGTGCGCGCCAGGCGGCCGAGTGGGTCCTGCTGGAAGTTCGAGTTCTGCACGACCCCGGCGACCGCGCGCGGATGCAACGCCTGCAGGTACAGGCTGGTGATCCCCGCGACCCACATCGACGGGTCGGCCAGCATGTTCCAGGTCACCGAGTCCGGCCCGAGCAGGCCCGGGTCGGCGTCGAGGCGAGCCTCGCTCATCGGCCTGCCCTCCCGGTCACTGGTTGTTGGCGCCGCCGTTGTTCGAGTTGCCCGGGGCGATGCTGGTGCCCGGGATGTGGGTGTCGCCATCGAGCAGCAACTGCCCGCCGACCTCGACGACCCGCAGGCTCAGTTGCGCGGTCTGCGAGGTCCCATGCGGGCCGAAGACGACAGCGGCCGGTACCTGCACTGAGCCGTCCGAATTGGGATTCACCGGGTGCTCGCCCGACGAGGAGACCTGCTGGTACTGCCCCCAGTACGCGGCGAAGGCCGCCTCCGAGCCGTAGACCCGCTGCGCGGCGGTCGAGAGCATGTTCCAGCCCTGCGTCGCGTCGCCGACCAGCACGTTCGTGCTGTAGAAGGCCAGAACCTTCTGTCCCGCCGCACTCCAGTCGATCTGCCCGCTGGAGACGACCGTGGTCGCCGAGCTGTCGCCGGGCGAACTCGGGGCCGTCGAAGAGTTGCTCGGCTTGTTGCCCGTGCTGGTGTGACCGGCCGGGGGCACCTGCTGGTTGGACGTGGACTGGCCGCCGCCAACCCCGGCCTGGTTCTGGCCTGTGCCGCTGCCACCGCCCGAGTTGGCCAGGATGATGCCCACACCCGCCACGACCAGCACCAGGACGATCGCGCCAATCAGCAGCGCACGCTTGCGCACGGGCGAGAGCTGCTTGGGTGGTTCGGCGAGCTGGGTGCCTCCAGGCAGGAACGCAGCGGACGGCACTCCAGAAGACGCCGGTGGTTCAGGCGCGGTGGCGGCGGGCGCGGCGGGCGAAACGGCAGCGGCTGCCGGGGCGGCTTCGACCGGCTTCGGCGCCACCATGTCCGGTTTGGTGGGGTTGCGCGGTACGCCGGCCAGCACGGTCGCGGGCAGCTTGGAGCCGGCCAGCTCGGCGAGCAGCCTGCTGGCCTGGGCCATCGACGGCCGATCGGCCGGTTCGGGCCGCAGCAACTGCATGAGCAGCGAGGTCAGCGCGCCGGCCTGCTTGGGCGGCTGCACGATCCCCTCCGCGACCAGGCGGAGCAGGGCCAGCTGGTTCTGGCGTTCCGGGAACGGCGGACCGCCCTCGACCGCGTCGTAGAGGGTCGCGCCGAAGGAGAACACGTCCGACGCCGAGGTCGGGTCGGAGCCGCGCGCCACCTCGGGCGCGAGATAGGCGGGAGTTCCCGCGAACATGCCGGTCTGGGTGATGGTCACGTCGCCGACAGCGCGCGCGATGCCGAAGTCGGTGATCTTGGCGACACCACTGTCGGTGATCAGGATGTTGCCGGGCTTGATGTCCCGGTGCACGATCCCGGAGGCGTGCGCGACCGCGATCGCCGAGGCGATCTGGGTGCCGAGCGCGGCGACCTCCTCGATCGACAGGCTGCCCTGATCGCCGAGGACGACCGCGAGGCTGCGCGCGGCCAGGTACTCCATCACGATGCACGGGTCACCCTCGTGCTCGGCCACGTCGAATACGACGATCGCGTTCGGATGGTGCAGCTTGGCGGCGATCCGGGCCTCTCGTAAGGCCCTGCGGCGCGCGTCCTGCTTCTGCTCCTCGGTGAGCCCGGGTTGCAGCAACAGCTGCTTGATCCCGACAATGCGCTCAAGTCGCTCGTCGCGCGCCCGCCACACGACACCCATCGACCCGCTGCCGATTTGTTCCAGTAGCCGGTAGTGACCGGCGATCAGCTGACCCTCGTCGATGACCAGTTGCTCCCTGTTTGCGCAGTCGCTGGAGAGCGGCATAAGGCATGTGCGGACAGGCTCCACCTTATCGAATCGACCGACAACGCCGTCGCACCGTTCCACCGGCGAAGATCAGCGGTGATCCAACCGGCACCACCAGCAACGAAAGACCGGCAGGGCCGTTCGTCCACATTCCACCGAGTGGTCTATACCACGTAGGCCCAATCGCGAGTAGACCAGGTCACACGGAACCACAGATCGCTCAGCCGACCTGGAAGGACCCATTCAATGCAGCACCGAACCGTGAGCGCAGGACTGCGCCGGTTCGCGGTACTGACCGCAGGCATCTTGCTGGCGGGCACCGCGACGGTCGCTCTGAGCGCCTCCGGCCAGGCAGCCACGGCCAAAGGTTTACCGCAGATCCCGAGCATCGGTGACGTCGTCCCGGCGCCGGCGTCGGTGACCTCGGCCAAGACGCCCTACAACGTGACCGCCACCACGGTCATCTTCGCCCAGTCCGGCTCGGCGGCCGCGACGGGCATCGCCAACCAACTCGCCACCGAACTACGGCGTACCACCGGTTTCCCTCTCCCGGTGGTCACGTCCAAGTGGCGCCGGGGCCCGCTCGCCGACAGCGGCATCGCGTTGCTCCTCAACGGCCCGTCGAGCCTGGGTCCGGAGGGCTACACGCTGACCGTGAACACCTCGGGTGTCACGGTTGCCGCCAACCAGGCCGAGGGCCTGTTCGATGGCCTGCAGAGCCTGCGCCAGCTGCTGCCGGCAGCCGCGGACGGCAGCACCAAGCAGTCCGGCCCGTGGACGGTGCCCGGCGGCACCATCTCCGACCACCCCCGCTACACCTACCGCGGCGCGATGCTCGACGTGTCACGGCACTTCTTCCCGGTGAGCGTGGTCGAGCGGTACATCGACGAGCTGTCGCTGTACAAGATCAACTATCTGCACCTGCACCTGTCCGACGACCAGGGCTGGCGCATCGTGATCAACGGCTGGGAGAACCTGACCACCGTCGGCGGCAGCACCGAGGTCGGCGGCGGCGCGGGCGGCTACTACACCCAGGCCGACTACAAGGCGATCGTCGCCTACGCGCAGTCGCACTACATCACGATCGTCCCGGAGATCGACGGGCCAGGGCACACCAACGCCGCGCTGGCCTCCTACGCGCAGCTCAACTGCGACGGCGTCGCCCCGCCCCTCTACACCGGCACCGACGTCGGCTTCAGCTCGTTCTGCGTGAGCAAGCCGATCACCTACTCGTTCCTGGACAACGTGATCCAGCAACTCGCCGCGCTCACTCCCGGCCCATACATCCACGTCGGCGGGGACGAGGCGCAGTCGACCAGCGCCGCGGACTACAAGACGTTCGAGGGCCAGGAACTGCCGATCGTCAGCAAGTACGGCAAAGCCGCGATGGGCTGGCACGACATCACCGCGGTCGACCCGCCGACCTCGACCGTCGCCGAGTTCTGGGGCACCACCAACAGCGACCCGAACACCGCGGCGGCAGCGGCGCGCGGCAACAAGGTCGTGATGGCGCCCGCGACCCACGCCTACATGGACATGAAGTACACGACGAAAACCAAGCTCGGCCAGAACTGGGCCGCGTACATCGAGGAAAAGGACGCCTACGGCTGGGATCCCGGCAACTACCTGCAGGGCGTCTCGGGTTCGTCGGTGCTCGGCGTGGAAGCCCCGCTCTGGTCGGAAACCCTGGTGACCATGGCCAACATCGAGTACATGGCGTTCCCGAGGGTGCCCGCGATCGCCGAACTCGGCTGGTCGCCGGAGAGCACGCACAACTGGACGGCGTTCTCCAACCGGCTCGCGCTGCAAGGCCCGCGCTGGACCGCGATGGGCATGAACTTCTACGCGTCACCGCAGGTCAAGTGGGCTCCCGGCACCAAGGGCGGCACCGACTGACCCGACAACAGTGAGCGGCCGGGTCCAGGCGGACCCGGCCGCTTCGCGCGTATCAGGCGCCAGGCTTACCCGGCCCGCTCGGCGCCCCCACCACCGAAGCCAACTGACCCAGCGCAGGCGTACTGGTCAGGTGCTTCACGTCCTGCCCGTTCCGCACCACGTTGCACCCGGTCAAGCCAACGGTCACGTCGACGATGTGCCCGTCCTGGTAACCAAAAATGACCAGGTCGGAGCTGTTGTCGTCCATCGGGCAGTGGGTCAGCATCGGCATCGGCACCGCCGCGTTCAGCGAGTTCACCAGGCCAGGCACTTCGGCGGCGTTGACCTGCCCGCTCTTGAGCAGCGTGCCCGGGGGAACCATCTCGTTGAGGCCGGCGTAGCGGCACACCCGCGCCGCGGTCGGCGTCGCCGGAACCATCGTGGTGGCCGGAGCGGGCGGGTAGCCCCCGGCTTTCAACGGCGCGGTCGGACAGTCCGGCAAGCTCGCAGGCGCGACGGCGACCGACCCTGGCGCAGGCGCCGACCCCGAGCTGACCTGGCTCCCGCAGCCGACGACACCGCACAATGCGACCCCGAGCAGCGCGAGCGGGCCCAGGAGCGCGGACCTGCCTTCGTGGATCAAACCTTGTCGTGTCATGTCGAATGGACGGAAGACGCACCGTGACGGGTTGCACGCGGCGAGCTAGGAGACGACCGCCAACTCGCCCAACTCCGACCAATCGTCCTGGTCAATGGTCGTGTTGATGATGCGCGGGGTCTCGGCCAGATGCGGCGGGAGAGTCCGCTGCGCGTTCCGGAAATGCTCGGAGCCGACGTGCGCCACGCCCGCGTCGCCATCCCGGAACGCTTCGACCAACACGTACACGTTCGGGTCGTCGAGGCTGCGCGACCAGTCGAACCACAAGCAGCCCGGTTCGCCGCGGGTCGCCTCGGTGAATTCGCGGGAGATCTCCGGCCAGTTGTCGGCACCCTCCGGCTTGACCCGGAACTTGCAGGTGATGAAGATCATGGCTTTCCTCTCGCCGGCCCGTCTCCCGACGTTAGTGGGTCCGGCCAGGCCGCGGTATGACCACGATCAACACACCGCGCAAACGGAAAATGGGCCGACAACCAAAGGTTGCCGACCCATTTCCGTTACTTGGCAGCCTGTTCCGCCCGCCGCGGCAGCTTCCAGTTCGGCCGCGGGTAGTGGCAGGTGTAGCCGTCCGGGTAGCGCTCCAGGTAGTCCTGGTGCTCCGGCTCGGCCTCCCAGAACGGACCGGCCGGGGTCACCTCGGTGACCACCTTGCCCGGCCACAGACCGGAAGCGTCCACGTCGGCGATGGTGTCCTCGGCAACGGCCTTCTGCTCGTCGCTGAGGTAGAAGATCGCCGAGCGGTAGCTGGCGCCGATGTCGTTGCCCTGCCGGTTCCTGGTCGACGGGTCGTGCACCTGGAAGAAGAACTCCAGCAGGTCCCGGTAGGAAATCTGCTCGGGGTCGAAGATGATCTCGACGGCCTCGGCGTGCGTGCCGTGGTTGCGGTAGGTGGCGTTGGGCACGTCGCCGCCGCTGTAACCAACCCTGGTCGAGAGCACGCCGGGGCGCTTGCGGATCAGATCCTGCATGCCCCAGAAACACCCGCCGGCGAGAATGGCCTTCTCGGTCTGGTTGCTCATCTGGATGCACTCTCCTTGCTACGCTGAGTCACAAGTTCGCCGGTTCTGATTCCATCCTGCCCACCCCAGGAGCGTTTCAGCCTCCAGCAGTCATTACAACTCCGTGACCAGCGTCCTTAGTCCGCAGGCCACCATGATCCCGGCCTCATTGTCGGTGGGTTCGGATACGTTGCCGGCCATGGCGAACTCGCTGGCCGGGAAGGTTGCCGTCGTCACCGGAGCGACCCGGGGATGCGGCCGGGCGATCGCGGTCGAACTCGGCCGACTCGGTGCGACCGTGTACGCGACCGGCCGGACCACCCGCGAATCCGCGTCCCCGATGAAGCGCGCGGAAACGATCGACGAAACCGCCGAACTGGTCACCGCAGCGGGCGGCCACGGCATCGCCGTCCGCTGCGACTTCTCCTCGATCGCGGACGTGGACGCGTTGCGGGCCCGAATCGAGGCCGACCACAACGGCAGGCTGGACATCCTGGTCGACGACGTCTGGGGCGGTGACCCCTACGCCGATTTCGAGTCGCCCTATTGGGAATCCAAGCTCGACGACGCGCTGCACCTCGTGCACAACGCCCTCGACACCCACCTCATCGCGCTGCACCGCCTACTCCCGCTGGTCGTGGCCAAGCCTGGCGGCATCGTCATCGAGGTGACCGACGGCGACAACGACGACTACGTATCCGTTGGCATTCCCTATTTCCTGGCCAAATGCGGTGTGCGCGCGATCGGCCGCGCGCTGGGCGCGGAATTGGCCAAGTACGAGTGCACCGGTATGACGGTGACACCAGGCTTTCTGCGTTCCGAGGCGATGCTGGAGCATTTCGCCACCACCGAACAAACCTGGCGCGAATCGATCGGCACCACGGCCCCCATCGACTTCGCCGTATCCGAGACACCCAGCTACCTCGGCCGCGCGGTGGCCGCACTGGTCACCGATCCCGGCGTGTCCCGATTCGCAGGCCAGACGCTCGCCTCGTGGACCCTCATGCACGTCTACGGATTCACCGACCTGGACGGCACCCAACCCGACTTCGGCCGCTGGCTCACCGAGTCCCGCAAACCCGGTGTCGACCCGGCTCAAGTCAATCCCGACAGATTCCGGGAATTGTCGTAGGGCGGGTGGGACTTGAACCCACGGCCAAGGGATTATGAGTCCCCTGCTCTGACCAGCTGAGCTACCGCCCCCGGCCGAAGCGGCGATCAAGCCTGCTTCGAGCGTCGAGGCTACCGTGTGGACCGGCGAGGCGGGGACGTGCCTGGTTCGAATCGGGCGGTGAGGCCGTCGAGGATGCGGTGCAGGCCGAACTCGAAGATGCGGTCCAGGTCGTAGTCGAAGGTTGCCTCGGCGATCCGTGCGAGCATCGGGAACTCGGCCGGGGTGAACACGACGTCCAGGCTGGGGTACTGGTCTTCCAGCCATTCCTCGTTGGTCATGCCGGTGTCGCGTTGGGCGTGCACCTCGGACTGGAGGCTGAGCGCGGTGCCGCGGACGTGCCCGAACAGGACGATGTGGGCGTGCATCATGTCGTCGACGCCGAGGCCGAGGTCGCGCAGGGCGGCGAGTACCCATTCCGCGTAGTGCAGCAGGCTGGGAATGAACTGCGGCCGGGTCAGCGAGACGATCTCGGCGGCCCAGGGGTGGGCGCGGAAGATCGACCAGACCGTCCGCGCGGCGATGTCGACGCGGGCGCGCCAGTAGGCGGGGGCGGTCGCGGGCAGGCGTTGCTCGGCGAACGCGGCGTCGGCCATGTATTCGAGGAGTTCGTCTTTGCCGGGGACGTGCCGGTACAGCGACATGGTGGCGACATCGAGGTCGGTGGCGACGCGGCGCATGGACACGCTGGCTAGACCTTCCGCGTCGGCGACGGCGATGGCGGCGCGGACGATGCGGTCGCGGGTCAGGTCGGCGGTGCGCGGAGCGGATTTCTGGCTCGGTTCCGTGCCCGCTTTGACGACGGTGCCCGCGCCGGGGCGGGCTTCGACGAGGCCCGCGTCGCGCAGGACCGCGATGACCTTGGTCGCCGTGGCCATGGCGACTCCCCATTTCTGGGTGATCTGCCGTGTCGACGGCACGCGGTCGCCGGGGCGCAGGTCGCCTCGGGTGATGCGGTCGCGGATCTCGGCGGCGATCCGCAGGTAGGGCGCTTCATGGTCCATGTCTTCTCCTGGCGCACTAGTGCACTAGTTCGTCGATCTTAGCAGGATTGCCTGTTCAACTGGGCAAATCAAGAAAGTGCACTAGTACAAATACGTTGTCTGAGCAGGACGCTTACATCGTACGCAAGTGCGCTATACGGTGTACTCATCGCGTTCGGGTGAACGAACTTGCCAGACAAAACGGAGAAGATCATGCAGCGTGGAACGGTTCTGATCTCTGGTGCGGGCATCGCGGGGCCAGCCCTCGCCTACTGGCTGCGCCGCCACGGCTTCACCCCGACCGTGATCGAGCGGGCCCCGGCGCCCCGCCCCGGCGGTCAGGCCATCGACATCCGTGGCGCGGCACGCGACGTGATCGAGAAGATGGGCCTGATGAGCGTGATCCGCGCCCACCACACCGGCGCACACGGGATCGCTTACCTGAACAGCAAGGGCAAGCAGGTCGCGACCATGGGGGCGGACGACTTCGGTGACTCCGGTGGCGTCATCGCCGATCTGGAGATCCTGCGCGGCGACCTGGTGCGCATCCTGCACAACGCGGCGGGTTCGGGCACCGAGTTCATCTATGGCGACGCGATCACCGCGCTCGCCGAGGGCCCGGACGGCGTGCGGGTGCGGTTCGCCAGCGGCGACGTGCGCAAGTTCGACATCGTGGTCGGCGCGGACGGCGTGCGCTCGGGCGTGCGGAAGCTGGCGTTCGGACCGGACACCGACTACGTGCGCGACCTCGGCTACTACTCGACCTACTTCACCGCGCACAGCGACCTCAAGCTGGACGGCTGGGAAGTCATGTACAACCTGCCGGCGGGCAACGGTGTCGGCGGCCGGCTGGTGATGCTCTACCCGATCGGCGACACCGGCGAGGTGCGCGCGATGCTCGCGTTCAAATCGCCGGAGTTCGACTACGACCGCAGGGATCTCGCCGCCCAGAAGGAGATCCTGACCAACGTGTACGCGGGCGGCGGCTGGGAGATCCCGAGCCTGCTCGACCAGTTACAGGCCACCGACGACCTGTTCTTCGCGCGGGTCGGCATGGTCAACGTGGACTGCTGGTCACACGGGCGCTCGGTGTTGCTCGGCGACTCCGCCTTCGGCGGCTCGATCGGCATGGGCACCAGCATGGCGCTGGTCGGCGCCTACGTGCTCGCGGGCGAACTGGCCGCGGCCAACGGCAACCACACCCTCGCCTTCGCCAACTACGAGAAGAACATGCGCGAGTTCGTGGAAACCAACCAGAAGCGGCCCGCCGGCGTCGACTCCGGTTTCACGCCGGGCAGCCGGGGCGCGATCTGGATGCGCAACAACGTCATCAAGCTGATGACCAAGTTCCCCAGCAAGAAGGGCCTGCTCGGCGGCCTGCAGGAGAACGCGAACGCGATCGACCTGCGGGGCTACGGACTGGCCGCGTGAGCGGTCGTCACCGATTCCGCGGCGTGGATGAGGCGGATGACCGCTTGGCTGGCCGGGTCGTACTGATGGTTGTTCTCGACCTCGCCGACGATGCGGTAGTCGGACATGACCAGGATCCGATCAGCGAGCGTGATCATCTCGGGGAGGTCGGAGGAGATGAGCAGAATCGCCAATCCACCGGCCGCCAAGCCGACGATGAGTTCGTGGAACGCGGCCTTGGTGCGGACGTCGATTCCCACGGTCGGCTCGTCGATGACGAGGATGTCGCAGTCGGCGGCGAGCCATTTGGCCAGGCTCAGCTTTTGCTGGTTGCCACCGCTGAGCTGGCCGGCCAGCTGCGACGGACCCGAGATGCGCATGCCGAGGCGATCGGCGTAGGTGCGGACGAGATCGGTTTCGTCGCGCTGGCGGATCATGCCGAGCCGAGCGAGCGTTCGCCAGACGGTGACCGCGATATTGCGGGTGATCGGTTGTTCGAGGAAGACGCCTTCTTCCTTCCTGTTCTCGGTGACGTAGCCGATCCGGTACTGGTACAGGGCTTCGCGAACGCTGCCGATGCGCACGGGTTTGCCGTGCACGGTTACGGAGCCGGAGGTGATCCGGGCGAGGCCGAGGATGGCGCGTGCCAGTTCGCTGCGGCCGGCACCGACCAAGCCATACATACCAACGATTTCACCGGGCCGGACGGAGAGGGAGATGCCGGCATGGCCGAGTTCCGTTGCCACGCCGGTCAGTTCAAGGGCCGGGGAAACGTCCGGGTCGACCGGGGGCTTGTCGAGTTCGACGACTTGCTGGGCGCGGCCGACCATGAGGTCGACGATCTGCTCGCGGGTGTAGTCGGACAGCCGGTGCGCCTCGGCAACGCTGCGGCCGTCGCGCAGCACGGTGACCGTGTCGGCAATGGCGAAGACCTCTTCGAGTTTGTGACTGACCAGCACGATGGCCTTGCCCGCGTCGCGCAGGCGCCGGACGACCGCGAAGAGGTGGTCGGCTTCGTCCGAGGTCAGCGAGGCCGTCGGTTCGTCGAGGAGGAGGATCTTACTTTCCACGGCCAAGGCTTTGGCGATTTCGACCAGTTGCAGCTGGGCTACCGACAGGGTGCTGACGGGGGCTTCTATGTCGAGCTGAACGTCCAACTGGGACAGACAGCGGCGGGCCAGGTCGCGGACGGCGGCCTTGTCGATGAAGCCGAAGCGTTTGGGCACGGCCTGCAAGGCGATGTTCTCCGCGACAGAGAAGGCGGGGATCAGGTTGCGTTCCTGGTGCACGACACCGATGCCGGCGCGCTGCGCGTCCTGCGGACCGGAGAAGTGCCCCTCGGTGCCGTCGCCCAGCACGATCCGGCCGCCGTCGGGCCGGTACACACCGGTGAGGATCTTGATGAGGGTGCTCTTGCCCGCGCCGTTCTCCCCGAGCAGCGCGTGCACGGTGCCGGGTTCCAGGCGCAGCGTGGCCTCGTCGAGGGCACGGACGCCGGGAAAGGTCTTGACCAGCTTCTCGGTGATGAACGAGGTCATGGGGTGCTGCTCCTTCGTCGCACGACGCGCAACTGCGTGATGAGCACGGCGCCGAGCACGACCGCGCCGATGATCAGGTCGACCCACTGCGGATTGATCGAGTACTGGGCCTGCGCCACGTCGACCAGCCGGATGATCAGCGCGGCAAGGCAGGTGCCGACCACGCTCACCACTCCCCCGGCCAGCGCGACGCCGCCGATGATGGGCGCGGCGAAGCTGGGCAGCAGCAGGTCGTCGCCGATGGTCGCGTTGACCGAGCCGGACAGCACTACCGTGATCACGCCCGCGACACCGGCCAGCAAGCCGGAGATGAGGTGGGCGATGACCAGAGCGCGGTCGTTGGACACACCGGAAAGCCGCGCCGCGAACGGGTTCCCGCCGCTGGCGAGGAGTTGACGGCCGAGGGCGGCGCGCCGGAAGAACAACGCGATCGCGATGGCTACCAGCACGGCGACGAGAAAGACGCCCGGAACACCGAGGATCGACCCCTGCCCGAGCGAGACCAGCCCCTTCGAGTACCCCTGATAGGTGGCCGTCCCATGCACGCCATAGCGCAGGCCGTCGATGATGGTCATGGTGGCCAGCGTGACGATAAAGCCGTTGATCCTGGTCAGCACGACCAGCAGTCCATTGATGAGGCCGACCCCGGCGCCGACGAGGATGCCGCAGACGACGGCGAGCCAGGCGGGCAGGCCGATCTGGACCATCAGCCAGGCGCAGATCATCGCGGAAAAACCCGTGAGTACGCCGACCGACAGGTTCATCTGACCGACCGCGAGCACAGCCATCTGGGACAGGCCGACCATCATCGGAACGGCGAGGAAGGCCAGGATCGCGCTGATGGTGTGGCCGCTGAGCACGCCGCCGTGGGTGGTCGCGGCCAGGATCACGTAGAAGACGATCGCGATCGCGGCGAGGGTGAACTCGGTGCTCCGCAGCGAGAATCGCGGCTTGGTCAGGCTGAGGGTCGTCATACCCGGCTCCCTCGACGTTGGGCGACGGTGTGCCGGACGCGGTCCAGCGACAGCGCGAGCAGCAGCACGATGCCGATGTAGATCTTGGATTTCTCCACCTGGAACTGGAGCAGGTTCAGTCCGGCCTGGATGATCTCGGTCAGTGCGGCGCCGAAGAACGTGCCGAGCACGCTGACCGCGCCACCGGCCAGCAGGGTGCCACCGAGAACCGGGCCGAGGAACGAGGGCAGCAAGAACTGGCTGCCGATGTCCGCCGAGAACGCCCCGTTGTTGACGGCGAGCAGGAAGCCGGCGAGCGCGGCGAGCAGGCCGGAGAACAGGTGCGCCTGGATGATCCGGCGGTTCGCCGGGATGCCGAGAGTTCGGCGGCGCGCAGGTTCGAGCCGGTCATCAGGATCTCCCGGCCGAGCCGGGAACGCCGGTACAGGATGGCGACGAGCAGCGCGGCCGCGATCGCGATGGGCGCGACCAGCGGGATGGGCGGGCCGCAGACGTTGCCGACGCAGTAGTCGCTGAACGTGTTGTTGCGCAACGTGTCCATGCCAGCCGGGTGCACGTTGAACGCGACGCCGTCACCGAACCCGCTGTAGAGCAGTGAAACCAGGCCCAGCAGCGCGAAGTTCAGGGCGAGGGTGACGACGAAGGAATTGACGCCGGTGACCGCTATCACCCATCCTGCCGCCGCGCCGACCAGGCCGCCGACGATCAGGCCGAACAGCAGGCCGACGATCAGCGGGGCGCTGAGCGCGTCGCAGGCCCAGCCCATCGCGAACGCCGAGAACGCGGCCATCGGGCCGACCGCGAGGTTCATGTGGCCAAGCGAGAGCGCGGCCAGTTGGGCGAGGCCGACGATGACGAACACGCTCAGGTCCGACTGCATCGGCACGATGGTCAGGTTGACGTTGAGAAAGGCCGGTCGCAGCGACGCGAAGACCACGAACAGGATGACGATCACGACCAGCAGGCCCAGGCGCGGATTGGCCCAGAACGGGAGGGCGCGTGGGGCGCGGTTGCCGGGCCCGCTGGGTTCGGTCTGCGGCGGCGACAGCGTTGGCGCCTTCGGTGGCATGCGGGCCTACTTCCGCAGGTTGTCGAGGGCGTCGCGGTCCCAGTCGATGCCGAGGCCGGGAGTGTCCGGGGCGTGCGCGTGGCCGTCGCTGACTGCCAGCGGCGTGTTGGTGATCGCCGTGAGCTGCGGAATGTACTCCAGGTAACGGGCATTCGGCACGGCTGCACACAGGCTGACGTGCAGTTCCATCAGGAAGTGCGGACAGATGGCGATGTTATGTGCCTCGGCCAGGTGCGCGACCTTGAGCCAGGGCGTGATGCCGCCGATCCGTGCGACGTCGGCCTGCACGATCCCCGCCGCTCCCCGGCCGAGGTAATCGGCGAACTGGCCGATCGAGTACATCGACTCGCCGACCGCGATCGGGATTGTTGTCGCGGCTACAAGCTGGGCATGCCCCGAGACATCGTCGGCGGGAAGGGGCTCTTCGAGCCAGTAGAGGTCGAGCGGTTCGAGCAGGCGGGCGCGGCGGATGGCGTCCGGGGCGCGCAGCGACTGGTTCGCGTCGACCATCAGGTCGATCTCGGGACCGAGCGCGGCACGGACGGCGCCAAGCCGGGCCACGTCCTCGCTCGGGTCCGGCTTGCCGATCTTGATCTTGACCCCGCCCAGTCCGCGATCGACCGCGGCTTTCGCACCGACGATGAGTTCGTCCGGGGTCAGGTGCAGCCAGCCGACCTCGGTGTCGTAGAGCGGTACGCGATCGCGCGCACCGCCCGCGAACACCCACAGCGGCAGCCCCGCGCGCAGGCAGCGCAGGTCCCAGAGCGCGGTGTCCACCGCGGCCAGCGCGAGCGAGGTGATCGCGCCGACCGTGGTGGCATGCGTCCAGCTGAACAGGTCCTGCCAGATCGCCTCGACCCGACCCGCGTCCACCCCGATCAGGCGCGGTAGCAAGTAGTCACGGAGGAGGGCGAGCACCGCGGTGCCGCCGGTGCCGATGGTGTAGGAGTAGCCGGTGCCGATACCGCCATCGTCGGTCTCGATCTCGACGAAGATGGTCTCCTGTTTGAGGAAGGCCTGGGTGGCGTCGGTGCGCACCGCCTCGACCGGGAGATCGACGAGGTAGGCATCGGCACGGGTGATGACGGTCATGCTCCACCGTTCACTTGCAGGACAGGTACTTCGCGTCGAAGTCGGACTTGATCTGTTTGGTCATCGCCTGCCGATCCTGGTCATAGATGTCCACATTGGATTGCGTCACCTCGAACGAGCCGGAGTCGATGACCTGCCCCGGGGTCTTCATCGTGCAGCCGCCGGCCAGCTTCATCAGCGCGTACGCACCGTCGTAGGCCTGGCCGACCGGGTTCTGCGCGATCGTCGCGGTCACCGTGCCCGCCTTGATGTCCGCGATGACCGTGGGATCGTCGTCGATCGCGACGACCTTGATCGGCAGGCCGGATTGCTTGACCGCGGCGGCCGAGGCGATCGCCGGGTTGTCCGCGGTGTTCACGATCGCGTTGATCTGGCTGCCCTTGGCCGCCAACAGGTCGGCGACGGCCTTCTGCGCGGTCTGCAGGTCGGTGTCGATGTCGGTGACGGTCTGGATCAGCTTGACCTTGCCGCCGGTCTCGTCGACCGCCTGCTGCACGCCCGCCTCGCGGCGCGCGGTGTTCGAGTCGGTCTTGTTGCCGGTCAGGTGCACGAGATTGCCCTGGCCGCCGATGGCCTGGATGGCGATCTTGGCTGCCTTGTACGCGGCCTGCTGCACGTCGGTGGCCAGGCAGAAGTCGGCGTTGTCGGTGCTGCCCGCCGGGCAGGAACCCAGCGACGCCGATGGAAAGCCGTCGTGCTTGAGCTTGCTGAAGGTGGAGTTGATGTTGTCCGGCGAGACGCCGAACACGCCGAAGGCGTTGTAGCCCTGGGCTTCCAGCGAGGTCAGCACCGAGTTCTGGGTGGTCTGGTCCCAGCCGGAGGTCTCGTTGAAGGTGACACCGCCGAGCGAGAAGTCGGTTTTCGCTTGCTGCGCCGCGGTTTTCCACGGCTGGAAGTACGGGTGCGGGCCGCCGGGCACCAGCGCGACCTTGACCTGGGACGCGGAAATGCCGTGGCTGGTGGATCCGGCCGCGGTGCTGCTCTTGGCGCAACCGCCGGCGACCAGGGCGATTCCGAGCACGGCGACGGGGAGGACCGTGCGCCAGGGTGGGATGTGGGACATGGCTTACCTCGCGGAGGGGGTGGGCCCCGTCAGGGGGTTGGTTTTGACGCTGTAAGCGCGACTTCTCGGGAGGCCTCGACGTAGGGCTGGAGGGTGGCTGGGTAGTCGAGTCCGGCGGGCAGGGCGATGCCCGGCCCGGTCGGCGCGTGCACGAAACCCGAGCTGTCCACCTCGGGCCTGCGGCGCACCTCGCTGCTGGTGATCAGCGATTCGTAGTAGGTGGTGTTGGAGATGGCCATGGCCAGGTGCCTGCTGGGGATCTCGTCGCCGAGTACTTCGGCCCGCACCCGGAACGAGTCGGCCAGGTGCGCGGTGCGCATGGCGCCGGTGATGCCGCCCCGGGTGGACGCGCTGGCGCGCACGCCGAAGGTGGCCGCGCCGGCCGCGATGAAGTCGGCGGTGTTCATGTGAGCGCCGTCCGAGGTCTCGGCGACCAGCAAGGGAATGTCGACGGCGCGGGCGAGCTGGGCGTACGCGTTCACGCTGAACTCGCGCATCGGCTCCTCGTACCAGAGGAATCCGGCATCGTGCAGCGCGTGGCCGAGGTAGATCGCGTCGGGCAGGTCGAAGCCCGCTGAACCGTCGTACATCAACGGGATGTCGTCCCCGACGTGCGCGCGCAGGGCGTTGCCGAGTCGCGCGTCCGCGCGGGCGTCGCCCCAGGCGTGCACCTTGATCGCCTGGTAGCCCAGTGCCAGGCACTGAGTGGTCACGTCCAGGAACTCCGGGATGTCCCGGAAGGTCACGGTGGACGCGTAGGCCGGGATCCTGGTGCGGAACCCGCCGAGTACCTGCCAGGCCGGCAGGTCGTTGATGCGGCCGGCAAGGTCCCAGAGGGCGATGTCGACCAGGCCGAGTACCGGTAACGGCAGTTCCTCGGTGCGATCGATCTCCCAGATCCGGTGCCAGAGCAGTTCGCGTTGCAGCGGGTCCTTGCCGACGAGTTCGTCGCGCAGCACTCGTTCGACGATGTCCTGCACCGCCGAGGCCATGCCGGGCCGGGTGGCGATGGCGACGCCGCTGGCGCCGTCGTCGGTGCCGATCCGCAGCACCGCCGCCGCACCGTCCGGAGTGGACCCGAGGAGTCCCGTGCGCCAGACGAACGGGGGCGTGGCGCCCGGGAGCGGGACGCGGAAACTCTCGACGTGAGTGATGCGCACGTGACGGCCTTTCCTACCGAGGTGGGGGTAACATAATTCGTCATACGAATGCCGTCAAGGACGAGTCCCCACTATGCTTTCCCAACGCTGCCCAAACCCGACGAACGGACGACATGAGCCCCGCTGAGCAGGAAGAAGACGCCAGAAGCACCCCGCTCCCGTCCTGGCCGAGGCGACCGCGCAGGCTCGCGACCGCGGTCGTCGAGGACCTGGTCGACCGGATCGTCGGCGGCGAACTGGCCGACGGCAGCACCCTGCCGATCGAGCCGGTGCTGTGCGAGATGTTCGCGGTCAGCCGCACGGTCATCCGCGAGGCGGTGAAGTCGCTCGAGGCGATGCGGCTGGTGAAGGTGCAGCAGGGGCACGGCACCACGGTGTGCGGCACCGAGGAGTGGGACCTGCTCAACCCGATCGTGCTCGCGGCCAGCATCCGGCACGACGCTGAGCTGGCGATCCTCGAAGACCTGATCGACGTCCGCCAGGCGCTCGAAGGGCAGATGGCCGCCGAGGCGGCCGAGCGCGCGGACCGCAAACACATCGACCGGATCGAGACCGCGTTCACCCAACTGTTCGCCGAGGAAGAAGACCCGGCCCGGTTCCTGCGCGCCGACCTGGACTTCCACGACGCGATCATGGCCGCATCCGGTAACCGGCTGGCCCGCGCGGTGATCCACACGATCAACACCGAGGCGTTCCGCAGCCTGCGCTACATCGGCGAGACCACCCACCAGGACTGCGTCGATTCCAATGTGGAGCATCGGCTGATCTTCGAGATGCTCTCGGCCAAGGACGGCGCCGGCGCGGCCGACGCCATGCGCAGTCACATCCTGCGCTCCTGGCGGCACCGCAGGCCGGTGCGCCCGGAGGACAAGCGCTGAGGCGGAGCATTGCCCCGGCCCGTGCCGCTTCGTAAGGTCGGACGTATGTCCATCGAAACGGGTCTCTCACCGGCGGATTTCCCGACTTCGCTCGACTATCCGGCGCTCGAAGTCGGATCGATCGTCCGCGCTGCCGCGACCAGATACGGCGATCGGGTGGCGTTCACCCAGGGCGAGCAGCACCTCAGCTTCAGTGACCTGTACCGGCGGGCCTGCCGATTCGCGAACGCGTTACGCGCCGGCGGCATCCAGCCCGGTGACCGGGTCGCCGTGCACCTGCCGAACAGCCTGGCCTACCCGGTCGTGTACTTCGGCATCCAGCTCGCCTGCGCCACGTTCTGCCCGACCAACCCGCTGCTCCCGCCGGACGACCTCGCCGCGCAACTGGCCGACTGCGGCGCGGTCCTCGCCATCACCTCCGGCCGGAGCCTGCCCGTGCTCACCGGCGTCCAGGACCGCACCGACGTGCGCACCATCGTCGTGGTCGAGCCCGGCTCGGCGACCGGTCCGTTCGTCGAATTCGAGGCATTTTTCGTGGACCAGTCCGACGCCGACCCGAAGCTCACCGTCGACGTGCACACCGCGCTCGCGCACATCGCGTACACCGGCGGCACCACCGGCCGGTCCAAGGGCGTGTGCCTCACCCACCGCAACGTCGTGGTCAACACCCTCCAGTCCGCCTGCCGTGGCAGCGGCTCCCTGCCCGCGCTCGACGCCAACGGCGACCTCACGCTCAACCAGGTCGGCGACCGCAACGAATGGACCGTGCCGCTGGGCACCGCCGTCGCGATCATCCTCACCCCGTGGTTCCATGCGATGGGTGTGATCGGCGGGCTCACCCTCACCGTCATGGCCGGCTCCCACCTGGTCATCCACGAGCGACTCGATCCGCAGCGCTACCTGGCCGACGCCGAACGCCTCCGGGTCACCACCATCTCCGGCGCGCCCGCGCTGTTCGCGGCGCTGATGGCGCACCCCGACTGGGCCACCCGCGACCTGTCCTCGGTGCGCGGCATCAGCTCCGGCGCCGCACCCATGTCGCACGAGATGGTCAGCGCGCTGCGCGCCCGGTTCAACGGCATCCCGGTCGTCGAGGGCTACGGCATGACCGAGCTGACCATGGGCGCGGTCACGTCGCCGTCCTACCGTTCCGGGCTGCGCAAGGTCGGGTCGGTCGGCATTCCCTCGCCGGACACCGAACTCAAGATCGTCCCGCTCACCGGCGGCGAAGAAGCGGTACCCGCCGGCGTCGAGGGCGAGATCTGCCTGCGCGGCCCGCAGGTCATGGCTGGTTATTACCGCCGCCCCGAGGAAACCGCGGCCGCCATCGTCGACGGCTGGCTGCACACCGGCGACATCGGTGTGCTCGACGAGGACGGATATCTGTTCATCGTCGACCGCAAGAAAGACATGCTGCTGTACAAGGGATACAACGTCTATCCGCGCGAACTGGAAGAAATCCTGTTCGCCCAGCCCGGCGTGCGCACCGCCGCCGTCATCGGGCGGCCGCGCGACGACGTCGGCGAACTCCCGGTCGCATTCGTCGTCCCTACCCCTGGCGCACACCTCGACGCCGACGAACTCATGGCCACCGTGAACGCGAAAGTCCTGCCCTACAAGAAGATCCGCGAACTGCACTTCGTGGTGGAGATCCCGGTCAGCAACGCGGGCAAAGTCCTCAAACGCGAACTCCGCACCCGGCTAGCCGATTTTTCCTAATTTTTTCCCTCTAATAAAGACAGCCCCCACCCACCCAAAGGGGGGCGGGCCCCGGTGACCACCAGCCTAGTCGAGCCGCCGGGAAAAACCACGCGCGCGCCGCGCCCTGTGCACAATTCCGGACCCTGTGGACAACCGAAACGCGACGCGCGAATTCGTGATATGGCAATCAGCGGTCGTCGGCGGCGATGACCGAGAAGTCGTCCTCGCCGCGCCCGGCCCGGATCACCTCCTCCAACGAGGCGAACACGGCGGTCACCGCGGGCAGCGGCGTCCGGCTCGTGTGCAGCATCAGTCCCGCGTCCTTGTGCAGCAGGCTCGCGGAGAACTGCGTGTCGGCGAACCGCTCGTCGAGCACCACGTCGCCTTTGACCGCGCGGATCGCCGCGAGCGCGGTCCCGTCCAGCGCGCCGAGCACCTCCTCGGTGCTCAACCCGCCCGCGTGCCCGAGCCGCAGCGCCTCCACGAACGCCTGCATGGCCACGCCCAGCGCCAGGTTCGCGACCAGCTTCGCGGTGGCCGCCTTCCCCACCGAGTCGTAGACGCGCAACCGGTCCGGCGCCGCCCACAGCGACACGATCGGCGTCGCCGCCGCGACCGCTTCCTCGTCACCGCCGAGGATCACACCGAGCGCACCCGCCCGCGCCGGGGCGATCGAGCCGACCACCGGCGAGTGCACGAACCTGATGTTGCGCTCCACCGCCCACGCCGCGAACGACTCCGCGTCGGCGGGCGACACGCTGGTCACGTCGATCCACAGCGCGCCATGCGGAATCGGCAGATCGGCGTCGGTGACCACCTCGCGCACCGCATCCGGGCCGAACAGCGTGGTCACCACCACTTCGGCATCGGCGACCGCGTCCTCCGCGGTGTGCGCCACCCGCGCCCCGCGTTGCGCGCCGACCTGCGTCGCGGACGCGGTCCGGTTCCACACGGTCACGTCATGTCCGTCGGCCAGCAGATGGAGAACCAGCTCCCGCCCCATCCTGCCAAGACCGATGAATGCGATCTTCACGGCGAACGCTCTTTTCCGGGATTGAACCCATCACGTACGCGGCACGAATACGCCAGAACGGTACTCGGGTCAGCCCCTCGCTCGCACGTCGCATTTAGTGTCCACTGTGCCCAGTGAGGGCTCAGTCGGTCACCGGTTCGTGCGGCAGCCAGTTGCCGTGGAAGCCGTAGGGCACGCGCCGCGGCAGGTGAATGGTCGCCACCGGCGGCCGGCCCAGTTCGTCCGCGTCGAGAATGACCAGGTCACTGGTGTCGGTCGCGGCGTCGTAGACGTAGGTCATCAACCAGCCCGGCCCGCCCGGCCGATCGTCGGCGGGCGCGAACGACGCCTCGGCGGCATGCCGCCCTGGCCCGAATTCGTGCCGGTGAACCTCGCCACCGCGCAGGTCGTACCGCAGCAGCGCACTCGGCCGGTCCGTACCGCCGCCGGTCGTGACCAGCTGCCCGTAGCGGCTCTCCCGCCCCGCGAGCCGATCGTCGACCCGAGGAAACTCCGCGGGCTGATCGTCGAGTTGCTCCTCGGTGACCGTGCCGCTGACCAGGTCCACGGTCCACCGCCAGAGGGTGGCCGACGCCTCGCTCAGCTCCGGCGCGTTCAGGTGCGGATAACGCGCGACGTGCAGCACGATCCGCTGACCGTCGTCGTACGCGTTGAGCGTGTGGAACACGTAGCACGGGTCGATGGACAGCCAGCGCACCGCGCCATACGGATCCTCGCGGCGCAACACCCCGAGCCGCGCCCCGTACCCAGGTTGCCAGGTGTAAGGCATGGTCTTGACCGGCCCCATCGCCAGCTCGGGATCGAACACGACCGGCAGATCCAGGAAGACCACGAACCGCTCGGTGAGCTGGAAGTCGTGCATCATCGTCGCGCCCGGCACGTCGATCGGCCTGCTCACCACGAGGTCACCGGTGACGTCGGCACGGTGATAGGTGAGGAAGGGCGCACGCACGTCGTAGCCGAAGAAGTGCAACTCCCCCGTCGCCGGACAGGTTTTCGGGTGCGCGGTCATCGCGGTGCCGAGTTTGCCGTCGAAGTCGTACGGGCCGACGGTGTCGAGTTCGCGACCCGGCCGCAGGTCGAGTTCGTACGGGTACGAGCTTTCCACCAGGGCGAACGTGCGACCGGCGTGCCGGACGACGTGCGTGTTGGCGACGCCGACGGCCAGATCAGGATTGCCGTGCTCGTCGCGGAACGGGCCGGACTTGGTGCGCACCCAGCGATTCCGGTACGACGTGGCTTGGCCGTTCTCCAGCCGGACGCCGTGCACCATGCCGTCGCCGAGGAACCAGTGCCCGGTATTGGCTTCGTGCGGGTTGGGCCCGTTGCGTAAGTACCAGCCGGTGAGTTCGGGCGGGATCGCGCCGGTGACGGGCAGGTCGTAGGTGGTGAGTTCGTCGGTCACCGGGGCGAAGTTGCCGAGCAGGTGCGGGGTCCGGGTCGTGGTCATGATGATCAGGACTCCTGAGTGTTGGCAAGATTCGGGTTCTGGCCCGCGTAACGGGCGCGGACGCGCTCCGGGTAGGTCCGGGTGAACACGGCCGGCACCACGAACCCGGCGACCTGGACGATGATCGAACCGATCGTGCCGACGTGCGCGACGTCGAGGATGGCCGCGATGATCGCCGTGACCAGGAACGCGGTCGCCCAGACCGAGGTGATGACGTAGTTGATGCGTTTGAACACCGGGGTGTCCCAGAACTCCTTGGGCGTCTGGAGTTTCGCGATGCCGAGCGTGAACGGCCGCCGGATGGCCAGCCCGCCGAACGCGGTCAGCGCCAGCCAGCCCATGGACATCGCGCCGGTGTAGTTGTGCAGACCGGAGTTCGGCGAGCTGAACGCGAGCCCGGTGAGGGCGCCGAAGTAGACCAGCGTGCTGATCTCCAGGATCTGCGAGTCGAGCGGGATCTTCTTGGCGCGGGCCTGGACCAGGAGCCCAACGCTGCCGACGAGACCGATCAGCGCGGCCCACTGCCAGCTGAAACCGGACACGACGGCAAAGGCGATCCAGGGGATGAAGCCTCGCAAGTAGTTCATGTCATCGCGCCTTTCCGTAATACTCCACTGCTGACATGTTCAAACTATAACGTTCTCAGTCGACATGTCAATGCAGGAACATGAACTCTCGAACTGGTGACATCCCCAACCGGTCAGGACCACTCCACGGCAGCCTGACCAGCGACAATCTCCGCGAACTCGGCAATGACCCGCGACCGTCGACTGGCGACCCAGGCAAGACAGACCTGATTCGGCCCCAGATCCTCGACCGGCAGATGGACGACGTCCGGCCGGGTGTAGTAGGTCGCGGTCGACACCGGGATGATCGCGATCCCCCGGCCCGCCGCCACGTGCTCGAGTTTCTCCTCGATGCTGTGGAACCGGGGGAAGCCCGGACTAGTACCTTCTCGCAGTTCGACCGCGACGTCCCGCCACTCGGGCACCGCGTCCGGATCCTGCAACAAGTGCTCGTCGGCGAGGTCGGCGATGGTGACGGACTCCTTGCCGGCCAGCCGATGATCAGCGCGCAACGCGACCACTCGAGGGTCCGCGAACATCGGCCGCAGGGTCAAACCGCGTTGTTCGACCGGCAACCGCACGATGCTCACGTCCACGCGGCCGTCCCGCAACACCTCGACCTGGTCCTCCCACGACGTGCGCACCAGCTCCACGCGCAGGTCGGGATGCCGATCGGTCAACGTGCGCACGGCGGCCGTGACCGTGATCCCCGGCATGAACCCAACGGTGAACGTGGACGTCCCGCGCCCAGCCCGCACCGCGCGTCGACGCAACGCCTCAGCCGAGGCCAGCAGCGGCCGGGCATCGTCGAGCAACTGGCGCCCGGCCGCGGTCAGCTCGGTGGAGCGCCGATCCCGGACGAACAACTGAACCCGCAACTCCCCTTCCAGCGCACGGATCTGCCGCGACAACACCGGCTGCGCGATGTGCAGCAGCTCGGCCGCCCGACCGAAGTGCAGCTGTTCGGCGACGGCCACGAAGTATCGAAGTTTGCGCAGGTCGACGTCCATCAGGCTCCCGCGTCGAGTCCACCCGTAACACCCTCAGGGTATTACAGCGCGAGCCCCGCCGACGCTCAGAAGCTCAGCACCGCACCCACGATGCCGCTCACGATCCCCGCTCCCAGCAACGCTGCGCCCGCGACCAACGGCGTCATCCCGGACCACTTCCCCGGCCGCCACACCCGACCCAGGCGCCGCCGCATCACGAAGCCGACCACCGCGAGCACCACGAACCACCCGATGAACACCACGAGCGCGAGAACCGCGAGCATGCCGCCGAGGATGTAGGCCACCGACTTGCCGCCGGTGACCGAAGCGGTCTGCCCATCCGCATGCAGCCGCGCCGGGTACTGGCGGGCGACGGAATAGCTGTTGTCCCCCTCGACCGGCACCACCACATTCCGCCCGCCACCCGCGAAGTCGCCATCGCAATCCTGATGAGGATTCCGGTTGCCCACGGTCCGGCACATGATCGCGGACAACGTCCCCGGCGTGCCCGCCCAGCCTGCCCGGTAGGGTAACCGCTCGGTCAGATCGACGAACCCGCCGACCGCAAGACCGAAAAAGGCCAGGAAGATGAGCACACCGAACGTCTTCGCAATCTTCCCGGGTGGCTTGCGGCTCCGCGCCCGGCCAAGCTTGCTGTTGCGACTGCTGAGTTTCGGAACCGGAACCCGCCCCGCACCGCCGCCGAACGGCGATCCCGAACCATGCCCACCCCGCCGACGAGCCACCCGCGCCACCTCCATCAGCGCCCAAGAATACGACGCGCCCAACTCTCGGCCTGATCGGCGTAGGTATATTGCGACGATCGGATTAGTTATCGACTGCGGTAAATCCGCTGAGCGGAACTCGTCACGCTATTGATTTACAGCAAAGATCAGTAGCCGATCCGTCGCGGTACGTACTGTTATCGTATTGCCGATTAGGGTCGCCTTGTTCCTCGTCGGAAAGCTGTCGTACGTTTCGGCCCATGGCAAATCTTGTTCCGTTCACGGACAACTTCGGCGATCTGTCCAATGCCGAGGGTTACCAGTTCGAGTTCCGCTGTGAGCGGTGCGGCAACGGCTACCGGTCGGCCTTCCAACGGGACAAAGTCGAGATGGGTCGTGGCGTGCTGCGCGCGGTCGGTTCCTTGTTCGGCGGCAAGCTGGAGGAATTGTCCAACTCCGCGCAAGAATGGCGCTGGGACCGCGCGACCAACTCGGCCGCCAAGGACAAAGCACTCACCCACGCGGTGGACGAAGTCAGCGACAAGTTCCGGCAGTGCCGGGGTTGCGGCGACTGGATGTGCGCGGCCATGTGCTGGAACGACGACATCGGCCAGTGCCTGCGCTGCTCGCCAGCGGTCGCGGAAGAGGTCTCGCGCGCCCAGGCCAGCGCGCAACGCGACCAGATCTGGGAATCGGCCAAGCAACAGGACTGGACGGCAGGCCTCGACACCGCGACCCGCGCCAAGCTGCAATGCCCGAGCTGCGGCAGCAAGGTCGCGGGCGGCAAGTTCTGTTCCTCGTGCGGAGGTTCGCTCGCGGTCGAGGCGGCGTGCGCGGGCTGCGGCTTCGCCAAGAACGCTCCCGGCGCGGTTTTCTGCTCAGAGTGCGGACACAAGTTGTAACGAGGACCGCCCTCCAGCGTGTGCCCCTGGTCGATCGACGTGACCAGGGGCGCATGCGTGTCTATCGTCCGATACTTGACCGATCGTTCTTGATTGGGCTAGCTTCTGCGTCGTGCCACGCCAGAAGGAGTTCGACGTCGACGCCGTGTGCGAACGCGCGCTCAACCTGTTCTGGCGGCGCGGCTACGCGGCCACGTCGGTCAACGACCTGGTCGGCGAACTCGGCATCGGCAAGGCCAGCCTCTACGCGGCTTTCGGTCCGAAACACCAGCTCTACCTGACCGCGCTGCGCCGCTACGTCGAGCGGTCGGCCGCGCGGATCGTGGTGGAACTGGGCAGTGACGGTTCGCCGGCGGCAGCAGTGCGCAATCTGGTCGACCGTTACGTCGACCAGGCTCTTGACCAGGGTGAACTCGGCTGCTTGGTGGTCAACGCCGCGATCGAACTCATGCCCGCCGACCCCGAGGTCGGCCGCTTGGTGGGACGCAGCTGGGACACCATCGAGGTCGCCCTGACGGTCACGCTGACCCGCGCGGTCGCCGGAGGCGAACTCCCGGAACACAGCGATCCCGCTGCTCTCGCGGCGTTCCTGTTGACGTTCCTGCAAGGCGTGCGAGTACTCGGCAAACGACCGGACACCGCCCAGCGGCTGCGCGCGGCCGCGGCAACCGCGCTGCGCGTGCTCGGCACGAACTGAGCCACAAATCAGAACGAACGTTTCAGAATAAGGGAGTAACCATGCGCTTCGCCGAGAAGGTCGTGCTGGTCACCGGGGCCAGCGCGGGAATCGGCCGCACGATCGCGATCGCCTTCGCCCGCGAGGGCGCCACGGTCGTGGTGTCCGGTCGCAGCGCGGACGGATTGGCCGACACCAGCAAGGAAATCGAGGCGATCGGCGGTCGGGCCGACCCGATAGCGGCGGAGATCAGCGACCCCGCGCAGGTCGCGCACCTGATCGAGGAAATCGTGCACAGGCACGGCAGGCTCGACATCGCCGTGAACAACGCCGGGACGCTCGGACCGCGCGGGTCGATCGACCAGATCGCGGACGCGGAGTTCGCCGAACTCATCAACACCAACGTGATCGGCACCTGGTTGTGCCTGAAACACGAGATCGCACACATGCGCGCGCAGGGCAGCGGTGTGATCGTCAACCTCGGTTCGGTCATCGGCTCCGCGCTGAGCAGGCCAGGCCTGACCGCCTACGCGACCAGCAAAGCCGCGGTGGCGGCGATGACCCGCAGCGCGGCGCGCGAACACATTGCCGACGGCATCCGGATCAACGCCGTCAGCCCGGGTTCGACCGACACCACGATGTCCCTGCTTCCGGGTGAGACCGTGGAGGGCCGCACCGAGCGGCTGCGCACCGCCGTCCCGATCGGCCGGGTCGCCACCACAGCGGAGATCGCCAACGCGGTGCTGTGGCTGGCCTGCGACGATGCCAGCTTCACCGTTGGCCACAACCTGATCCTCGACGGCGGCGCGGCCGCTTGACCTGTCCTAACGACCCGCGGTCACCTGGTCCGCCGTGCGTGTGTTGATCACGCGGTCAGGTGCGATGCCGAAGTCCTCCGCGCGGGTGCAGCCGCTGTCCAGCCAGTCCAGCTGACCGGGCGCGTGCGCGTCGGTGTCGATGGCGAACACGCAACCGAGATCGACCGCGATACGCAGCAGGTTGTCCGGCGGATCCTGCCGTTCCGGCCTGCAGTTGATCTCCACGGCGACCCCGTTCTCTCGGCACGCGGTGAATACGGCCTCCGCGTCGAACACCGATTCCGGCCTGCCGCGCCCCATGATCAGTCGCCCCGTGCAGTGGCCGAGCACGTCGACGAGCGGGTTGCGCACGGCCGCGAGCATCCGCGCGGTCATCGGCGCGGCAGGCATGCGCAGCTTGGAATGCACGCTCGCCACGACGACATCGAGGGAATCGAGCAGGTCGTCGCGTTGATCGAGGCCGCCGTCCTCCAGAATGTCGACCTCGATCCCCCGCAACACCCGGAACGGCGCGACCTCGTCGTTCAGCTTCTCCAGCAGCCGCAACTGCTCGACCAGCCGCAACGCGGTCAGGCCGCGAGCGACGGTCAATCGCGGCGAATGATCGGTCAGCGCCATCCACTCGTGGCCGAGCGCGCGGGCGGCCTCGGCCATCTCGTCGGGCGGGCTGCCACCGTCCGACCAGTTCGAGTGCGTGTGGCAGTCGCCGCGCAGCGCGGCCCGCAGCTCGGTCTTGCGTGCGGGGCCGCCCGGCGGACCGGCTTTCTCCCACAGTTTCGTCAGGTATTCGGGTTCCTCGCCGGCCAGCGCCTGCTCGATGACGGCCGCGGTCGCACTCCCGATCCCGGACAGTTCGCGGAGCGTGCCACGGCTCGCGCGCTGCCGGAGTTCCTCCGTACTCAGGGCGCCGATGACCTCCGCGGCATGCCGGAACGCGCGCACCCGATAGGTCGGCGCGCCGGAGCGTTCGAGTTCGAAGGCGATGCGACGCAGGGCGTCAATCGGTTCCACGACTCATGGCATACCCCAAATCGGCGCGGCGCGCTCGCGATTCGCGGGCCGGTTCAGCGGATCAACGCGAAGATCTCCGCCAACAGGATCAGCGCGCAAATTCCGCCGTTGATGATCCAGTGATCCAGGAAAACCGCGGCGAACTCGCGAATGGTCGCGCTCGGCCAGAAGTAGGACGCCGTTCGTGAGCCGATCACCTGTCCGTTGACCTTCGCCTTTTTGGCGACCAACGCGGCGCGCAGCGCGTGGAAGTTGTTGGTCACCACGACGCAGCGGTACTTGGGCAGTCGCGTGATCATGATCTCCCGGCTGAACGCGAGGTTCTCCTCGGTCGTGTGCGACTTGTCCTCAAGCAGAATGCGGTCCCTCGGCACGCCCTGGTCGATCAGGTAGTCGGCCATGGCCTGCGATTCGGGCACTGCCTCGCCCGGCCCCTGCCCACCCGAAGTGATCAGCATCGCGTCGCGGCCGGTGGCGATCGCCGCGTCGAACGCTGTTCGGCCCCGATCCAGCCGGCTCGCCAGCAACGGCGGAACCCGCGTGCCGCCGAGCAGACCCGAGCCCAGCACCACCACGAAATCGACGGCGCGGCGGGGACGGATCCGGCCGTAGACGATGGAGTACAGCAGGTAGCAGGTGAACAGGAAGGCGACGTAGCCGGAGATGCCGGTGATCGTGCCGCCGATGATCTCCAGCGGCAGCAGGCGTAGCTGCGCGGTCACGATGTCGAACACGATGACGCCGATCAGCGCGAGCCCGGTCAGCAGCGAGAGCAGGTTTGCCGGGCGCCTGCCTTCGCGGCGCAGCATGGTGATGCCGTTGCCGATCAGGAAGACCGAGAGCGCGAGGATGAACAACGGAAGCAGCAGCAGGATGAGCCCGACCGCGAGCAGGTTGGCGGCGTCTCGCGACACCGAGGCGAGCAGGATCACCAGGCCGAACCCGATGAAGATCAACGCCATCAGCAGGTAGAAGCCAAGGCGGAGTTTGCGCCGGTCGACGGCGAAACTCACCAGGAAGATCAACAGCCACACCGCCGCGATGGCGAAGCAGTAGATCCCGACCTCGCTCACCCCGAGCACCTGCCACCCCCGATCCCACCAGGGATCGTACGTGGGACGGCGTCACCCGGCCGCTCTGGTAAGCAGGTACGGCATGATGCGGTGGTGGATCACGGCGGCCGCTGACCACAGTGGACGGGCGATCGGGCGGCGGTAGCGGACCAGGGTCGCCAGGACGATCCGGGCCTGTTCGATGAGCACGATGTCGCGCGCGGTCATCAGCGGCGAACACAGTTCCATGACGAACGTTGTTCGTTCGTCGAGCACGATTCGGCCGCCGAGGACGTGGTTCGGGGCGCCGGGTGGGGCGAGGTCGAAGCGCAGCGGGAAGCGCCAGCCGGTGCGGATGAACCAGCGAAGCAGCGGCGGCGCGCCTTCGAACACCGCTCGGGCCCAGTCTTGCGGTGAACGGGTCGAGCTTTCCCGGATGGGCAGTTCGAACACGCAGACGTAGTCGGCGCCGGGGAGGGTGTCGGCCGCGTTCATCTCGTCGGGGAGCTGGATTCGGCGGACTGTCATACCAACCCCCTCTTAGTTGACGCGTGTCTATTAGTGGACGGTAGCCGCCTATTGGACATGCGTCAACTAAGGTGGTGGCGGTGACCAGGCGGCGGTTGAAGCCCGAGGAGCGGCGCAACGAGCTGCTCGACGCCGGCGCGGAGTTCTTCGCGAACCGGCCGTACGACGACGTACTCATGGAGGACATCGCCGCCCAGGTCGGCGTGTCGCGGGCGCTGCTCTACCGGTACTTCCCGGGCAAGCGCGAGCTGTTCGCGGCGATCTACCAGCGTGCGGCTGACCGGTTGCTCGACATCGCCCAGCTCGATCCCGATCTGCCGCTGGCCGACGCCGTCTCATCGGGACTCGACGCACATATCGACTATTTCGCCACCAATCGCCTCACCGTGCTTGCCGCGAATCGGACACTGGCCGGTGACCCGTTGATCCAGGCGATCATCGACGACGAACTCGCGGTTTTGCGCGGGCGAATCCTGGATGCGGCGGGTTTCGCCGGACACGCACGCGATGTGGCGTCGGCGGCGTTGCGCGCGTGGCTGGTTTTCGTGCGCGAGATGTGCGTGGACTGGCTGGAAAACCAGGCGATCGACCGGGACGAGGTCCGCGCGACGTGTCTGCGGACCTTGTTCGCCGCCTTGGACATCAGCAGCCAGTAAACGAGGAATAGGATCACGCTAGGGTCGCGGATGGTCGCGGCCCGGATGCGGAGAGGAAACCCGTGGCTGAATTCAACGCCGGCGAGATGAACAACTTCAACGACAAGCTGATCGAGGATTTCCGCGCGAACAACGGCACCGTCACGCTCCCGCCGTTCGCGGGCGGCCAGATCGTGCTGGTCCACCACGTTGGCGCGAAGTCCGGTGTGGAGCGCGTGACTCCGCTGGCGTACACGCGCGACGGTGACGACGTCGTGATCATCGCGTCCAAGGGCGGTGCGCCGGAGAACCCGGCGTGGTACCACAACCTGCGCGCCAATCCGGACACCACGATCGAACTCGGCCCGGACACCTTCGAGGTGACCGCGGAAGCGCTGACCGAAGGTCCGGAGCGCGAGCGGCTGTTCAACCAGATGGCCGATGTGTACGGGAACTTCCACGAGTACCAGAAGAACACCGATCGGCTGATCCCGGTCGTGGTGCTGCACCGCCGCTGACCCGCCCGGACTGGCTCGGGGCTCCGGGTCAGTCCGTTTGGCGCAGTCTTGGAAAGTTTTCGGGACCACCGGGCGACCATCAGACGAGCAGTCGTCGGCCGGTAGGTGAACTGTGTGGTGTCGACCTGGCTGGGGCGGCTGTCGCCGGTTTGGATTCTCGCGGCTTTGCTTTATTCCGCAGAAGGGAATCCGTATGTCCGGCAGACTGCGCGGGGTGGCCGCGTTATCCGGCCTCGGCGCGTTGGCACTGATCGCGGTGTCCTCGTTCGCGCCGGTGGCCTCGGCCGCGCCCGACTGGCATCTCGGCCTGTCCTACCAGGCGGGTACCCCGCAACTGGACCTGGTTTCGGGTGGGCCGTGGACGTTGGCGCAGGGCGACCCGAGCGTCGGTGGTCCGTACGACCGCAGCCTGCCCGGCTTCGCTTCGGGCGGCGCTCCGAACCTCACGTTGTCCGGGGTGAACTACCCGAACCTGGCCATCGACCCGGGTGCGACCAGCGCGCCGCCGTATCAGAGCGGCATCACCGGCAGCCCCGGGCCGTTGCCCGGCTACTGCGGCAACGGCGGACCGAACCCGGAAAGCGGCGCGGTGCAACGGGAACCGGCAGGCGCGTTGCTGCCGATGCAGCCGTACTACTTCCCGTTCGTCACGTCGAGCCCGAACGGCAACGTGCTGACCGGCTACTTCGACTACCGGCCGAAGGACTCGGACGAGGCACTGGTCGCCGCGCGGTCCACCGACCACGGCCGGACCTGGCGGTTCGCTGGTGAGGCGCTGGAGCTGAACCAGGGCGTCTGCCCGAACGGCAACACCGACGACGACGGCCAGGGCCACGCGTTCGTCATGTCCGTGCCGCACTACTCGGGCGCGAACGGCTCGGGCCGCGCGGACCTGCTCTACACGTTGAGCCGCCCGGCCGGTGACAACCCGGGCATCCAGCTGATCGTGCACAAGCTGACCCCGAACGCGAAGAACCCGCTGGCCGGGCTGCCCAGCAGCGAACCGGTCGGCCTGGGCGGCAGCACGACCGCGACCGCGGACGTGAGCATCCCGGCCGATCCGGGCGGCGCCGGCGTGACCGTCACGGTGGGCGACACCAGCGCGATCGAGATGCCGGGCCAGTTCTTCGTCGACGGTTCCACTGTGGACTGTTCCGATGCGACTGGCACGGAGACAACCATGACCGGGTGCGTGACGACGAACCCGGCGGGCGTCACCGTGCACAGCGGTGACAAGGTCGCGGCCGCGCCGATCATTCCGGCCTCAGCGCAGGCGACGAGCGGGCTGGTGTCGCCGGACGGCATCATCAGCACAGTGCCGCACTACCCGGGCGCGCCGAGGGGCAGCGTCGCGGTGCTGTACACCGAGAAGATCGTCAACTACTTCATCCCGACCACGACGACCACCACGGTGACGTTGCCGGCGAACAGCATTCCGGTCGCGTCGACCAGCGCGCTGCCGTTGTCCGACGGTGCGGTCACGGTCAGCCTGGGCACTGCGAGCGGCATTGACGCGGTGACCTGCACCGGTGAGACCGCGACCTCGCTGACCGGGTGCACCGGCGGCAGCGGAGCGGTGGCCAAGGGCAGCGACGTCGGCGCGCCGGGCGCGGCGACCACGCCGTACTCGGTGCTCTCGCCGATCGGCGAGGGCAAGAACAAGCCGAAGTCGTTGTACGGCAACAACGAGGACCTCACCGTCGCTCGCGCCGCCTACACCTATGACGGCGTGCACTTCACCGACCTCGGCACGGTGTCCGGCCTGAACGACCCGACCGGCAACAGCGACAGCACGCTGCGGTTCGTCGGCTCGCGCGGCACGGTGATCAACAATCCGGACGGCAGCCTCGGCTTGTTCCTCTCCGGTGCGTACGCCTCGGACGGGGACAGCGACGCGTTCGACCAGATCTTCTACTCCTCGTCCCGGGACGGGCAGCACTGGAGCGCGCCGACCGCGCTGTTGCACACGGACTACACGTTCCAAGCGCTGGCCGCGCAGACCGCGAATTCGGCGCCGCTGGGCATCTCCGGTTACTACTCGGGCCGCGTCTACGACCCGACGGTGGTGCCGACCGGCAACGGCAACCTGACCATGATCTTCGCCGGTTATTCGACGCCGAAGCCGCTGCCGAGCGTCGGGACGACGTTGGGCACGAACGCGGCGCAGCAGTTCACGGTGGCACCGAACGAACCCGCCGAGTACCGCAGCATTCTCACGGTCACGCTGCACCCGGTGTGGCAGTGGCAGCACTGATCAGCCCACATTGACGGCGGCGCCCGGGTTCGATATCCCCGGGCGCCGCCGTTTTTGTACGAAGTCCTGATAGGACATCATGGTGCCGAAAAGTCGGGCGGCAGCACCGTGACCTATCCACCACAGCCAGGACGACCGCCGATGCCGGGCGGGGCGCCGTATCGGCACAACCCACAGTTCCAGCCGGTTTCGCAGTATGGATACCGACCGCCGGGGAACATGCCGCCGAGGGGTCCGTCGAAGGCGCCGCTGGTGATCGGCGGGGTTGTCGTGGCGGTCGCGCTGTTGGTGGTCTTCGTCGGCGGGTTCGCTTGGCCTGGCTGGTTCACCAGTAGCGGTGACAAGTCGACGTCGCCCGGGCCGACCCCGGCCACGGCCCAGCTGGAAGCGCAGCGATTCATCACCGCGATCAACCAGCAGGACTCCGCTACGCTGCAGGTGCACGCGGCGCTCAAGGCAGCCTGCAGATGGACGAAGAAAACGTCGACTTCTGCATGATGAGCATCGTGAAAGACATCACCGAACCCTCCGGCGGAGGGTCATGACCCGACCTCTGAGCTGCTAGGAAGCTCCTCCAGTTGGACAGCAAATGATGGTTGCCGACGCGTGTCGTTGTGCGTCATTTGCGTTGGCGTCTTGCAGCACCGATGCAGCTGATGGCCACTCAGGCGCCACCGGTCTCGATGCCGGTAACGACGTCGGCGGCAAACTGGGCGCCGGGCGTACAAGGATTGGTTGCGTACTGCCCACTGCTCACAGTCAGCCCGACATCAACGGCGACACCGTCCGAGACACCAACGGTGATGACACATCCGCCATAAGGTCGCTGGTCGGTCTGCTCGTCGAGAACAGCGGGATAGCCGTCGATCGGCGAGAGCGGGGTGAAGACCTTGTAGCTGTGTCTGCGTCCGTAGATGCTGGACAGCCCCGACTCCGACGTGCGATAGGTGACGATGGCTCTGAATACGTTGGGATCCATGTCAGGGCCGGGGCCCCACTGACAGGACGGCCCGATCATCATGTTGAAGGTGTTGTTGGACTGCGTACCGATGTTCAGCGCGGTGAGCTGGGTCGCCGGGACCGTGAGGCACGGCTCGCTCTGGAATTTGTCGGTACTGAGCGGATCAGCGACATGCGGCGCGCCATTGAGCTTCAGACCAGCGGGGCGGGTAGCAGTAGGCGTGCCTGCGGATACGCTGGTGCAGCCGGTCACTGCGACGAGCGCCACGATGGCGACACCGAGAGCCGGCAAGGTTCTTCGCGCCATGGTTCCTCAGTCCCCCCCTCGTCCGCTGCCACCTCTGGCAAGTCCGGATCATGCTTGGCACAGTAGCGTGAGGTGATGCACGGCATACGGTGATTCCCTCCACGCCGGGGCGATCACCGCAGACAGGGGGAACTCGACATGACGAACGAAGCCCTGACACGCGTCCGGGCGCGATCGATGTACTACGGCGGCTGGATCGGGTTCGTGATCGTGACACTGATGACCGCAGGGATGATCTTGTCCGTTCCCGGGCGCGACGAACTTGGCAACGTCGTCGGAGTATCCGCCTTCACGTGGGCGATTGCTTGGTTCATATGGCTAACGGCGCACACCAGGCTTGACGTCGATGACCGGCATATTGTCGTGACCAATACGTTCACCCGCTGGGATATCCCCTGGTCTGCGATACATGCCGTCATTCAGAGCGGCCGCGTGGCGATCCAGTTGACCGATGGCAGGGTTGTCGCGCCGACCAGCGGGCAGGGCTCCTTGGCCAGCGCGATCATGCGCAATCCTGCGCAGCGACGGATCATGGCGGCCATCGACGCACACGACCCGAACGCACCCCGCGCCGACGCCGGGTCAGTTCGGCCAAGGTTGCATCTGAACGTGGCGCCTTTCGTCATCGGCCTTGTGCTCGTCGAAGCCTTAGCGGTGTTCACGCACTTGTCGTGACTCGGCCCCCTCCACGAGCGTGATGCGCAATCATGCGACGCCCGCCCTGGGCAAGCTGGTTGTGCCAGAACAGGTCGAAGGTGCAGAGCCAAGCTGGCCGCCGACGAAGAGGCGCAGCACAGGGATCTTCCGAACTTGATCCGGTACTTCCTGGCCACCGGGGAGCGTCCGGGTGAGGCGTTGGGCGTGGCCCTGGTCGGACTTCGACGAGCAGGCGCGCGAGCTGCGCATGACCGCTCGGCATCGAGCCGGCCGACGAGGATGGGCCGATCTTTCGCACCACGCAGGGCGGCTGCCTCAACGCGTCCAACCTGAACAACCGTTACTGGTTACCGTTCCGCAAGGGGCAGGCTACGAGTGGGTGACCTTCCGCACCTTCCGCGAGACGAGTCGCCACGCTGCTCGACGACGCAGGCCTGATCCCCCGGCAAGTCGCGGACATCCTCGGGCCCACGAACCCGTCGATGACGCTCGACGTGTACTTCGGCCGGGGCAGGTAACCCGTGAGGGAGCAAAGGTATTGGATCGCGTGATCGGGACGCGGGAAATCGGCAATAAACTGTCAGAGGCCCTACCGATGATCACCGATAGGGCCTCTGACCTGCTAGGAAGCTCCTCCAGTTGGACTCGAACCAACAACCCTGCGATTAGCTGCTCACCTTCTGCAACGCTCATCGTCGTTGGCCGAAATGTGTCGTGAACAGCGTAGGTAACGATTGCAAATGGTCAATGCTTGCCAACGAGCAGCATCGTTCACGACTGTTTGACGGGGGTAAAACGTGGTTGATCACGGCCACCCCCGACGGCCTACCGTGGGTCGGCGGGCTGCCATCCATCTAGGGGGTGACCCTTCGGACAAACGTACTTCCTGTCGTCGCGAGTCGCGATTTGCCCGGCGGGGACAGCGCGTACCTGCACGGTCAGGTCCTCGCCGCAATCGGGACAGGTGCTGCCGTCGATCTGCGTAGTCCACGTTTCAGCCACCCGGAAGAGCCTACGCCCTGGGGCTCTCCCACCCCGGGAAGTACTCGTCAGTGTCCAATCCAAAGCGAGACAAGGATCCCAAGTCCGAAGAATACGGCATTACCGACAATGCCGTACCAAATAGACTTTTTTGTCTCTTTCTCGGCCCCTGCCTGTACGAGACGCGCGACAGCCTCGCTCTGATCCTTGCTGAGCTCCGCGAGTCTTTGCGCGGTCTCGGCTTCGAGCTTCAACTTCTCCACGGCTGTTTGGCGCAAGATCAGCGCGGCCTCAACCTCCGAAATCAGCGATGACGACTGCTGCATCAACTGCGCAAGGCTGCTGAGTCGCGACTCAAGCAGTTCGTCCGCCGACGGTTTTAGCTTGCGGCGGAAACGCGCCAGCTCGAAGAACCCGGGAAACAGTGCTCGGAGAAATCCGTCGACGAATGCGGATAGCACTGGCGCGATGGCCTGCCAAACCTGAACCCATGCCGACCAGACTTGCTGGACTAGCTGTACCACTAGCCGTGTGAGCATCGAGCCATCGTAGCGATGCGTTTCCACGACCCGTCTCCGCTATGGCCCCCTCCGTGGTTCCTGGGCCGCTGCCCTTCCAATCCGCCGCGCGCGGGGACCGGCCGCCAGGCCGCATGCCCCGCCGGCGCGGCGGCATGGACGCAGCGGGCAGCGGCCCCCGGAGGGGGCCGCCTTGAAGAAGTATGGAAAGTCTGAACACATGCGCATGCGGCAATGCCGGACCAGGACAGACAGCCGTTCGGGGGAACGGTTTGCGGGCAGGCGTCGGGACCGACCAGAATTGCTCGTGTGACTGGATTGGTGCTGACGGATGAGCGTCGCGAGGAACTGGCCGCGTTGTTGGATGATGATCAGCGACTGCGGTCCGAGTATCCAAAGGTGGCCGAATACCTCGACATGGCGCCGAACCTGCCCGGCACCGGCAACGCTGAGATGGACGCGGCCTTCGACCTTCGGTTCGTTCACTTCGCGACTGGTGACGCTTCAGTCAGCCGCAATCCCTATTGGGACATCGTTGGGCCCTCGGTATTCGATCGCGCCGGGCGTCGCCATGTAGACGGCGGAACCCCCGAGGGCAGTGGGCGACTGGCGTACGCCCAGGTGACCTTGCAAGCAATGTATGCATACGCAATACCGGCGCCAAGCACCTTGCACTGGGCAGCCGAATTCTGCTCGGGCCGACCGGTTGTGGAACTCGGCGCCGGGCGCGGGTACTGGGCATATCAGTTGAGCCAGGCTGGTCTTCAGGTGGATGCGTACGACGTGGAACCGCCGGACACCGCGATCAATGTCTCGTTTGATCGTGCAGCCGGGCAGAGGGACGTCTGGTATCCCGTTGGCACGGTTGATGACTTCGCGTCTCGATCGGACGGTCTTGCCAACTGCGTCTTGTTCCTCTGCTGGCCCCCCGGCTGGGGCAACCCGATGGCGTCCGAAACCCTCGCTGAATTCACGGAAGCAGGCGGCACGCGCCTGATCTACGTCGGTGAGCCCAAGGGTGGCAAGACCGGCAACGATGACTTCTTCGACAGGCTCTCGTCCGAATGGGAGCTGGCGTCACAGGACGACGAGTACGCTTCCTGGTGGAACCTGAACGATGGGGCCCAGGGATGGGTGCGACACTGAGACAGGCGAGGTGACTGGCGCTCCCCCGCTGGCTCAGCCCCCGGCGATGTTCTCCGCATCGGGTGAGAGGGTCATCCTGAAGACGAACGCGTCGTACCGGTCTTTGGGATACGACACGTCGGAGATCATGATGACCCGCCCGTCCGCCATCGTGAACTTCTGATGGACGGTCTTGACAAGATCGCCTGAGTCGGTACGAAGCCATTCCGCATGCGTAGGAGGCGGAAGCCGATCCGCAATCGTCTCTTCGAGATATGAGGCGCCTGACACGTCGGCGACGTCGACAGGCTGATAAGTGTCCGAAATGGAGATTGGGCGACCATCCTCGGATGCACGTGTGACCACATGGGTAACGGTCTCCCCCACCGGCAGGTCCAACAGCTCCGCAAGTTCTTCCGTGGTAGAGACCTGCTCGGTGTCCCGTTCAACGACGACGACGCGATCGGACTCGTTACCGAAACTCGTCTCGGGGTCTTCCATCTGCCGCTCCGGTGAGACCCGCACGAGGTTAGGTTGGTCTGCAACGAAATTGCCTCGCCGCCGGACTGACCGAACAAGCCCTTGGTTCTGGAGAAGCTCGATCGCCTTGCGGACAACGATATCCGAGACGCCGTGCCGTTCCGCGATCTCCGCGTAGCTGGGTAGCTGTGTTCCTGGGGCTAGTAGGCCACCACGGATGCGCTGGGCGTACTCCCCCGCGATCGCTACGTACGCCGGTTCCGCCATCTCACCCTCCACGCGCCCATTGCTGGAAATCATTGTCATCACCATAGCAGCCTGCGTATACGTAATCGAATGCGCATGTGGATCATGAGCCGGGGCCTAGCGAGCCGCATGAACTGCGACTTCGTAGCCAATGGCGACCACTGACAGATGTGCACAGAATCTTTGCCAATCGGCAAATTCCCAGGTCAGCACGTGTTCTTTCGATTGTCATTTGCAATCACAAACTTCGTATACGTAGACCTTGTGCGTATACGAAGCTACGTATACGCTGAGCTAAGTCGCGGAACGGAGAGCCGAGACCGCAAAGGACACAGGAGAACGACATGCGTGACATTCCCGCCAACCTGGGTGGCCATAAGCTCATGATCACCGAACCGCCCGCTATGAAGACCCGCTCGGTCAAGCAGTCCGACGGCTCGTTCACCGAGGAACTCGTGGTCAACAACGGCGTGACCATGTTTGCGGTCGAGCTGCTGGTCAAGGAGAAGCCCCAGCCCGGACGCAAGGCAGGCAAGGGCGAGGTCATCGGCGTGACCCTGACCGCCGACCCAGGCGAGGGCTTCGAGGAAGGCGACTACGTCGAACTGATCGACCTGGTGATCAACCCCTACCGCATCGACGCGGAGGACGGCCGCGTGATCGCCGGTATCGCGTTCAAGGCCGCTGGTCTCAAGCCGGTCACCCGGGAGTCCGCCCGCGCCGCATAGGCCCGTTGCTGGACGAAACGCCGTGAGGCGTCGCCGGAACCGAGACCGGCCTGATGAGTCCCCCGACCTGATCAACCCAAGCCACCCGCTGGCTCCCGGGTGAATGGACGCTGCCTGCGTCGCGCTCCCGGGCCCGATTGCCCTTTGAGAATTCCACAGTGGATACACCCATGCCAAAAACGGTGCCTCACGCGTAGCTACGGCTGCGCACAGTGGCCCCCGGAACCTCCTTGCACCAACGCATTCCGGGGACTGCTGTGCTCAACCGAATCATGACGACAACGCCCGGAAGGAGGCCACGAATGGCCTGCCAACACTGGTTTTTCTACGTCCAGAACGGAATCGCGCACTGCCAGGACTGCGGTCACTGGTGGCGTGCCTGAACCCGCGAGGGAGGGAATCGACATGAACGGCAACGGATACGCCTCCGGCGGCTGCATCGGGAGTGGTTCCCGATGACCCGCACCAAGCCCGAACCCGACACCGACCTGTTCGGCAACGCGATCGAACCGGCCGCACCAGCCAAGACCAGGCCGCCCCGGCACGCCACCAACGACCTGGACCTGATCGAGTCCGTCATCAAGGTAGCCCGAGAGGATGGCTACGCGGTGTCGGGCATCAACACCCGCGTCTACCGCGTCGAGGGCACCCAGGGCGGCACCTACGAAGTCGTCACCGTGCCGGTCTACGAGGCCGACGCCGTAGCTCAGTTGATCGACCTCGGCGTGCTCACGGTCGGCGGTGCCCACCCCTGCCGCTACCGCAACAACCGCGAAAGCACCTGCAACGCCGTTCTCGTGCCCTCGGCCACCCGGCGCCGCTCCGACCGATGGGCCGCACTACACCGCCCGACGAACTGGAAACCCGCCACCACAGAAGGGAAGGACGCACCGTGGGCAACAGCATCCGAAGGATCATCAACGCGGTCACCGATGCGTACGACGAGGAAAGCATCAACCTGGGTGAACTGTTCATCGCGGACAAGGTCGAACGCGATGTGGCCTGGCTCGTTGCTGAACTGTCCAAGCTGGAGTGGCTGAACCGTGTCGAGCTGGAGGAGGTCGGCCAGTGATCACGCTTCGCTCCATCATCGACGCCTACGCCGACGCGTACGGCGAAGCCCTGGAAATCGGCTACGAACAGGGCGATAGCACCTGGACGGCCCCGCCGACCTTTGAAGGGCGTGACGTCACATGGTGAACCAGACCATCAACAACATGGCCTTGCGCCGCTACGAGGAGTTCACCGGCGCGATCGAGACCGTCCGCATCGCCCTGGAAGAGGCCGACCCGCTGATCAAGGCCATGAAGGACGTCGCCCCGGGCCGCCCCAACGGCTGGCAGGTCCCGGACAAGAAGGAGGTCGTCGCCGCTCGCGCCAAGGCCACCGGACTCCTCGACGCCCTGCGCGCGGAAGCGAAGAAGTGGGAAATGGAACTCGTCTCGCGCGGATGGAGGGTCTAGCCATGGCTACCACCAAAACCCAGGACGTCGCGGCCGGTATCGACGTCGCCATGAAGACGCTGCGCACGACCATGCGCGGGATCCAGGTCCGCACCGCAGGGTTCAAAAAGGACCACGACCAGCTCACCCGCGCCGTCTCCGAGCTGACCGTGACCCTGCTCGACGCCGAAGCCCTGCTGCACGCCGAGAGCCCTCGCCGACGTCGCCGCCGGTGAGCCCGCTCCCCCACGTCGCCGCGCACCCTCCCGGCCCTGGCTCCCATCCCACGCGGAGCCAGGGCCGTGCTCGCCCACCCCCAGCACTCACACAGGAAGTGAACTGCCATGTCCAAGAAACGTCCCGGTATCGAGATGCGCGCCGCTGCCTGGCTCGCGCGCCACCCCCAGTTCGTCGCCGCCCCCACCTCGGTCGCCGCGAGCCTGATCGAACTCGGCCCCTACACCACGGGCGGTATCGCCGCCGGCCTCGCCCTCTCCGGTGTCGGCTGGATGCGGGCACACCCTGAGTCCTTCCACCGACACGCCGCGCCGCGCTTGCGGTCGGGTCATCGGCGCTGGATTCGTTACCACGGTCGCCGCTGGCGCTCGCTGTGCCTGGCGGTGGACCTGTTCCGGGAGAACCGCCGCACCGGGGAACTGCACTTCCCGCGTGTCCTGCGCGTCACCTCGCCCACTCCGACCATCGACCGCGTCACGGTCAAGCTCGCTCCCGGCCAGTCGCTGCGGACCTGGACGGACCGGTAGGACGAGTTGGCGGTGATGTTCAACGCGGACGCGATCGGTATCACCCGGACCAAGCCCCAGGTGATCGTGCTGACCATCCTGCGTGGCAACCCGTTCGCGGATCGCGTGCTGGCCGCCGAGATCCCCGAGGAAGCCGAGTCGGTGAACCTGCGGGCGATCGAGTTCGGTGAGACCGAGTATGGCGAGACCTGGACCGAACCTATCCAGGGCCAGAACATCCTGGTCTCGGGCGGCATCGGGTCCGGTAAGAGTTCCTTCATCTGGAACCCGCTGCGCGGGATGGGCCCGATGATCCGAGACGGCCTGGTCCGGGTGTGGATGTGCGACCTCAAGGGCGGCCAGGAGACCTCGCAGGCTCGCAGCCTGTTCTACCGGTGGGCCGACCACGTCGAGCAGCCCGAGGAAGACGAAGACGGCAACGTCGCCGAGTACACGGGCGAGGCCGCCTTGGACGTCGTGCGCGACTTCCGCGACGAAATGACCGCCACCCAACGCGATCTCGCCTCGCGGGGTGTCCGCAAGGTCACGATCTCGCGTGAGTACCCGCTGAACGTGCTCATGATCGACGAACTGGCCATGGCCACCGCACTGTCCAGCCGCTCGGCGACCAATGAGCTGAACAAGCTGCTCGCTGAGATCATGACGCAAAACCGGTCTACCGGCTTCCCGGTGCTGGCCTATGTGCAGGAGCCGACCAAGGACATCGTGCCGATCCGGGGCCTGTTCACCCGTCGTATCTGCCTGGCCTGCACTGCCGCGTCCTACGTGGACATGACCCTCGGGGACGACATGCGGCAACGCGGCGCCCTGGCCGATGAGATCCCGCTGGACGAGGACCACGCCGGCATCGGCTTCCGGGTCGACCAGCGCTCGCGCAACCCGATCCGGGTCCGAGGTGGCTACAACACCGACGAGGACATCGCCGAACTCGTCCGCACCTGCTCCCCACCCTCGACCGGCCGCGCTCGGCTCACCGTCGCGGCCTGACCATCAACGACTGTCCAAAGGAGACAAATAACATGATCACGCTCTACTTCCTCCGCACCTGGGGCAAGGTCCTGCTCGGCTTCCTGCTCGCCGTGGTAGTCGAGTACTTCTTCACCCGGCACGCAATCGGCTGGTTCTTCCTGCTCCTGATCCCCACCGGTGGCGCGTTCGTCGCGTTCACCGTCCTGATGTGGGGGGACTGGAAAGCGGCCTGCCGAGACGGCATCGGCTACCGCTACGACATCGTGCGCGACGTCACCCGCACTCGGGGCAGGGGGTGAACCAGCATGCGCAAGCCCGATTGGGTCGGTATCGCGCGCATCGTCATCGCCGTGGCTCTCGGTGGCATTGGCGCATCGGCTGGGTTCACACATACCCACGACTGGGCCAACGCGCACGGCCAGCATGACTGGCTCGCGTGGGCGGACGCGGTCGTGATCGAGGGCATGGCGATCGTGGCCGGGTTCGAGGTGCACCGCGACCACCAGGCAGGCAAGAAGGGCCGCGCCGCACTCGTTCCGCAAGCCGTGCTGCTGGTGTCGTTCCTGATCCAGATGACGGCCCAGGTCGCGCAGGCCGAACCCACTCCGGCCGGATGGTTGCTCGCGGCCATGCCTGCCCTGGGCTTCCTGACCGTGGTCAAGCTGATCATGCGACGCCTGCCCACCGGACCCGACCAGGAACCGGCCGAGCAACGAGCAAGCGAACGGCCTGGTCCCGCTGGCCACGAGGTCAACCACGCAACGGCCATCCGTACGGACGCTCCAATACGGACAGTCCAAACACCGCAGTCCGTAGTAGATCCGCCGGTTCGCCCGGCCATCGGTACGACCATGCGGCTCCCCGCGCCCGTCCGATCCAAGATCACCGCAATCGCCAGCGAGGCCCGCGAACAGGGCCGGATGATCACGGTGGAGGAGATCCGCCGCACCATCACCCTGCCGGACTCGATGCTGACTCAACTGGTCGCCGAACTCAACGCCACTCACCGGGAGGCAACCCCATGATCACCAGACAGGCCCTGAACGAACTCATCGACGGATACACCAGCGTGCGGGACCGCGTCATGGACATCGGCTACGCGCTGGATGACCTGCTCGCCCCATCCCGCTCCGCGTCAGCGTCCCTCGGGCAAACCAACCTCTCGATCATCGACGAAGTGTCGCGCGTGGCCATTCACCTCAACCAGGCGATCGTCTCCCTGGAGGACATCAAGCCCCAGGGCTGAGCTGCCGCAGTCTCTCCGCTCTGGTCTTGCCCTCCACAAGTGGGTGGTCCTCGCACCATCTCCTCGACCTGGCAGCGCCCGATCACACAGGTTCCCGGGGTGTGGCCCTCCCGCCCCCCGCCGGCCGATCCCGTCCAGCGCCACACCCCGGGGTTCTGCGTGATAGCCCTCCGGGAGGTCGAGGGGATGGTGCGTCGTTCGGACCACACACGAACCGCAACCTTCCCGCCATCCCACCCTCTCCGAGACCTGCCGTCCGGCGAGGACATTCCCTTGTACTCCACCAAACATCAGGAGATCCGCATGCTGACACACGCCATGAAAACCACCCTGGACGAGCTATACACCGAGGCAGCCGACCACCTGAACAAGGCACTGACGCTGATCGAACAAGGCCGAGCCGACGCCTACACGGTCTTCTCCCGCGTCGCCCAGCTCAGCCCGGACGCGCTCGCCACCGAGATCGAGGCCGCTTACCTCGACACCGTCCGCGCGGTGGAACGCATCCGCGAGATCCGGGCCTGATCCGCCATGTCCAGACCACGACTGCTTGACCTGTACTGCTGCCAGGGTGGCGCCGCGATGGGCTACCACCGCGCCGGCTTCGATGTCGTCGGCGTCGACATCGCATCTCAGCCGCGCTATCCGTTCGAGTTCCACCAAGCCGACGCACTGACATTCCTGGCCGAGCATGTTGGCGACTTCGACGCCATCCACGCAAGCCCGCCATGCCAGGCATACAGCGTCGCCGCGCAATCGTGCCGCAACGCCGGAAAACACTACCCAGATCTGCTCGCACCGACCCGCGTCGCGCTGCAATCCAGTGGCCGCCCCTGGGTCATGGAAAACGTCCCCGGTGCGCCGATCCGGCCCGACGTCAAGCTGTGCGGCTGCCAGTTTGACGAGACCGAGGTACGGCGCGAACGCTGGTTCGAAACGTCCTGGCACGCCTACGACCTGCGCCCACCGTGCCACCATCCGCACCCGGTCGTGTCCGTGGTTGGCCACGGAACGCCGTCCTGGGTACGCCGCCAGCTCGGCTACAACCCGACGACCGCTCAGTGCCAGGCAGCCATGGGCATCGACTGGATGACCCGCGATGGCCTGTCACAAGCGATCCCGCCCGTCTACACCGAATACCTCGGGCAAGCCCTGATCGCCCAAGTTCAGCCGGCCGCGCGATCCGCAGCCTGACCGACACAGCCACCACCGATCAACAACTACAGGCCCCGGGTGCGTGCCTGCCAGCACTGCACACCCGGGGCCGTGGCGTCTCGTCCACCCCTGCGACTGAATGGAGTCCGACATGCCGACGGTAACCGTCGACACTGACACGTCCATCCTGGGCAGCCTCGATGACCGCATCGCCGAACGCCTCAAGGCTGCCGACTTCCGATCCTGGCGCGGCCGTGTCGAGTCCACTGGCGGCTGCGCCAAACCAATCCACCTGGACGGCGAGTGGCGCATCGAGCACGCCGAGACCGGCGACACCCTCGCCGAACGCGCCGGCCTGGTGATGGCCCCATGCGGCAACCGGCGCGCCTCGGTCTGCCCGGCCTGCGCCGACCGCTACGCCGCCGACTGCTTCCACCTGATCCGCGCCGGACTGTCCGGCGGCAAGGGCATCCCGGTGTCGGTCGCCAGCAAGCCGCGGCTGTTCGTCACCCTCACCGCCCCCTCGTTCGGCCCGGTCCACACCCAGCGACGCGGCGCCGGAAGCGGCAAACGCATCCCGTGCGCGTGCGGCGCCTACCACCTCGACGCCGACACCCGGCTCGGGACGCCGATCGACCCCGGCACCTACGACTACGCGGGCGCGGTGTTGTGGCAGGCCCATTCCGGGGACCTGTGGCACCGCTTCACCGTCCGCCTGAGCCGCGAACTCGCCAAAGCGGCCGGCATGAAGGTGCGGGAGATCGACGACCATGCCCGGATCGCCTACGCCAAGGTCGCCGAGTACCAGCGACGCGGCCTGATCCACTTCCACGCGGTCATCCGGCTGGACGGCCCCAACGGCGCCGACAGCCCCGCACCGCGCTGGGCACACCCAGACATCCTCACGGCCGCTGTGCAGGCCGCTGCGCGCCGTTCCGAGGTGCGCCGGACACTCACCACCCCAGACGGCACCTTGGCACCGCACCAGTTCGTGTGGGGCGAGCAAGTGGACATCAAGACGATCCAGCCCGTCGACGCTCACCGGGTGGAGACCGGTGAAGGAGAGATCACCGACCAGGCGCTGGCGGGCTACATCGCCAAGTACGCCACCAAGGGCACATCGACCAGTGACGCGGCGGACCGGCCGATCCGCTCGGAAGTCGACATCGACAACCTGATCATCTCCGAGCATCACCGGCAGATGATCCGTACCGCGTGGGAGCTGGGGGGCCTGCCGGGGCTGAGCTTCCTGCGCCGGTGGGCCCACATGCTCGGGTTCCGAGGCCACTTCCTGACCAAGTCCCAGCGCTACTCACGCTCATTCCAAGGCTTGCGTGCCGAACGGGCCGCGTGGCGCCATACCGAACTGCTCGAACGGTTCGGCGTCACCGAGGACGACATCGTGGTGATCAACGACTGGCGCACGACCGGCGCGGGATACGCCACCGACGCCGAACGCGAGCTGGCCTCGGCCATCTACGAACGCGTTCGACAACAACGCATCGACCGATACGAAAGGGAGGCAGCAGCATGAGCGAGAAACTGTGGGGCGTCGGGGACGTCGCCGAATATCTAGGTGTCCCCGTCAACACCCTCTACGCCTGGCGCACCAAGGGCTACGGCCCGACCGGACGTCGGATCGGCAAGCACGTCCGCTACCGGCCCGCTGACGTCGAGCAGTGGGTTGCCGATCAGGGCAGCGCGTAATGGGCCGTCCGCGATTGCCGGTCGGCACCTACGGAGAGATCCGCGTCTACCCCGTCGGTGCGAAGTTCCGTGCGATCGCGGACTTTCGTGACTACGACGGGGTGAAGCGCCCCGTTGAGCGCGTCGGGAAGTCGGAAACGGCTGCCCGTAACCGTTTGAAGGAAGCCCTTCGCGACCGTGGCCGCATCGATGCCACTGCCGAGATCACTCCGCAGACGAAGCTGTCCGCGTTGGCAGAGCTGTGGTTTGCCGAGATCGGGGACGATGTCCGCGAAGGCAGGAAGTCGCCGAACACGGCGAGGTTGTACCGGGAACGGCTGGACAACCAGATCATTCCCGCGCTGGGCGAACTGCGCTTGGAAGAGATCACCGTGTCGCGGGCTGATCGCCTTGTCAAGGCGGTGAAGGACAACCACGGCAACGCGACAGCCAAGGTCGTGCGGACTGTCCTGAATGGCATCTTGGGACTGGCAACGCGCCACGACGTCTACGACCACAACCCGGCGCGTGAGGTGCGGCGAATCGAGAGTGGTCCGGTGAAGCTCGCCGTCGCGCTATCCCTGGACCAGGCCCTTGATCTCCGGGCGAAGATCGCGTGCGATCAGAAGGCGATTGATCGCGATCTCGTCGACTTCACCGACATGATGCTGGCGACCGGCCTGCGGATCGGCGAAGCTGCCGCGATCATCTGGGATGCGGTCGACCTCGACGCGGGGACGGTCGAGGTCCGGGGCACCGTGATCCGGGAGAAGGGTGTCGGCCTCTACATCAAGTGGAAGCCGAAGAGCAGGAGCGGCTACCGGACCTTGGAGCTGCCCTCCTGGATGGTCGAGCGGCTGCGGGTGCGCAAGCCAGCGGACGCCCGACCGGAAGATCCGGTCTTCACGGCTCCGCTCGGTGGACTGCGTGATCCGTCCAACACCAACGCGGACTTGCGGGAGCTGTTCGACTCGGCTGGGTACTCGTGGGTGACGAGTCACATCTACCGCAAGACGGTCGCCTCACTGATGGATGACGCTGGGTTGTCGGCCCGCGCTGCTGCCGACCAGCTCGGACATGCTCAGGTGTCGATGACGCAGAACCGGTATATGAAGCGGCGCGTGGCCAAGACGGGCGCGGCGAAGGTGCTCGAACCGCTGGGGCATCGGCCGGAATGAGTCGCGGTCAATGGCATGGGTAAAGCATGGGTGATCTTGATACCAGTGAGGCCCCGTCCACAAAAGACGGGGCCTCACCTGGGAGTTTGCTCCTCCAGTTGGACTCGAACCAACAACCCTGCGATTAACAGTCGCATGCTCTGCCAATTGAGCTATGGAGGATCGTTCAGTTGTGCATCCGGCAGTGCCGGACAAGAAGAAACTATAGCGCACCGCCGACAGGGGTTTTTCACCCCCCGGCAGTTGGCTACCCAGTGGAGGAGGATGGGCCGGGTAGGCGGTCCGGCCGCTCACGGAAGGAGGCCGAGATGAAGATGCTCGCGCTGGGTGTCGCTATCGGTTACGTACTGGGTGCGCGTGCTGGCCGGGAGCGGTACGACCAGCTCGTGCGGGCTTACCGGAAGCTGGTTGACCACCCGATGGTGCAGGGCGCCGCGGGGGTGGTGCGGGCGAAGCTGGGCCAGCGGACCGACACCGGCTCCGCCCCGCAGTGAAACCGCGTCAGCTTTGGGTTTGCGCGACGACGAAGACGCGCCGGAACGGGAACCAGGTCGTGCCGTCGGGCCTGGCCGGGTAGGCCTTGCGCAGGTCGACGGCTAGGTCGGCGCGGAAGTTCTGCCAGTCCTCGTCGCTGAGTGCGGCGCGGATCGGGCGCAGCGCGGTGCCGGTCACCCATTCGAGGACGGGGTCGGGGCCGCTGAGCTGCTGGATGTAGGTGGTTTCCCAGGCGTCGGCGGCGCAGCCGGCGTCGGTGAGCAGGTCGGCGTAGGCCTGGGGGCTGAGCACCGCGTCGTCTTCGCGCAGTACGAGGTCGGCGAGGCGGGAGCGCCAGCGCGGGGTTTCGGCGAGGTCGCGGATGGCGACGTGGGAGGCGGCGCCGAGGTTGCCGGGGACCTGGACCGCGAGCCAGGCGCCGGCCGGGAGTTCGCTGGCCCAGGTGCGCATCAGGTCGGGGTGGCCGGGCACCCATTGCAGGACGGCGTTGGTGACGACAACGTCCGTATCGGGCTCGGGATGCCAGGTGGTGACGTCGCCGACGTGCGCTTCGATGCCGCGAGCGCGGGCGGCTTCCACCATTTCGGGTGATGAGTCGAGGGCTTCGACGGTCGCCTCTGGCCAGCGCACAGTCAGGGTCTCGGTGAGGTTGCCAGGGCCGCAGCCGAGGTCGACGACGCGGCGTGGCTTTTCGGCGCCGATCCGGCTGACCAGGTCATGGAAGGGGCGACCACGGTGATCGGCGAAAGCCAGGTACTTGCTCGGATCCCACATGGCGCCTCCTTGGGCCAGTTATAGAAACCGTACGTACGTACTTTATAAGAGGGCGGCGTTGGCCACCAGAGGGAATGCCAAGAGAATCAGTTATCGCGGGCTTCGTGTAGTTCACGCAGTTTGTCGGCTATTTGGGCAGTGACCGAGGCGACCGCGTCCCGGTCGGTGCCCGGGTCGGGACGCACCTGGAGCACGATGCCGTCCGCGCCGGAGATCTTGCGCTGGACGAACCATGCTCCCCCGCCCGGCAGATCGCGGTGGTGCGCGGACTTGACCGACGTGGTGACCCGTGCGTTCACCACCTCGGGCAGCGAACCCCTGGTGGAGAGGGTGAATTTGCGCGACGGGCGATCGGTGAGCAGGACGGCGCCCTCGATGGTGCCGGTTTCCTCGGCTTCGGTCACGGTCAGCGTGCGACCGGGTTTCTGGGCCCAGACCGCTTTGCTGATCAGGTGCCAGTGCACGCGGCGCGGGCCGTCCTCGCCGGGGAGCCAGAGCCCGAGCGAGGTGGCGACCAGGAAGGTGCCGTCCGCGAGTTCGGCGGCGCCGAGGACGTGTTCGTCCTCGATGAGTTTGCCCGCGAAGCCCTGGGGCACGAGGTCGCGGCCGGTCAGCCTGGCCGCGACGCGGTGCCGCCAGCCGGTGCCGAACCGGCGCGGCTTGGCATCGAATTCGGCGTCCGATGACGACGTCATTCCGGCGCTCCCGATGCCTGCTTGACCAGGCCGCGGTGGTACTCCTCGAACGCGACCAGGTCACCGAACGCGGAGCGGTACTCCTCCGCGTCGGAGATCGGGTTCATTCGCTGCAACCGCGACTTGATCTCGGCGATCTGCCGCGCGACCTGCTCGCACTGGAGTTTGGCCAGCATCGAGGAGACGTACGCCACGTCGAGTTCGCCCCGGGTCGGGATACGTTCGACGGACAGTTCGGAGAGCAGGACGCGGACTGTCCCTTCTGGACAGTGTTGGGCGATCGCGTCGACCAGCATGGCGCCGTTGAGCCCGGTCGAGGTACCTCCTGCCGCGAGGATCGCGCGGTGCAGCTGCGCGTACGCGTCGACGGTGAACACGTCTTCCGGCAGTGCGTCGTACACCGGGCCGGCCAGGGCGGGCGCCTGCAACGCGAGCTTGAGCACCTCTCGCTGGCTGCGGGTGCGCACGTCGCGCGGGTCGGGTCGCGGCGGGCCCTGTGGTTCGGCGAGCAACGCGCCCTGGTTCGGGTCGGCCGGGCGACGCGGCTTGGTCTTGGCCGGTGCTTCCGCAGGGGCACCGGCGGATTCGCGGACGCGCCGGACCACCATGGCCTCGTCGGACCAGCCCACCCACCAGGCGAGTTTGGCCGCGTAGGCGTCCCGCTTGGCGCGGTCCTTGATCCGGGCGACCAGCGGGACGGTCTTCTGCAGCGCGGCGATCTGGCCGTCGATCGAGTCGAGGTCGTATTCGGCGAGCTGGCTGCGGACGGCGAACTCGATCAGCGGTTTACGCCGCGCGACCAGGTCGCGCACGGCGGCGTCGCCCTTGGCCTGGCGCAGCTCGCACGGGTCCATGCCGTCCGGCGCGATCGCGATGTAGGTCTGCGCGACGAACTGCTGATCGCCTTCGAACGCCTTGAGCGCGGCCTTCTGACCGGCCGCGTCACCGTCGAAGGTGAAGATCACCTCGCCCCAGGACACCTCGTCGTCGATCATCAGCCTGCGCAGCACGGTCATGTGGTCGTCGCCGAAGGCGGTACCGCAGGACGCGACCGCGGTCGGCACGCCCGCCGCCTGCATGGCCATCACGTCGGTGTAGCCCTCGACGACGACGGCCTGGCGGCGTTTGGCGATCTCCCGCTTGGCCAGGTCGATGCCGAAGAGCACCTGGGACTTCTTGTAGATCGGGCTTTCCGCGGTGTTGAGGTACTTGGCCGGGCTACCGTCGTCGTCGAAAAGGCGTCGCGCACCGAAGCCGACGATCTCACCGCCGAGGTCGCGCAGCGGCCAGACCAGGCGCCGGTGGAACCGGTCGATCGCGCCCTGCCTGCCCTCCTTGCTCAGCTGCGCCTTGTACAGCTCGTCGAGTTCGAAGCCGCGGTTGAGCAGGTATTTGGTGAGCTTGTCCCAGCCAGCGGGGGCGTAGCCGCAGCCGAACTTCTGCCACATGGCCCGGTCGAAGCCACGCTCGCTCAGGTACTCGCGGGCCTTCTCCGCCTCGGGCGTTTCGATCTGCTCGGCGTAGAACGCGGCCGCGGCGCGGTGCGCCTCGATCATCCTGGTGCGGGTGCCGCGGTCCCGCGCGGCGCCGGGCTTGCCACCTTCGTAGGTGAGCTGGAGACCGATCTTGTCGGCCAGGCGTTCAACCGATTCGACGAAGCCGATGTGCTCGATCTTCATCAAGAACGCAATCACGTCGCCGCCCTCGGCACAGCCGAAGCAGTGGAACGTGCCGTGCGAGGGGCGCACGTTGAACGAGGGGGACTTCTCGTCGTGGAACGGGCACAGCCCCTTCAGCGCGCCGCCACCGGCTCGACGCAACGACACGTATTCGCCGATGACGTCGTCGATCCGGCTTCGTTCACGCACCAGCGCGATGTCACTGTCCCGGATACGGCCTGCCACAACGCACCAGTCTAGTTGGCTCCGCCGACAGGGTTCGCCGGGCGCCCTCGGCTGCGGGATGATCGGGCCATGTCCAGCACCGACGTCTTGGCAACCGAGTTCACCGGGCACCGGCCGTATCTGCTCGGGGTCGGCTATCGGCTGACCGGCAGCATCGCCGACGCGGAGGACGCGGTGCAGGAGGCGTGGCTGCGCCTGGCCGGGCTGACCGACGCGGGCCGCGCGGACATCGCCGACCTGCGGGCCTGGCTGACCACGGTGGTCGGCCGGATCTGCCTGGACAAGCTGCGTTCGGCCACCGCGCGGCGCGAGCGCTACGTCGGCCCGTGGCTGCCGGAACCGCTGGTCACCGACCTGTCCGGGGACGGGCAGAACCCGCTGGACGTGGTGGTGCGCGACGACGGCGTGCGGATGGCGGCGCTGGTGGTGCTGGACCGGCTCAGCCCCCAGCAGCGGGTCGCGTTCGTGCTGCACGACGCGTTCGGCGTGCCGTTCGGCGAGATCGCCGAACTGATCGGATCCTCGGTGGAGGCGGCCCGGCAGCACGCGACCAGGGCGCGGCGGGCGGTCGCGGAAGCCGAGCCGCCGACCCGGCCCGCGCTGGCCGAGCAGCAGGAGGTGCTGGGGCGGTTCCTGGCCGCGATGGCAACGGGGGACGTCCATGCGGTCGTGCGACTGTTGCATCCCGACGCGGTGCTGGTCGGCGACAGCGACGGCCGGGCGAAGACCGCGGTCAACACGATCCGCGGCGCGGACAAGGTCGCCCGCTTCATCCTCGGGCTGCAGAACCGCTATGGCCGCGAGAGCTTCGCCAACATGCGGTTCGTGCTGGTCAACGGCGAGCTCGGCATGTACATCCCGGCCTGGCCGGGCGACGCGCAACACCCGCCGTTCGATCGGCGGGTGTTCGGCATGACCATCCACGATGGACGGTTGACCGCGCTCTACGACATGGTCAACCCCGACAAGCTCACCCGGGTCGGACAATCCTAGCCAGGAAGTAGACCGCGCCGCTGGCCGCGTGCCGGACCAGGAACAGGAACGGGCGGTCGACGTGCACCACGACCGGCCGTTCGGGCCGGACCGCCATGGCCATCGCCCGCATCACGACCGCGGTGGCCGCGGCGCCTTCCAGGCCCTGTTCGTCGATGGTGAGCACGGCCTCGTGCACGACCTTGCTGACCACGATCGGTTCGTGGCTGATGCCGCTGAGGTCGGCGTCGCGGCCGAACAGCGTGCGCACGCCGAGACCGCCGAGGGCGGTGGTCAGGTCGGCGCGGGCGCGCACCCGGAACTTCGGCAGGTAGACCTCGACCAGGCGCATGGCGCGGCGATCGAGGAGGTCGGCGAGGACCGGGGCGGTGAGCGCGGGTTCGGCTTCGGCCAGCGGTGCGTCGGGCAGCAGCGCGACGGCCTCCACTCCCCCGCGTCCGGGCAGGAACACGGCCTGCCAGCCGGAGGTGGCCGCGTAGCCGAGTTGTTTGCTCAGCCGCATGGTCGCGACCTCGCCCGCGCCGTCGAAGGGGCGCGGTTCGGTGCCGCGGTCCGGGAACGCGTTGCGCCAGGCGGTTTTCAGGTACAGCGCGTTGACCAGGGTGGCGATGGTGCTGGGGGTGACGTCGCCTGGGGCGAGCAGTTCCGGGATCAGGTCGTGGGTGGTCTCCGCGACGTCGGCGTTGATCAGCTGGCGGGCGCGGTTCGGGTCGGCGGCGAACGGGGCATCCTTGATCGCGCCACCGGGCCACGCGGAGAGCAGCTTGCCTGCGAACTCGGCGCGGACCGGGATGTCCTCCCGCGCCCACAACGTGTTGGTGATGCCGAGCAGCGCGTCGTCGTCGAGCCAGGCGGCCTGCGCCAGGAACGTCGCGGGATCGCCGCCGAGCAACCGGTCGAGTTCGGTTTTGGTGGCGCCGCGCGCGCCCGCCGCGGTCAGGCCGAGCGCGCTGGCGACCGAGAAGGGCGACCAGCACGCGGTCGCGCTCGGATCGGGCGCGACCGCGCGCTGTACGGCCAGGGCGAAGCTCAGGTGGTCGAGGCGCTGGTCAAGGGCGGATACCGGCATTGGCTAGTACCGGGGGTCGGGCATCGAGAGTACGAATTCCGGATGCGGCATCGGCCGCTCGCCTGCCGAGGACATCGGGCCGACGGGCTTCGGGCGCCGTGGCTCGCGGACGCCTGCCGAGCCGTCGCCGTCCGGTCCGTCGCCGCCCTCCAGGAACCTGCGCACCTCGGCGTCCACGGCTTCGCGCTGTGCGCTGCGCGTGCCCGGAAACTTGACTTCCCTGTTGGCCTTGCGCTGCTTGGCCCTCGCCCTGCCCCTGCCCATGCCGACCTCTCAGAAATCGCCGAACGTCCTGTTTCCGAGTGTGCCACCGCTCACAGGGGTCGCGCCGTCGTTCGCTGTCAGCGGAATCGGTGCAGGAGGCCTTCGTGCCAGCGCAACGCCTGCGCGTCGGTCAGCGACGCGACCTGGTCCACGATCACCCGCCACTTCGCGCAGTCGTCGGCGGCCGCCTCGAACACCGGCCGGAACGCGGGATCGAGGCTGTCCGGCGCGTGGTCGGCGAGCAGCTGGGCGAGTTCGGCGAGCTGCTCGCGTTGCACGCGTTGCATGGCAAGGCGTTGCGGGTCACTCATCACGTAGCGCAGCGCCAACGCCTTGAGCAGCGCCACTTCCGCCGCGACCTGATCGGGCACGAGCAGATCCGCGGCGTAGCGGACCAACGGCGCTGCACCGTGCACGCGGCGGGTCTCGGTGACCGCGGCGGAGGCGAAGCGTCCGACGAGTTCGCTGGTCAGCCGTTTCAACGCGACCTGATCGGCGAGCGACCCCGCGTAGTCGTGCTCGATCAGCACGGTGACCGAGGGCAACCGGCACAAGGTGATCGCGGCATCCTCCAGCGCGGACACCGGTTCGGCCGAGAAGTGTTTGGCCGCCAACTCGGCGACCACCGCCCGCTCGGCCCGATCGGCAAGCACGGCAAGGGAAATCCGGTGCGACAACACCCCGTCCTCGACGTCGTGCACGGAGTAGGCGACGTCGTCGGACCAGTCCATGATCTGGGCCTCGATGCACCGCTGCCCTTCGGGTGCCCCATCGCGCATCCACTCGAAGACCGGCAGGTCGTCGTCGTACACGCCGAATTTGCGCACGCCGGCTCGGCGTTGCCACGGGTATTTGCAGGCGGCATCCAGACCGGCGCGGGTGAGGTTGAGGCCGTGGCTGACGCCGTCCTCGGTGAGCACCTTGGGTTCCAGGCGGGTCAAGATGCGCAGCGTCTGCGCGTTGCCCTCGAATCCGCCGCAGCGCGCCGCGACCTCTTCCAGCGCGACCTCGCCGTTGTGTCCGAAGGGGGGATGGCCGATGTCGTGCGCCATCCCGGCCATGTCCACCAGATCCGGGTCGGCGCCGAGATCCTCGGCGATGCCCCGGCCGATCTGCGCGACCTCAAGGGAATGCGTGAGCCGGGTGCGCGGCACGTCGCCCTCGTGCGGGCCGACGACCTGGGTCTTGCCCGCCAGCCTGCGCAACGCGGCCGAATGCAGCACCCGCGCGCGGTCCCGGTTGAACGCGGTGCGGGCATCGGCGAACGCACCGGGCAGCGCGGCCAGCTTGGGTTGCTCGGCGAACAGGCGCTGCCGGTCGTGCTCGTCATAACCGGCCCTCACCCGAGCAGGGTACGTCGGGTTCAGCCGATTCCGACGCCGATGTCGTCGGCGGGCGCCTTCGTGAGTTTGTAGTAGAGGGTCGCCGCCGTCTCGCGGACGATGTACTCGGCCTCGACCGTTCTGGTCTGCACGGCCGGACCGCTGTGCGTCGGCGAGGTCCACGCCTGGATGCCGCTGTCCAGCGCCATCCGCTTGGCCCGGAACATGTGCCACGGATCGCTGACCAGCACCGCGGTGTGCCAGCCGTGCTGTTTGAACACGTCCTCGGCGGCCCGCAGGCTGGTCAGGGTGTCGTTGCCGCTGTTGACCTCGGTGAGATCGGTCGCAGGCACGCCCCGGTTGATCAGGTACTTCTCCCCGGCCTGCGCCTCGGTGTAGCGGTCGGCCGGTTGCCGACCGCCCACCGTGACGATCTTCCCGGCAACGCCCTCGTCGTACAGCGACAACGCCTGGTTGAGCCGGTTGGCCAGCACCGAGGACGGATCACCGTTGTACTGGGCGGCGCCGAGCACCAGGATCACGTCGGCATGATTGCGATCGTCGACCCTGCCGTACTGCCACACCCGAAACGCGGTGCCCCCGACGACCACGACCGCGACCACGATCAGGCCAAGCACCGCGCGCAGGGTCCATCGGCGCAACGCCAGCCAGGACCCCGCGGCACCCACGAGGTTATGGTCTCAAAACCCGGGTCTTGACTTCGCACCGGGTCCATGATCTAGAGCCAGCCGAAGTCCTCGGCGAGTTTCGCCGCTTCGGCCCGGGTCCGGGTGCCGGTTTTGCCGATCGCGGCGGAGAGATGGTTGCGCACGGTGCCCTCGGACAGGTGCAGGAACTTGGCCACGTCGGCCACGGTGCCGCCGTCGCTCGCGGCCCGCAACACGTCGCGTTCCCGGTCGGTCAGCGGGCTCGCGCCCCTGGCCAGGGACTCGGCGGCCAGCGCGGGATCGACAACGCGCAGACCGTTGTGCACCCGCCGCACCGCGTCGACCAACTGTTCCGGTGGCGCGTCCTTGACCACGAACCCGACCGCACCGGCGGCCATGGCACGGGCCAGGTAACCGGGACGGCCGAAGGTCGTGCACATGACCACCCGGCAGGCCGGCACGGCGTTGCGCAGCTCACCCGCCGCGGTCAGGCCGTCCTTGCCGGGCATCTGCACGTCCAGCAGGGCGACATCGGGTGTGGTGCGCTGCGCGGCGGGCAGCACCTCGATGCCCGAGCCGACCTCGGCGACCACCTCGATGTCGTGTTCGAGGTTGAGCATGGCGGCGAGCGCGCCGCGCACCAGAGCCTGGTCGTCGGCGAGCAGGACTCGGATCACTTGATGCTCACCCACGGCTGCGCCGATGGGGCGATGGGCGGCACCGGCCTGGCCGGATCGCTGGCCTCGACACTCGGCTTGACCGGCGTCTTCGCGGTCGCCTTCAACAGGAACCCACCTTCCGGCAACGGACCGGCGTCGATCGTGCCATCGACCGGCGTGAGCCGCTCCGCGAGGCCGGACAAACCGTGCCCGCCGCCGTTCTCCCGGGACCGGCCGACCGCGTCGCCGCAGGCCCGGCCGTTGTCCCTGATCTCGACCCAGTTCTCCCCCAGCCGGATCTCGCAGCGGGTCGCCGCGCTGTGCCGCACGACGTTGGTGACGCCCTCCCGCACCACGTAGGCGAACGCCTCGTGCAGGCCGGGCGCCACGTTGTCGACGGCCTGCGGCAGGTCGGCGGTGATCTCGGCGGCCTGCAACGCGGCTCGCGCGCCGACCAGTTCGGCGGCCAGCGACGGCGTCCGGTAACCGGACACCGTAGCGCGCACCTCGGCCATGGCCTGCCTGGCCAGTTCCTCCACGTCGCGCACCTCGGCGATGGCGCGCTCGCGGTCGGTCGAACTCTCCAGCACGCGCCGGGCCAGGCCCGCCTTGACCGTGATCGTGGTCAGGCTGTGGCCGAGCACGTCGTGCAGGTCCCTGGCCAGCCGCGACCGTTCCTCGGCGACGGCCATCCTGGCCATCTCGACCTGTGCCTTCTTCAGCTGGCGAATGGTCGAGACCAGCGCGTTGAACGCGAACATGCCCAGGGTCAGCACGAACAGCACCCACACGCTGGTCCAGTTGACCGAGCCGTCGGCGACTTCGGTGCCGACGGCCAGTGCGATGGCGAACCCGAGACCGAGCAGGAAGCCTGCGTTGCGAGGCAGGCACATCAGTGCGGTGCTGACAACGTAGGTGGCGAAGATGAGCGAATCGGGGCCACCCAGCACCGCGAGCAGGATCGGGAACACCGACAGCTCGGCGATCCACCAGATTCGTTCACTGTGCGCGAGCTTTCGGGTGTTTCCCCTGGCCAGCGCGGCAGTGTACGACGTGCCGTATCCGACGACGGTGGCGATGGTGGCCACCCGCCACCACACCGGATGACCCGACCCGAACGCCTCGGAGATGGGCTCGGCCAGGAAGAACAGGAAGACCGAGGGCCCAAGGGCCGCGCCCCACCGTTCCCGCCGGGTCGTGTTCGGCCGGTTGAACGTCCAGTCCGGCCATTCCCAGCCCCGGTTCAGCGCGTCTTTGGCTCGCACCATGCCACCTCCGCCGGACATTGTCTCAGTTCCTGGCGCTGTCGCGCTGGTAGCGGCGAACGACCGCGACCATGAGCACGATGGTCCAGACAGCCAGCGCGATCAGCGCGGTGCTCAGCTGGTCGTAACCGACGGTGGGGCCGCGGCCGATGTCGGCAAGCCAGTAGCTGGGCAGGATCTTGGCGATGTCGCCCAGCCAGGTCGGGTACATGGTGACCGGGAACAGGATGCCGCCGAGGAACCCGAGCAGGATCATCAGGACCGACGTGTAGACCTGCATGTTCTCCGCGGTCGAGATCTGACCGACGAGCAGGCCGAGCAGGGCGAACGGAATGCAGGCCAGCCAGGTGCCGACAACGGTCAGCGCCCAGTTGGCCGGGGACATGTGCACGCCTTCCACCAAACCCCCGACGAGGGCGACCAGCAGGATCGGTGGCAGGGCGACGGCCTGCGCGACCGCGGCCTTGCCGATCAGGTAGCCCCTCGGCGTGAGCGGGGTGAGCCGCAACTGCCGCTGCCAGCCCTGCGACCGTTCGACCGCGGTCCGCGCGCCGCCGTTGAGGCAGGCCATGAAGCCCCCGTAGGCGACGAAACTGGCCATCAGGTAGGCGGCGAAGGTGATCTGCGTGCCCGGCGCCTTACCCTTGCCGAACAGCGATGCCTCGATCAGGAACAGCACCACCGGAAAGACGACGGTGAAGAACAGCGATCGGGGGTTGCGCAGGGCCCTCCGGGCCTCCAGCGCGAGATATCCGGCTTTCATCGGGTGCTCCCGTCGGGTTCGCTGGTCAGCGCCAGGAAGGCTTCTTCAAGGCCGACCGCCTTGATCTCGATGTCGTAGGCCTGCGGGTAACCGGCGATCAACGCGCGCACCGCGGCGTCGGAGTCCACGCAGTCCAGTTCGACGCGAGTACCGCGCACTTCGACCTCGCGAACACCAGGCAGCGCGCGCAGGTCGGCCTCAATCGCGCCGGCCACCTGCGCGGTCAGCGTGCGGCCGGAGGCGGCGGCCCGGACCTCGGCGACCGACCCGTCCGCGATGACCCGACCGGCGCGCATCATCACCACGCGGTCCGCGAATTCCTCGGCCTCGTCCAGGTAGTGGGTGGCGAACAGAACGGTCTTGCCCGCGTCGGTGAACTCCTTCATCGACTGCCAGAACTCGCGCCGGGTACCCACGTCCATCGCGGAGGTGGGCTCGTCGAGCACCAGCAGGTGCGGGTCGCAGACCAGCGCGACCGCGAACCGGACCCGCTGCTTCTGGCCCCCGGAAAGCTTGGTGCAGCGGCGCTTCGCCAGATCCTCGATCCCCGCCCTGCGCATCGCTTCCGCGACCGGCATCGGGTTGCGGTGCAGCGAACCGATCATCGAGATGGTCTCGATGACGGTCGCGTCCTCCAGCAGCGAACCCTCCTGGAGCATCGCGCCGACCGTGCCGCTGGCCACCGCTTCGTGCGCGGTCTGGCCGAACACGTGCACCTCGCCGCTGTCCGGTTTGGTCAGGCCGAGCAACATGTCCACGGTGGTGGACTTGCCCGCGCCGTTGGGCCCGAGCAGCGCGACCACTTCACCGGGCGCGATCACCAGGTCGACGCCGTCGACGGCGTGTACGTCGCCGTAACTCTTGCGCAAGCCCGCGAGACTGACCGCCGCGCCCGCGGAAACCGCACCGCGATCGGGTTCGAGCCGTGCGTCCCGCGGGCTGCGGTACTGGGCTGTGTTGTCCATGGTGCTCAGCATGTCGGCGCCCGCGGGCTGCTGAGCAGATGAAGCGTCACGACCTGGCCATGACAAACGTCAGTCACCGAATCGGATGACAGGGCCGGGGCAGGCTGCCAAGATCGGTCGTCATGGCAGCAGAAGAACCGACGATTCTGGCGACCTCGGGTGGCTGGCGGGCCGGGGTGCGGACCGACCTCGAATTCGGCCAGCTCATCCACTTCGCCATCGAGCTGGCCGGGACTTCCGGCCGCGCCCCTCGGTTGTTGCACGTCGGCACGGCAAGCGGTGACCAGCGCTTCTTCAACGCCCGGGTCAACGAAGCCGGCCAGTACGTTGGCGTCGAGGTGTCCCACCTGAACCTGTTCGGCATGCCGCCCTCCGACGACCTCGACGACTACGTCGGCTCGCACGACGTGGTCTGGGTCAACGGCGGATCGGTCGCGAACCTGCTGGCGGTGTGGCAGGTGCACGACATCGGGCCGGTCATGCGCCGGGCTTGGCAGGCAGGTGTGGTGCTGGGCGGCATCTCGGCGGGTTCGATCTGCTGGCACGTCGGCGGGCCGACCGACTCGTTCGGACCGGAACTTCGCATTGTCACCAACGGTTTGGCGTTCCTGCCCTACGGCAACGGAGTCCACTACGACTCCGAGGCCCGCCGCCGTCCCCTGGTGCACGCGGGCGTCGCCGACGAAACGCTGCCGCTGACCTACTGCACGGACGATGGCGCGGGCCTGTTGTACCGGGGAACGGCGCTCGCCGAGGCCGTCACCGAACGCAAAGACGCGCTGGGCTATCGCGTCGAACGCGATCCGGCGACCGGCAAAGCGATCGAGCACGTCCTGGACACCCGCCAACTCTGACCTTAGATTTCGCGCGCGCGTAGCACACTTCGCGCACCCCTCGATGAGTTGTCCACAACCCCCCAAAACTGTCCACAGCTGGAGCAAGCCGGCTTTTTTGGCCTGCCCTCAACTGGTCTGCTTGGCGCCGTGCTCGTCAGGCACACCAGTGGTATCCAGAAAGGACAGTCCATCATGAACAAGTTCGTGAACGTGGCGATCGCAGGCAGCGCCGCCCTCGCGGTCGGCCTGATTCCCGCCGCGGCAAGCGCTTACGCCGCCGTCGCGCCGACCCCGCCACCGGTGACGACCGTGGTGGCGCCGCCGATCACCACCGCTCCCGGCCACCACGCCGGGCCCGTTCCCGGCTCGCACACCGGCGGCTCGCACGGAACTCGTTCGCACGGCTCGGGTTCGCACGGCCGGAGCACCGGTTCGCACTCGCCCAGCAAGCGCACACCCACCCACCGCACGCCCACCCACCGCACGCCGGCCCACCGCACGCCCAGCCACCGCACCCCGGCGCCGACTCCCAGCGCTCCGAACCGAACCCCGCACCGCACGCCCACCCACCGCTCGCCCCGTCCCGGACCGGTGCGCGCCACCAGGTTCGCGCTGAACAACCAGCCGGGCATCGTCGGCGGCACCGACGCGACCAACGCGCCATGGGCCGCGCAGGTCGACTGGGACGGCATGGGCTTCCAGTGCACCGGCACGGTTGTCGCACCGGAGTGGATCCTGACCGCCGGTCACTGCGCCGACAAAGGCGGCATGAGCGTGCACGTGAACTCACTGCAGCTCGACGGTGGTGACCAGATCCCGGTCGACCGGGCCGAGGTCGATCACAAGGCCGATCTGGCCCTGCTGCACCTCGGCACCCCGACCAAGGCGCCCGCCGTGCAACTGGCCACTGCCGACCCGAAAGCCGGGGCCATCAACCAGATCTACGGCTGGGGCATGACCTCGCCCGACTCGGGCGCGGCCGAGCAGCTGAAGGTCGCCAAGGTCAAGGTGACCGGTTCGGACTGCGTCGACGCGGCGCAGGGCCCCGCGATCTGCATGACCGGGATGACCGGCACCCCGTTCAACGGCGACTCCGGCGGCCCGGAGATGGCAGGCGACCAAGAGGTCGGCGTCTGCTCCACCGGTGACGAGCCGGCCAAGACGGCCGAGTACTCGAGCGTGGCCGCCAACCGCGACTGGATCAAGCAGGTCGCGAACGTCTGACCCGCCACCCTCCGCCCCCTGAGGCGTGGCACATCGTCTGCCGGGCGTTGCACCCCGATCAGCGCCCGGCAGGCGCCACCGGCAGGGCCCGGGTCCGATCCCCGAGCCACTGCCGACAACTCCACAGCGTGCGAATTTCCGGGTTTTAGTTGAAGAGTTTCAGCAGCCGAGCAGTTTCGGCGCCAGGTAGGACTCGACCTGGTCGATGGACACCCGCTCCTGCGACATGGTGTCCCGCTCGCGAATGGTCACGGCCTGGTCGGTGAGGGTGTCGAAGTCGACGGTCACGCAGAACGGGGTGCCGATCTCGTCCTGCCTGCGGTAACGACGGCCGATCGCGCCGGCGTCGTCGAAGTCGACGGTCCAGTGCTGGCGCAACGCGGCGGCCAGGTCCCGCGCCTTGGGCGAGAGGTCGGCGTTGCGGGACAGCGGCAGCACGGCCACCTTCACCGGGGCCAGCCTGCGGTCCAGCCGCAGCACGGACCGCTTGTCGACGCCGCCCTTGGCGTTGGCCGCCTCGTCCTCGGCGTAGGCGTCCAGCAGGAAGGCCATCATGGCGCGGCCGACACCGGCGGCCGGTTCGATCACGAAGGGCCGGTAGCGGGTGCCGGAGGCCTGGTCGAAGTAGGACAGGTCCACACCGGAGTGGTTGCTGTGCGCGGTCAGGTCGAAGTCGGTGCGGTTGGCGATACCCTCCAGCTCGCCCCACTCCGAGCCGCCGAACTCGAAGCGGTACTCCAGGTCCACGGTCCGCTTGGAGTAGTGGGACAGCTTTTCCTTCGGGTGCTCGTACTGCCGGAGGTTGTCCTTGGAGATGCCGAGATCGGTGTACCAGCGGGACCGCTCGTTGATCCAGTACTGGTGCCAGTCCTCGTCGGTGCCGGGCTCGACGAAGAACTCCATCTCCATCTGCTCGAACTCGCGGGTGCGGAAGATGAAGTTGCCGGGGGTGATCTCGTTGCGGAAGGACTTGCCGATCTGGCCGATACCGAAGGGCGGCTTGCGCCGGGAGGTGGTCTGCACGTTCAGGAAGTTGACGAAGATGCCCTGCGCGGTCTCGGGCCGCAGGTAGTGCAGGCCCTCCTCGGACTCGACCGGGCCGAGGTAGGTCTTGAGCATCATGTTGAACTCGCGGGGCGCGGTGTAGGCGCCGCGGGTGCCGCAGTTCGGGCAGGGCACGTCGGACAGGTCGTCCTCTGAGGTCGGCTTGCCGCTGCGGGCCTGGTACTCCTCGGCGAGCTGGTCGGCGCGGTAGCGCCGGTGGCAGGAGGTGCACTCCACCAGCGGGTCGTGGAAGGTCTGCACGTGGCCGGAGGCGACCCACACCTCACGCGGCAGGATCACGGAGGAGTCCAGGCCGACGACGTCGTCGCGGCTCTGCACCATGTACTTCCACCACTGCCGCTTGATGTTGTCCTTCAGCTCGACGCCGAGCGGGCCGTAGTCCCAGGCCGACTTGGTACCGCCGTAGATCTCTCCGCTGGGATACACGAAGCCACGGCGCTTACACAGGCTGACGACAGTATCGATGCGGTCGGCGGGCACGAACGACTCCCAGAAGGTCGGTGGCATTGCTGGAAAGGCCGGGAGGTGAGTCACCGGACGACCAAGCGTAGCTGCCCGGGTCACCGGCTTGACAACGGGATTACCTGGTAAGCCGAACAGGTGAACCCCGCGGAATCCGGCAAAAAGGATAGCCGCCCCGGCGAGGCGCCGACCGCGCGGCGGGGTCGCTTAGGCTCGGCGGGTAGCAGTCTCCATTGCGGCGGTCCCAGGAGGAACGTGATGTCCACCCGCAGGCCCACTCGCCAGTCCCGGCGCGCTCCGCTGATCGGTGGCAGGGGCCCGCTGACCAAGGTGCCGCCGATCGCGGCGTTCCTCGTGGTCATCGTGCTGTTCGGGCTGGGCGTGTGGCTGCGCGGAGCGCTCGGCGCGACCCTGCTCGCCATCCTGGACATCGGCGTGATCGTCCTGCTGGTCGCCACATGGCGGGCGCTGAGTTCCTCGGCGCGGCTGATGCGGGTGCTGGTCCTGGTCCTGCTGGTGGCGGTCGAGGCCAGCGTGCTGTTCCGCTGAGCTGCTGTGACCTGGGCAACTGCTCCCAGCGCCTAGTATGGACGACAACGAACACGAAAACTGTTGTCAACTGGAGAGGACGATGCCCGTCGTGAGCGCCAACGCCGCATCGGTCGGGCTGCCGCAGGGCGAGCAGGAGCACTCTCCTGAACGGGAGCAGGTCAGTCCGGCGCCGCCGCGCGCCGCGCACATCCTCACCGAGGCCGGCGACCTGCTGCGGGCGCTGGCCGCGCCGGTCCGGGTCGCGATCGTGCTGCAACTGCACGAGTCGGATCGGTGCGTGCACGAACTGGTCGAGTCGCTGGGCGTGACCCAGCCGCTGATCAGCCAGCACCTGCGGGTTCTCAAGTCGGCCGGGGTGGTGGCCAGCGAGCGGCATGGCCGCGAGGTGGTCTACCGGCTGGTCGACGAGCACCTGGCGCACATCGTGGTCGACGCGGTGAGCCACGTCGAAGAGGGCAGGCACGGTCGCGGAAGGGGTCAGTCGTGAGCAACCCGGCACCCACGCACCTGGCGGCGGACGCGGACCGCAACTCGCCCAACGTGCCGGGCCAGCGCGCCACCAAGCAACGGGCGGCAGTGGCGAAACTCCTGTACCAGCTCGACGATTTCCGGTCGGCACAAGAGATCCACGAGGAACTGCGCAAGCGCGGCGAGGGCATCGGCCTGACCACGGTCTACCGGACGTTGCAGTCGCTGGCCGACGCCGGCGAGGTCGACGTGCTGCGCACGGACAGCGGCGAGGCGATCTACCGGCACTGCTCGGCGCATCACCACCATCACCTGGTCTGCCGCAACTGCGGGCGGACCGTCGAGGTGGAGGGCCCGACGGTGGAGAGCTGGGCCAAGAAGATCGCCGAGGAGCACGGGTTCTCCGAGGTGAGCCACACCGTGGAGATCTTCGGCACCTGCGCCGACTGCGGCTGATCGGTCCCGTCAACGGCAATCGGGGCCGGGCAGGTGCCCGACCCCGATGCGAAAGCCGTCTCAGCCCTGGTAGTTCTGCGGCGGGTAGCCGGGCTGCTGGGGGTAACCGGGCGGCGGAGTCTGCGGCGGGGTGCCCTGCGCCGGAGTTCCCGGATAGCCCTGCTGCGGATAACCGGGCTGTTGCGGGTAGCCGGGTTGCTGCGGGTAACCCGGCTGCTGGGGCTGCTGGTAGCCCTGCTGCTGGGGGTAACCCTGGGCCGGGTAGGCCTGCTGCTGCGGATAGGCCTGGGCCTGGGCGCCCGGGTAGCCGGCTTGCTGCGGATAACCGGGCTGCTGCGGGTAACCGGCCTGCGGGTAGCCCTGCTGGGGGTAACCCTGCTGCGGGTAGCCGCCCTGGCCCGGGTAGCCGGGGCCGTAGCCGCCCTGCTTCGGGTCGGGGCCGTACTGGTTCGGACCGCGGTCGCCTTCGGTGCACATGTAGATCAGCAGCATGATCCCGCCGACGAGCGGGACGAACGTGATGAAGAACCATGCCCCGGACCGGTTCGTGTCGTGCAGGCGCCGGACCACCACCCCGAGACTCGGGACGATCGTCGCCAGCAAGTAGACCCCGAGGACGATCAGCAGCACGAGCGGAACTCTCGCGACGAAGCCGATGATCTCCAGTACGAAGATGATGATCGCGTTGAACAGGGCGTACATCCAGTACTCCTGCCGCCGCGCGCGGCCGCTGAAGTTCCAGTTCTTCAGCACAGCCAGGTACCAGTTCACGAATTTTCCCCTTTGTGACCCTGCACGGGGCCGTTCCCTCCCGAGTGAATCGTCGCCCGAACCTAGAGGAGGCGTCTGGTCCGGTCAACAGCCGCCCGGAGTCATGTCACGAACCCGGTCGGCGTAGTCGCCGCATCAGTATTCATAGGGGTCCGAGGGCTGGGCGATCTGGGTGATTGCCCGCAGTCGCAGGGTGGGCGTGTACTCGTTGGCCGCGGTCGCCGAACCGGGAACCAGAATGCCGTCGGCCACGATCCATTGGTCGTCTGGCAACGCGCTCGCCTGGCCACCGGCGAGCTCGACCTTCATCGGGGTCGCGTCCGCGGCGCAGCAGGTGATCACGAGTCTGGCCACATAGGTCGAACCGTGTACCTGCACGATGAATCCGGTCAGGGCGACCGTGCGGCCGGTCAGCGAGTGGGTGCCGTCCCAGACGCTGCGGGTGATGAACTCGCTGAGAGCCAACGGGACGACCGCTGTGGTGGGCAGCGGCGGGAAGGCCGACGGCCCCTGCTGGACGACCGGAGCGGGGACCGCACCTCGACCGTCCGAACGCAACACCGAATCGGCGCCGAGGGCGGGCGGCGCGATCAGGAAGATGGCCAGCACCGGTAGGACGAGCAGCCACGGGCTGCGCGCGGCGTGGGAGTGACCGTGTGGGTCGGTGTGAACGGCGGGCGGCCGGGCGGCGCGGATGTCGGCGATGATGGCGATCACCGCGAGGGCGACCATCACCACCCCGGCGGTGAGCACCCAGGGCTCGACGGCAGGCTTCACGTAACGCAGGTAGGTGCCGTTGAGGGTGATCTTGAGCAGGGCGCCGCCGACCAGCAACAGCAGAATGTTCTGCGCTTCTCTCCCCGTCCGGATCATTGGTACCCGCCGAGCACGATCAGCCCGACCACGACCGCGCAGGAGACAGCCACGATGAAGGCTGCCGGGGCGAACCGGGCGGCGAAGGCGCGGCCGAACGTGCCTGCCTGCAACGCGATCAGCTTCACGTCCACCGCCGGGCCGACGACCAGGAACACCAGGCGGGGCAACAACGGCAGCGCGGCAAGGGAAGCGGCGACGAACGCGTCCGCTTCGCTGCACAGGGCCAGGATCACCGCGAGCCCGGCCATCACCGCGACGCCGAGCACCGCGTTGCGGCCGACGACCGCGAACCAGGACTGCGGCACGAGCACGTTCAACGTGGCCGCGGTGAGGCCGCCGATGACCAGGAACCCGCCCGCCTCGACCAGGTCCGTGCGTGCGGTTTCCGCGAAGACCGCCCACTTCGAACTGCCTTCGCGCACCGGCGCGGCGCGCAGCGCCCGGTCCAGGATCCATTGCCTGCGGCCGAACCTGGCCCAGATCCAGCCGAGCACGATCGCGGTGGCGAGCGAGGCGAGGAACCGGGCGAGCACCATCGTGGGCGCGGCCGGGAAGGCGACCGCGGTGGCGACCAGCACCACCGGGTTGACCGCGGGTGCGGCGAGCAGGAAGGCCAGCGCGACCGGTTCGGGCACGCCCTGCTGCATGAGCCTGCGCGCGACCGGCACCGAGGCGCATTCGCAGCCGGGCAGCGCGATCCCGGCCAGGCCGGCGACGGGCACGGCGAGCGCCGGGTTGGCCGGGAGGACCTGGCGCAGCAGGCGGGCAGGCACGAACGCCGCGATCGCGCCGCTGATCAGCACGCCGAGCACCAGGAACGGCATGGCCTGCACGCAGACCGCGACGAACACGGTGGCGCCAGTACGCAGCGCGGGCACGTCGAGCAGGTCGCCGAGCCAGTTCTGGGCGAGCACGGCCAGCACGAGCACCGCGCACAGCACTTCCAGCGAACCGATGCGCCGCCTGCGCCGCGCGGCGGTGGTCACCGAGCGGGTCAGCTGGCGGCTTGGGCGAGCAGCTCGGTGCGCAGCTGCGACGCGGTGGACACCACCAGCATCAGCAGGGTGCCCAGCGCGGCCGCGGTGAGGCCGGCGGCGGGGAAGGTGTAGCGCAGGGTCACGTCCAGGCCCCGGTCGGTGTGCACGACGCCGAGCGTGCCGAACAGGCCCTGGCCGGCGCGTTCGGCGGCGGAGGAGGCGAGTTCGGGCGAGTCCTGCAGGTCCCAGGCGACCACGCAGGTCAGGCTGAGCACGGCGAGGCCTTCGGCCAGCTGCATGGCCTGCACCGCGCACGGCACCTCGCCGTGCCGGAAGGTGAGCGCGCCGTCATCGTCGACGTGCACGTCGTGGAACTGTTCCAGGGCCTCGGCGGCCTTGGTCAGCAGGGCGGCGGTGGCGCCTGCCTCGCTGCTCTTGTCGGTCAACGCGAACCCTCCAGTTGGGCTGCTTCGGCGGCTTCGACCTCGCCCGCGGTGGGTCCCGCGGCGGAGTCGGCCTCGGTCTTGTCGATGGCGCCGCCGAAGCGGCGATCCCGGCTCGCGTAGATCTCGCAGGCGCGCCACAGGTCGCGGCGGTCGAAGTCGGGCCACAGGATGTCCTGGAAGACCATCTCGGCGTAGGCGGCCTGCCAGATCATGAAGTTGGACGTGCGCTGCTCGCCCGAGGGGCGGATGAACAGGTCGACGTCCGGAATGTCGGGCCGGTAGAAGTGCTTGGCCAGCATCTTCTCGTCGACCTTCTCCGGGTTGATCTTGCCTGCGGCGGCGAGGCGGGCGATCTCCTTGGCGGCGTCGGCGATCTCCGCGCGGCCGCCGTAGTTCACGCACATGGTGAGGTTGAGCACGTCGAGGTCCTTGGTGCGCTCCTCGGCGATCTGCAGCTCGTTGGTGACGCTGCGCCAGAGCCTGGGCGGACGGCCCGCCCAGCGCAGGCGGATGCCGAGCTCGACGAACTCGTCGACGCGGCGATGGATGACGTCGCGGTTGAAGTTCATCAGGAAGCGCACCTCATCGGGGCTGCGCTTCCAGTTCTCGGTGGAGAAGGCGTAGAGCGAGACCCATTTGACGCCGATCTCGATGGCGCCCTTGAGCACGTCGAGCACCACCTCCTCGCCGCGCTTGTGCCCTTCCACCCTGGGCAGGCCGCGTTCGTTGGCCCAGCGGCCGTTGCCGTCCATGACGATCGCGACGTGCTGGGGCACGAACTCGGGCGGGATCGCGGGTGGGCGCGCGCCGGAGGGATGCGGCTCCGGCGGCTTGACCGGCGCAGTTCGCCGATTGCCCCGTCCTCGCAGCATGATGGCCACACCTTTCTTGACGACATGGACCGCGTTTCGCGCGGGATGATCGCGCTGGGACCGTAGCGCCAGCCTGCTAGGGCGATGGCACCGAGGGTCGGCGTTCGACCAGCGGCAGTGACCGCAACTGCCGTTCCAGATGCCACTGCAACAGCGCGGCGACCAGCCCGCTCGCTTCCCGGCGCGCCGCTGCGCCGATCAGCTCCACCGCAGGCCAGTCACCGTCGAGCAGCGCGGCCAGCAGCACAATGGTCTCACCCGCCGGGCTGGCCGAACCGGGCGGTCGGCAGCGGGGGCAGACCGCGCCACCGGCCTGGACGCTGAAGGCGCGGTGCGGGCCGGGGTCGGCGCAGCGGGCGCATTCCATGATCGCGGGGGCCCAGCCGGCATAGGCCATGGCGCGGAGCAGGAACGCGTCGAGCACCAGCGACGAGTCGCGTTCGCCCGCGGCGAGCGCGCGCAACGCGCCCGCGACCAGCAGGTAGAGCCGCAGGGCCGGTTCGCCCTCTTCGACGGCGAGCCGGTCAGCGGTCTCCAGCACGGCGCAGCCCGCGGTGTAGCGGGTGTAGTCGTCGACGATGGCCAGCCCGAAGGCGTCCACGGTCTGTACCTGGGTGACGACGTCGAGCGTGCGCCCGGTGTAGAACTGCACGTCGACGTGGCCGAAAGGCTCAAGCCGGGCACCGAAGCGCGACTTGGTCCGCCGCACTCCCCTGGCCACCGCGCGTACCTTGCCGTGCCTGCGGGTGATCAGGGTGATGATCTTGTCGGCCTCGCCGAGCTTGTGCACGCGCAGCACCACGCCGGTGTCGCGGTACAGACTCATGGTCTCATCGTGCCACCATGCGCCGTCAGAAACCGAGTCTGCGCAGTTGCTTGGGGTCGCGCTGCCAGTCCTTGGCCACCTTGACGTGCAGGTCCAGGTGCACCCTGGTGCCGAGCAGCGCCTCGATCTGCCTGCGCGCGGTGCTGCCGACGTGCTTGAGCCGCTCGGCCTGCTTGCCGATCACGATGGCCTTCTGGCTCTGCCGCTCCACGTACAGCTCGGCGAAGATCTCCAGGATGTCGTCGCGGCCTTCGCGGGGGTGCATCTCCTCGACGGTGACCGCGATCGAGTGCGGCAGCTCGTCCCGCACGCCCTCCAGCGCGGCTTCCCGGATCAGCTCGGCGACCAGCGTGGTCTCCGGCTCGTCGGTGAGTTCGCCATCCGGGTAGAGCGGGGGGCCGGCCGGGAGGTGCTGGACGAGTAGATCGGTGAGCAGGCCGGCCTGGTAACCGTCCACAGCGGACACCGGAATCAGGTCGGCGAACTCCATGACGCCTTGCAGGGCAAGCAGTTGCTCGGCGACGCGCTCGCGGGAGACCAGGTCGGTCTTGGTGACGATGCCGATCACCGGGGTCTTGCGGCCGAGTTTGCCGAGTTCGCCCGCGATGAACTTGTCGCCGGGGCCGATCTTCTGGTCGGCCGGGATGCACAGGCCGACCACGTCCACTTCGGACCACGTTTCCCGGACCAGGTCGTTGAGCCGCTCGCCGAGAAGGGTGCGCGGCCGGTGCAGGCCGGGGGTGTCGACCAGGATCAGCTGCGCGTCGGGCCGGTGCACGATGCCGCGGATGGTGTGCCGGGTGGTCTGCGGCTTGTCCGAGGTGATCGCCACCTTGCTGCCGACGAGGGCGTTGGTCAGCGTGGATTTGCCGGCGTTGGGCCGGCCGACGAAACACGCGAACCCCGAGCGGTGTTCCTGCGGTGCGGCGGTCATCGGGCCATTGTCCCGTAGGGTCGGCGCATGACGTGGGCAGGATCGATCGTGGCGTTCCTCGGCGTGTCCGATCTGGATCGTGCCGAGCGCTTCTACGGCGAGACGCTGGGCCTGGATCTCGACGATCAGCGGCCGTTCTCGCTGGTCGCGAAGGTGGGCGCGACCAGCCTGCGGATCACCTTGGTGGAGCAGGTGCACGCCGCGCCCTACACCGTGCTGGGCTGGAACGTGCCGGACATCGAGGCGACCGTGGACCTGCTGACGCTGCGCGGGGTGTCGTTCAACCGGTACGAGGACTTCGAACAGGACGCGCGCGGGATCTGGACGGCGCCCAGCGGCGCCCGGGTCGCCTGGTTCCTCGACCCGGACGGCAACAACCTCTCGGTGACCCAGCTCAGCTGAGGGTGCGGACCTGCGTGGCGGCCGGGTTGGCGACGAACACCGGCGCGCTCGCGCCGAGGTCGCGCACGGCGGCGACCGAATCCGGGTCGGCGGTGCCGGCGTCGGTGACGACCGCGGCGGCTTCCAGGCCCTCGGCGCCGCTGGACACGGCCGCGGCGATCGCGGCCTGCAACGCGGTCAGCCGCAGCGACGGCAGGCTGACCGTGCACGCGGCATAGGTGCGGCCGTCGGTGTCGCGCACGGCGGCACCCTCGGCGGCGCCGGTCCTGGCGCGGGCGGATCGGGCCAGCGTGACGATCTTGGCGTCCTCGGCGGCCAGGGTGTCCGGGCCGGGCAGGGTGTCAGGCACGGTCCGCGCTCCTCTCTCGGTTGTCTTTCTTGTCCGGCGTCTTGTCCGTCTTGTCGGCAGGACGGGTCTTGTCAGCGGGACCGACCAGCACCGACGTGATCCGGATGCGGCCACGGCGGTCCTTGCCGCCCTCGGCGCGCAGGCGCAGCCCGGCGATCTCCGCCTCGGTGCCCGGCAGCGGTACCCGGCCGAGGCGCTGGGCGAGCAGGCCGCCGACGGTTTCCACGTCGTCGTCGTCCAGTTCGACGCCGAACAGCTCGCCAAGGTCCTCGGTGGTCAGCCGGGAGCTGACCCGGACGGTTCCGTCCGGCAGCTTCTCGATCGGCGGGCGTTCGTCGGGGTCGTCGGACTCGTCGGTGATCTCACCGACGATCTCCTCCAGGATGTCCTCGATCGTCACCAGACCGGCGGTGCCGCCGTATTCGTCGATCACGATGGCCAGGTGGGTGCGGTCGTGCTGCATCTGTTTGAGCAGCTCATCCAGGCGCTTGGTGTCCGGGACGAACGCGGCGCCACCCATCAGGTCGCCGACCGGGTGGGTGCCCTCCGGCGCGGCGAGGGTGTCGCTCATCAGGTCTTTGAGGTTCACCACGCCGACGACGTCGTCGACCGACTCCTCAATGACCGGCAGGCGGGTGAATCCGGTGCGCAGCGAGAGCGCGAGCGCCTGGCGCACGGACTTGGTCTTCTCGATCCAGACGATCTCGGTGCGCGGCACCATGACCTCGCGGGCGATGGTGTCGCCGAGTTCGAACACCGAGTGGATCATCTCGCGTTCGCCCTCGTCCACGACGCCGCGTTCGCCGGCCAGGTCGACCAGTTCGCGCAGCTCGACCTCGGAGGAGAACGGGCCTTCGCGGAAACCGCGTCCGGGGGTGATCAGGTTGCCGACCCAGATCAGCAGCCGCGACAGGGGGCCGAGCACGTAGCCGAGCACGCGGACCGGACCGGCCGCGATCAGCCCGACCCGGTACGGGTGCTGGCGGCCGACCGTGCGCGGGCCGACGCCGACGAAGACGTAGGAGACCACGACCATGCCGATGGCGGCGATGAGCACGGCCAGCCAGGATGGCGCGATGAGGTCGAGGAAGACCACGGTGACCAGCACGGTCGCGGTCAGCTCACAGACCAGGCGCAGCAACAGCAGCAGGTTGATGTGCCTGCGCCGGTCGGCCACCACCGCGGCGAGCTGACGGGCGCCGGGGCGGCCTTCCCGGACCAGCTCCTCGACCCGGGCGCTGGACAGCGCGCCGAGCGCGGCGTCGGCGCAGGCGAACGCGCCGCCGGCGAGCACGCCGAGCACGGCGAGGATCAACAGCAGTGCCGAGTTCGCCGGTCCAGCCATGTCCGTCAGTCAGACTCGGCGGGATCGGCGGGCTCCGCCGGGGATTCGGCGGCCTTGTCCAGGCCGACCGCGCCGAGGACCTTGTCGTCGGCGCTGCGCTGGGCGGCGCGGCGGGTGGCCTCGTCGCGGGCGGTGTGGAAGTCGGCGAGGATGCGGCGTTGCAGCGTGAACATCTCGCGTTCCTCGGCGGGCTCGGCGTGGTCGTAGCCGAGCAGGTGCAGCACGCCGTGCACGGTCAGCAGGTGCAGCTCGTCGAGCAGGCCGTGGCCGGCCTTCTTGGCTTGCTCCCTGGCGAACGCCGGGCACAGCACGATGTCGCCGAGCAGGGCGGGGCCCGCGTCGGCGGCGTCCGGGCGGCGGGCCGAGTCGAGCTCGTCCATGGGGAAGGACATCACGTCGGTGGGGCCTTCCAGGTCCATCCACCGCTCGTGCAGGTCCGACATCACGTCCAGGTCGACCAGCAGCACGGACAGCTCGGCCAGCGGGCTGACGCCCATCCGGTCCAGCGCGAACCGGGCGGCGGCGACGATCGAGGTCTCGTTGACGCCGACGCCCGATTCATTGGCGATCTCGATACTCACGTGCTTACTGTCCCACCCGTACCGTCAGCGGCCACGCCGACGCCCGCCCGCGGCGCGGTCGTTGGCGGCTTCCCGGGCGTCGTCCTGGGCGTCCTGGACGTTCTGCCAGCGCTCATAGGCGTCCACGATGTCGCCGACGAGCTTGTGCCGGACCACGTCGTGGCTGGTCAGCAGCGAGAAGTGCACGTCGTCGACGCCCTGCAGGATGTCCCGCACGATGCGCAGGCCGCTGCGCTGCCCACCGGGCAGGTCGACCTGGGTGATGTCGCCGGTGACCACGATCTTGGAGCCGAACCCGAGCCGGGTCAGGAACATCTTCATCTGTTCCGGCGTGGTGTTCTGCGCCTCGTCCAGGATGATGAACGCGTCGTTGAGGGTGCGGCCGCGCATGTAGGCCAGCGGCGCGACCTCGATGGTGCCCGCCTGCATGAGCCGGGGGATCGAGTCCGGGTCGATCATGTCGTGCAGGGCGTCGTAGAGCGGCCGCAGGTACGGGTCGATCTTCTCGTAGAGAGTGCCGGGCAGGAAGCCGAGCCGCTCGCCCGCCTCGACCGCGGGCCGGGTCAGGATGATCCGGTTGACCTGCTTGGCTTGCAGCGCCTGCACGGCCTTGGCCATGGCCAGGTAGGTCTTGCCGGTACCGGCCGGGCCGATGCCGAAGACGATCGTGTTCGCGTCGATCGCGTCCACGTACTTCTTCTGGTTGAGCGTCTTGGGCCGGATGGTCCGGCCGCGCCGGGAGATGATGTCCAGGCTGAGCACTTCGGCGGGCGACTCGGCGGCGCCCGCGGAGAGCATGGCGACGGTGCGCCGTACCGTGTCCGGGCCGACCTGCTGGCCTCGGCCGGCCAGCGTCACCAGTTCGGCGAAGACCCGTTCGGCGAAGGCCACGTCGGCCGGTGCGCCGGAGAGGGTTACCTCGTTGCCGCGCACGTGCACGTCGGCGTCGAGGAGTTCCTCGGCCATGCGGAGGTTCTCGTCCCGCGATCCGAGCAGGGTCAGCACGGCACCGTCGGGCACGGTGAACCGCGACGAAGCGGCCTGCGCGCCGGTGGTGGCTGTGTCAGCCGGTGTCTGGACTGGGCCGTTGGCTGGTCCGCTGGCTGATCCGTTGCTCGTCCCCTCCGGGACTGCTTGTGTGGTGCCGGCCACGTGCGCTCGGGCCTACTTCCTGCGCTGCTGCGCGCCGTCGGATCTACCGTTCGTGCTGGTCGTCTTCGATGCTAGCGGCCGACACCGACAGCCCGCACCGGAGAATCGGCACGGCATCAGCGGGTCGGGCGGCCGAACAGGCCGAGCTGCTCGCCGCCGAGGACGTGCGCGTGGGCGTGAAACACCGTCCTACCGGCGTCGGGGCCGGTGTTGAAGACCAACCGGTAACCGCTCTCCGCTATTCCCTCCAGCCCGGCGACCTCGGCCCCGGTGGTGATCACCTCGGCGAGCAGTCCGGGGTCGGCCTCGGCGAGCGCCCTGGCGTCCTCGTGGTGCTCGGTGGGTATGACCAGGACATGGGTCTTGGCCTGGGGATTGATGTCGCGGAAGGCGATGGTGCGGTCGGTCTTGGTGACCACGGTCGCGGGGATCTCTCCGGCGACGATCTTGCAGAACAGGCAGTCCGGCTCAGTCATGGATGCAGGCTATCGGCCTGGGCCAGCCGGATCCCACCAAGATCCGCACCGTGCAGAGGAAGTGAAATAGCAACAGGCTGCCGGAAAATCAAGCCGACGATGCACGGACCGCAAATGTCGGAATCTGAGCAAATATCGCCGAAAATAACCTTGACAGGTTATCCGGATGCGGAAGTCCAACCGGCATAAAGACGTTCCGTAACCAATGTCGTACGGATTCACTCCGCGGTGTTCACCGGTCCGGGTTCGGACACCGGCGCCTGGATCAGCGGCCCGAACCCGCTGTTCATCACGGGGTGACGCGCGGTCATCGGCCAGTCCGGTTGAGACACTGGGTAATCGCAGGTCAACGCTGCGAATTGGGGTGAGCGCGGTGCCGGAAGGGCAATTTTGGAATACCCAAGTATACAAATGGGGCGCGGGTGAGCCTCGACCAGATTCCCGGCATGACCGAGTAGGGCGTAAGCGCACGAGCAGCGCAAATGTCCGAAACTGCGAACAAGAACGGGATGAAAGCACCCCAGATAGAGCGCTGCGCCGCGGTGGAGCCTGGGGGTCGCCCCACCGCGGCACAGCTGGCGCCGGACCGAGGGGGGAGGTGTCCGGCGAGTCTCGTACCGCTCGCGAAACAGGTTAACCGTTTCTCGATCGATTAGCCCGCTCGCGAGTGCGTTGTCAAAGGTTAACTTGTCCGGGGCCTCGCGCGCCACCAAAGCGCCAAACGTTTTGGCAACATTGGGGTCGCGGGCCACGAATCCACGACATAGCGGCAAAACTTCCGCCTAACGCCACCGATTGGTGAGCGCGCCGATCGCCCCCAGCGCCACCGCCGCGGCCGTCGAGGCCCGCAGCACGGCGGGCCCCAGCCGCACCAGCACGGCCCCGACCTCGGTAAACGCCGCCAGCTCGGCGTCGCTGATGCCGCCTTCCGGGCCGACGACCAGCACCAGCTCGCCCTCGGCGGGCAGTTTCAATTCGGGCAGCAACTGCTCTGCCGATTCGTGCAGCACCAATGTCGCGGCCGCTGAACCGATCCGGTCCAGCAGGGCGGCGGTGGATACCGCGGGAGCCACGTCGGGGCACCACGGTCTGCGGGCCTGCTTGGCCGCTTCCCGGGCCGTGCTCTGCCAGCGAGCGAGCGCCTTGGCGCCGCGCGGGCCGTCCTCCCATTTCGCGATGCAGCGCTCCGCCCGCCACGGCAGCACGTCGTCCACCCCGGCCTCGGTGGCCAGTTCGACCGCGAGTTCGCCCCGGTCGCCCTTGACCAGAGCCTGAGCCAGCGTGACGGTCAGCTCGGGCCGGGGCCGGTGTTCGCGGTGCAGCACGGTCAACGCGACGGTGTCCCGCTCGGCGTGCTCGACCCGGCAGGTGACCAGGCCGCCCCGGCCGTCCGAGACGGCCAGTTCCTCACCGGGCCGCAGCCGGCGCGCGGACGCCGCGTGCCGGCCTTCCGGGCCGTCGAGCACGAACGCGTCGGTGACCGGCAGCTCGTCGACCAGGAAGACCGGAAGCGAGGTCACCGGCCGTGCCGGGAACGCAACCGCGAGAACAGGCCGCCGGCAGCGCGGCCGTTGGTGGCCAGCGCGGGCTGCTCCTCGCCGCGCAACGTGGCCAGCTCGCGCAGCAGCTCGATCTGGCGTTCGTCCAGTTTGGTGGGAATCTCCACGTCCAGGTGGATGTGCAGGTCACCACGGCCGTCGATGCGGCCGGAGGAACGCAACCGGGGCATGCCGCGCCCGCCCAGCACCAGCTCGGTGTCCGGCTGGGTGCCGGGCTCGATGGGCAGGTCCTCGGTGCCGTCCAGGGTCTCCAGCGGCAGCACCGCACCGAGCGCGGCCGAGGTCATCGGCAGGTGGAACGTGCAGTGCAGGTCGGCGCCGTCCCGCTCGAACACCTCGTGCGGCAGCTCCTCGACCTCGACGTACAGGTCGCCGGCAGGCCCGCCGCCGGGGCCGACCTCGCCCTGGCCGGCGTGCCGGACCCGGACACCGTCCGCGACGCCGGCAGGCACCTTCACGGTGACGCTGCGGCGCGAGCGGACCCGGCCCTCACCGGAGCACTTCGGGCACGGATCCGGGATGACCTCGCCGTAACCATGGCAGACCGGACACGGCCGGGCGGTGACCACCTGGCCGAGGAACGACCGCTGCACGGACTGGATCTCGCCGCGACCGCCGCAGGTGTCGCACACCTGGGTCGTGGTGCCCTCGCGGGTGCCCTCGCCCTGGCACAGCTCGCAGAGCACCGCGGTGTCCACGGTGATCTCGCGACTGACGCCGGTGAAGCACTCCTCCAGCGAGAGGCTGATCCGGATCAGCGCGTCCTGACCGGCCTGGACGCGGCTGCGCGGGCCACGGGTGGCACCGCCACCGGCCGCGCCGAAGAACGCGTCCATGATGTCGCCGAGGCCGAATCCGGCGAACGGGTCGCGGCCGCCACCGGCGCCGGCACCGTTGCCGAGCGGGTCGCCGCCCAGGTCGACCATCTGCCGCTTCTTCGGATCGGACAGCACTTCATAGGCGGCCGTGACCTCGCGGAACTTGCGCTGCGCGGCCTCATCCGGGTTCACGTCCGGATGCAGCTCGCGGGCCAGCTTCCGATAGGCGCGCTTCAACTCTTCCGGGGTGGCGTCCTTGGTCACCCCGAGCGTGCCGTAATAGTCCCTCGCCACCCGAACCCTCACATCGTTTGAGTACGTCTCTTGCGCTCGCTCGACTCCAGTTTCTTACTGGCCGGCGAGGATGTCCCCTACATAGTTTGCAACGGCCCGGACCGCGGCGATGTTTCCCGGGTAATCCATCCTGGTCGGGCCCACGACGCCCATCCCGCCCAGCAAAGTTGTGCCCGATCCGTAACCAACCGAGACGACCGAGGTCGAGCGCATCTCATGCGCCTCGTTCTCCTCACCGATCCGCACGGTGACCGTGCTCGCGTCGCGGGCGGCGGCAAGCAGCTTCAGCACCACGACCTGCTCCTCAAGCGCCTCCAGCACCTCGCGCAGGGAACCGGGGAAGTCGGCGACGTTGCGGGTCAGGTTGGCGGTGCCGCCGAGCACCAGCCGTTCCTCCGGGTGTTCCACCAGCGACTCGATCAGCACCGAGCAGACCCGGGTCATCGCGTCGCGCAGTTCGCTCGGCGCCTGTTCGGGCAGCTCAGCGACCTTGGCCGAGGCTTCGGCGAGCCGTTCGCCGACCATGGTCGAGTTGAGCACCGAGCGCAGCCGTGCGGCAGAGTCCTCGGTGAACACGTCACCGAGGTCGACCATGCGCTGGTCGACCCGGCCGGTGTCGGTGATCAGCACCAGCATCACCCGGGCCGGCGTGATAAGCACCACTTCGATGTGCCGGATGGTGGCGCGGGAGAGCGTCGGGTACTGCACGACCGCGACCTGGCGGGTCAACTGCGCCAGCAGCCGCACGCTGCGTCGCAGCACGTCGTCGAGATCGATGGCGCCATCGAGGAAGGCCTGGATGGCGTTGCGCTCCGGCGAGGACAGCGGCTTGATCTGGGAGAGCCGGTCCACGAACAGCCGGTAACCCTTGTCGGTCGGGATCCGGCCCGCGCTGGTGTGCGGCTGGGCGATGTAGCCCTCTTCTTCCAGGGCGGCCATGTCGTTGCGCACGGTCGCGCTGGACACGCCGAGGTTGTGCCGCTCGACCAGCGCTTTGGATCCGACGGGCTCGTGGTTGGACACGTAGTCGGCGACGATCGCCCGCAGAACCTCGAACCGGCGTTCGTCCGCGTTCACGCGTCACCTCCTGCCTCTGCGCGTGGGCCAACACCGAGTTTACGGACCGGGCGCAGGTGAATCGAGGTAGGACTCCGTGAGCCAGTCGCGCACGGTGTCGTCGACGTCGGCGGCCGAGTGCAGCGGAACGTAGTGCACGGTGCGCAGGCCGGACGCGGTGAGCACGCGGCTGATCCGCTGGTCGCGGATCACCCGGGACAGCAGCACGGACAGCACGACGCGTCTGGTCTGCGGGCGCAGTTCGGCGAAGGTGCGTGCGCGTTTGAAGAAGATCCCGACCTGCACGAACTCGATGATCACCGGCCCGACGCTGTCCAGGTGATCACGCACCGCCTCGAAGATCGGCAGTTCCCGCTCGACCGGTCCCGTGGCGAAGTACTCCTGCATCGAGAGCGCGGGCGCGCACTCGTGCGACTGGTTGCGGCGCCCGAACCGCCGACGGCAGTTCGGGCACTCCCACCCTTCGATCGTGCTCAGTGCGCCACCGCTTCGTTCGTGGTCGTGATCCCGAGACCGGCGGCGCTGATGTTCTCCAGGTGCCGCATGCCGGTGCGTGGACCGAAGATGCCGACTGTAGCCGCGACAACAACCCAGCACGCCGCGATGTAGACGAACACCGGCTGATAGCCGAACCCGCCGAAGATCGCGGCCACGATCAGCGAGCCGAAGATGTTCGCCAGTCGGCCGGTGCCGTAGGTGAGTCCGTTGCCGGAGTTGCGTTGCTCGGTCGGGAACAGCTCCGGCGTGTAGGCATAGAGCAGCGCCGCAAACGTTTGGACCAGCGCGTTCACGCAGAAGCCGAAGATCACGATGGCGACCGCGTTGAAGGTCAGGCCGTAGGCGAGGCCGCAGACGGCGATCGCGAGCGCGACGACCACGATCGGCACCTTGCGGCCGAACCGGTCCGAGATGGGCCAGGCCAGCAGCGCGCCGGGCACCGCGCCGAGCGTGGTCAGCGCGGTCCACCAGAGCGCCTTGGTCAGGTCGAACCCGTGCTGAACCAGCAGCGTCGGCACCCAGGCGGTGAAACCGTAGAAGCCGAGGGTCTGGAACACCCAGACCACGATCAGCATGGTGGTGCGCTTGCCGAGCGGGCCGATGAACAGTTCGCGGTAGCGCACCTTGCGCTGCGGTGCTTCCACGCCCTGATCCGGCTCCGGCAGTTGGTCGTAGCGCGCCTCGATCTCGCTGACCACCGCCTCGGCTTGCTCGGTGCGACCGTGCCGGGCCAGCCAGCGCGGGCTTTCCGGCAGCCGGATGATCAGCGGCAGCATGATCAGGCCGACCGCGCCGAACACGAACACCCACCGCCAACTGTTCGGCGAGAGCGGCGCGACGCCCTTGGCGAAGAACGTCATCGCCGGGATGCCGATCAGGCCGATCGCGATCACGCCCGCCTGCATCCGGCCGCGCCGCGCGGCCGGCATGACCTCGGAGATGTAGGTGGTCGCGGCGACGGTCATCGCGGAAAGGCCGACGCCGGTGAAGAAACGCGCGATGCCGATCGTCACGTTGTCCCAGGCGCCGGCATTCGCCAGCGAGAACAACGAGAAGAAGCTCACCGACACGAACAGCGCGCGCTGCCTGCCGACCGCGTCGGCGAACCGGCCGCCGAACACCGCGCCGCAGAACATGCCCGCGAACGAAACCGAGGTGATCGCGGCGAAGGTGCCGGTGGTCATGCCGGTGTTCTTCTCCAGCGTCGCGCCGACGTAGGAGAACGTGTTGAGGTCGGCCAACTCGAAGAAGAACACGACGGCCAGCGCGACGAGCACCTTGCGGTGGAATCTGCCGATCGGTAACCGGTCCAGCCGTGCCGCCAGGGTCGACTGAGTCGCCGATGTCGGACTGCTCATTGGTTTCGTCCTCCTTGACGAAGCCGCGATGCTAACCGGGGTGTGCGGCACCGCGCCCGGCCCGTCGACCGAACACTGATCCCGCGGTGAGCCCCGAGCCACCCGGATAGTTGAAGTGGAACAGGCCGCCGACGAGTTCGCCGGCCGCGAACAGCCCGGGGATCGCCCGGCCTGCCGTGTCGAGCACCCGGGCGTCCGGGTCGATGCGCACTCCGCCGAAGGTGAAGGTGATGCCGCAGGTGACCGGGAAGCCGACGTAGGGCGGGGTGTCGATGGGCTGGGCCCAGTTGCTCTTGGCCGGGCTGATCCCGTTCGTGTGCTTGCCGTCCTTGACCGTCGGGTCGAACGCCTCCCCGGTGACCGCATCGTTGAACTCCCCGACCGTGCGCACCAACCCAGACTGGTCGATGCCGAGGTTGGCCGCCAGCGCTTTGAGCGAATCCGACTCGACCTTGCTCACGCCGGCCGATTCGTATTCCTCCGGCCGCAGCAGGTGGCGCACCTTGGCGTCGAAGATCTGCACCGCGGTGCCGCCCGGCTGGCGCAGGATCTCCGCGCCGTAGCGGGCATAGGTGTAGTTGCGGAAATCCGCGCCCTCGTCGACGAACCGCTCCCCCGCCGTGTTGACCACGATCCCGAACGGGTAGCCACCGCGGGTCAGCTGGTTGGTGAGCGCGCGGTTGCCGGTCGGCGCGGCGCCCGCGTCCCAGGCCACCGAATGGCAGCCGCTCCACTGGCCGTAGGACTGGGCGCCGACGTGCAGCGCGGCGCGAATGCCGTCGCCGGTGTTGTAGGGGGTGCCGCGCACCAGGGCGAGATCCCAGCCCGCGCCAAGGTAACCGGCGCGCATCCGGGGATCGGCCTCGAATCCGCCGCTGGCCAGCACGACCGCGCCCGCCTCGATCCGCTCGACGCCCTCGTCGGTGCGCACGACGACTCCGGTGACGCCGACGTGCTGGTCGGTGGTCAGCTCGGTGACCGCAGCACCGAACCGCACGTCGACCCCGTTGGCTTGGGCGGCAGCAAGGTGTTGCGCGACAAGGCCTTTCCCGCCGCCGACGACGCCGACCGCCAGCCCGCCCCAGAACCGGTAGCGCTCACCAACCTGATACGCCTGCCGGTGGAACATCAGCTCGAACTGGATTCCCTTGCCGTGCAACCATTCCATGACCTCACGCGACTCCCCGACCAGGATGCCGGCCAGGGTCGGATCGGTGCGGCCTCGGGTGACCCGGACCAGGTCGGCGCGGAAGTCGTCGGCCGAGTACGAGTCGAGTTCGGTGTGCGCGAGGCGCTCGTCCGGCTCGATGATCTGCTTGAGGTCGGCGACGCCGTGGTGGGCGGTGCGCATCGCACCCGCGGTGAAGTAGGAGTTGCCGCCGGCCCAGTCGCGCGGCGCCTTCTCCAGCAGCAGCACCGACGCACCCTGTTCGCGCGCGGCCAGCGCCGCGCTGAAGCCCGCGTTGCCGCTGCCGACCACCACCACGTCCCACCGGGGGCTCATCGCTTCACACTCCATTGTGGATTGTCTAGGACGCCGCGAGCGCGGGCGCCGGGATCGGCACGAACACCTCGGCCACCGCGAGCCGCCGCGCCGCTCGCGCCAGCGCGACGCCGGTCAACCGGCCGTCGGCGTCGAACTCGGTGCGTGCGGTGATCACGCCGGATGGGGTGCCGATGCGGAGCATCTGCCGATCCTGTTGCGCGGCGAGCAGTTCGGCAACAACACCATCGGGCACTGTTGCGGCGGCGGCGATCGCGACCGCCGAGGTGAGGCCGATCGCGGGGTGCGGGGCGTGCATGGAGATCATGCGGACGGCGAGGTCGTGGTCGGTGCTGGCCGCCGGGCCGACCACGCCGACCTTGGGCACCGCGTAGCTGATCGGGTCGGCCGGGGTGGCCAGGCCCATCTTCAGCGCGGCGGCGCGGCGCAGCGCGGCGAGTTCTTCGACACGGGGCAGGAGTTCTTCTGGCGTTTCGAGGCCGGTCAGGCCCAGCGCTTCGGCGGGGATCAGCGCGGCGGGCGCGCCCGCGTCGACCAGGGTCGCCGGGATCGCGCCGAGCAGGTCGCGGGCGTTGCCGGTGGGCAGCAACGTGCCGGTGGTGTCACCGGCCGGGTCGATGAAGGCGAGGTCGACGGCCACTCCCCCGGCGTGCACGCCCGGCACGGTGGCGGTGCCGACCTCGGGCACGATGCCGCCGGGGGTGTCGACGGTGGTGCGCAGGCGGGCGCCGGTGTTGGTGTTGAACAGCCGCACGCCGGTCCGGCCGACCTGGGCCGGGACGAGGCCCGCTTGCAGCGCGTAGAGGCCGACGGCGGTGGCGCAGTTGCCGCAGTTGCTGCCCCACTCGACGCTGTGCGCGCCGATGCCGACCTGGCCGAAGGTGTATTCGAGATCGGCGTCGGGGCGGTTGGTGGGGCGGACCAGCATCGCCTTGGACGTGGTCGAGGTAGCGCCGCCGACGCCGTCGATCTGGCGCGGGTCGTCGGAGCCGTAGGCGGCGAGCAGGACGGATTCCACGTCGACGGGCAGTTCGTCGAGCATGTCGGCGTCGAACACCCAGCACTTGCTGGTGCCGCCGCGCATCAGCGTCGCAGGTACCCGGATAGCCCGCACCGCCATCGCCTCCTGGTCGCATACTTGTGTATACATTGATGCTTCTTTGTATACCGAAGGATGCCGAACGGCAAGTGGGCGCGGTCACAAGACAGGCCCGAGCAGGGCTGAGCCGCCGGGCAGCGGCGGGCGGCCAGGGTTGGGGATCGATCAGGAGCTGCGTCAGCGGGTGGGGGCGCTGGGGAATTCTTGTTCGGCGTACATCTTCAAGCGGATGTCGCGGGCCGCGGTCATGTGCCGGGCGGCGATGGTGGCCGCGTCGTCGGCGCGATGTTCCTGGATGGCGGCCAGCAGCTCGGTGTGCTCGGCCAGCACCTCGGCCCAGCGGCCGTGATAGGTGAGCGTGGTTTCCGGATACCTGTGCAGGTGCACGTGTAGCCGGTCGAGCAGGTCGATCAGCGTGTTGCTGTGGCTGGCCGCCCACAACCGCTCGTGGAAGTGCCGGTTGGTGCGCGCCTGGAGCACCGGATCGGGCTCGGTGATCGCCAGCATGTCGGCGTGCGCGCGGGAGAGCATGCTCAGGTCGAGCGCGGTGTGCCGGAGCGCCGCGCCGCGGGCGGCCGCCTCCTCCAGGATGATCCGCACCTCGTAGATGTCCAGGATCTCCTCGGGCTGGTGCGCGCGCACGTACATCCGCCTGCCCATGCGCTCGACCAGACCGTCCTGCTCAAGGCGGCGCAGCGCCTCCCGGATCGGCGTCCTGGACACCCCGTACCGCTCGGCGAGGGCCAGCTCGGCCAGGTGTTCCCCCGGAGCGATCTCCCCCGAGACGATGTCGCGGCGCAACGCCCCATACGCCGAATCGTCCACGACCACTCCTCACCTAATCACGCCCGGTAACGACTGTTTACCCTGCCCGATCGATCATGGACCAGCCCGCCGCCTACCGGGCAACATTATGGCGCTTTCCAGTGCTCCATCTGGTCTAGCCGGTCAGCGCCCGCACGACCGCGTCAGCGAGCAGCCTGCCACGTCCGGTGAGCACACAGCGACCGACTGCGAGCATTTCGGCCTCCAGCAAGTCTTCGCCGACCGCTTTGCGGGCGGCGGCCTGCGCGGCCGGATCGAGCACGGCGAGCGGGAGACCATCGGAGAGGCGCAGTTCGAGCAGGACGCGCTCCAGTTGGCGATCGGTCTCGGACAACGTCTCGCGGCCGGCCGCCGGCGAGTCACCGGCGGCGAGGACGGAGGCGTAGCGGGCTGGATGTTTCACGTTCCACCAGCGGACGCCGCCGACGTGGCTGTGCGCTCCGGGGCCAGCGCCCCACCAGTCGCCGCCGAGCCAGTAGCCGAGGTTGTGGCGGCACCGGTCCTCCACGGTCGCCGCCCAGTTGGACACCTCGTACCAGTGCAGCCCGGCCGAACCGAGCACGTCGTCGATCTGCTCGTAGTACTCGGCGAGCAGGTCGTCGTCCGGGGCGGGCAGTTCGCCGCGTTTGATGCGGCGGGCCAGCGCGGTGCCTTCCTCGATGATCAACGCGTACGCCGACACGTGGCCGACGCCGGCTTCGAGCACGGCGTCGAGCGAGGCGGCGAGGTCGGCGGTGGTTTCGCCGGGGGTGCCGTAGATCAGGTCGAGACTGACCCGCTCGAACCCGGCCTTGGCGGCTTCGAGCGCGGCGGCAACCGGTCGGCCCGGGCTGTGTTTGCGGTCGAGAACGGCGAGCACGTGCCGGGCGGCGGACTGCATGCCGAGCGAGACGCGGGTGTAGCCGGCCGCGCGGATGCCCGCGAAGAACTCGGCCGAGGTCGACTCGGGGTTGGCCTCGGTGGTGACTTCCGCGCCGGGGGCGAGGCCGAAGGTGTCGCGGACGACGGTGAGGACCTCGGTCAGGCCGTCGACGCCGAGCAGGGACGGGGTGCCTCCGCCGACGAACACCGTGTCGGCCCTCGGCGGGGTGCCGAGCACCCGCGCGGCCAGGCCGAGTTCGGCGCGAAGTCCCGTCAGCCAGGACGCGGGCGACGCGGAGCTGCCGAGTTCGCCCGCGGTGTAGGTGTTGAAGTCGCAGTAGCCGCACCGGGTCGTGCAGAACGGGACGTGCACGTACACACCGAAGGGCCGGCTGCCCAGGCCCTCCAGGGCCGAGGCGGGCAGCGCGCCGTCGGCGGGCGCCGGGTCGCCGTCGGGCAGCGTGGAAGGCATTAGTCCATCATCGCCGATCTCATTGTTCGTACATTATCGGCTCCGATTTGTGCGGACATTTTTGTTCGGGGCAATTCATCGGCGGCTAGCACGTCACCTGGGAAAACGCTAAGTCCGTGATACGCGTCCCACCATCCGGATGACAGTGGACCCAGCCTGGGACAGATGGCACGCTGAAAACATGTCTGCGACCGAGGTACGGCTGGTGGCCCGCCGCCACGTCGACCTTCGTCGTGTTTCCAGCGCGCTGTGCCGACGCGGTCACTGATCCGTCGCCGCTGTTTCTCACCGTATTCCCAGCCGGCGCCGGGTGCGCTGAAAGATCCCGGTGCGTACTGGCGGGGGTTTGCGGCGCAACTCCGACGCCCCGACCCCCGGAGGACATCCCGTGGCTCCCCCAGCGAGCGGCACAGCTACCCCGGTAGCCGGCGCGGCCCCGAAACGCGCCCACGCCCGACGCGGCGAGGGGCAATGGGCTCTCGGCTACCGCGAACCGCTCAACCCGAACGAGCGGTCGAAAAAGGACGACAACCCGCTCAACGTCCGGGCTCGTATCGAGAACATCTACGCGCACCAGGGCTTCGCCTCGATCGACCCGGCGGACCTGCGTGGCCGGTTCCGCTGGTACGGCCTGTACACGCAGCGCAGGCCCGGCATCGACGGCGGCCGTACGGCCGTGCTCGAACCGGAAGAGCTGGACGACGAGTACTTCATGCTGCGGGTGCGCATCGATGGCGGTGCGCTGACCACGCATCAGCTCGCGGTCATCGGCGAGGTGTCGCAAACGTACGCGCGGGACACCGCGGACATCACCGACCGGCAGAACATCCAGTTCCACTGGATCCGCATCGAGGACATGCCGACGGTCTGGGAGAAGCTGGAAGGCGCCGGACTGACCACGATGGAGGCGTGCGGCGACTCTCCGCGCGTGATCCTCGGTTCGCCGGTGGCCGGCATCGCCGAGGACGAGGTGATCGACGGCTCGTGGGCGATCAAGGAAGTGCGTGATCGCTACATCGGCGCCAAGGAGTTCGCGAACCTGCCGAGGAAGTTCAAGACGGCGATCTCGGGTCTGCCGGACGTGACCCATGAGATCCACGATGTCGCGTTCGTCGGGGTGAACCACCCCGAGCACGGGCCCGGGTTCGACGTGTGGGTCGGCGGCGGCCTCTCGACCAACCCGATGCTGGGCAAGCGGCTCGGCGCCTGGGTGCCGCTGGAGGAAGTGCCCGAGGTCTGGGCGGGCGTGGTGAGCGTGTTCCGCGACTACGGCTACCGGCGGTTGCGGCATCGCGCGCGGATCAAGTTCCTGGTCGCCGACTGGGGCCCGGAGAAGTTCCGGGAGATCCTGGAAACCAAGTACCTGCACCGCGAAATGATCGACGGCCCAGCGCCGGAGGTGCCGGACACGCCGCGCGATCACATCGGGGTGTTCCGGCAGAAGGACGGCAAGTACTACGTGGGTGCCGCGCCGATCGCAGGCCGGGTATCGGGTTCGACGCTGGTCGCGGTGGCGAAGGCGGCCGAGCGGGCCGGTTCGCAGCGGGTTCGCCTTACCCCGCTGCAGAAACTGCTCGTGCTGGACGTGCCGGAAAACGACGTGCCGGGGCTGGAGGACGAGCTGGCCAAGCTCGGCCTGCACACCAAGCCCTCGCCGTGGCGGCGCGGCGTGATGGCGTGCACCGGGATCGAGTTCTGCAAGCTCGCGATCGTGGAGACCAAGGCGCGGGCGGCCGCGCTGGTCGCGGATCTCGAGGAGCGGCTGGCCGATGTGCAGGCCGGTCTCGATCATCCGGTGAGCGTGCACCTCAACGGGTGCCCGAACTCGTGCGCGCGGATTCAGGTCGCCGACATCGGCCTGAAGGGCCAGATCGTCACCGATGCCAACGGAAACCAGGTCGAGGGTTTCCAGGTGCACCTCGGCGGCGGGCTCGGGCTCGACGTTGGCTTCGGGCGCAAGCTGCGCGGCCACAAGGTCACCTCGACCGAACTCGGTGACTACGTGGAACGCGTGGTGCGCAACTACATCGCGGCCCGCGAGCCCGGTGAGCGCTTCGCCACCTGGGTGGCGCGTGCTGACGAAGGTGATCTCAAGTGACCGAACGTGCCGTTCCGATGTACTGCCCCTATTGCGGTGACGAGGATCTGCGGCCGGAGGAAGAACCGCACGGCGCCTGGCTGTGCACCGGCTGCCGCAGGGTGTTCTCGGTGAAACTGGTCGGCCTGGCGATTGGCGGAGTGAACCGGTGACAACTACTGAGCAGAGCAAGGACGAGTTGAAGGCGCTCGCGCTGGCGGCCAAGGAAGAACTGGCCGGGGCGAGCGCGGCGGAAGCGCTGGCGTGGACCGCGCGCACGTTCGGTGACGAGTGGATCGTCGCGTCGAACATGCAGGACGCGGTGCTGATCGATCTCGCGACGAAGGCCAAGCCCGAGGTCGACGTGCTGTTCCTGGAGACCGGCTACCACTTCGCCGAGACGATCGGTACCCGCGACGCGGTCGAGACCGTGTACCCGGGCGTGCGGATCGTCAACGCGCAAGCCAAAGCGAGCGTGGCCGAACAGGACGCGGCCGAGGGCAAGGACCTGTTCGCGCGGGACCCGGACCGCTGCTGCTTCCTGCGGAAGGTCGTGCCGCTGCGGGAGACCCTGTCCGGTTACCGGGCGTGGGTGACCGGCGTGCGGCGGGTGGACGCGCCGACCCGGGCCAACACGCCGATCGTCGACTGGGACGAGCGCAACGGGCTGGTGAAGATCAACCCGATCGCGGCCTGGACGGACGAGGAGTTCAACGGCTACATCGCCGAGCACGGCATCCTGGAGAACCCGCTGGTCTCGGACGGCTACCTCTCGATCGGCTGCGCCCCGTGCACGGCCAAGCCGTTGCCGGGTCAGGACCCGCGCAGCGGCCGGTGGGCCGGGCTGGCCAAGACCGAGTGCGGTCTGCACGGCGGAGGAGACAAGTGACGCAGGTAGAACAGCCGGTGGTCGACTCGGCTGAGCGCGCGCTGGACGCGCTGGAGTCCGAGGCGATCCACATCTTCCGCGAGGTGGCGGGTGAGTTCGACCGTCCGGTGATCCTGTTCTCCGGCGGCAAGGACTCGACGCTGCTGCTGCACCTGGCCATCAAGGCGTTCTGGCCGGCGCCGGTGCCGTTCCCGCTGTTGCACGTGGACACCGGGCACAACTTCGACGAGGTCATCGAGTTCCGCGACCGCATGGTGGAACAACACAATCTGCGGCTGATCGTGGCTAACGTCGCGGACTGGATCGACGATGGTCGCCTGGCCGAACGGCCCGACGGCATCCGCAACCCGCTGCAAACCGTTCCGCTGCTGGACACCATCAACGAGAACCGGTTCGACGCCGTGTTCGGTGGTGGGCGAAGGGACGAAGAAAGGGCCCGCGCCAAGGAGAGAATATTTAGTCTTCGTAACGCATTTGGGCAATGGGAGCCCAGGAGGCAGCGCCCGGAGCTGTGGAACCTGTATAACGGTAGGCACAAGCCTGGCGAGCACGTACGGGTGTTCCCTCTCTCCAATTGGACTGAATTGGACGTTTGGCGGTACATCGAGCGCGAGCGCATCGAACTACCGTCAATTTATTTCGCACACCGACGCTTTGTTTACCTCCGCGACGGAATGTTGCTGACCGAAGGCCCCTGGGGTGGCCCCCGGGATTCCGAGGTCGTCACGGAGAAGACCGTTCGCTACCGCACGGTGGGTGACGGTTCTTGTACCGGTGCTGTCGAGTCCGATGCGTCCGATGTCGCCTCCGTCATCTCGGAGGTCGCCGCCAGCCGTCTCACCGAACGCGGTGCGACCAGGGCGGACGACCGGATTTCCGAGGCAGCCATGGAGGATCGCAAACGGGAGGGCTACTTCTGATGGGTGATCTGCTTCGGCTCGCCACCGCGGGCAGCGTCGACGACGGAAAGTCCACTTTGGTCGGACGCCTGCTCTACGACACCAAGTCCGTGCTGGCCGACCAGCTCGACGCGATCCACCGGGCCAGCGTGGACCGCGGCCTGGCCACCCCCGACCTGTCCCTGCTGGTGGACGGACTGCGGTCCGAACGCGAACAGGGCATCACCATCGACGTGGCCTACCGCTACTTCGCCACGCCGTCCCGCTCGTTCATCCTGGCCGACACGCCGGGCCATGTGCAGTACACCCGCAACACGGTGACCGGCGCGTCCACCGCGCAGCTGGCCATCCTGCTGGTCGACGCGCGCAAGGGCGTACTGGAGCAGACCAGGCGGCACGCGGCCGTGCTGGCCCTGCTCGGCGTGCCGCAACTGGTGCTGGCGGTGAACAAGATCGACCTGGTCGGCTACGAGGAGTCCACGTTCGCGTTGATCGCCAAGGAGTTCGTGGCGCACGCGACCGCGCTGGGCTACGCCGAGAGCGCGGTGACCACGATTCCGGTGTCCGCGCTGGTCGGCGACAACGTGGTCGAGCTGTCCGAGAACACGCCCTGGTACACCGGGCCGACCCTGCTGCACCACCTGGAGAACGTCCCGGTCGCGCCGGACCCGCACGACGTGCCGTTCCGCTTCCCGGTGCAGTACGTGATCCGGCCGCGCACCGCCGACTACCCGGACTACCGCGGCTACGCGGGCCAGGTCGCGGCGGGCACGGTCAGCGTCGGCGACGAGGTCGTCGTGCTGCCCAACGGGCAGCGCAGCACGGTCAGCGGCATCGACACCGCGGACGGCCCGCTCACCGAGGCGGCGGCAGGCAAGTCGGTGACGCTGCTGCTCGCCGATGACATCGACATCGCCCGCGGCGACCTGATCGCCGCGGCGCAGGACGCGCCCGAGGTGACCGACGAGGTCGACGCGACCGTCTGCTGGCTCTCGGACAAGCCGCTGCGTCCCGGCGCGCGGCTGCTGATCAAGCACGCCACCCGCACCGTACCGGCAGTCCTGTCCAGTTTGGACACCCGGTTCAACGAGCAGACGCTGTCCAGCTCGCCGAACCCGGAATCACTGCAACTCAACGAGATCGGCCAGGTCAGCTTCCGCACGGCCGAGCCGCTGCCGCTCGACCAGTACACCACCAACCGGCGTACCGGCTCCTTCCTGGTCATCGACCCGGCCGACGGCTCGACGCTGGCCGCGGGCCTGGTCGGCGCACCACTGTCCGTACTCGTCGCCGACGACCCGATCGTCAGCGACACCGAACTGGTTTCCCCAGGACCCTAACCCCGAACCGAAAGGCTCGACCCGTGAAGATCGTCAAGCGCCGTACGCGCACCGTGCTGACGGCCGCTGTGGCCGCTCAGGCCGTGGCTCTCGTCCTCGGTCTGAGCGCCTGTTCACGGGCGAGTTCCACCCCGACCGCGAGCACGGACCAGGGTCCGGCCGCCGAGCTGCGGCTCGGGTACTTCCCGAACGTGACCCACTCGGCCGCGCTGATCGGGTTGGACAAGGGCTTGTTCACCAAGGAGCTGGGCAGTACCAAGCTGACGCCGCAGTCGTTCAACGCGGGCCCGGACGAGGTGAGCGCGCTGCTCGGCGGGTCGCTGGATGCCGCGTTCGTCGGATCGGGTCCGGCGATCAACGCCTTCTCGAAGTCGCAGGGCGGGGTGGCGCTGGTCGCGGGCGCCACATCCGGCGGCGCGCAACTGGTGGTGGCCAAGGGGATCAACTCGCCGACCGACCTGATCGGCAAGACGGTGGCGACGCCGCAGCTGGGCAACACCCAGGACGTGTCGCTGAAGACCTGGCTGGCCAAGAACAACCTCACCGGCAAGGTGAAGGTGGAGAACCTGGCCAACCCGGACACGCTCAGCCAGTTCCAGCAGGGCGCGATCCAGGGGGCCTGGCTGCCCGCGCCCTGGGACGACCAGCTGATCCTGACCGCGGGCGCCAAGGTGCTGGTGAACGAGAGCACGCTGTGGCCGAACGGCCAGTTCCCGACCACCGTCCTGGTCGTGCGCGCCCAGTTCCTGCAGCAGCACCCGGCCACGGTGACCGCGCTGCTCAAGGGCGAACTGGACGCGATCAACTACGCCAAGACCGACAAGAGCGGCGCCGAGAGCGCGGTCAACGACCAGCTCAAGACGCTGACCGGCAAGGCGCTGCCGCAGGCCGTCATCGACGCCGCGTTCAGCGAGATCCAGCTGACCTCCGACCCGCTGGCCGCCGACTTCCCCGCGCTGTCCCAGGACCAGGTGACCGCCGGGATTCTCAAGACCGCGCCGTCCGTGCAGGGCTTCGCGAACTTGACGCTGCTGAACAAGGAACTCAAGGCCGAGGGTCAGCCCGCGGTCAGCGCAGCCGGTATCGGCACCAACTGAGAGGCAGGGACGGGACGATGACCGCGACACTGGACGCGCCGACCTCGGAGTCGATCATCACCCCAGCCGTGCGGCTGACCGGGGTGACCAAGTCGTTCGGCCGGGGGGCGGGCGCGGTGACCGCGCTGGCCGGAGTGGATCTCGATGTGCGGCCGGGCGAGTTCGTCTGTTTGCTTGGCGCGTCGGGCTGTGGCAAGACCACCTTGCTGAACCTGGTCGCCGGGCTGGACCAGCCGACCTCGGGTGAGCTGCACCGCAACACCTCGCGGCCGGCGGTGATGTTCCAGGAGGCCGCGCTGATGCCGTGGCTGACCGCGAGCCGCAACGTCGAGCTGGCGCTGCGCCTGGCCGGTACCGGCCGGAGCGCGCGCCGGGAGCGCACCGCCGAGCTGCTGGATCTGGTGCGGCTGGGCGGGGTCGGCGACAAGCGGCCGCACGAACTGTCCGGCGGCATGCGCCAGCGCGTCGCCCTGGCGCGCGCCCTTGCGACCACTGTGTCTTCGCCGACCCCCAGAAGGGGGCCCACCCCCTCCGGGGACAGTTCTGCCGAGCAGCGCTCCTTGCTGCTGATGGACGAGCCGTTCTCCGCGCTGGACGCGATCACCCGGGACGTGTTGCAGGCCGAGCTGATCCGTATCTGGAAGGCCACCCGCACGGCCGTCCTGTTCGTCACGCACGACGTGCGCGAGGCGGTCCGGCTCGGTCAGCGAGTGGTGCTGCTCTCGTCGCGTCCGGGCCGGGTGGTGCGCGAGTGGCGGACCGAGGGCCTCGACGCGGTTGCCGAAGCCGAGGTGATCGACGAGATCAACGGCAGGTTGCGGGAGGTGATCTCCAGCCATGTCGCGGCCTGAGGAGCCGGAATCCGGCCCGGTGGCCCTCGCCGACTACTCGGCCGTCGAAGCCGGGCTGGACGTGCTGGACTCCACGAGCACGACGAAGACCGGCGGCTGGCGCAAGTTCGCGCGCACCGTGTTGCCGCCGATCGTCGCCGTCGTGCTGCTGATCGTGATCTGGCAGATCCTGTGGGCGGCGGCGTTCTGGCCGGAGTACAAGCTGCCGGAACCGAGCGCGGTCGGCGACCAACTGTGGGGCTTGGTCACCAGTGGTCAGGTGTTCAGCATTCTCTGGGTCTCGGTGCACCGCGCGATCCTCGGTTTTGTCATCGCGATCGTGATCGCCACGCCGCTCGGCCTGGCCATGGCCCGGATTCCGGTGCTGCGTTCGGCGATCGGGCCGCTGCTGTCCGGGTTGCAGAGCCTGCCCTCGGTCGCCTGGGTGCCCGCCGCGATCCTCTGGTTCGGCATCCAGCCCACCGCCATCTACTTCGTCGTGCTGCTCGGTTCGGTGCCATCCATCGCCAACGGCCTGGTGTCCGGCATCGACCAGATCCCGCCGATCCTGCCGCGCGTCGGCAAGGTGCTCGGCGCCGGCCAACTGGCCAGCGCGCGACACATCCTGCTGCCGGCCGCGCTGCCGGGCTATCTGGCCGGGCTCAAGCAGGGCTGGGCGTTTTCCTGGCGGTCGCTGATGGCCGCCGAGCTGATCGCGGGCTCGCCGGAGTTGGGCAGCGGGCTCGGTCAGTTCCTGGAGAATGGGCGCTCGCTCAACGACATGTCGATGGTGATCGCCGCGATCGCGTTGATCCTGCTGGTCGGCATCGGAATCGACCTGATCCTGTTCCGCCCCGCCGAGCGGTACGTGCTGCGCTCGCGCGGTCTGGGCACGGTGACGCGATGACCCCGATGGTGGCGCTGGCGCACGGCAGCCGGGATCCTCGATCGGCGGCGATGATCGAGGATTTGGTCGGCGAGGTCCGGCGCCGCTCCCCCGGTCTGGACGTGCGCACGGCGTTCCTGGATCTGTCCGCGCCGCGCCTGTTCGACGTGCTCGCCGCGCTGTACGCGCAGGGGCATCGGGAAGCGGTGGTGGTGCCGTTGCTGCTGGGCAGCGCGTATCACGCCCGAGTGGACATTCCCGGTGCGCTGGCCAAAGCGGCGCAACGGTTTCCGCTGCTGAACCTGCGCGTCGCCGACGTGCTCGGCCCCGATTCGCGGCTCGAAGACGCCGTCCTGCTGCGGCTCACCGAAGCCGGTGTCGACCCGGCCGATCCGAGCATCGGCGTCGTCCTGACCGGCGCCGGTTCCTCGCACGCCCCGGCGAATCGTGCGGTCGCCGCTGTCGCACGGGACCTGGCCCGCCGCACCGGCTGGGCCGGCGTGGTCGCGGCATTCGCGGCCGCCGCCGACCCGGACGTGCCCGCCGCCATCGCCCAGCTTCGGGCCCGCGGCGCGCGGCAGATCGCGCTCGGTTCGTGGTTTCTCGCTCCTGGGCGACTTCCCGATCGCGTGATCGCGCAGGCTCGGGAGCTTGATCCTGGGGTGCGGGTCGCTGAACCGCTCGGGACCGCGATCGCGGAGATCGTGCTGGACCGCTACGTGTCGCGGGTCTGCTGGGCGCCGTCCGACCGGGCTTTCTCGGCGATCGCCTGAAGTGCCGAGATGTGCTCGGCGAGGGTGGCACGGCCGGTGTCGGTGAGGTTGAGCCAGGTGCGCGGCCGCTTGCCGACGTAGCCCTTGCGCACTTCGACATAGTCGTTCTTGGCCAGCGTGGTGACCTGTTTGGACAGTGCGGAGTCTGAGAGCTTCACCGAGTCGCGGACGAACCCGAACTCCGCCCATTCCGCGGCCACGAGCAGCGACACGATCGACAGTCTGGTCGGGTCCAGCAGGAGCTGGTCCAACTGGGCCACCGTTCTCAGTCCTTCTCTTGCCGGCGCAGCAGCCACAGCTGGAACCTGGGGCCCAGGAAGATGATGTACAGCCCGGCCAGCGCGCCGTAGTAGATCGCGCCGTGCGGCACGTGGAACAGCCCGATGAGCACCGCGGCGACGATCCCGGTGGCGAGGATGGGCACCACCCGCACCAGCCGCCACTTCAACGAAATCGGAATGCTCCGGCCGGACACCACGACCGGGCGGCCGAGCAGGGCGCTGCCCTTGCGGGTGCGCAGGGCGAACACGAACACCAACAGGATTGCCAGCATCCCCAAGTTCGCCCAGGGTCCTATCCGGGGGAACAGGTCGGTGATCGTGCAGTACGCGAAGACGTACAGGCCGCTGAAGATCCACAGCCACCTGGGTGATCCCGTCACGGACTTGATCACCTGCTCGCGGCCTTCGTGCACCGCGCGCAACGCGGCCGCTGCCTCCTCCGGCGTTGGCTCCTTCACCGTGCCGCTCCTTCGCCTGTTACTTGCGCTTGTTCACGGTGCGCAGGATCAACCACTGATCAAACCATGCGCCCGCGGTGGTCAGCACCATCAGGGCCAGGCCCATGATCAGGTGTGCGTAGGTGTGCAGCGGGGCCGCGGTGTCGACCAGCCGGGTCAGGCTCAGCTGGAGCAGCAGGCGAACCGCGACCAGCGCCACCACCAGCAGCCGCGCCCGTGGCGAGCGCCACACCGAGCGAATGTACTGGCGGCGCCGCGAGAGCAGCGTGAACCAGAGCGTGATGTGCACGGCGCCGATGGCCAGCGGCAGCAGCCCGATCCACGCGTGGCCCTGGCTGAACTGCTGGCTGATGTCGAAGCTGGCCACGAGCAGGCCTGCCATGAAGAAATACCAGGCTGGCAGGCCCTTGACCTGCGGTTGAGTCGGGTCTTGCTGGGGGCGTTGCGCCGTGGCGACCATCGTCCTACCTCCCTGAGGAAACTACTTGCCTGAGGAGAAAGTACCTCTCGCTTTCCACTCAGGCAAGTACTTGCCTAGGGCGTTTTCGTGTCGTACGCCTCCCGGGCGGCGGCGATCTCGTCACGGTGCGCGCGGGTCCAGGCCACGAGCGGCGCGATACCGGCGAGCAGGCTCTCGCCCAGCGGCGTCAGCTCGTAGTCGACCCGGGGCGGCACGACCGGATGCACGGTTCGCTCGATCAGGCCGTCGCGTTCCAGGTGGCGCAGCGTCAGGGTGAGCATCCGCTGGCTGATCTCGTCGATCTCCCGGTGCAGTTCGCCGAAGCGGCGCTTGCCGGTGCCGAGCAGCTCGACCACCAGCAGCGACCACTTGTCGGCCAGCCGGTCGAGCAGGTCCCGGATCTCGCAGGTGGCGGTGTCACTCACCTTGGTGTGCCTTACTGACATCGGAGTGCCGCCTTCCATGAAGTGACCGGTTCGGTTACAAAAGATAAGTGACCAAACAGGGGATAACCATCGGAGTAATGCTGCCGACCATCGCGGCGAAGGGCGAGACGCTGGGCAGCGTGACGGCGGCCGCGCGGCACGCGGAGGAACTGGGGTTCGAGTCCATCTGGGCGATCGACCAACTCGTCGCCGGGACCGGCGCTCCGCTGCTGGACAGCCTGACCGCGCTGACCGCGGCGGCCGCGGTGACCGAGCGGGTCAAGCTGGGTGTCGGGGTGCTGATCTTGCCGCTGCGACCGGTGGTGTGGGTGGCCAAGCAGGTGGCGACGCTGCAACACATCTCGGGCGATCGGGTGCTGCTCGGGGTCGGCGTCGGCGGTGACCGGCACGACCTGTCCTGGGCGGCGGCGGGCGTGTCCAAGCGCGATCGCGGCCGGCTGACCGACGAGGCGCTGCGGCTGCTGCCGGACCTGATCGGCGGCAAGCCCGCCCGGCTTCCCACCGGCGCGGAGGTCCAGCTCAGCCCGGCCGCCACCGTGCCGCCGATCATCGTCGGCGGGATGTCAGACGCCGCGGCCCGGCGCGTCACCGAGTACGGCGACGGCTGGTACGTGATCAGCTCACCGGAGGATCTGCCCGGGCAACTGGCCCAGTTGCGGGGCAAGACGGTGGAGATCACCGCGAACGCGATGGTGGCCATCGAGGGCGACCGGTCGCTGCCCGACCGGGACACCATGCTCCGGTCGGTGTCCGATCCGGACGGTATGTTCGGCTTCCCGCCCGAACACGCCGAGGCCGCCGTGCTGCGCGGTGATCCGAGCGTGATCGCCGAACGCGTGGCCCGGCTGCATGCCGGCGGGGCGGAGCGGGTCGTGGTGACTTTCGTTGCCGGGGACTGGTTCCGGCAGACCGAGTTGCTGGCGGAGGCCCTGCGCTAGCCGGTGATCACCGCGATCACCGTGCTGCCCGCCGGGAACGTGCCGTTGTCGGCCAGGGCATGGATGCCGTACATCATCTTGGCCACGTACACCCACTCCAGTTCGATGCCGTGCTCGTCGCGGAAGCGCTCGATGAACGAGTCGAGTTCCGGTGTCCTGCGGGCGAATCCGCCCATCGCGTAGTCGTCGGTGATGGACCAGTTGTCCGTGACATCCGTGCCCTGCAACCGGCGCACCTGCGCCGGGAGGAACTCCGCGCCGCCGCGCAGCGCGGAGAAACCGATCGCGCGCTTGCCGTCCGGGAGCGCGGCGGCGATGCCGGCGAGCGTGCCGCCGGTGCCGACCGGGCAGCAGATCACGTCGAAATCGACGTCGATCTCCTCGACGATCTCGCGGCAGCCACGCACCGCCAGCGCGTTGCTGCCGCCCTCGGGCAGCAGGTAGAAATCGCCGAACCGGTGGCGAAGCTGAGCCAGCACGGCGGGATTCGTCTTCGCCCGGTACGACTCGCGGTCCAGGTAGCCCAGTTGCATACCATCGGCGACCGCCTTGGCCAGCGACTCGTTGAGCGGGTGGTGCGCCTCGCCGCGAATGATGCCGACCGTGCCGAACCCGTAGATCCGGCCGGCCGCGGCCGTCGCCCTGATGTGGTTGGAATACGCGCCACCGAACGTGAGCAACGTCGTCGCGCCCTGTTCGCGGGCGGCTCGCAGGTTGTACTTGAGCTTGCGCCACTTGTTGCCCGGCAGCTCAGGATTGACCAGATCCTCCCGCCGCAACACGATCCGCACGCCGCGGTAGTCCATCAGAAGTCCGCGTTCTGCCCGAGGTAGATCTCCGCGAACGACCGCGCCGCCGCCTCCGAGCCGAGCAGCCTGCGCACCCGCGCCTCCAGCAGCCGCGCGGTGAACACGTCCGTGCCGGTCATGCCGTGGAAGATGTCCGAGAGCCACTGCGAGAACTCCTGGTACTGCCACACTCGCGGCAGGCAGGCCTGGGAGTAACCGTCCAAACCGGACTCGTCGCCGGTGTAGTGCAGCGCGATCGCCTCGACCAGCCGCAGCGCGTCGTGAATGGCCAGGTTCATGCCCTTCGCGGCGATCGGCGCGACCAGGTGCGCGGCCTCGCCTGCCAGGTACATGCGGCCGTAGGACATCGGTTCGAGCACGTAGTTGTGCATGTCCAGGACGCGTTTCTCGATCAGCGGACCTGGCGTGATCGCCCCGTCCGGCACGTCGAGGCGCGCGTGCAGTTCGTGCCAGACCCGCTCGTCCGGCCAGTCGTCCTCGGTGTCGCCGACCTGACACTGCAGATAGAACCGGGTGACCGTGGGCGTGCGGGCCATGTGCGCGGCGAACCCGCGCTCGTGCAGCCCGAAGATCACCCCGTCGGCCGATGGCGGCGCCTGGGCGAGCAGCGCGAGCCAGCCGATGCCGTAGTCGTGCTGGGCGCGCACGATGTCTTCGGGCAGGTAGTGCTGCGAGACGCCACGCGCACCGTCGCAGGCGGCGATGATGTCGCATTCGACCCGATGTTCCTGTCCGGTCGCGCAATCCAGGTAGCTGACCGAGGGATGGTCGGTCGCCACGTCGTAGAGCCGGACGTCGGCCACCTCGAACCTGGTGTCGCCGCCGTGATCGGTGTAGGCCGCGACCAGATCGGTGACCAGGAGTTGTTGCGGGTAGACGAAGTGCCGCGCCCCGGCCAGTTCGCCGTAGCGGAACACATGCCGCGCCCCCGCGAACCGGAACTCGAACGAGTCGTGCCGCTGCGCCCTGGCCAGCAGTTTGTCGGCGAGACCGTGCGCTTCGAGGGCGCGCACCGCCCACTCCTCGATGAAACCGGCGCGGGCACGCCGTTCGATGTAGTCGCGGGAATGGGCCTCCAGCAGGACGCAGTCGACGCCCGCCTTACGGAGCAGATTCGCCACGGTGAGACCGGCCGGCCCAGCGCCGAGCACGACAACCCGGGTTCTTGTCAACGCCACGGGCCAACGTTACCGGCTGTAAAGCAGGCGTGACCTGCAATGCTTCATTCTGTCGACAGCCGTCGTTCACAGCCGCGTCGTCATCGACTTCTAGGTTCTCCTCGTTCCCGAAGCCGGAGGAGAAGAACCCATGTCGGACGATGCAATCCCCACGGGAAAGGCCACGGTCAGCCGCCGTGGCGCGTTAGGCATTCTGGGCGCGGTCGGCGCCGGTGCCGCGGCCGCGCCGCTGCTGGGCGTCACGGCCGCCGATGCCGCCCCCGCTGCCCCGGCCAATCCGGCCTTCGTGCCGAGCAAGGGCAGTGGCGCGACCCCGGTGCAGGGCCTGCACCTGACCTTCGGCGCGGACCCGGCGCGGACCATGGTCGCCTCGTGGATCACTGATGGCTCGGTCAGCAGGCCGCGCGTGGTGTACGGCACGCTGGAGGGCGGTTTCGGCGGCGTCGCGCAGGCACAGACCCGGACCTACGTGGACGGCACGTCCGGCCGCACGGTGTGGATCCACCACGCCGAGATCGACCGGCTCTGCCCCGGCACCGACTACATCTACGCGGTGCAGCACGACGGCGCGACCCCGGACGCGGGCACCTTCCGCACCGCGCCCTCCGGCCGCGCCCCGCTCACCTTCACCAGCTTCGGCGACCAGTCCGCGCCCCAGGTCACCTGGGCGGCCAACGGCACCGTCGGCCTCGACGCCAACTCGACCCCGGCGACCAAGGACATCGTCACCGGCATCGAGACCGTCGCCCCGCTGTTCCACCTGCTCAACGGCGACCTCTGCTACGCCAACCTGGACGTGGACCGGGTCAGGACCTGGAACAACTTCTTCACCAACAACACCCGCTCCGCGCGGTTCCGGCCGTGGATGCCGGCCGCGGGCAACCACGAGATCGAGAAGCAGAACGGCGCGATCGGCCTCGACGCGTTCCAGGCCTACTTCCAGGTGCCCTCGACCGAGACCGACCCCGAGCTGTCTGGCCTCTGGTACTCCTTCACCGCCGGTTCGGTGCACGTGATCGTGCTGCAGAACGACGACAACTGCCTGCAGGACGGTGGCGACGTCTACATCAGCGGCTACTCCGGTGGCCGTCAGCTGGCCTGGCTCGAGCAGGACCTGGCCAAGGCGAGCCGGTCTCGCGACGTCGACTGGATCGTGGTGGCGATGCACCAGGTGATGGTCAGCACCTCCGACGCGAACGGCGCCGACCTCGGCCTGCGCCAGAAGTATGGCCCGTTGTTCGACCGCTACGGCGTGGACCTGGTGCTGTGCGGGCACGAGCACGACTACGAGCGCTCGCTCGCGGTGCGCGGCGTCGTCTCGGGCAGCGAAACCCTCACGCCGAACCCGGTGTCCTCGGCGACCGACAACATCGACGCGTCGCTGGGCACCGTGCACATGATCCTGGGCGGCGGCGGGGTTTCCGGCACCACCAACGGAAGCTTCTTCACCGACGGCACCGGCAAGGTGATCACCTCCGTGTCGGCGACGCCCGGCTCGAACGGCAAGCGCACGTCCACCTACACCAAGGAAGAAGCGGTGTGGAGCGCGGTGCAGGACCGCGAGCACCCGTACGGTTTCGCCGCGTTCACCGTCGACCCGGGCCGTCACCCCGGTGACACCACCACGATGCACGTCACCTACTACAACGTGAACAAGCCTTCGGGTGAGCTGTCGGTGTTCGAGAAGTTCAGCCTGCACCGCCGCCGCTCCGACGGCTGATCACCGTTATCCGAGGACGGGCAACCGCGCGGCGAGTTTCTCGAACGCGCGGTTGTGCGTCTCGTGGGGCGTTTCCCGGCCCGCGCCAACCAGAACGACGGTGCGGTCCGGGACGCCGCTGGGCAGTTCGTCGCCGACCAGCGCCTCGATCACCCGCCTGGTCACGTTGAGCGCGTCCGCGTCCGGATCGGGCAGCGTGGCCTCGGCCTGCAAGTCCAGGTGGTGGATGACCAGCTCGACCACCCAGATGGCGAGGAAGTCGCCGGAGGTGATCACCCTGCCCTGGAACGGCATCGCCACCTCGGGCAGGGTCGGCACCCGGTCGAGCAGGCCGTTCGCGGTGATGGTGAAGTGCCGCAGCACGTCGGCCGGCCGGCGGTAGGCGGCGTTGGTGCGGCGCACGAACTGGATGTCGTCCAACTGGTCGTCGCCGATCACGCCGTTGCTGGGTGGGAACGCCTGCCAGTACGAGGCCGCGTCCGCGTCCGGCGCGTCGTCGGTGTACAGGCCGAGCGCGAGCAGCATTTCCTGCAAACCGAGATGCACGTGGGTGAGCACGTCGCCGACGTTCCAGCCGAAACAGCCACTGGTGGCGAGCATCGCCCGGTCGTCGAGCTGGCCGAAGGTGTCCAGCAGTCCCCGCAACGCCTTGAGAAAGCTGTCCTGGCCGTGCGAGTGCGCCACGTGCATAGGGCCGAGGTTACTGCCGCAGGGCGCCGCCCGCCCGCACCACGGCGTTGGGGTCGGTGTAGTCGCGGGACTCGACGATCAGCCCGTCCCGCACCCGCATCACGAAGATCGACGGGATCCGGACGTGTTCGCCGGTGTTGGTGTTCGTGCCGTCGTAGGTGAATTCACCGATGATCACCTCGGGGTCCGCGGTTTCGTGCACGATGACGTCCACGGCCTTGCGGTCGAACGCGCCGCGTACCTGCCTGCCCCGGGCGAAGTGCTCGCGCAGTTCGTCGCGGGTGCGCAGCGCCGGTGCGCGTGCGGGTTCGAACGGGTGCGTGACGTCGGTCTGGTCAGCGTAGAGCGCGGCGACTTCGGCCGGGTCCTGCTTGGCCGCGACGCCGTTGATCAGAGCCAGGAAAACCTCGCGTGGGCTGCGAGTTTCGGACATGGCAGGCTCCCCCTTGAGCAGATGAGATAATCCGGAGTGATGACTTCGGTAAAGATACGGAGTCCTCACTCCGCCGTCAAGGGAGGCTGACATGGAGCGGGCGCGGCGTACCGACGCGCGGAGCAACCGCGATCGCATCCTGACCGTCGCGGAGGACGTGTTCGGCCGGGGCGGCGACACCGCGTCCACCGAGGAGGTGGCGCGGCTGGCCGGGGTCGGCATCGCCACCGTGTTCCGGCACTTCCCGACCAAGACCGCGTTGCTGCGCGCGGTGCTGATCGGCAGGCTCAACCGGCTGCGCGACCAGGCCGCCGCCCTGCTCGACGCCCCCGATCCCGGTGCCGCGTTCTTCGAGTTCTTCGGCACCGTCGTCGCGGACGCGGCGGGCAAACTGGCGATCACCAACGCCCTGGTCGACGCGGGCGGCGACAACGACCCCGCGGTGATCGAGGCCGGGCAGGAACTGCGGACCGGAGTCGGCGCTCTGCTCGATCGAGCCCAGCAAGCGCGTGCGGTCCGCGCCGACCTGGCCCTGCCCGAGGTGTACGCGCTGCTGATCGGCTCGGCCCGCGCCGCCGCCTACGCCGGACTGGACGCCGAACTGCGGGCCAAAACCCTGGCCATCGTTTTCGACGGACTCCGACACTTCCCATCAGGCGAGCAACATTGACGCCACCACCCACGCGGCTCGTAATCTCGCCATATGCCTGATCCCGCGGTCATCGCGATCGTCGGCGGTGGCCCGCGCGCGGCCGGTTTCCTGGAACGCCTCGGCGCCAACGCACCCGAGATCGCACCAGGCCGCCGCATTCAGGTACACATCATCGACCCGTATCCGCCGGGAGCGGGCCGGGTCTGGCGGTTCGAACAGTCGCCACTGCTGCGGATGAACTCGATGGCCGAAGACGTCACCATGTTCACCGACGAGAGCGTGCAGTGCGCGGGCCCGATCCGCCCCGGACCCTCCCTGGCCGAATGGGCCAAGCGCGAACGCGCCGCGACACCAGCAGATCGGCTCGACCCGGAACTGGCCGGCCTCACCGGCACCAGCTTCCCCACCCGCCGCCTGCAAAGCCGTTACCTGGCTTGGTTCTTCCAGCACACGGTCGCCAACCTGCCGTCCACAATAGACGTCTCCGTGCACACTGCCCGGGTCGAGAAGATCACCGGCGACGCCACCGGCCGCCAGCAGATCTGGCTCAGCGAGCACGGCAGGCCGATCGTGGCCGACGTGGTGATCCTGGCCATGGGCCACCTGGACGCGAACCCGACCGGAGAAAGCGCGCGGCTGCGCGAATTCGCCGCCGAACACGACGCCTACTACCTCCCGCCCGCCTACTCCGCCGACGTCGACCTCACCGCCGTCCAACCCGGACAGACGGTGATCCTGCGCGGCCTGGGCCTCGCGTTCATCGACCTGATGGTGCTGCTCACCGAAGGGCGCGGCGGCCGGTTCTCCGAAGAGCCGAACGGCGAACTGCGCTACCACCCTTCCGGCCGGGAACCCGTGTTGTACGCGGGTTCCCGGCGCGGCGTGCCCTACCACGCGAAAACCACCTACCGCCTGTCCGGCCCACGCCCGCCCCTCCCGCACTTCTTCGACGCCGCCGCCATCGACGCGCTCGTCGCCGCCAACGACGACATCGACTACCTCACTCAGGTCTGGCCGTTGCAGGCCAAGGAAATCGCCTGGGCCTACTACCACGAACTGCACCACGGCCATCCCGGCCGCGTCCGCCTCCCCTGGACCGAATTCGACGCCCGCTTCGCCGATCTCGCCTGGGACACAACGGAAATCACCGCGCTCATCGCCGAATCCGTCCCCGACCCGACCGACCGCCTCGACTTCCCGGCCTACGACCGCCCCCTGCACGGCCAGACCTTCCCGGATTCCGAGTCCCTGCAACAACACCTGCGCGACTACATCCGCGCCGACCTCACCCGTCGCTCCGATCCCGGACACAGCGCGGACCTCGGCGCGTTCTTCGCGCTGCTGTCGATCTACGGCCAGCTCCCCCGGCTCGTCGCGTCCGGCAAGCTCACGCCCGGTTCCCGCCTGCGCGACCTGGAAGGCTGGTGGGCCGGGTTCTTCAGCTACTTCGCCAGCGGACCGCCCGGCGATCGGCTCGAACAGCTGCTTGCCTTGTCCCGCGCGGGAATCGTGCGGTTTCTCGGCGCGGACATGTGGGTGAGCACCGACGCCGCGCGCGGGCTTTTCGTCGCGGGCAGCGCCAGTACAGGCGACGTCGTGCGCGCCGACGCGTTGATCGAGGCGCGGCTGCCCAAGGCGACCGTCCGGGACACCGCCGAGGCACTGCTGGACGGCCTGCACCGCGACGGCGAACTGGCCGACGAGGTACTGATCGAGGATGGCGCCGCGCACAGCACCGGACTGGTCCGGGTGACCGGCGCAGAGGGCCGGTTGATCGACGCCGTTGGCGAGGTGCACCCGCGCCGGTTCGCGCTCGGCACCTACACGACGACGCGCACGGCCGCGGCGTTCGCCCGGCCCGGCACGAACGCTCCGGCCTTCCGGTACAACGATGCCGCTGCCCGTTCCGTACTGTTCCTCCTACTAACAGACATTTTTGTGACGGACCGTGATCAATTGTCGACGGTGAGTCCGGTCAAATGTGAATCGGTTTTATAAACCGGTGGTTGGTTGACGTGAAAGATACTCACAAGTAACCATCGTATCGAGTCGCGACTCGTCGTCCCTCCTTGATCCTTTCCGATCCTCACGAGGTGAAACGACCATGAAGTCCTCCCTGCGAACCGGTACCCGCCTGCTCGGAATCGCCCTGCTGACCGCCATCCCGCTGCTCGGCGCGACCCTGCCCGCCAGCGCGGCGAGTACCCCCATCACCTACGACCTGCAGGCCTCGGCCGCCGGCCAGACCGGCAACTTCACCATCCCGGTCAACGTGACCGCGAGCAGCTCCCCCGCGTCGGTCGCCGCCGGCGGCGCGGTCACCGTCACCCTCTCGACCGGCAGCCTGACCGTGCCCAGCAGCGCGGACGGCTACACCGTCAAGGACATCCAGGGCATCAAGCTGGACATCGCGACCCCCACCAACTCCAGCTACAAGTCCTGCTCGCTCGCCGGCGGCTCCGGCCTCGGCAGCGGCACCAACACCTGCTCGCAGAGCGGCGGCAACGTCGTGGTCAGCATCCCCGGCCCGATCAACGGCGGCGCCACGGCGACCCTGCCGACGCTGACCATCAACGTCACCGCGGGCAGTTCCGGCAGCGTCGACACCAAGCTCGCCGGAACCAGCTACACCAGCCCGGGTCTGACCTTCACCGCGGTCATCTCGGTCTTCGGCTTCCCGGTGAACGCCGCGACCAACGGTTACCCGAGCACCAGCCCGGTGCTGGCCAGCACCACCATCAGCTGACCGGTGCCACCCTCGACGGGAGGTTGTGGGTACGTTGCCTGGCGAGTACCCACAACCTCCTGGCGCTTGGGAGCACAACCGATGGCCGATGAGCTGGTCCACTACGCGGTGCGCGGCGGTATCGCCACGATCACCCTGGACTCCCCGCACAACCGCAACGCGCTGTCCGCCCAGTTGCGGCGCGAACTGCGGGATCACCTCAACAGTGCGGTCGGCGACGACGCGGTGCGGGTGATCGTGCTCGACCACACTGGCCCGGTGTTCTGCGCGGGGATGGACCTCAAGGAAGCGGGCGGCGCCAGCACCGCCGACCAGGGCGTCAACGAGTTCCCGGCGATCCTGGAACAACTCTGGACCAGCCCGAAGCCGGTCGTGGCCAAACTGGCCGGTCCGGCCCGCGCCGGCGGCGTCGGCATGGTGGCCGCGTGCGACATCGCGGTGGCCGCGCGCACCGCGACGTTCGCGTTCAGCGAGGTGCGCATCGGTGTGGTGCCGGCGGTGATCTCGGTCACCGTGCTCCCCCGGCTGCTGCCCCGGGCCGCGCACGAACTGTTCCTCACCGGCGAGACCTTCGACGCGACCCGCGCCGCCGCGATCGGCCTGCTCAACTCGGCCGTCGACGCGGAAGAACTGGACGCGGAAGTCGAGCGCTACACCGGCATGCTCGCCCTCGGCGGCCCGAACGCGCTGGCCGCGACCAAGCGCATGCTGCGCGAACCCAAGCCGGCCGATCTCGGCGAGAGCTTCGCCGACATGCTCGAACTGTCCGCCCCGTTCTTCGCCAGCGCCGAAGGCCAGGAGGGCATCACCGCGTTCATGCAGAAGCGCAAGCCCAGTTGGGTTCCCGTCGAGGATTAGTCCCTTTTGGCATAATCGCCGGGTGACTGACTATCAGCCCATCTCCCAGGAGACCCGCACCAGACTGGAGTTTCTGGCCATGCGGGTGCAGACCGACCTGGTGATGGCCGGTCTCCCGGTGATCCCCGCCGACGGTATGGGGCCTTTCGGCGCGACCGGTGCCGCGGTCTACGTGGACAACCTCCAACCCAACGGCGTGCTCGTCCACTGGAACTGTCACGACCTGCTGTTCTTGGCCGGGAACGAGGTGCGGGCCGACAACATCGTCGCCGACAATGCGACCGGGCCGAACCCGCACAGCGCCTACCTGGAGGTCGTCGCCGACACGATGCGGGAGGCGATGCGCACGATCCTCACGGCGGCGGGCTGGCCGGTGACCGACTCCGACACCGGCCACGTCGTCGAACTGCTGGTGGGCCGCAAGGAAGAGGAGTCGCCCTGGATCGCCTGGCGCCACGCTCAGCTCGACCGGAACAACGAGCGGTGGATGGCCGCGGTGAATGCCCGGCACCGGCAGGAATGCGACCTACACGGCGAGGAGGACGACAGCGACGCCGGCGGCTGAATGGTGATGGGTCAGATCGTTGATCAGATAGCCGACGATCACCAGCAGCACCAACGCCACCAGCCCCATGGTGATACGACGACCCGAACTCACCGCGCCAGCCTACTTACGTCCCCAGAACAGCCCGAACAGGCGGTCCAGCAAGATGGCCAGGACCACACACAAGGGGCCGAGCACGGCGATGACGATGGCGAATTCGAACGGGAAGGGCAGCTGGGTCAGCCACAGCTCGACCCCGTCCCACCAGTTCGCCAGCGACAACCACACCCCATGACCTTAGCGCCGCGCCTCAGGTAGGTTCCGGGGCATGTTCGCCGTCTACGCTGACCGCCCCAGTCCCGACGACCCGCTCGCCGCGCTGGTGGTCGGCGAGCGACCCGAACCCGTCGCGCCCGATGGCTGGGTGACCGTGCGGGTGAAGGCCGCCAGCCTGAACATGCACGACCTGTGGACGTTGCGCGGGGTCGGCATCAAACCCGACCAGTTCCCGATGATCCTGGGCTGCGACGGAGCCGGTGAACTCGAGGACGGCTCCGAGGTGGTGCTGCACTCGGTGATCACCAGCCCCGGCTGGATCGGCGACGAAACCCTCGACCCCAAGCGCACCCTGCTCACCGAGAAGCACCAGGGCACCTTCGCCGAACTGGTCACCGTGCCCGCGCACAACGTGCTGCCCAAACCGGCCGGCCTGTCCTTCGCCGAAGCGGCGTGCATGGGCACCGCCTGGCTGACCGCCTACCGGATGCTGTTCGTGAAGTCCGGCCTGCGGCCCGGCCAGACCATGCTGGTGCAGGGCGCTTCCGGCGGCGTGTCCACCGCGCTGATCGCCCTCGGCAAGGCAGCGGGCCTGCGGGTCTGGGCGACCGGGCGGACCGAGGAGAAGCGCGCGATCGCCACCGAACTCGGCGCGGACGCGGTCTTCGAATCCGGCGCGCGCCTGCCCGAACGGGTCGACGGCGTGTTCGAGACGGTCGGCAAGGCGACCTGGTCACACTCGATGAAATCGCTCAAGCCCGGCGGGATCGTGGTGATCTCCGGCGCCACCAGCGGCGACGCGACCGCGGCCGAACTGCAACGGCTGTTCTTCCTGCAACTGCGCGTGGTCGGCTCGACCATGGGCACTCGCGACGAACTGTCCGACCTGCTGGCGTTCTGCGCCCAGGCGAACATCCGCCCGAGGATCGGTTCGACGCTGCCGCTCACCGAAGCCGAAACCGGCCTGCGCGAAATGCTCGACGGCAAGACCGACGGAAAGATCGTCTTCGTTAGTTAGACAGAGCACTCGCTGAGGACAACGGGGGCCTGCACGCGACAGGCCCCCGCCCCCTCCCTCTCCTAGAGGGAACCCAGATGGGGCGCGACCGTGTTGGCGAAGTTGTAGCCGTTGGACGCGTCCCAGTTGATCGACCAGTCCATGGCGCCCCGGATGCCCGGATAGGCCTGGCTCGGCTTGAAACTGCCGCAGTTGGCCTGCTTGTCCAAGCAGTCCAGCGCGTTGTTCACAATGGACGGTGAGAGGTAGCCGCTACCGGCCGCGCTGCCGGAGGCAGGCAGGCCGAGCCCGATCTGGGACGGGGCCAGGCCACCCTGCAACTGGATGCAGGCGAGCGCGGTCAGGAAGTTCTCCGTGCTCTCCGCATAGACGTTGCCGTCGCAGCCGTTCATGGTGCCCGAGTTGTAGTACTGGGTGTTCATGATCGTCAGCACGTCCTTGATGTTCAAGGCCAGTGCCAGATAGTCCATCCCGGTCGACTGCACGTCGATCGTCTGCGGGGCCAGCGTGATGATCGCGCCCGGCTTGGCGGCGGCGATCGAGTGCAGCGCCTGCGCCATGAAGGTCGGGCTGACGCCGTTCTCCAGGTCGATGTCCACCCCGTCGAACCCGAACTGGTTCATCAGCGACTCGATGCTGTTCGCGAACGCGGACGCCGCGGACGAGCTGCCGACGCTGATCGTCCCGTTCTGGCCGCCGACCGAGATGATCACCTTCTGGCCGCGCGAGTGCAGCGTGGCGATGTCGCTGGTGAACTGGCTGTCGCTGTAGCCGCCCAGCGCCGAGGACAGGCCGGAGTCGACGCTGAACGTGACGCCGCCGTCGTTGGACGAGTCCGCGTTGGCGAACGCGACCGCGACGAGCCCGTAGCTGGTCGGCACCGAGGACAGCTTCAGTGCCTGCGCGCCGTTGGTGAAGTCCTGCCAGTACCCGGTCAGCACGTGCGCAGGCAGGCCACCGGGCGGCGGGTTGCCACCGCCACCGGAGGAGGCGGTCGTCGCGCTCACCGAACCGGACGGCGAAGACTCGCCGATGCTGTTGTAGGCGGTCACCGCGTACGTGTACTGGGTGGACGCGGCCAGGCCGCTGTCGGTGTAGGAGGTCGAGGTGGTGGTCCCGACCTTGCTGCCGTTGCGGTAGACGTTGTACCCGGACACCGTGCCACCCGGACTCGACCAGGACAGCGACACCGAGGACGAGGTCGTCCCGGACACGCTCAGCCCGCCCGGCGCCGACGGCGCGGAAGCGCCCCCGCCCGGCCCGGTCAGCGACACGTCGTCGAGGTAGTAGGTCGGCTGCCCGTACCACCCGTGCACGTAGATCTGCACGGTCGACGTGCTCGCGCCGGTGGTGAAGTTCGTGGTCAGCTGCGTGTAGCCGCTCCCGCCCGGCGTCCACGTGCTGGTGTCGGTCGTCCCGGTGCCCGTGTCACCGAGGTAGACGTAGCTGCCCTGGACCCAGGCGCTCAGGGTGTACGCCGAGTTGGGCTGGACGGAGATGGTCTGCGTGCACTGCGCGTCGTCCTGGCCCTGGGGCGTGTCGGACAGCGCGAAGGAGCCCGAGTGGACCGGGCTGGTCACGATCGAGGCCGACGAGCCGCAGGACCAGCCGCTCGTCGTGCCGGATTCGAAGCCGGAGTTGCTGACCAGGTTGGTTGCCGCCGCGCTGGTTCCAGGTAGGAGCACCACGCCGGCGCATGCCGCCACGACAGCGGCGAAGCCAGCGACTGATAATCGGTTGAGGGTCACCGGATACACCTCCACGGTTACGACGAGGTGTCGAGGACATGGCGCCAGCAGGGGTGGGCCACCGAGACCTGCGTCACAGCCAAAGGTGGACTAGACCACTCGATCTTGTCAAGGTCTGGACCAATATTGACCGTTGCTCCAGTGGCCGATTCGCGCCAAAACCACGCGATAGCACGATTTTCGCTGGTCCTGAGCCAACCTCTCCGGCTCACCAAGCGTCCATCTTGATGTGTTCGGATTTCTCACCAGCGCCGGGCCGAGTATCGGTCTCGCCGAGAACATGCTCAGCCGACCGGCCGTGTTCGCCGCCGAGGTGTTCGGCGCGATCGTGCTCGGCGTGCTGGCCTGGCTGATCGCCGGCCGCCTGGGCTGGATCCGCTGGGCCGCCGTGCTCGCCGCCGCCGGTCTGGCCATGGCGCTCGCGGTCACCCTGGTCCGGCACGGCGGTCACCTGCCGACCGGGGAGAACCCGCTGTACAGATGCGTCAGCGGCCAGTTCTCCCTGCACAGCGAAACCTCGCAGCTCAACTTCCTGATGCTGATGCCCTATGCGTTCTTCGGCACCATCGCCACCCGCAGACCGTTCACCATCGCGATCTCCAGCGCGGTGCTCTCCGCCTGTGTCGAGATCACCCAGGCGCTCACCGGCCTCGGGGTCTGCGACAAGCAGGACTTCCTCAACAACACCATCGGCGCGCTGATCGTGGTGGCCGTCGCCTGGTTCCTGTTGTTCGTCACCGGGTCCAACGGCCCGCGCCGTCGCACCGAGACGGTCGGACCTCGCGATTACCCTGCCGATCATGTCGATCGAGGACAACGCACCCACAGCCAGCTTTGACCGCGCCATCGCCACCGGCAGCGAACGCCAGGTCCTGGACGAGTTCCTGAACTACTACCGCCAGATCATCAAACGCAAGGTGCACGGCGTCGCCGAAGACAAGGCGCGGCAACGCCTGGTCGGCTCGCTCACCACGCTCGCCGGCCTGCTCAAGCACCTGGCGGCCGTCGAACGCGAATGGTTCCAGCACACCCTCGGTCAGTTGAGCGCGGAGCAGATCGGCGCCATCTTCGACGGGCAGGCAGACGCGGGCTGGCAGGTCGCCGAGGACGAGACCGTTCCCGGCCTGATCGCCGAGTACGAGCAGGCCTGCGCCCGGTCCCGGGAGATCGCCGCCCAGTTCGACCTCGACCACCAGGTACCGCACCCCTACTTCGGCCAGGTATCGCTGCGCTGGATCTACGTGCACCTGATCGAGGAAACCGCCCGGCACGTCGGCCACGCCGACATCCTCCGCGAACAGACCGACGGCAGCACCGGCTCCTGATACCTGACAAAAGATGTCAGGTACACCCACGACGATGACCTCATGACCGCGACTGGCACCTTCGACCTGCACGACTGGCAGGAGCAGTACTACGACGAAACCCCCGCCGCGAAACTGGCCAGGATCAGCAACCGCAAGACCTTCCACGGCGACCTCACCGGCACCAGCACGGCGCAACTGCTCACGGTAGGCGTCCCGGTCGAGGGATCCGACGAGTTCGCGGGCGTCGCCTACGTCGCGATCGAGCGGATCACCGGCTCGGTGCACGGCCGCAAGGGCAGCTTCGTCGTACTGCACGTGGCCGACCGCAGCGCGGGCATGACGGTGTCCGTTGTGGCCGGATCCGCCGACGGAGAACTCACCGGACTCGGTGGCGACCTGCGGATCACCCGCGCCGAGGACGGTTCGCACAGCTACGAATTCGACTACCGGTTCAACGACTGACCGTCCACAGGGAACCGAACCGCACTTCGTCGCGTCGGAGCTACGCATCCGCCGGTGAGGCGGGCTGGTCATGGGCCGGGGTTGCACGACACCGCGGGGCCTTGGGATCAGGTTGGGGGTGGATCCCAAGGCCCCGCGTGTCGTCCCGCTGCTACTTCTTGGCCGACTTGGCCTTGTCCGGCGATTCGTCGGTGGACAGCGCGGCGACGAAGGCCTCCTGCGGCACCTCGACCCGGCCGACCATCTTCATCCGCTTCTTGCCTTCCTTCTGCTTCTCCAGCAGCTTGCGCTTACGGGTGATGTCACCGCCGTAGCACTTGGCCAGC
>DATFHN010000019.1:0-7778 GCA_035248365.1 Pseudonocardiaceae bacterium | reverse complement strand
GGCCGCCGGGGTGCGGCTGCCGGCCACCGTCGCCTTTGCCTACCCCACGCCGCAAACGCTTGGCAGCCATCTCTTCTCCCTTCTCGAACCGGCGCCGGTCGACATTCCCGAGCCGGTCGAGGCCGTGGATCGCAGCGACGACGAACTGTACGAACTGATCGAACGTGGATACGTGTAGCAGCAAACCGCTGGGGAGGATCCTGATGGAGGAGATGGACAAGCTCCGGTCCTACTTACGCCGCGCCGTGGACGATGCGCAGGGTCTGCGTGCGCGCGTGCGTGAGCTGGAGGAGGCTGCTCGGGAGCCCATCGCGGTGGTGGGCGTGAGCTGCCGTTTTCCGGGCGGGGTGCGGTCTCCGGAAGGCTTGTGGGGCGTGGTGTCCGGCGGCGTGGACGCGATGGGCGGCCTCCCCGAGGATCGTGGCTGGGACATCGAGGGGATCTACGATCCCGATCCCGACGCGCGCGGCAAGATGTACACCCGCTCCGGGGGTTTTCTCCCCGACGTCGCCGACTTCGATGCGGCTTTCTTCGGGATCAGTCCACGTGAAGCGCTCGCGATGGATCCGCAGCAGCGGTTGATGCTGGAGACGTCCTGGGAAGCGCTGGAGCGTGCGGGCATCGACCCGGCGGGGTTGCGCGGTTCGCGGACCGGCGTGTTCACCGGCATCTTCGGCGTCGACTACGGCCCGAGGATGGGCGGCGGCGCCGGTGCCGAGGTGGAGGGTTACGCGATCACCGGCTCCTACGCCAGCGTCGCGTCCGGCCGGGTGGCCTACGTGCTGGGACTGGAAGGACCGGCGGTGTCGGTCGACACCGCGTGTTCCTCGTCGCTCGTCGCGATCCACCAGGCCGTGCAGGCGTTGCGCGCGGCCGAGTGTGGGATGGCGCTGGCGGGCGGCGTTTCGGTGCTGCCCACGCCGGGGCTTTTCGTGGAACTGGCGCGGCAGCGCGGGCTGTCCGTCGAAGGGCGCTGCAAGTCCTTTTCGGACGGTGCGGACGGTACCGCTTGGGGTGAGGGCGCGGGTGTACTCGTGCTGGAGCGGTTGTCCGACGCGCGGCGCAATGGCCGCAAGATCTGGGCGGTCATCCGCGGTTCGGCGATCAACCAGGACGGCGCGTCCAACGGACTGAGCGCGCCCAGCCAGCTCGCCCAACAGCGTGTGATCCAGGCAGCGCTGACCAACGCGGGGCTCGCGCCTACCGAGGTCGACGCGGTGGAGGCGCACGGAACCGGCACCGTGCTCGGCGACCCGATCGAGGCCCACGCGCTGCTGGCCACCTACGGTCAGGACCGCGATCCGGCCAAGCCGTTGTGGCTCGGCTCGCTGAAGTCCAACATCGGCCACACCCAGGCGGCGGCGGGCGTCGGCGGCATGATCAAGATGATCATGGCGCTGCGCAACGCGGTGCTGCCCAAGACGTTGAACGTGACCAGTCCGTCCCCGCACGTCGACTGGTCCTCCGGCGCGGTGGAGCTGCTGACCGAGGCCCGCGAATGGTCCACGGAAGACGGTCGGCCGCGGCGCGGTGGCGTGTCGTCCTTCGGCATCAGCGGGACCAATGCCCACGTCATCCTCGAACAGGCTCCCGAGTCTGCCGAACAGGCGCCGAGCAGGGTCGATGGCGTCGTGCCGTGGGTGTTGTCGGCCCGATCGGCGGATGCGCTGCGCGAGCAGGCCGCGCGGCTGCGCGAACTCGTGGCAGGCAACCCGGATCTGCCGATCGACGGTATCGGCGCCTCACTGCTGAGCACGCGGACGACCTTCGAGCACCGCCAGGTCGCGATCGGCGCGGACCTGGACGGCGATGTCGTTTCCGGGGTCGCGCAACCGCTGGCCAAGACCGTGTTCGTGTTCCCCGGCCAGGGTTCGCAGTGGGTGGCGATGGGACGCGAGCTGTACCAGTCGAACCCGGTGTTCGCCGAGCGGCTGCGCGCGTGTGCCGACGCGCTGGCGCCGTGGATCGACTGGCCGTTGATCGACACGGTCACCGGCGGGCCGGAGTCGGCCGACCTGGCGCGGATCGAGGTGGTACAGCCCGCGCTGTTCGCGATGATGGTGTCGCTGGCCGAGGTCTGGCGTTCGCTGGGCGTGATCCCGGATGCGGTGATCGGCGCTTCGCAGGGCGAGATCGCCGCGGCCTGTGTCGCTGGCGCGCTGACCCTGGAAGACGCGGCCAAGATCGTGGCGGTGCGCTCCCGGCTCATGGCCACCACGGCCGACCAGGGCGGTTTGGTGGCACTTCTGCTGGCCCCGGACCGGGTGCGGGAACTGTTGCCGCGCTGGGAGAACCGGCTCGGGATCGCCGCGATCAGCGGACCGAACTCGACCACGGTCGGCGGTGAAACGCAGGCGCTGGAAGAGCTGGTCGCGGTGTGCGAGGCCGATGGCGTGCGGGCCAAGTGGGTTCCGGCGGGCATGCCTGCGCACTCGCCGCTGGTCGACCAGTTCGCCGAGCCGCTGCGCCGTGAACTGGGCACGATCGTCCCGCGGCCGACGCCGGTCCGGTTCTACTCGACGGTGACCGCAGGACCGCTCGACACCGCCGAGCTGGACACCGGTTACTGGTTCCGCAACCTGCGGCAGACCGTCGAGTTCGAATCCACCATGCGGCAGGTTCTGGACCGCGAGCCGGGTTTGGTCGTCGAGGTGAGTCCGCATCCGTTGCTGGTGATGGGCATTCAGGAGATGGCCGAGGCCGCGACCACCACCGCCAACCGGGTCGTGGTGGCCACGTTGCGTCGCGGCGAGGGCGGCCTGGCGCGGTTCTACCGGTCGGTGGCCGAGGCGTTCGTGGCCGGCGCGGACGTGTCCTGGCAGGCCGCGTTCCCGGGCTGGGAGGGCCGCTGGGTCGAGTTGCCCACCTACGCCTTCCAGCGCCAGCGCTACTGGCTGAACACGCCCCGCGAGACCGACAACGAGAACACCTCGGACCACCCGCTGCTCGACGTTGTGATCGACCTGCCCGAGGACGGCGCGGTGTGCGGCGGGCATCTGTCGCTGGAACGCCAGCCGTGGCTGGCCGAGCACGCGATCCACGGCGCGGTCGTGGTGCCCAGCGCGGTGTTGCTGGAGATCGCGGCGTGGACGGCGGACAAGGTCGGTTGCGCGGTCGGCGAACTCACGCTGGTGACACCGCTGGTGCTGGCCCAGACCGCGGATCGCGAGATCCGCGTCGTCATCGAGCGGGGCGCGCTGACCGTCTATTCACGCGGCGAGAACGACGAGCAGTGGACCCGCAATGCGGTCGGCGAGGTCGCCGAGGCCGAAGCGGAAACCCGGTGGGAGGACGCGCTGGTGTCGTGGCCGCCGGCCGGCGCGACCGACGTGTCCGTGGCCGCGCACTATGACCGGCTCGCCGGTCTCGGGTTCGGTGTCGGCCCGCTGTTCCGGGGCGTGCGCAAGGCCTGGCGGCGCGACGACACCGTGTTCGCCGAGGTGGAACTGCCCTCGAACGACGGCCCGGACGCGGCCCGCTTCCAGCTCCACCCAGCGCTGATCCAGGCCGCCGTGCAGCTGGCCGGCCAGGACGGCCTGGTGCCGTTCCAGTACACCGGAGTCCGGCTGAACGCGGCCGCACCGACCACGATCCGGGTGCGGATCGCGCCGGCCGGGGAGAACGCGGTGTCGCTGGTCGTCGCCGATGAGAATGGCGTACCGGTCGGCAGCATCGACTCGCTGCTCCTGCGGCAGGTCGACCTCGCGCAACTGTCCGAGCTGGCCTTCGACCACAAGGACTCGCTGTTCCAGATCGACTGGGCGCCGGTGTCAGTCGGCTCCGGCGCGGCCGTCGAGTTCACCGACGTCGACGCGCTGATCGCGTCGGACCAGGCCGCGCCACCGGTCGTGATCGCCGAGATCGAACGGTCCGCAGGCGATGACATCCCCGCCGACGCCCGGCGCAACCTGCACCGGGTACTGCGCTGGACCCAGGCCTGGCTGACCGGCGAGCGGTTCGCCGATGCCCGCCTGGCCATCGCGATCCACGGCACCGACCCGGCCGCCGCCGCGATCTCGGGTTTCCTGCGCACCGCGCAGACCGAGAACCCGGGCCGGTTCGTGCTGCTCGACATCGACGAGCAGCCGGAATCGCTGGCCCGGATCCCGGCCGCGATCGAGACCGGCGAAGCGCAGCTCAAGATCCGCGCGGGCGCCGTCACCACCCCGCAACTCGCCCGCGCCCACGACACCCAGCCCGCCGACCTCGCCGGATTCACCGAGGGAGCCGTGCTGATCACCGGCGGTACCACCGGTTTGGGTGCGCTGCTGGCTCGTCACCTGGTGGCGAACTACGGGGCGAACCGGCTGGTACTGACCAGCAGGCGCGGCCTGGCCGCTCCGGCGGCGGTCGAACTGCGCGACGAGCTGGTCGCGGCCGGGGCCGAGGTCGATGTCGTTGCCTGCGACGTCACCTCGCGCGAGTCCCTCGTCGAAGTGATCAAGGAACACCCGCTGAGCGCGGTGATCCACTGCGCCGGCGTGATGGACGACGGCGTCGTCGAGGCGTTGACCGACGATCGGGTCGACGCGGTGCTGGCGCCCAAAGTGGACGGTGCGTGGCACCTGCACGAGCTGACCCAGGACCTGGACCTGTCCGCGTTCGTGCTGTTCTCGTCGATGGCCAGCGTGATCGGCACGGCCGGTCAGGCCAACTACGCGGCCGCCAACGCGTTCCTCAACGGTCTGGCCGAGCACCGCCGCGCGCGCGGTCTCGCGGCCAGCGCGCTGTGCTGGGGTTTCTGGGCCCAGCGCAGCGAGATGACCACCGACCTGGTCGAGGCCGACATCTCGCGGCTGGAACGGCAGGGCGTGCTGCCGATGTCCGCGCACGAGGGCCTGGCCTTGTTCGACGCGGCCATCGCGGTGGACGCGCCGGTGCTGGTGCCCGCGCGACTGAACGTGTCCGCGCTGCGCGGCGCTTCACCGCTGCTGCGCGGCCTGATCGGCGACGATCCGCGCGAGGCCAAGCCGGGACTGGTCCAGCAGGTCGCCGCGCTGCCCAAGGCCGAAGCCGAGGCGCTGGTGCTGGAGGTGGTGCGGACGCAGACCGCGCTCGTGCTCGGCCACGCCGACGCCAGGAAGATCGGACCCACCATCGCGTTCAAGGAACTGGGCATCGACTCGCTGACCGCGCTGGAGCTGCGCAACAAGCTGGTCGCGGTGACCGGGGTGAAGCTCCCCTCCACGCTCGCCTTCGACTACCCGAACCCGACCTTGCTGGCCCAGCACGTGCTCGCCTGCCTCAAGCCCGAGGCCGACGAAGGGGTCGAGACCGCCGCTGATCGCGTGGCCAAGGAGATCGCGCGGCTGGGCGAGCAGGTTGCCGAGCTTTCGGACAGCGACAAGTTCACGATTTCAGTTCTACTCGGCGAATTGCAGGACCGGGTCCGCCCGACGGTAAGCGATGAATCGGTCGATCTGGTCGGCCGGATCAGTTCCGCATCAGCGGGAGAGCTGCTCTCCCTGCTGGACAAAGAGCTCGGCTAGGAGAGCGATGACTAACGACAAAAACGCCGACGTTCTCGAGTACCTCAAGCGGACATCGATCGAGCTGATCGACACCCGTCGGCGTTTGCAGGAGTTGACGGAGGCCGCGGTCGAGCCGATCGCGGTCGTGGGTATCGGCTGTCGCTTTCCGGGCGGGGTGAGTTCGCCGGAGGGGCTGTGGGAGCTGGTGCGGCGCGGCGAAGACGCCGTGTCCGATTTCCCGGACGACCGGGGCTGGGATCTGGAGGAGTTGTTCGATCCCGAACCGGACCGGCCGGGCGCCAGCGTCACGCGGGCCGGCGGGTGGCTTTACGACGCGGGTGATTTCGACGCCGAGTTCTTCGGCATCAACCCGCGTGAGGCGCTGGCCGCCGACCCGCAGCAGCGGCTGCTGCTGGAAGCGTCGTGGGAATCGCTGGAGCGCGCCGGTATCGACCCGCACACGTTGCGCGGCACCGACACCGGCGTGTTCGCGGGCCTGGCTTATTTCGGCTACGGCAACCACTTCTTCACCCCCGAGATCATCTCCGGCTACGCCCAGATCGGCGCGCTGCTCAGCGTCGCGTCCGGGCGGTTGTCGTATTCGCTCGGCCTTGAGGGCCCCTCGGTGTCGACCGACACGGCCTGCTCGTCGTCGCTGGTCGCGGTGCACCAGGCCGTGCAGTCGCTGCGCCAGGGCGAGTGCGGGCTGGCCCTGGCCGGTGGCGTCACGGTGATCGGCCTGCCGCAGGTGTTCCGCGAACTGTCCAAACAGGGCGGTCTTTCGGTCGACGGCCGGTGCAAGGCGTTCGCGGATGCCGCGGACGGCACCGGCTTCGCCGAGGGCGTCGGCATGCTGGTGCTGGAACGGCTCTCCGACGCTCAGCGCAACAACCGCCGGATCTGGGCCGTGATCCGTGGTACCGCGATCAACCAGGACGGCGCCTCCAACGGCCTGACCGCGCCGAACGGCCCCGCCCAGCAGCGGGTGATCCGCGCCGCGCTGGCCAACGCGCGGCTGACCGGCAGCGACGTGGACGTCGTCGAAGCTCACGGCACCGGCACCACGCTGGGCGACCCGATCGAGGCCCAGGCCCTGCTGGCCACCTACGGTCAGGGCCGGACGGCCGACCGGCCGCTGTGGCTGGGCTCGCTGAAGTCGAACTTCGGCCACGCGCAGGCCGCCGCCGGGGTCGGCGGCATGATCAAGATGATCATGGGCATGCGGCACGGCGTGCTGCCCCAGACGTTGCACGTGGACCGCCCCTCGCGGCACGTCGACTGGTCGGCGGGAGAGGTGCGGCTGCTCACCGAGGCCAGGGACTGGCCGAGCACGCCGGAACATCCGCGCCGCGCCGGCGTTTCCGCGTTCGGGATCAGCGGAACCAACGCGCACGTGATCCTGGAGCAGGCTCCCGAAGTCGTCACGGAAACCGCCGAGCACGCGTCCAACGGCGTCGGCGGCGTGCTGCCGCTGGCCCTGTCGGCGCGGTCGGCCACGGCGTTGCGCGCGCAGGCCGACCGGCTGGGCGAATTCCTGGCCGCCGACGCCGAGCTTGATCTGGCCGAGGTCGGCGCCGCGTTGCTGGCCACCCGATCGCGGTTCGAGCACCGGGCCGTCGTGCTGGGCCGGGATCGCGAGGAACTGCTGGCCGGACTGGCCTCGCTACGCGACGACGCGGAAGCCGTCAAGGTGCTGCGCGGAGTCGTGCGGGAACTGGGCGGCGTGGTGTTCATGTTCCCGGGCCAGGGCTCGAAGTGGGCCGGGGTCGCGCGGCAGCTCTACGCCACCTTCCCGGTGTTCGCCACCACGCTCGACGAGGTCTGCGCGTCCTTCGACGCCCACCTGCCCTTCGAACTCAAGCCGGTGCTGCTGGCCGAGGAGACCGAGGCGCCGACCGACCGGACCGACATCGCCCAGCCCGCGCTGTTCGCGTTGCAGGTCAGCCTCTACCGGCTGATCGAGCAGTACTGCGGTCGGCCGAACTACCTGGTCGGCCACTCGGTCGGCGAGATCGCCGCCGCGCATGTCACGGGCGCGTTGAGCCTGGCCGACGCGACCAGGCTGGTGGCCGCGCGCGGCCGCGTCATGCAGACGGTCACCGAGCCGGGCGCGATGCTGGCCATCCGGGCGTCCGAAAAGGACATCAGCGCTCTCCTGCCCGAGTATGACCGGGTCGGCCTGGCCGCCATCAACGGCCCGGAATCGGTGGTGGCCTCCGGCGCGCGGGACGAGGTCCACAAGCTGCGGGATCGGCTGGTCGCCGAGGGGAAGTCGGCGAAGCTGCTCGCGGTCGACCACGCGTTCCA
>DATFHN010000018.1:0-69028 GCA_035248365.1 Pseudonocardiaceae bacterium | reverse complement strand
TTGGTGCCGGGGCCGTTCGGGGTGTTGCCGTTCCCGGCACCGGCGGCGACGGTCGTGCCGGAGGTGCTGGTCGCCCCGGTGGTGCTGGAGGAACTCGCGGTGGTGGTGGTCGTGCCGCCGGTGGCCGTTGTGGTCGGCGGGCAGGTGGTTGTGGTCGTCGACTTCGTCGTGGTGGTCGTACCGGTGCTCACGCAGGCGAACCAGTGGCTGATGGTAGGGATCTGTCCGCCCGGGTTGATCGGAGAGTGCAGCAACGTCCACGCGGACAGGCCCTGGTACACGTTGTAGGCGGGTCCGCCCTTGACGACGACGGCCAGAAGGGTGTCACCCGACGGAATGTCCTTGGCACTGATCGTGACGTAGGTACCGGTCTTGTCTTCGAGGCCGGACAGCGTGATGGTGGTGTCGTCCGGCAGGCCGGCTTCCGCACAGTTGACGGCGTTGCCCGCGTGGGCGGTGGCCCGGTTGTCGCCCGGATCGGGATTCCCTCCTGGAGGAGCGGCCAGCGCCACACCGGTGGTCAGCAGGGTCGCGCCCAGCGCGAGAGCGGCCGAGATCAGCACTCGGCTGGTGAGGGTGGTGGGCATTGGCGCTCCGAAGTGGAATCAAGCGAAATGAGACGGACGGATGACGGACGGATATTGCCTGAACAGTGGGCGCGACGTCTCCCCTCGCGGGTCCGATGAGACCAAGTCGATACCTGCCGATGGTGGCATCGAACTCCGCCAGGCGCACCTCGGCTGACCTCGCATTAGGACGGATCTAGGACGACCAGCGGACCCGTGTTCGTAGCGTGACCGTCGGCATTGAAGCGTTCGGCAACATCAGGAGGGGAAATGCGTTTCATCAGGTCGAGGCATTTGGCCGTTTCGGCGCTGACAATGGCGGTCGCGCTGATGACGATGATCGGCGTCGGCGCCCCCGCGCAGGCAGCGACGGCCAGTCCCGCCGCTCTCGGCAACTGCGGCACTCTCGCGGCGCCGAACGACCGGGTCTGCATCCTCGCGACCCGCCAGGTCCCGACCGAGATCTACTGGGTGATCCTGCACGTCTACACCGGCTCGGACGGCCACGATCACGCCTGGGGCCAGGCGGACGGCTGGCCGGCGGCGTGGGTCTACCTGGACGTGTCGCACGACGGCGGCAACAGCTGGACCGGCTGGCAGGACCAAGGCCGCAACGGCGGTAGCACGGGCGTTTTCCGGACCACCGGGCCCGACGAGTTCGACGGTCCCGGCACCTGGGTCCGGGCCGGCGCGGTCGCCGCGGACGGCAAGTTCCTGGTCACCGGCTGGAACTGACGAAAGTCGCCTCGCACCCGGTGGCCGGGTGCGAGGTCGCGGCTGACCTCGTGTTAGAGCTGCTAACACAATGTTGTTCGATCAGGGAGCGGCGTCCAGGTGGGTCAGATCCAAGACGGAGGGAGGCATGACGGAGTCATGTTGACCGACGACAACGCCGGAGATGGCGTGCCTGGGCGTCGCGAGCCGAACAGGCATTGTGTTAGCAGCTCTTAGGACGGATCTAGGACAACCGGCGGATTCCTGGCCATAGCGTCGAACCTCCCAAGGTCACCGAATCGGGAGGTCTCCCTTGATAAAGATCGCCCTGGCCGCCGTGGCTCTCGCCGCGACCGCCGCTCTCTCCGCCATCACCCCGGCCGCCGCGCACGCCGCCGCGCCCCAGTCGTCGTCGGGGTGCCTGCGCACCGTCGGCACGGTCGAGCAACTGTGGAACAACGCCCCGAACGGCTGGGGCGGCCACTTCGCCGACTTCTACCAGGGTTACGACCAGTGCGCCAAGCAGGCCTACGCGGAGATCCACTTCTGGAACACCGCCGTGCCGGGCAGCGCGGCGGGCAGCACCAACCAGATCGCCATCGAGAACGCCGAATGGATCTGGGGCGCCTGGAACACCGACGGCCACGGCGTCTGGAACACCAACGATCCCTGGGACTGGGGCAACAACCCCGGCTACCCCAACTGGTGGGACGCAGGCAAGATCAGCATCTACGGCCAGGAGTCCGAGGTGGTCAAAGCCTCCTTCGACTTCACATACGACTCCCCTGACGGCACGCACCGCTGCTACGGCGCGTCGTGGTGGAACTACTCGAACGGCAGCGTGCCGGTCTCACCGTCCTTGCACTGCTACTGATCCAGCCGCTGGCTCTTGCGCAGGAACCACCACAGCACCCAGCCGACCGAGGCGACCAGCGCCCAGCTGATCAGCCGGTAGACGACAACAGCGGCGATGGCGTCGTCGACGGGGGTCCGGCCTGCGACCAGGCCGAGAATCAGTGCCCCGTCGACGACGCCGAGCCCGCCCGGCACCAACGGAATCGTGGACGCGGCCATGCCCGCGGCGTAGGCGATGATCAGCTGCGAGACGCTGAGGTGGTGCGCGCCGACGGCGAGGCAGGACAGGCCGAAGCCGGCCGCGTCCAGCACCCAGTTGCCGATCGCCCAGCCCGCCGCGATGCGCAGGTCCGAGCCGCGCATCCGGACCTGCGAGAGCTGCGCGACGAACGCCTCGACCCACGCCCTGCCGTTGCGCACCGGCCTGCGCAGCACCCGGTTGACCAGGTTGAGCAGCCAGATCGCCGGCCGGGCCAGCCACTGCGGGCGCTGCGCGATGACCCGGACCAGCCCGGCGACCAGCACGACCGACACGATCGCCTCGACCGGTGAACTCGCTCCGCTGGTGCCGCCGGCCAGGAACGCGGCGACCACGCCGATCACCGCGAGCGCGGCGGTGGACAGGATGCCGGACAGCGCGACGCACCAGGACGCGATCGCGGCGGACGCGCCGAAGCGCTGCATGTGCTTGTAGTTGAACGCGGTGGAGAACACCGGTCCGCCGGGCAGCGAGATGCTCAGCGAGTGCGCGGCGTAGGCCAGCGCGATCGCGTGCTGTAGCTGCACCTCGGTGCCTGCCGCGTGCAGCAGCCTGCGCTGCATCCGCGCGAACATCCCCATCGAGGCCGATTCGGCGACGATCGCCAGCACGACCAGGCCCCAGCGCGGGGTGCGCAGGTGATCCAGCGCGCCGGCCAGGAACGGCCAGCCGAGCACGAGTTCGACGATCAGGATCGCCGCGGTGACCACGCCGATGATCACCCGCATCCGCGTGGACAGCCGGCGGTGCGGCGCGGTCGCCGCCAGCCGCGCGACCGTCGGCTCGTCGCGCAGCGACTCGGCCGGTGGCTCGGCGTTCACGGCATCCATGCTGACGCAACGATCACCGTCGCGCCCGGTGACCCTCCACACCCGAGCGGTCACCAGCGGAACTGCCGATGAGCCCGCTGTAGAGATTCTATGGACACAGATCCGTTGACCGTCCTAGATTTGTCCTAATGCCAAGCTGGGGGGCGGCGCTGATCATCAAGTTCCGGGGGGAACATGAGATTCGGCATACTGGGGCCGATACACGCACAGATCGCCGGACGCGAAGTCCGGCTCGGCGGACCACGCCAGGCCAAGATGCTGGCCGCGCTTCTGGTTGATGCCAACAACGTTGTCGCGATGGAGCGGCTCGTCTCGGTGATGTGGGACGGGACGGCGCCCGCGACCGCGGTCCGTCAGGTCCAGGACGCGGTGTCGGGGTTACGTGGCAACCTCGCCGCGTGCGGGGCACCCCGCTCCCTGATCAGCACGCAACGCGGCGGCTACCAGATCAGCCTGGCGCCCGATCAGCTGGACCTGCTGGAGTTCGAGCGGGAACGGGAGCTGGCCGAGGGGCACCTTGATTCGGTCGAGACCGCGCTCGTGCTGCGGCGCGCGCTGGCCAGCTGGCGCGGCAGCGCCCTGGTCGACGTCCCCAGCCGGGCCCTTGAACTCGACGCGGCCCGGCTCAACGACAGGCGCGCGGCTACGCGGAAACTGTGCCTGAGCATCGAACTCGACCTGGGGCGCCATCGTGAGGTGATCGACGAGCTGACCGCCCTGCTGCGCGAGCACCCCTACGACGAGTTCGTCGCCGAACACCTGATGGTCGCCCTCTACCGGTGCGGTCGCCAAGGCGAGGCGTTGCAGGTCTACGAGCGGGTGCGCCGGACGCTGGCCGCCGAACTCGGCGTCGACCCGACCCCGCGGATCCAGGCGCTGCACCAGCGCATCCTGGCCGCCGATCCCGCCCTGGCCGCGCCGGTCCCGATCGAGGAAGCCCCGGACCCGCCGGTGGAAAGCGCCGAACCGGTGATGGCGATGCCGGTGCGGCAACTGCCGCTGGACGTGCCCGATTTCGTCGGCCGGGCCGACGCGCTGGCCGAGGTCGCCCGGCTGCTCGACCCTACTGCGCCGAACCGCGCCCCGGTGGCGGTGATCGTGGGCGGGCCCGGGGTCGGCAAATCCAGTCTGGTGACCCACGCCGCGCGGCTGGCCAGCGCCGCCTTCCCGGACGGCCAGCTCTACCTCGACCTGGCCGCGACCTCGAACGAGCCGCGGGACCCGGCGCTGATGCTGGCCGAGGCGCTGCGCGCGCTGTCGATCACCGGCGGCGCGATCCCGGACAGCCTGGCCGAACGGGCCGCGCTCTACCGGTCGCTGCTGGCCGACCGCAGGATGCTGGTGGTGCTCGACGACGCCGGGCCCGCCGATCAGGTGCTGCCGCTGCTGCCCGGGGCCGATGGCTGCGCCGTGCTGATCACCAGCCGCTCGCTGCTGACCCAGCTTCCCGGCGCCCGGCACATCGATCTGGACGTGCTGAGCCCGGCCGAGGCGCGGGAGCTGTTCACCGGCATCGTCGGGCGGCACCGGGTCGAGCGGGAACCGGCCGAGGCCGACGCGATCCTCGACTGCTGCGGCAACCTGCCGCTGGCCATCCGGATCGCCAGCGCCAAGCTGGCCGGCCGTCCGGCCTGGTCACTGCGGGTTTTGCGGGAACGGATCGAGGACGAGTCCCGGCGGCTGGCCGAGCTGCGGATCGGCGACCTCAGCGTGCGGGCCAGCGTCGAGCTGAGCCTGCGGCTGCTGCCTCCCGACGCGGTGCGGGCGCTGAGCCTGCTGGGCCTGCTCGGCGCCTACACCCTGCCCGGCTGGGTGCTCGGCCCGCTACTGGACAGATCGGATGCCGAGGACGTACTGGATATTCTGGTCGACGCCAGCCTGGTGCGGCTGACCGCCACCGACGCTATCGGCCAGCCGCGCTACCGGCTGCACGACCTGATCAGGACCTGCGCCGTGGAGGTCGCGGCCCAGCTGCCCGAGTCGGAGCAGCGGGACGCGATCATCCGGGTGCTGTCCACCTGGCTGGAACTGACCGGGCGCGGCACCGATCGGCTGCCGCCCGGGGTGCTGGTCGCCGCGGCCGGTTCGGCACCGCGCCGGTCGCTGCCCGACGCCGTCATCGACCGGCTGCTGGCCGACCCGGCCGGCTGGTTCGACGCGGAGCGCGAACCGCTGCTCGGCGCGGTCAAACTGGCCGTCGACTGGGGGCTGGACGAGCTGGCCTGGGAGCTGGCGGCGGGCGCGGCGACCTACTACGACCATCGCTGCCTGTATCAGGACTGGGAGCACGGGCACCGGCTCGCGCTGGCCGCGACCGAAGCCGCGCGCAACGAGCGTGGCGCGTCGGTACTGCTGCGCGGTCTCGGCCAGCTGCACATCTACCGCGACGAGTTCGACGACGCGACCCGCACCCTGGAGTCCTCGCTGCGGCTGTGCCAGGACGGCAAGGACAAGCGCGGCGAGGCGTTGTCGATGGCGATGCTGGCCACGGTCAGCCGGGTACAGGGCCGCTACGAGGAATCCATGCGGCGGGTCGAGCAGGCGCTGGCCATCGCGGTCGGGGTGGCCGACCGGCACCTGGAAGCGCAGTTGTGCTGCGCGATGGCCGTGATGCTGTTGGTACGCAACGAACTCGACGAGGCGCAGGCCTGGTTCGACACCGCATTGCGCCAAGCCCGGCTGCTCAACGACGACCATCGGGTGGCGGTCGTGCTGCGGCGGTTCAGCCGGCTGCACGACCGGCGCGGCGATCCGGACGAGGCGCTGCACTGCCTGGGGCAGGCGCTGGCCACCTTCGAGGAACAGGACGACGAGCGGTGCGCCGCGTACACGCTGCTGGAAGTCGGCCGGGTCTACGCCGGTCAGAACGACCGGGAGCACGCGAGCCGGGCCCTGGAGCGGGCCGCGGATCTGTTCCACCGGCACGGCGACCGTCAGGACGAGGCCGCGTGCTGGGAACTGATCGGCGACCTTGACGCCGCTGCCGGCGTGCACGACCTGGCCCGCAGGCATCGCAGGCGGGCGCTGCGGTTGTGGCGGACCATCGGCGACATCAACCAGACGAAGACGCCCGCGCGCACCTCGACACCGTGACCGTCAGGCCCGGACCGGTTCGCCGGTCCTGGCCCGCAACGGCTTGAGCGCCGAGGCCCAGGTGATCACCTCGCCCACCAGCCGGTTCAGAGTCTCGCGCTGGTGGTCACCGGGAGTCAGCTCGCCCGGTTGGGTCAGGTCGGTGATCGCGAAGTCGTTGAACAGCGACAGCGCGACCTGGGTCCGCACGTCGGCGATCTTCAGTTCGGCCATCACCAGGCGCAGGTGCTCGACGGCCCGGGTGCCACCGTGCAGGCCGTAGCTGACGAATCCGGCCGCCTTGTCGTTCCATTCGGCGAACAGATAGTCCAGCGCGTTCTTCAGCGCCGCGGGCACGGAGTGGTTGTACTCGGGGGTCACGAAGATGAACCCGTCGAACGAGCCGATCAGCGACGCCCACCGTTTGGTGTGGCTGTTGCTGTAGTCGCCGATGGCGGCGGGAATTGGCTCGTCCAGCAACGGAAGTTGCTGCTCGGCGATGTCGACCGTTTCGAACTCGACATCGTCAGCCTCGGGGTGGCTGGTGAGGTACTCGTCGGCCACCTCGCCGACCCAGCGGGCAACGAGTTCTCCCCTGCGTCGTGGACGAGTGCTGCCAACGACGATGGCAATCCTGATCACGATGCTTCTCCCGCCCTCGATGGTCGAGTGTTGGGCGGCGGCCGGGCACGGTCGATCTCGTGGCCGCCGCTGGCGTTCGTCCGCGGACGTCGGCACGCAAGCCAGTTTACAACGATCGTGGCAACACGTAAAACGGAGCGTGTAACTCCTGGGAGGTGCGCGCATGAAAGGACTGGCAGACAAGCGAAGCGCGATTTTGCGGGGCGCCCTCACGGTTTTCGCCCGGGACGGCTACACGCGGGCCAGCGTCGACGCGATCGCGGGCGAGGCGCAGGTGTCCACTCGCACCATCTACAACCACTTCCGCGACAAGGCCGATCTCTTCCAGATCCTGATCCGGGAGAACGCGGTGGACGTCGCCGAGTTCCAGATTGGTCTGATCGAGCGATACCTGCGGAAGATCACCGATCTGGAACAGGACCTGATCGAGTTCGGCACCGCGTTCGCCACGCCGATCCCCGGCTACGCCAACCATTTCGCCTTGGTACGGCAGGTGAACGCGGAGGCGGGCCACATTCCGCAGGCGGCGCTGGACGCGTGGCAGGAAGCGGGCCCGGGGCGCGTTCTCCGCGCGCTGGCCGAGCGGATGCGGCAGTTGGCGGGCGATGGACTGCTACAGGTGGACGACCCGGATCGCGCCGCGACCCATTTCGTGTTACTGACCTCGGCCGCGGTGGCGAATCCGTCCCGCCAGGGTTCGGTCCCGGTCACCGGTCCGGAAATCGCCGACATCGTCCGGAGCGGCGTGCGGATATTCCTGTCTGGCTACAGCCATTCGACCAGCACAAACGGCGCCCGAGCGCGGGTTGGCCGGCGTTCGCCGAGTTGACAGGGGCACTGCCATGGGTTGTGGTAGGTCTGCTGAGGGGCGGTGGTGAGTCCGGACGCGATTCATTGTCCATAAAGGACTTTTACACCTGAGCTTACGACCGGTGATGCAGACCGCGGATCGCCTCCGCCCAACCGAATGGGTGCTGTCGGACCGGCACCTGGGGGAGGGAGAGCATCCGTGGAAGTGCTCGTGGTCGCGGCGGAGGCGACCGTGGCCGAAAAACTGCTCCGCGACATGCGGCGATACGGCTATCGCAGTTGCCATGTCGACACCGGCGAGAAAGCCCTTGCCGAGTATCCCCGCGCGGATCTTGTACTACTGGACCTGGACCTGCCCGATCTGGACGGCCTGGAAGTGTGCCGCAGCATCAGGGCCTGTTGCGACATCCCGATCATCATGGTGACCGACCGTGACGCGGAACTGGACCGGGTACTCGGCTTACAGGCCGGCTCCGACGACTATGTGACCAGACCATACGGAGTTCGCGAGCTGATCGCCAGAATAGAAGCGTTGATGCGCAGAGTCCATGCCACCGAACGGCCGCCGACACTCTCGCACGGTCAGCTCAGCATCGACTGCGGTACACGCCAGGTTCAGCTCGGTGAACAATTCGTCAACATCACTCGAAAAGAATTCGAGCTACTGCACTTGCTGATTTCCGAATCAGATCGCGTCGTGCCCCGCGAACAGATCATGGAACGCGTCTGGCCGGACTGCACGCGAGACGCCAGTCGTACGATCGACACTCACGTCAACAGCCTGCGCCACAAGCTCGGCGGTAAGTCGTGGATCACCACGGTGCGCGGCGTGGGGTTCCGCATCGGCAGTGGTTGAACACCCCGGTACCAACATTCGCTGATCGATATACCTGGCTCGGCCATATTGTCGCTGTGTTGGTAGTAACAGCGATACTTTCCCGCGGTGTGCCGCGCCGCGACTGCCTGATGAATTTGCATGCTTCTGACAGAAAGTTTTCCGTCGCGTCGCAGAACCTCGACTTGACCCGACCGGGATACCGACTGACCGTTGGGCATACACGGCGAGAGCCAATCTGACCCAACCCGGAAAGGTACGCGAGTCACATGGATTCCCCCGTGATCATCGTTGGTGCGGGCCCGGCCGGCCTCATGCTGGCCGGCGAACTGAGACTGGCCGATGTCGATGTCGTTGTGCTGGAACGGCTTTCCGAGCCGACCGGACAGTCGCGCGGACTCGGCTTCACCGCCCGCACCATGGAAGTCTTCGACCAACGCGGACTGTTGCCCCGCCTTGGCGACGTCGAGATCAGCAACGAAGGCCACTTCGGTGGCCTGCCGATCGACTTCGGAGTGCTTGAGGGAGCGCATTTCGGCGGCAAGGGTATCCCGCAGGGCCAGACCGAGCAGATGCTCGCTGAGTGGTGCGCGGATCTGGGCACCGACATCCGCCGCGGACACGAACTGGTCGATCTCGCCGACGACGGCGACGGCGTCGACATCACCGTGCGCACCCCGGAGGGTGAGCGCCGGATGCGGGCCAGCTACCTCGTCGGCTGCGACGGCGGCCGCAGCACGGTCCGCAAGGCCGCCGGGTTCGAGTTTCCCGGCCGGGCCGCGACCATGGAGATGTTCATCGCTGACGTGAGCGGTGCGGACATCGAGACGCGGATGACCGGCGAGACCAGGCCGGGCGGCATGGTCATGGCCGGGCCGCTCGGCGATGGCGTCGTCCGCATCGTGGTGTGCGAGAAGGACCGGCCCCCGAAGAAGCGGACCGAGGCACCGAGCTTCGCCGAAGTCGCGGCGGGCTGGGAACGGTTGACCGGCCAGGACATCAGCATGGGCACGGCGACCTGGTGCACGTCCTTCGGTGACGCCTCCCGCCAGGCCGCGCAGTACCGCAGGGGCCGGGTGCTGCTGGCCGGCGACGCCGCCCACATCCATCTGCCCGCCGGTGGCCAGGGCATGAACGCGAGCATCCAGGACGCGGTGAACCTCGGCTGGAAGCTGGCCGCCACCGTGCACGGCTGGGCCCCACCGGACCTGCTGGACACCTATCACGGCGAACGGCACCCGGTCGGCGAACGGCTGCTGATGAACACCCAGGCGCAGGGCCTGCTGTTCCTCAGCGGTGACGAGGTGCAGCCGATGCGGGACGTGATGACCGAACTGATCGGCTACCGGGACGTCAGCCGTCACCTCGCGGGCATGGTCAGCGGGCTGGAGATCCACTACGACGTCGGCGACGGCGAACACCCGCTGGCGGGCCTGCGGATGCCCAAGCAGGAACTGGTCACCGCGACCGACAAGACCACCAGCACCGACCTGCTGCACAGCGGGCGGGGCGTGCTGCTCGACTTCGTCAACGAGGCGGAAACCCGCGACATCGCCACCGACTGGGCCGATCGCGTCGACGTCGTCACGGCGACGCCGCACGCGGTGAGCGACGAGAGCGGCCTGGCCGACACCGACGCGGTGCTGGTGCGCCCGGACGGGTACGTGGCCTGGGCCGCGCCGGGTTGCGGGCCACTGCGGCCCGCGCTGAGCCGCTGGTTCGGCGCCCCACTGCCCCACTGAGCACGAGAGGAGGACCAGGATGGACAGCACGCTGATCGTGGCGCGCATGGACCCCGATCATGCCGGCGACGTGGCCAAGACGTTCGCCGAATTCGACAACACCGAGATGCCGCAACGGATGGGCACTCGGCGAAGGCAACTCTTCACGTTCCACGGCCTGTATTTCCACCTCCAGGACTTCGACTCGGACGTCGGCCAGGAGCGGATCGAACGTGCTAAAGAACATCCGCTGTTCGTCGACATCAGCCAGACGCTGAAGTCCTACGTCGAGGCGTACGACCCGGCCACCTGGCGTTCGCCCTCGGATGCCATGGCGGACCGTTTCTACCACTGGCAGGAAACGTGACTCGGCGGGCAGTGATCACCGGAATCGGCGTGACCGCGCCGGGCGGGGTCGGCGTCAAGAACTTCTGGTCGTTGCTGAGCGAGGGCCGGACCGCGACAAGGTCGATCAGCTTCTTCGACCCGGCGCCGTTTCGCTCTCAGGTCGCCGCCGAAGTCGACTTCGACCCGGCCGAGAACGGCCTGCGGCCCCAGCAGATCAGGCGGATGGACCGGGCGGCGCAGCTCGCGGTGGTCACCGCGCGGGAAGCGGTGGCCGACAGCGGCATCGAACTGTCCACTATAGATCCAGGACGGATCGGATCGGTGGTGGGCAGCGCGGTCGGCGCGACGATGGGCCTGGAAGAGGAGTACCGGGTGGTCAGCGACGACGGCCGGCTGGAGCTGGTCGACGACCGCTACGCGGTGCCCCAGCTCTACGACTACTTCGTGCCCAGCAGTTTCGCCGCCGAGGTCGCCTGGGAGACCGGCGCCGAAGGCCCGGCCACGGTCGTGTCGACCGGCTGCACCTCGGGTCTGGACTCGGTCGGCCACGGCTGCGAGTTGATCCGCGAAGGTTCGGCCGATGTGGTGATCGCCGGTGCGACCGACGCGCCGATCTCGCCGATCACCATGGCCTGCTTCGACGCGATCAAGGCGACCACCCCGCGCAACGACGACCCGGCGCACGCGTCCCGGCCCTTCGACGGCACCCGCAACGGTTTCGTGCTCGGCGAAGGTGCCGCGTTCTTCGTCCTGGAGGACGCCGCGGCCGCCCGGCGCCGCAACGCCCACTGTTACGCGGAGATCGCAGGCTACGCCTCCCGCTGCAACGCCTTCCACATGACCGGGCTGCGCCCGGACGGCGCGGAGATGGCCGAGGCCATCCGCGTCGCCATGGCCGAAGCGCGGGTCGAACCGGAGGACATCGACTACATCAACGCGCACGGCTCGGGCACCAAGCAGAACGACCGGCACGAGACGGCGGCGTTCAAGCGCAGCCTCGGCGAGCGGGCGCGGCAGCTGCCGGTCAGCTCGATCAAATCCATGATCGGCCACTCCCTCGGCGCGATCGGCGCCATCGAGATCGCCGCGTCGACGCTGGCCATCCAGCACAACGTGGTGCCGCCGACGGCCAACCTGCACACGCCCGATCCCGAGTGCGACCTGGACTACGTGCCCCGCACCGCCCGCGACTGGCGCACGGACACCGTGCTGACCGTCGGCAGCGGGTTCGGCGGTTTCCAGACCGCCATGGTGCTGGCCGGTCCGGATCGGAGCGGGTCATGACCGCGAGCGCCGTGGTGACCGGGATCGGCGTCACCGCACCGAATGGCCTCGGCGTCGAGGACTACTGGTCCGCGACCGTCGACGGGCACAGCGGCATCGACCGGATCACCCGGTTCGATCCGGACCGCTATCCGTCCCGGCTGGCCGGCGAGGTCGACGGGTTCGACGCCGCCGAGCACCTGCCGAACCGGCTGCTTCCGCAGACCGACCGGATGACCCAGCTCGCGCTGGTCGCGGCCGACTGGGCGCTGGCCGACGCCGGCGTGCGCCCGGACGATCTCGACGACTTCGACATGGGCGTGATCACCGCGAGTTCCTCCGGCGGTTTCGAGTTCGGCCAGAACGAACTGCGGGCGCTGTGGAGCAAGGGCAGCCAGTACGTCAGCGCCTACCAGTCCTTCGCCTGGTTCTACGCGGTCAACTCCGGTCAGATCTCGATCCGCAACGGCATGCGCGGACCGAGCGGGGTCATGGTCAGCGATCAGGCCGGCGGGCTGGACGCGGTGGCACAGGCGCGCAGGCAGATCCGCAAGGGCAGCAAGCTCATCGTCACCGGCGGTGTCGACGGGTCGATCTGCCCGTGGGGCTGGGCCGCGCAACTGGCCAGCGGCAGGCTGAGCACCAGTGACGAGCCCGACGAGGCGTTCCTGCCCTTCGACGACCGGGCGATCGGTCACGTGCCCGGTGAGGGCGGCGCGCTGCTGACCCTGGAGCCGGGCGCGACACCGCGACCGGGCAACAGTTACGGCGAGATCGCGGGCTATGCCGCGACCTTCGACCCGCACCCGGACACCGGGCGCGGTCCCGCGCTGGCCAAGGCCATCGAACTGGCCATCGCCGACGCCGGACTGTCCGCTTCGGACATCGGGGTGGTGTTCGCCGACGCGGCCGCCATCCCGGAACTCGACGCGGTGGAGGCCCAGGCCATCACCTCGGTGTTCGGCCCGTACGGCGTGCCGGTGACCGCACCGAAAACCATGACCGGGCGGCTGTACTCCGGTGCGGCCGCACTGGATCTCGTGGCCGCGCTGCTGTCGTTGCGCGACGGCGTGCTGCCACCGACCACGAACGTCACTCCCCGGCCGGAATACCAGCTCGATCTGGTCACCGGCAGCGCGCGCCCTTCGGTGGCCCGCGCCGCGCTGGTGCTGGCCAGGGGACACGGCGGATTCAACTCGGCGATGGTCGTCACCACCGCCGGGACGAGGAGGGAACAATGACTGACGAAATCACTCTTGACGTGCTCAAACAGACCCTGCGTGAAGGGGCGGGCGCGGACGAGGCGGTCAACCTGGACGGCGACGTGCTCGACGTGGAGTTCGCCGAACTGGGCTACGACTCCCTCGCGGTGCTGGAAACGGCGGGACGCCTGTCCCGCGAGTACGGCATCGACCTTGACGACGACGCCGCGACCCAGGCGAAGACTCCCCGCCAGCTGCTCGAACTGGCCAACAAGGAATCGGCGTCATGACTGCCACGGAAAGCCGCTCCGAAGCCGAGCAGCTCGACTGGGTGTTGTGCTCTGGCTGCGGCGAGATGCTCTACCGCAAGCGACTGGACCGCGGGCTACAGGTGTGTCCCGAATGCGGCGAGCACCATCGCCTCACCGCGCCGGAACGGATCGAGCAGCTGTTCGACCCGGGCAGCGTGGAAGCGATCGACCGCTCGGCGCACAGCGCGGACGTGCTCGAATTCGTCGACACCAAGCCGTATCCGGACCGGCTGGCGGCGGCTCGCCGCCAGACCGGGATCGACGACGCGGTGGTACTGGTGTCCGGGCGGATCGAGGGCCATCCGCTCGTCGCCGCGGTGATGGATTTCCGTTTCCTCGGCGGCAGCCTCGGTAGCGCGGTCGGCGAGCTGATCACCGCGGCGGCCGAACTGGCGCTGCACCGGCGGATCCCGCTGCTGATCGTGTCCGCCTCCGGCGGCGCGAGGATGCAGGAGGGTGCCGTCTCGCTGATGCAGATGGCCAAGACCAGCCAGGCCCTCGGTCAGCTCGACGAGGCGGGCATCCTGACCATCTCGCTGATCACCGATCCGACCTACGGCGGCGTGGCGGCCTCCTACTCGACCCTGTGCGACGTGATCGTCGCCGAGCCGGGTGCCCGGCTGGGATTCGCCGGTCGCCGGGTGATCGAGCAGACCATCAAGCAGGTGCTGCCGCCCGGTTTCCAGACCGCCGAGTTCCTGCTGGAGCGCGGCCTGATCGACATCGTCAAGCCGCGCGCGGAGCTGCGCGGCACGCTGGCCCGGCTGGCCGGCTCGGCCCATCCCGATCAGGTTGAGTCCGATGTGGACGAATCGGACCCGGTCGAACGCGATCAGCGGCAACTGCCCGAGACCGACCCGTGGGAAAGCGTCCAGCTCGCCCGCGACTTCGGCCGTCCCACCACCCTCGATCTGCTCCGCGTCGCGTTCGACGACTTCGAGGAACTGCACGGCGACCGCCTCGGCGGCGGCGACTGCCCGGCCATCGTCGGCGGCATCGCCCGCCTGGCCGGGCAGCCGGTGATGGCCATCGGGCACCAGAAGGGCGCGACGATCGCCGACCTGTCGGCCCGCAACTACGGCATGGCCACCCCCGGTGGCTATCGCAAGGCCGCGCGGCTGATGCGCACCGCCGCCAAACTCGGCCTGCCCGTCATCACCCTGATCGACACCCCGGGTGCCTATCCCGGCATCGAAGCCGAGGAACAGGGCCAGGCGGTCGCGATCGCCGAGAACCTGCGGCTGATGGCGAGCCTGCCGGTGCCGATCGTGTCGGTGGTGACCGGTGAGGGCGGCAGCGGCGGGGCGCTCGCCCTCGCGGTCGCCGACGAACTGCTCATCTGCTCGAACGGAACCTATTCGGTGATCAGCCCGGAAGGCTGTGCCTCGATCCTGTGGCACGACGCCAAGCAGGCCCCCACCGCCGCGGCGGCCCTGCGGGTCGACGCCAAGCAGTTGCTGCGGCTCGGTGTCGTGGACGGCGTGATCCGTGAGCCGGACGGCGGCGCCCAAGCCGATCACCTGACCATGGCCGGCCGGCTCCGGTGCGCGCTCCGCACGGCGCTGGGCGAACTGTCGCAACTGGACAGTGAGTCGCTGGTGGCCCGACGGCGCGCCCGCTTCCGGGCCTTCGGCACACCGCAGGAGGTGCGATGACAGAGCATGACGGCGAGGCGCTGGAACAGGTGCGCCACCACACCCAGCGGCTGCTCGCGGACATTCCGGCCCAGCCCAGCGCACTGCACGTGCGCAACGGCGACGCCGCGGTCGACCTGGAATGGCCGACCGACGGCGGCGAGGCCCGCTCGGCCGAACCGGCCGAACCGGCGCAACCGGCCGCCCCGCAATCGAAAGCCGAACCCGACACGACCACCTACCTGACCGCCCCGACCGTCGGCGTCTTCTACCGAGCGCCGGAGCCTGGCGCGACGCCTTTCGTCGCCGAGGACGACGTGGTCTCGGTCGGTCAGCAGGTCGGGATCGTCGAGGTGATGAAGCTGATGGTCCCGGTGGAAGCCGAGGCGCAGGGCCGGATCGCTAAGGTGCTCAAGGACGACGGCGCGCAGGTCGAGTACGGCGATCAGCTCTTCGCCCTGGCACCGGCCGATGCGGCATGAGGGGGCGGAAACCGTGTTCGACAAGGTACTGATCGCCAACCGCGGCGAGATCGCCATGCGGGTGGCGCGGGCCTGCCGCGAACTGGGTATCGCGACGGTGGCCGTCTACTCGACCGAGGACCGCGACTCCGCGGTGGTCTCCTACGCCGACGAGGCCGTGCACATCGGCCCCGCGCCGGCCAAACGGAGCTACCTCAACATTCCGGCGATCACCGAGGCCGCGCTGCAGACCGGCGTGGACGCGGTGCACCCCGGTTACGGCTTCCTGTCCGAGGACCCGGACTTCGCCGAGGTCTGCCGGAACAACGGCATCGGCTACATCGGCCCGGCGCCCGAAGTGATCGCCCGGCTGGGCGACAAGACCGCGGCCCGCCAGCTGATGAGCGAGGTCGGGCTGCCGATGCTGCCCGGCAGCGTCGAGCCGCTGCGTTCGGTCCAGGAGGCGCACGATCTCGCCGACGAGATCGGCTATCCGGTGATCATCAAGGCGGCGGCGGGCGGCGGTGGCCGGGGCATGAGCATCGTGCGGGAGTCGGCCGAGTTCGCCGACGCCTACGCGCGAACCCGGTCGCAGGCCCAGCTGTTGTTCGGGGACCCCCGGGTATTCGTCGAGCGCTACCTGACCAGCGCCCGCCACGTGGAAGTGCAGGTGCTCGCCGACCACACCGGCCAGGCCATCCATCTCGGCGAACGGGACTGCTCGGTCCAGCGCAGGCAGCAGAAGCTGGTCGAGGAGAGCCCGGCACCACTGCTGCCACCGGAGCTGGCCGACCGGATGGGCGACGCCGCGGTCAAGGGCGCGCTCGCCGCGGGCTATCTCGGCGCGGGCACCTTCGAATTCCTGCTCGGCCCGGATCACGAGTTCTACTTCATGGAGGTGAACTGCCGGATCCAGGTCGAGCACCCGGTCACCGAGATGGTGACCGCGGTGGACCTGGTGCAGGAACAGCTGCGGATCGCGGCGGGCCAGCCGATGAGCCTGCGCCAGGAGGACATCGTGCGCCGGGGCGCGGCCATCGAATGCCGCATCAACGCCGAGGACCCCGACCGCGAGTTCGCGCCGGCACCGGGCGTGCTGGAGGAGTTCTGGCCGCCGGCCGGCCCGTTCGTGCGGATCGACACCCACGCGTTCCCCGGCTATCGGATACCGGCGTCCTACGACTCGCTGCTGGCCAAGCTGCTGGTCTGGGCGCCGACCCGGCCCGAGGCGCTGCGCAGGATGGACCGCGCGCTCGCCGAGTTCCGCATCCGCGGGCCCGGGGTGCGCACCACCATCGCCTTCCTGCGCGAGGTGATCGGCGATCCGCGATTCGCCGCGGCCGAGCACGACACGTCCATCGTCGACCGCCTCATCCAGCAACGACAACCGAAGGAGGACAGCAATGTCGCGGCAACCTGACAAGGCCGCCGTCGTCACCGGAGCCACCAGCGGAATCGGCTACGCGGTGACCAAGAATCTCGCTGCCAAGGGCAACAAGGTGTTCATCTGCGCCCGCGACGCCGACAATGTCGAGCTGACCGTGAAGAAACTGCGCGAGGACGGCGGCGACGTCGCCGGAACCGCCTGCGACGTGACCGATCCCGAGCAGGTGCGCGAGTTCGTGCACGCGGCCGTCGACGAACACGGACCGGTCGACATCCTGGTGAACAACGCAGGCCGCAGCGGCGGCGGGGTCACCGCCGACATCCCGGACGACCTCTGGTTCGACGTGATGAACACCAACCTCAACAGCGTGTTCCTGATGACCCGCGACGTGCTCAGCGTCGGCGGGATGCGGGACAAGGACTGGGGCCGGGTGGTCAACATCGCGTCGACCGCGGGCAAGCAGGGCGTCGTGCTCGGCGCCCCGTACTCGGCGTCCAAACACGGCGTCGTCGGCCTGACCAAGGCGCTGGGCAACGAACTGGCCAAGACCGGGGTCACGGTCAACGCGGTGTGCCCCGGCTACGTGGAAACGCCGATGGCGCAACGGGTCCGCAACGGCTACGCGCAGGCGTGGGGCGTCTCCGAGGACGAGGTGCTGGAACGCTTCCAGGCCAAGATCCCGCTCGGCCGCTACTCCACCCCGGAGGAGGTGGCCGGCATGGTCGACTACCTGACCTCGGACGCCGCCGCATCCGTGACGTCGCAGGCGATCAACGTGTGCGGCGGTCTCGGCAACTTCTGAGAAGCAACCACGAGGAGGACGCAATGCCCGCTCCGCCGACGCAAGAAGTGGAGCACGAGATCACCGTCCGCGCACCGGCCGACACGGTGTACCGCTACCTGGCCGACGTGGCGAACTGGCCGGCGTTGTTCCCGCCGACCGTGCACGTGGAATACCTGGAGCAGGACGGCAAGCAGGAGCGCATCCAGATCTGGGCCACCGCCAACGGCGACGCCAAGACCTGGACGTCGCGCCGCATCCTGGACCCGGACCAGGCGCGGATCGAGTTCCGGCAGGAGAAGTCCACGCCGCCGGTCGCCTCGATGGGCGGGACCTGGCTGGTCGAGCCGGTGTCCGAAGTGGAGTCCCGAGTTCGGCTGCTGCACGACTACCGTGCCGTCGACGACGACCCGGCCGGACTGGAGTGGATCGAGCAGGCCGTGGACCGCAACAGCCGCTCGGAGCTGGGCGCGCTGAAGAGCAGCGCCGAACTGGCCACCGAGTCGGCCGAACTGGTGATGACCTTCGAGGACACCGTCCGGATCGCGGGTTCGGCCAAGGACGCCTTCGACTTCATCAACGAGGCGCAGCTGTGGACCGAGCGCCTGCCACACGTCGTCGACGTGACGCTGCGGGAGGACACGCCGGGCGTTCAGGTGCTGGCCATGGACACCACGACCAAGGACGGCTCGGTGCACACCACCGAGTCGGTGCGGGTGGCCTTCCCGCATCACAAGATCGTCTACAAGCAGACCACCGTTCCCCCGCTGATGGACCTGCACACCGGCGAATGGTCGCTGGCCGAGGACGCCGATGGAGTATCGGTCACCTCCCGGCACACGGTGGTGATCAACAAGGACAACATCCAGAAGGTGCTCGGCGAGGACGCCGACGTCGCCGTGGCCCGCAAGTTCGTCCGGGAGGCGCTGGGCGGGAACAGCACGGCGACCCTCGGGCACGCCAAGGAATACGCGGAACGGGCGCGTTGAGCCATGGCCACCGAACTGAGGGAAACCGAGGTCGTCGTGGTCGGCGCCGGGCCGGTCGGCCTGATGCTGGCCGGTGAACTGCGGCTGGCCGGGGCCGACGTGATCGTGCTGGAGGAACTCACCGAGCCGATGACCGACTCGCGGGCATCGCAGCTCAACGCCCGGACCATGGAAGTCTTCGACCAGCGCGGCCTGCTCGACATCCTGGACCGCCCGGAACCGGAGAAGGGCGGCCACTTCGGCGGCATCCCACTGGCCGTCGACGGGCTCGACAGTGTCCACTCGGGATACTGGAAGATCCCGCAGTACCGCACCGAGGCCGCGCTGTGGACGTGGGCGGACAAGCTCGGCGTCACCTTGCTGCGCGGTCACCGCCTGACCGGGCTCGACGAGCATGCCGACAGCATCGAGGCCATCGCCGGACCGCTGCGCGTGCGCGCGCGATATCTGGTCGGCTGCGACGGTGAGAACAGCACGGTCCGGCAGCTCGCCGGGTTCGAGTTCGCCGGTAAGGACGCGACCAAGGAACTGCTGCGCGCCGACGTGTCCGGTGTGGACATCCCCAACCGGCGCTTCGAACGGCTGGACAACGGCCTGGCCATCGCGGCCACCCGAGGCGGCGTCACCCGCGTGATGATGCACCCGTTCGGTGCGCCCGCACGGGATCGCGACGCCGCGCCGGCGTTCGACGAGATCACCCGGACCTGGGCCGGTATCACCGGCGAGGACATCAGCGGCGGCCAGCCGGTCTGGACCGACGCCTTCGACAACACCACCCGCCAGGCGACCGAATACCGGCGGGGCCGGGTGTTGCTGGCCGGCGACGCGGCGCACCGGATGATGCCGGTCGGCGGCCAGGCCCTGAACATCGGTGTGCAGGACGCCGTCAACCTCGGCTGGAAACTGGCCGCCGAGCTGCGTGGCCTGGCGCTGTTGGACAGCTACCACGACGAACGGCATCCGGTCGACGCGCGGGTGCTGGCCAACGTCGAAGCGCAGGCCCTGCTCCTGCTCGGCGACCAGCGAAGCGACGCGGCCAGAAGCGTGTTCACCGAGCTGCTGCGGATGGAAACGGTGCGCCGCCACCTCGGCGAGCTGGTCAGCGGCCTCGACGTCCGCTACGACGTCGGCCCAGGCGACCACCCGCTGCTCGGCGCCCGCATGCCGCACTGCGCGCAAGAACTGCGCGATGGCCGCGGCGTGCTGTTCGCCCCGGATCCCGGCGAATTCGTTGCCGCGGTGGTGAACCGGGTTGACATCGTGCCCGGCACCACCCCGGCGCTGGTCCGGCCGGACGGCCATATCGCCTGGATCGACGGCACCCGCGCGGACCTCCATGCCGCGCTCGACCGCTGGTTCGGCCCACCCCAGGCAGCATGACGATCCAAGGAGGAGAAGTGCAGAAATTCACCGACAAGACCGCCCTGGTCACCGGTTCGAGCCGAGGCATCGGCCGGGCCACCGCGGAACGCCTCGCGCGCGACGGCGCCCTCGTCGCCGTCCACTACGCGAGCAACAAGGAAGCGGCCGAGCAGACGGTCAAGAACATCACCGCCGAAGGCGGCCGCGCCTTCGCCGTGCGCGCCGAACTGGGTGTGCCCGGTGACGTCGACACGCTGTTCGACGCCCTCACCGCCGGCCTGCAAGAGCACGCAGGCAAGGTCCAGCTGGACATCCTGGTGAACAACGCGGGCATCATGGGCGGCGTCAAGCCGGAGGAGGTCACGCCGGAGCTGTTCGACCGGCTGGTGGCGGTGAACGCCAAGGCGCCGCTGTTCATCCTGCAACGGGCGTTGTCGATCATGCCCGACGGCGGGCGGGTCATCAACATCTCGTCCGGCCTGACCCATTTCGCCAATCCCGACGAACTCGCCTACTCGATGACCAAGGGCGCGGTCGAGCAGCTGAGCATGCACTACGCCAAGTACCTCGGCGCGCGCGGCATCACCGTCAACAGCGTCGCGCCCGGCATCACCAACAACGGCAGCCCGGTCTTCGACATACCCGAAGCGAAGGAGCAGATGGCGCAACTGTCGGTCTTCGGCCGGGTCGGCGAACCGTCCGACGTCGCCGATGTGGTGGCCTTCCTGGCTTCCGAGGACGCCCGCTGGGTGACCGGCGCCTTCCTCGACGCCACCGGCGGCACCCTGCTCGGCTGAGCGATGACTACCGCACCGACCCGCGAGACGCGCTGGAGCATCGGCCTGTGGGGCCTGGTGTTCGTGCTGTCCGGCAACATGCTGCTCGACGCCCTCGAAGTGTCCGTGGTGATCGTGGCGCTGCCCTCGATCGGGCACGAACTGCTGCCTTCGGTCGGCGCGGTGCAGTGGGTGATGAGCGGGTTCGCCATCGGGTTCGGTGGGCTGATGCTCTTCGGCGGGCGGGTCGTGGCACGGCTCGGCAGACGGCGGGTCTACCTCGCCGCGCTGCTGGGCTATGCCGCGATGTCGCTGGCAGGCGGGCTGGCCGGCAGCGCGCTGCTGCTCATCGCGTCGCGGCTGGTCAAGGGGTTCTGCGTCGCGCTCACCGCGCCGACCGGGCTGTCCATCATCAGCACCAGGTTCCCGGACGGACCGGCGCGGCGGCGGGCGATGTCGATCTACACGCTGTTCGGCGCGAGCGGGTTCGCGGTCGGGCTGGTGCTGTCCGGGCTGCTCACCCAGTTCGCCCACTGGCGCTGGACGTTCCTGTTCCCCGCGCCGGTCGCGCTGGTCCTGTTCGCCTTCGCCGCGTTCCTGATCCCGCGCGACACCGGCAAACCGGACCCCCAGCGGTACGACGTCGCCGGTGCCGTCACCTTCCTGACCGGGCTGTGCGCGCTGGTCTACGCGATCACGACCGGCGCCCTGGTTGCCTATGGCGTGGCGATCGTGTCGCTCGCCGCCTTCGCGGCCATCGAGCGGACCACGAAACAGCCGCTGATCCAGCCGAAGCTGCTCCGCAACCGGGCGCTGATCCGGTCGAGCATCGGCGCGGCTACGCTCAACGGCTCGTACTGGGGATTCCTGTTCCTGAGCACGTTGCGCCTGCAGCAAACCCTGCACTGGCCACCGTTGCTGACCGGGCTCGCGCTCATCCCCGCGAGCGTGCTGCCCGCGCTGGCCGCGCCGTTCTCCGGCGCCATGGTCGCGCGCTTCGGCCCGGCCCGGCTGATCGCCGCCGGAGCGGTGCCGCCGGTCGCCGGGTTCGTGCTCGCGCTGGTCACCGGCGCCACGGTGCCTGCGTTGGTGCTGGTCGGGCTCGGTTACGTGATCGCCTTCGCCGCACTGCACATGCAGGCCATTTCCGGCGTGCCCGCCGAGGACCAGTCGGCCACCACCGCCGTCTACCAGACCTCGGTCCAGATCGGCGGCGCCCTGGCGCTGGCGCTGGTCGCCGCGCTGCTACCGGCGGGTTACCGCCCGACGATGGTGCTGATCACCGCGATCAGCATGGCCGGGCTGGTGGTCGGGCTCGTCGGGCTCGTTGCCCGGGCTGACCGGTCCTGATCAGCCGGCCAGCCACGGGCGGAGCTTGTCGGGGTTGCGGACCGCCCAGATGTGCTTGATCCGCTCGCCGACCACCTCGAACGCGAACACCGACACGGTCACCCCGTTCTCCTGCGCGATGAGTCCGGGCTGACCGTTGACCATCCGCTCCAGGATGGTCTGACCGGCGAGCCGGTCCTTGACCCGCAGCAGCGAGCGCACGATCTCCTCGGCGCCGTCCACCGGGTGCAGCAGGGCGCTGACCACGCCGCCGCCGTCGGCGATCGCGATGGCATCGGGGTCGAGCAGGCCGATCAGCGCGTCGATGTTCCCGGCTTCCAGCGCCTGCTTGAACTCACGCACGATCCGGGTCTGATGGGCGGCCGGGGTCGCGGGAGCCCGCGCGGCACCGATCCGGTGCCGGGCCGACGAGGCCAGCTGGCGGCAGGCCGCCGGGGTCCGTCCGACGATCTCGGCCACCTCGCCGAACGGGTAGCGGAACACGTCGTGCAGCACGAACGCTACCCGCTCGGCCGGCGTCATCGAGTCGAGCACGACGAGAAATGCCATGCTGACCGATTCGTCCAGGGTGACCCGGTCGGCCGGATCGGCGGCGCCTGGTTGCGCGCTGGTCCACTCGGTGCGGCCGGGCAGCGGCTCGGGGATCCATTCGCCGACGTAGCGCTCGCGCCGGGCCCGGGCCGAACCGAGCAGGTCGAGGCAGATGCGGCTGGCGACCGTGGTCAGCCAGGCGCCGGGCGAGTCGATCGCCTCGCGCTGCTGCCGGGACATCGCGTACCAGCGGGCGTAGGTCTCCTGGACGGCATCCTCGGCTTCGGCCAGGGAGCCGAGCAGCCGGTAGGCGAGGTTGATCAGCTGGCGTCGCTCGCTGATGATCGCGCTCAGGCCGGGGTCGGACTGGTCGGTCATGTGCTCAGGCTCCCTGCGTCGTTTCCGCTCTCGCCAGTCCGACGAGATGACACACCGAATTGTCAGGCCACGCCGTCCTGACATTCCGGAGGGTCGTCTCGTCGTAGAGAGCATGAACGACTTCGCAACCATCGCCGACCGCTTCGAGATCGAGGCGCTGCGCGGCGAGTTCACCGATTCGGTGCTGATGCATGACTACGACCGCTTCGCGTCGTTGTTCGCCGAGGACGGCGTGTGGCGCATCCCCGAGGCCAATGTGGAGTTCACCGGACCGGCGGAGATCCGGGCCGGGATCGAGCGACTGCAGAGCGCGTGGGAGTACTTCGTGCAGAACACCCACCCCGGCGCGATCGAACTGGACGGCGACACCGCGACCGGCCGCGCCTACATCCACGAGCTGGGACGCCTGCGCGACGGCACGTCGATGTCGAACTATTCGCTCTACCACGACCGGTATCGGCGCACGCCGGACGGCTGGAAGTTCACCGAGCGCTCCTACGAGGTCCGCTACCTGGACATGACGCCGCTGGCGGGCAAGAGCACCGCCTGACGGTTGTGCTGGTTTTACACAAAAGGGGACGCGTGAATTACTGTTAATTTCCGGTCGGCTACGTGGTTCATACCAATGAACGGCCAAAATCGGTTCTGTACAACGAAAGCCTCCTTGACTTAGGTCTAAAGTCAGTCGAACATGTGTGCCACATCGGCGCTGTTCCGATGACTCCCGACAATGACGACGGAGGTTTTCGTGCACGCCTTACCCACCAACCGAGGGCGCACGCCGCTGGTGGCCGCGCTGCTGCTGGCGGTGTCGCTCGTGGTGCCGGTCATCGTCATGACGACCGCCCAGACCGCTGCCGCCGCGACGCAGAAGCCTTGCGACATCTACGTTTCCGGCGGGACGCCGTGCGAGGCGGCCTACAGCACCACGCGCGCGATGTTCGCCTCCTACGGCGGCCCGCTCTACCAGGTTCAGCGCGCCTCGGACAACAGCACGCTGAACATCGGCCCGCAGTCGACCGGCGGGGTGGTCAACGCCGCATCGCAGGTTTCCTTCTGTTCCGGCACAACCTGCACCATCACCCAGCTCTACGACCAGACCCCCAACGGCAACAACCTGCCCATCTCCCCCGGCTCGTCGTGTTCGGGCTGCTCCGGCGGACTCAACGGGCCGGGCCCGAACGGTGCCGACATCGGCGCGAACGCGATGGCGCTGCCCGTGACGATCGCCGGTCAGCCCGCGTTTGGCGTGCTGGTCAACAACATCGGCACCGGCTACCGGAACAACGCCGCCAGGAACGTGCCCACCGGCGCGCAGCCCGAGGGTGAGTACATGGTCACGTCTTCCATGCTCACCAGCGGTTCCTGCTGCTTCGACTTCGGCTCGGCCGAGACCAACGACTCCGACGACGGCAACGCGACCATGAACGCGATCTACTACGGATCGGCGTGCTGGGTCGGCGGCTGCACCGGCCCGGGCCCGTGGGTCGGCGGCGACATCGAGAACGGCATGTACTTCAGCGACAATGGCAGGAACCCTGCGAACATCACCAGTGAATCCGGCAGCTTCGTCTCGGCTTGGGAAAAGAACAACGGCACCACCAACTTCACCCTCAAATACGGCAACGGCCAATCCGGCGGCCTGACGACCGCGTATTCCGGCGCGCTGCCCAATGGCTACAACCCGATGAAGGTGCAGCCCTCGATCGAACTGGGCACCGGCGGCGACAACAGCCCGATGGGCAAGGGCGAGTTCTTCGAAGGCGCCGTCACGGCGGGGTTCCCGTCCGACGCGACCGAGAACGCGGTGCAGGCCAACCTCGCCGCCGCAGGCTACGCCAACAACAACACCACGTTCACCACGAGCACGTCGGTGGTGAGCTTCCGGGCCCACGCCAACGGCAAGTACGTCGACGCGGCCAACAACACCACGTCGCTGATCGCCGACGCCACCTCGATCGGCACGGCCGAGACCTTCGACATGGTCACCAACACCGATGGCACCATCAACCTCCGGGCGCACTCGGACAACGACTGGGTCACCGCCGAGAGCAACGGATCCGCCCCGCTGATCGCCAACCGAGGCGGCCCAGGACCCTGGGAGACGTTCTACCTGATCCACAACGGCGACGGCAGCGTCAGCTTCCGCGCCTACAACAACCAGCACCTGGTGACCGCGGAGAACGCGGGCGCGTCCGCGTTGATCGCCAACCGCACGGCGATCGGCCCGTGGGAGGAATTCGACCTGATCACCCATTGACGGGCAGGGCTCCGAGTTTCGGCTCGGGGCCCGTTCCGCCGTGTTAGGCTCGGCGGCGTGATCAGGGATGCGCGGTTCGGCGGCGGCCACTGTGGCTGCGGGGCGCCCGCGCGCCGGATCAAGGGTCGCCGGGTGCGCTACCACATCGGTGCCGAGCCCGGCCAGGTCCGCGGGATGCGATGGCACGGCTGAGTTTTCTCAGCCCATTTCCGCATCTCCCGCAAGGACAAAACCCAAATGAATAATTCTTTCTTCCATCCCGCCGATCTCGACGGGACCGGTTTCTACGGCCGTTTCGGCGGTCAGTACGTGCCAGAAGCCCTGGTCGCGGCCATCGACGAGTTCGCGGTGGCCTACGACAAAGCCAGCACCGACACCGATTTCGCGACCGAACTGACCGGTCTGCTGGCCGATTACGCGGGCCGGCCGACGCCGCTCACCGAAACCCATCGCTTCGCCAGGGCGGCGGGCGGCGCCCGGGTGTTTCTCAAGCGCGAGGACCTCAACCACACGGGCTCGCACAAGCTGAACAACGCACTCGGCCAGGCGCTGGTGGCCAAGCGGATGGGCAAGCCGCGCATCGTCGCCGAGACCGGCGCCGGCCAGCACGGCGTGGCGACGGCCACCGTGTGCGCGCTGCTCGGCCTGGACTGCGTCGTCTACATGGGCACGCTGGACATGACGCGGCAGGCACTGAACGTGGCGCGGATGCGGATGCTCGGCGCCACCGTCGTCGCGGTGCCGACCGGCGCGGGCACGCTCAAGGACGCGATCAACGAGGCGTTCCGCGACTGGGTGGCCAATGTGGACAGTACGCACTATCTGTTCGGCACGGCCGCCGGGCCGCATCCGTTCCCGATGATCGTGCGCGACCTGCAACGCGTCATCGGTGTCGAGGCGCGCGACCAGATCCAGCGCAAGACCGGCCGGTTGCCGGACGCGGTCATCGCCTGCGTCGGCGGCGGCTCCAACGCCATCGGCGCCTTCCACCCGTTCCTCGACGACGACGTCAGCCTCATCGGCTGCGAACCGGCCGGTGCCGCCTCGCTCAACGCGGGCACCGAGGGGGTGCTGCACGGCGCCCGCTCACGAGTCTTGCAGGACGCGGACGGCCAGACCGCGGAGTCCCACTCGATCTCCGCCGGACTCGACTATCCCGGGGTCGGGCCGGAACACGCGCACCTGCGCGACATCGGTCGCGTGCACTACCTGCCGGTCACCGACGACGAGGCGATGACCGCGATGCGGCTGCTGGCCGAAACCGAGGGGATCATCGCCGCCATCGAGTCCAGCCATGCGCTGGCCGGCGCGCTGCGCCTGGGCAGGCAACTCGGGCCGGGCAACACCTTGCTGGTCAACGTATCCGGGCGCGGCGACAAGGACATGGACACCGCCGCCGCCTACTTCGGCCTGATGGGAGACCAGTGATGTTCTCCCGCGACCGCAAGGCCCTGGTCGGCTACCTGCCCGCCGGCTTCCCCACCGTGGAGGCGAGCGTGCGCGCGCTCATCACCATGGCGCGCAACGGATGCGACGCGCTCGAGATCGGGCTCCCCTACACCGACCCGGTGATGGACGGTCCGGCGAACCAGGCCGCCAACACGATCGCGCTGGACGGTGGCGTGCGCACCGACGACGTGCTGCGCGTCGTCGAGCAGGTCGGCGCCGCGACCGGCATACCGCTGCTGGTGATGACCTACTGGAATCCCGTCGAGCGCTACGGCATCGACCGCTTCGCCGAGCGGCTGCGCGCTGCCGGCGGCGCCGGGTGTGTGCTGCTCGACCTGCCGATCCAGCAGTCCGCGCCGTGGCGCGCCGCGGCGCAGGAGCACGGGCTGGCCAGCGTGTTCGTCGCCGCGCCCAGCTCACGCGACGCGCGGCTGGCCGAGATCGCCGGGGCGAGCACCGGATTCGTCTACGCGGCCTCGGCCATGGGCGTCACCGGCATGCGGCCGGAGGTCGGCGGCGCCGACCTGGTGCGCAGGCTCCGCAGGGTCACCGAGTTGCCGGTCTACGTCGGCCTCGGGGTGTCCGACGGTGGCCAGGCCACCGAGGTCGCGCGCTTCGCCGACGGTGTGATCGTCGGTTCCGCCCTGGTCCGCACCCTGCTCGACGCGCCCGACCCCGACACCGGTATCGCCGGACTGGGCGCGCTGTGCGCCGAACTGGCCGAGGGGGTGGCGGCGGGCTGACCCCGCGTTCGCCGCGAGCGGACACGGCGGCCGGAACACTCGAACCCGAGGCAGCATTGACAGTGATGCAACGCTGTAATCAGGTAATCGAGAGGCGGCGGTTCCGGTGACGGCTGACGACGATGCCCTGGATGAGGCCATGGACGAGGCCATGGACGCCTACTCCCGCACCGTCGTGGCCGTCGCCCGGTCGGTCACCCCGCATGTGGCCAGCGTGCGCATGCGCCGCGGCGCCGGTTCGGCCGTCGTGTTCACCGACGACGGGTTCCTGCTGACCAACGCGCACGTCGTCGGGTCGGCCGGGGAGGGAGCCGTGGTGTTCGCCGACGGCGCCGAGTCCACCTTCGACGTCGTCGGCGCCGACGCGCTGTCCGATCTCGCGGTGCTGCGCGTGCGCGGCGACGCTCCGAGTGCCGCGAAACTGGGCGACGCCGACCGGCTCGTGGTCGGGCAGCTGGTTGTCGCGGTGGGTAATCCGCTGGGGCTGGCCGGTTCGGTCACCGCCGGGGTGGTCAGCGCGCTGGGCCGAGCCGTGCCCGTCGAGTCCGGGCGGGTCAGCCGGGTCATCGAGGACGTCATCCAGACCGACGCCGCGCTCAACCCCGGCAACTCCGGTGGCGCGCTGGCCGACGCGCACGGCCGCGTCGTCGGCATCAACACCGCGCTGGCCGGTATCGGGCTGGGCCTGGCGATCCCGATCAACAGCACCACCAACCGGATCATCACCACGTTGCTCTCCGATGGCCGCGTCCGCCGCGCGTATCTCGGCATCGTCGGCGTGCCCGCGCCGCTGCCCGCCCAGGTCGCGCAACGCATCGGGCAGGCCGCGGGCTTGCGGCTGGCCCAGGTCATTCCCGGCGGCCCCGCCGACCGGGCCGGTCTGCACGCGGGCGACCTGGTGTTGTCGGTCGCGCGCAACACCGTGTCCGACGCGCAGGGCATCCAGCGGCAGCTGTTCGACGACGCCATCGGCAAGCCGTTGCCGGTGACCGTGCTACGCAACGGCGCCATGGTCGACGTGTTCGCCACGCCAACCGAGCTGACCACGGACTGACAGGTCGCGCCGGATCGCATAAGCCAGCCACGCCCCGGCGAGCAGGCCGAGCACGCCGCCGGCGAGCCGGACCGAGTGCAGCGGAATCGGGATCGAGATCAGCAGCCCGGCCAGCGCGCAGCCGGCGATCGCGAGCCGCGAGATCGCGGTTGACCGCCACAGCACGACGCACAGCAGGATCAGCCCGATCGGCAACAGCACGGCCGGGTAGAGGATCGCGCCCCACGGCCACACGAAGAAGTCGTCGGCGATGGTCATCGCGGCCGGGTCGCCCGCGTGATAATGCTGGGCCAGCGCGGGAATCGCATAGGTGACCACGCCGAGCGCGGGCAACGCGATCCCGGCTCCGACGACCGAGCAGACCAGCGCGGTGGTGAGCTGGCGACGATGCGTCGTGCGCCCGGCCAGGTAACCGAACAGGGCGAACGCGCCGAAAATGCCGAGAATCGTCGGCAGGATCGTGCCGGCCAGCTGGCCGAGCAGAAAGCCCGGACCGGCCGCGACCGCGGCCTCCTGCGCGGCCGGGATGCCGTAGCCGACGCTGTTGAAGGTGCCGAGGTTGCCGATCAGCTTCAGCGCGTTGCCCAGCGGCAGCGCGAGCACGCCGATCCGGATCAGGTTCGTGAAGTCGTAACGATCAGTGGTTGTCATGCCGGAAAGGGTGCGCTCGCGACCGCGGTCCGGTCGTCCCACGCGCGGGGTCACTTTTCGTACTCCCGCCGGAGTACGAGAACTGTCAACGGTCATTCACATCGATTCGTGTTGTTCGTCAAATCCTCCGTGCACACTGCGGATGGCCGAACCGAGCCGCTTTGCCCCTGCCATCACGTGTTCGGGAGGACGTCCATGCGCGGAAAGCACTTCGGACAGTTATCGGCGGTACTCGCCGTAGCCGTCACCCTCGCTCTTGGAGCCGGCGGCTGCGCGTCGCCGGGCAATTCGACATTATCGGTCGCCCCAGCGCATTCCGGCCATCTCAAGGTGCAACCGGCCGATGGCGTCGACGAAGACGCCGACGCTGCCGACAAGAACGTGCGCGAGGACCCGGCCGCCGACGAAGAAGAACGCGAAGCGACGGTCGCACATCCCAACGCCACCACCGGCAGTTGCGGCGTGGAACGCTGGTCGGTCAAGACCGGCACCGACGCCGACGCTGGCAAGATCACCCTCGGCTCGACCACGTCGACCTCGATCTCCTATCTGACTTCGCTTTCCGCGCCGAGCACGCTGCCCGCCAACAACCGCGTTTCGCCGACGGAGACGACGGTCTACCGGCTCCAGGTGACGCTGGTCGAGTACAAGCTGGAGACCGACTCCGACTACCACCTGGTGCTCTCCGACGGCAACGGCAAGACCATGATCGCCGAGATCCCCGATCCGACCTGTGTCGGTTCCGGTAGTCCGCTGGCGAGCGGAATCACCTCTTCGCGCAACGAGTTCAACGCCAAGTACCACCCGACGAGCAGCTTCCAGACCGTCAACGTGCCGGTCACCGTGACCGGCGTCGGGTTCTTCGACTTCCTGCACGGCCAGACCGGCGTCGCCCCCAACGGCATCGAGTTGCACGCGGTGCAGGACATCCAGTTCGGCGGCGGCGGCAACGGCACCCTCACCGTGACCAACCCCGGCAACCAGACCACCACGGTCGGCCAGCAGGCCAGCCTCCAGATCTCGGCCAGCGACACCGCGGGCGGCACCGTGTCCTACTCGGCCAGTGGCCTGCCCGCCGGCCTGTCCATCAACTCGTCCAGCGGCCTGATCTCCGGCACTCCGACGACCACCGGCAGCAGCAACGTCACGGTCACCGCGACCGATTCGACCGGTCCGTCGGCGTCCGCGCAGTTCACCTGGACGGTCGCGTCCGCTGGTGGTGGCGGCTGCACCGCGACCCAACTGCTCGGCAATCCGGGCTTCGAGACCGGTTCGATCGGGCCGTGGGCCGGTACCAGCGGAGTGGTCAGCAACAGCTCGACGGAGCCACCGCACGGCGGTAGCTGGGATGCCTGGCTGGACGGCTACGGCAGCACCCACACCGACACGCTGTCCCAGGCGGTCACCCTGCCGACCGGCTGCGGCACCTACAACGCCAGCTTCTGGCTGCACGTCGACACCGCGGAAACCAGTACCACCAAGGCGTACGACACGCTCCAGGTGCAACTGCTCAACGCGTCCGGCGCGGTGCTGACCACGCTCGCGACCTACTCCAACCTGAACGCGATCAGCGGTTACGCCCAGCACAGTTTCAACCTGTCCGCCTACGCGGGGCAGACCGTCACACTGAAGTTCACCGGGGCCGAGGACAGCATCGACCAGACGTCATTCGTGCTGGACGACGCCGCCGTCAACGTGAGCTGAGCTGACCGGTGCTGTTCGGCCGCGGAGGGCTCGGCCGAACAGCACCGGTTTTCCCTCAGTGCAGTACCCGGACCGCGTTCGCGGTCACCGGAGCGACCGGCTGACCCGAGACCGCGCGATGCGAACCGCCGGTGGTGGCGAGCCCGCCCGGAACCGCGTACATGGCTTCATCGAAGGCTTTCCCGCTGCTCGGCGTCTTGCCGATCGCGACCAGCGCGACACCCTTGCCGTTGACGACCGAGCAGGAAATGTAGTCGCCGACCATGGATCCCTGGCTGGTGCTGGCGATCAGCGACAGTCCGAACGGACCGGCCACAGTGGTCGGTGCGCTCCAGGTCGAACCGCCGTTGGCGCTGGAGATGAACCCGGCCTCCAGCTGGCAGGTGGACGCGGAGCACTTCGCCTTCGGGTAGAAGTAGTAGTACAGGCCCAGTTTCGCGGTGCTGCCCATAGTGGCGTGGTCGACGCCGAGCCCGGGAATGAAGTGGTCGACGCCGCTGGTGGTCGCGTCGATCGGCACCCGCGTCACCGCCGACCAGCTCGTGCCGTTGCTGGTGGTCGAGTAGACGATGTCGTTGGCCGGGCAGCCGGAGCGGAACCGGCAGTCCTGCCAGGCCACGTACACCTTGCCCGCGCCGTCGATCTCGGCCGATGGCAGGCCCTCACCGTCGCGCAGGTTCCCGGCGACGGCATGCGCGCGCACGTTCGCGACCAGCACGCTGGCGCCCCAACTGGTGCCGCCGTTGGTCGAGACGAACGACCGGATCGCGCTGCCGTTGGCCGAATACGGGACAACGACGGTGCCGTTGGGCTGCACGAGCGGCTGGCCACCGAGACCGCTCGGTGAGCCCGAGGGTGATTTGGCGGCGCCCCAGGTCAGGCCGCCGTCGCTGGAGGTGGCCATGATCTCGGTGTTGCCGGAGGAGGTGATGTCGGCCTCGATGTAGCAGTTGCCGTAGTGCGGGCTGGTCGAGGTGGTGTCGCAGACGATCCAGTTCTTGTCGTAGCCCTTGCCGTCGAAGCCGACGCCATGAACCGGGTTCTGCCACGTGACGCCGTCCGTCGAGCGGTTGACGGCCACCCCGGCGGCGTTGCCGGTGGAGTCGATCGGCAACGAGGCGATCATCCAGACCTTGTGCTTGGCATCGAAGGCGACCGAGGCGTCGCTGGCCGCGCTGAATCTACCGCCGCCCTGGTTGACGGTCAGGCCGGGCAGGAAGCCGTGCTTCCAGGTGGTGCCCGCGTCGGTGGAGGTGGCCCAGCCGATGTCGGAGGAACCGCCCCCGAACACCCGGCCGACCTGGAACGCGGAGACCACGGTGTTGCCCGAGGAGTAGGTGTCCGGCTCGACCTCGGTGGCGTGCTGGGCGTCGGTGTCGGTGAAGGGATCGGTGCTGACTTCGGTCAGGCTGACCGCCGCGGTGCTGGCCGCCGCGGCGGGGACCAAGCCGAGTCCGGTGGCGGCGATGACCGCCGTTGCCAACAGGGTTCCTGGCAAGCGTGTGCGCATGCTGAACTCCTTGCGCCATGGGGTAATGGGGCGCCCAACATGGTGAATCCCCACGCGCGCCAGGGGTAGCTACGTTCGTCGGTCACCTTTTGTTGCCGCCCGGCTCGGGGTGCGAGCCGGGCGGCAAGCTGATCAGAGTCCGAGCGCCGTGTAGAGGCCGGAGGCGATGGGCGAGCCCCAGCCGGTCACGTTGTCATAGCCCGGACCGGCGCTGAACGAGCCGTTGCTGCCCGAGGTGATGTCGTTGAACGCCGAGGAGTAGCTCGACCCGTTGCCGATACTGGCGTAGGCGGCGTCCGGGTTGCCGAGCTTCTTGCCCGAATGGCCGTCGAACAACGCGGTGATGCCCGACCACAGCGGTGCCGCGCAGCTCGTGCCGCCGTACACCTGCCAGGCGCCCGCCGAGTAGATCGCGTAGCCGGTGTTCGGGTCGGCGTCCGCGGACACGTCCGGCACGTTGCGGTTGGAGTACACCGCGGACACGCCGCCGCCGCTGCCGTTCCACGCCGTCTCGGAACCAGGACCGTTGAGCGTGGTGCCGCCGGTACCGACCACGTCCGGCGAGGATGCCGGGTAGTCGACGGCGGTCGTGCCGTCGCCGCAGTCGTCCGAACCACTGTCACCCGAGGCCGAGTAGAAGCTGATGCCCTCGGCCGTGCCCTGCGCCAGCGCGTTGTCCGTGCTGCTTAGGGTCGACGACGAACTCTGGGTCTCGCACTGTCCCCACGAGATCGAGGTGACCGAGACCTTGTCCTCCGACGCGATCTGGGCGGCCATGTCGATCTGGCCCGCGTCGGAGTTGGGCGCCTCGTAGACGTAGGTCGCCGCGGCGGGCGCCATCGCGTTCACGACCTCGATGTCCAACTCCACCTCGCCCTGGCCGCCGCCCGGGCTGGAGTCGTAGTTGGCGCCGTCGACCGAGACCGTGCTCGGGGTGGGCGAGTTGAGCCCGTAGTTGCTGTCGTAGGCCGAGATGTTGCTGGACTGGTAGCCGTCGAACTCCCACAGCGCGACCGAAACACCGCTGCCGTCGCCCAGCCCGTTGACCGAGTAGGCGGAGGTCAGGTCCGAGGGACCGTAGCCGCCCGCGGTTCGCGGCCGAGCCGTCTGCTTCACGTTGTGGGCCTTGCGGATTCCGTGGTTGTCCAGGCCGGCGACGCCGCTGACCGCATTGGCCACCGCAGCAGGCAGGTTGGGTGCGGTTTCGTTGGCGTAGAAGGACTTTCCGGCCTGCTGGTACAGGCCGAGCCTGGTGGAGAACGTCTGCTCGATCTGGCCCGCGGTACCGGTCGCGTCGACGACCTGGCTGTTGGCCCGCACCGGTTTCACGGTCAGGCCGTGCGCGGCGAGGAACGAGGTCACCGAGGTGACCTCGGCCCGGGTCGGGCCGAACCGCGCGGTGAACTGGGCGGGCGTCAGGAAGTGCCGGTACTGCGGCGAACGCGGGTTGCTCACGTCGGACAGGAACTTCCGCAAACCGGCCTCGTCGCGCAGTTTCAGCGAAACAGCAACGGACATCGGTGTGTTCGCGGCGAGTTCGCCGGCCTTGGCGCTGTGTGAGATGGCAGGGTTGACATTGCCGGGAACGGCCACCAGCGGATTGGCGGCGTTCGCGGTTCCGGCGAACACCAGACCGGCCAGGAACGGCAACGGTGCGATGATCGCGGCGAGAATTGGCAGGGATCTGTTCACGGCACAACTCCAGCTTTTTGTTGGGTGTTCCGTCGTGTGAAGCGGTGTTTCCGCCACTGAGGCGGCACTAAGAAGTTATTTCCCTGCTTTTCCTCAGGTCAACGGAAGATTCTTCACTCGCCGCGCGCTGTTATCCGAAACAAACGTCCGTCGCGGTCCGATCGGGCTAATCGGCGTTGCGCCGCCCGGGTTACCTCCAGGGAACGAGCCCGGTTCGACCGTGGATTTGACGGGATTTCGCGCCGGAAACCTGCGAAGTGCCCTGTCGCCGACTCAGATCGGCCAGCAGGATCGGCGTTCGTGACAACGCGATTCGGGATCTTCGCTCCGCAGGGCTGGCGCCTGGACCTCGCCGGGATCGCCGATCCGGTCGAGCAGTACGAGGCCATGACGGCGGTGGCCCGCGCGGCCGATCGCGGCCCGTGGGACTCGGTCTGGGTGTTCGACCACCTGCACACGGTCCCCGAGGTGACGCACGAGTCGACCTTCGAGGGCTGGATCAGCACGGCCGGACTGCTGCGCGACACCGAGAACGTGCACGTCGGCCAGATGGTGACCTGCAACGGCTACCGGCAACCGTCGCTGCTGGCCAAGATGGCCTCCACCGCGCACGTCGCCGGGCACGGCCGGCTCTATACCGGACTCGGCGCCGGCTGGTACGAGCAGGAATGGCGGGCCTACGGCTATCCGTGGCCATCGACCCGCGACCGGATGGCGGCCTTCGCCGAGGCCGTCGAACTCATCCGGCGACTGTGGACCGAGGACGACGTCGTGTTCACCGGCCGGCACTACCAGGTCGACCGGCCCGTGAACGAACCGAAGGGCGCGGGCGGTGCCCGTCCGCCGCTGTGGATCGGCGGCTCGGGCGAACAGGTCACGCTGCGCCTGGTCGCCCAGTACGCCGATGCCTGCAACTTCGGCCGGGGCAAGCCGGAGGTGATCCGCCAGAAACTCGCGGTGCTGCGCGAGCACTGCGACCGGCTCGGCACCGACTACGCCGCCATCACCAAGTCGACGTCGATCAGCGCGTTCCCGATCGCGCCCGGCGCCGACCCCGAGACCGCTACCGCGAAGGCCCGCGGCAAGCTGACGATGGAGGAGTTCCGGAACCTGGCGATCGCGGGCAGCCCGCCGGACACCCCGTTCCTGATCGGCACCAGTGCGGCAATCACCGCGTGGATCGAGGAATTGCTCGACGCGGGCACGGAATACGTCATCGTTTACCTCCCCGGCGTCGCCTACGACCACACCCCGCTGCACCGCTTCGCGCAGGAGATCATCCCCCGGCTGTGACCGGAGGAATGGGTAGGATTCGGGCATGCCACGTTTGGATGTTCAGATCCCTGCTCCCGACGGCCTCGCCAACGCTTCCCTGCACGTTCCGGACAGCGACGGCCAGCACCCCGGTGTGCTGATGTTTCCCGACGCGGGCGGGCTGCGGGACACGTTCCGGCAGATGGGCGACCACCTGGCTGGCCTGGGGTTCGTCACGCTGGTCCCGGACGTCTACTACCGCGCGGGCGAGTGGGAGCCCTTCGACATCAACACCGTGTTCACCGTCCCGGCGGAACGGGCCCGGCTGGGCAGCCTGATGGGCGGGCTGATCAGCGACCCGGACCTGGTCACCGCCGATGCCCGCGCCTACGCCGAGTACCTGTTGGACCGGCCGGAAGTCTCCGGCGAGCGGATCGGCACCACCGGGTACTGCCTCGGCGGGTGGATGTCGCTGACCAGCGCGGTCGGGCTGGGCGAGACGGTCGCCGCGGCCGCGTCGTTCCACGGTGGCCGGATCGCGGTCGCGGACGCACCGACCAGCCCGCACCTCGGCGCCGATCGCATTCGCGCCACCGTCTACGTCGCGGGCGCGCAGGAGGACGACTCGTTCACCGCCGAGCAGGCCACCCTGCTGGACAACGCGCTGACCACGGCGGGTGTCGAGCACACGGTCGAGTTCTACCAGGCCAGGCACGGGTTCGCGGTACCGGACAATCCGACCTACGACACCGTTGCCGACAACCGCCATTGGGCCGCGCTCGAACAGCTGTACGGGGCGCAGCTCATTTGACGCGGTGTCACCAATTCCAGACTCGGCGTGACCGTGTTTCATCAGCGAGAACCCTGGGTACGGACCATTCCGCTGACCGAGAATCGGACAGCGGAATGGATTGAAGGAGACGCCTATGTCGGCCAGCCATTGGACGCGAAGGGATTTCTTCAAAGGCTCGGCCGTCGTGGGAATCGCCGCCCTCGGCGCACCAGCGCTGCTGTCGGCCTGCTCCAGCGTGAGCACCAGCGGCGACGCGCTGAGCGCGGCCAAGAAGGCCGGTACGATCAAGATCGGCATCGCCGGTGAGCAGCCGTACGGGTACACCGACGCTCACGGCAGAGTCACCGGCGAGGCGCCGGAGGTCGCGCGGGCCATCTTCGGCAAGCTCGGCGTGCCGAACGTGACCGCCCAGCAGACCGATTTCGACACTCTGATCCAGGGGCTCAACGCCGGCCAGTACGACATGGTCGCGGCCGGAATGGACATCACCGCGAAGCGTTGCAAGAGCGCGACTTTCTCGGTGCCCGACTATACCGCGCTGGTCGCTTTCCTGGTGCCGAAGGGAAATCCGCAGCAGGTCACCGACTTCGACTCGGCCAAGGCCAAGGGCGTCAAGCTCGCGGTGGAAACCGGCGCGATCGAGAAGGACTACGCGACGGCGGCGGGCATTCCGGACGGTCAGTTGCAGTCCTTCGCGTCGCCGGACGAACTGCTCTCCGCGGTGACCAACGGACGGACCTACGGCGCGGTGCTCACCGACATTTCGCTGAAAACCCTGGTCAAGCAGAATCCGCAGGCGAACGTCGAGGTCACCACGGGCTTCGCCCCGGTCGTCAACGGCGCCAAGCAGGGTGAAACCGGCGGATTCGTGTTCCGCAAGAACGAGACCGACCTGGTGAACCAGTTCAACCAGCAGCTGACCCAGATGCATCAGAACGGCGAATGGCTCAAGATCGTCCAGCCGTTCGGATTCACTCAGGGCAACATCCCGGCACCGGATGTCACCACCGAGAAGCTCTGCTCCGCGGGCTGAGGCGGATCAACGCCGATGTTCGCGAACTTCGGGCATTTCCTGTCCGTACTGGCCGTCGGACTGCCGCCGACCGTCGAGTTGACCGTCGGCGGCATCGTCCTGGCCACCATCCTGTCCTTCGTCGTCGGGCTGGCCAGCACCAACCGGTCGCTGGTTGTGCGGATCATCGTCCGGATCTACGTCGAGGGCTGGCGCGGCACGTCGGAGTTGGTCCAGCTGTTCTGGATCTACTTCGTGGTGCCGGTGCTGATCGGGTTGCAGTTCATGCCGTTGTGGGCCGGCGTGCTCGTGCTCGGCCTCAACCACGGCGCCTACGGCGCGGAGATCGTGCGTGGCGCGGTGCGCTCGGTTCCGGCCGAGCAGCTTGAGGGCGCGACCGCGTTGAACTTCAGCCCGAGGACGCGGATGGTCCGGGTGATCCTGCCGCAGGCGATCGTGGAGATGCTGCCCTCCTTCGGCACGCTGTTCATCCAGCTGCTGAAGGCGACCGCGATCGTCTCGCTGATCACCGTCCCGGAATTGACCTACCAGGCCAAGCAAATCCTCATCCCGACCTTCTCGGTCGCCCAGACACCGTTGATCCTGCTGATGGTGCTGGTGATGTACCTGATCCTGGCCATCCTGATCACCGGCGTGATGCGCTGGGCCGAACGCGCCGCGGCCCGCCGCCTCGGCCGGGCGCCGCTGGGCCGAGACCTCGGTGGTGTGTGATGGATCTGTGGAACTGGCCCTTCGCCTGGCAGATCCTGCCCGGACTGTTGCACGGCCTGCTGGTCACCTTCGAGGCGACGCTGCTCGGCTCGGTGCTGGCCTACGTGCTCGGCCTGGTGTTCGCCCTGGTGCGCCGGGCGCGTATTCCGGTGCTCAGCCAGGCCGTGTGGCTGTTCGTCGAGTTCATCCGCAGCACGCCGCTGCTGGTGCAGCTGTACTTCCTCTATTTCGTGTTTCCCGCGCTGTTCGGCATCACGCTCGGTTCGCTGACCACCGGCGTGATCGGCTTGGGCGTGCACTACGCGACGTACACGTCCGAGGTGTACCGGGCCGGGATCGATGCCGTCCCACGTGGACAGTGGGAGGCCGCCACCGCGCTGAACCTGCCGCGCGGCCGGACCTGGACCGGTGTGATCCTGCCCCAGGCGATCCCGCGCGTGCTGCCCGCGCTGGGCAACTACATGATCTCGATGTTGAAGGAAACCCCGTTGCTGCTGTCCATCGGTGTGCTCGATCTCGTCGGGCAGGCCCAGGCCGCGGGCGCGGGCGCCTACCGCTATGTGGAGCCGTTCACCCTGGCCGGCTTGTTCTTCCTGATCTTGAGCTATCCAGCCTCGGTGCTGGTGCGCAGGTTGGAGCGTCGTGTCCGGCAACATTGACCCCACTCCGGCGCCGCGCGCGGACGAGATGATCAAGTTCGACGGCGTGGTCAAGCGATTCGGCGAGCACACCGTCCTGCGCGGCCTGGACTTCCAGGTCAAGCCGGGCGAGCGGGTCACGCTGATCGGCCCGAGCGGCTCCGGCAAGACCACCATCCTGCGGCTGCTGATGACCCTGGAAAAGGCCGACGAGGGCACCATCCAGGTCAATGGCGACTACCTCAGCCACATGAGCCGGGGCGGCAAGCTGGTGCCCGCCGACGAGAAGCACCTACGCCAGGTGCGCAAGCGGATCGGGATGGTGTTCCAGCAGTTCAACCTGTTCCCCAACATGAAGGTGCTGCGCAACATCACCGAGGCGCCGATCCGGGTGCTCGGCCTGCCCCGGGACCAGGCCGAGCAGCGCGGCCGTGACCTGCTGGCCATGGTCGGACTGGAGGACAAGGCCGATGCCCATCCCAGCCAGCTCTCCGGCGGCCAGCAGCAGCGCGTCGCGATCGCGCGCGCCCTGGCCATGCGACCGGACGTGCTGCTGCTGGACGAGGTGACCTCCGCGCTGGACCCGGAACTGGTGGCCGGGGTGCTGAACGTGTTGCGCGAGGTGGCGGCCAACACCGACATCACGCTGCTGTGCGTCACGCACGAGATGGGCTTCGCCCGGGACGTGTCCGACCGGGTGCTGATGTTCGATCAGGGCCAGATCGTCGAGGAGGCGCCGCCGGACAAGCTGTTCAGCGACCCGGCCGAGGCCCGGACCCGCGAATTCCTGCACGCGGTCATCGACCGCGACTGACCCGACCGACCGGCCTGCGACATGATGTAGCGATGCGTCTGTACCTGGCGGGGCAACAGCAGCAGGTCACGTTGTGTCTGAGCACGCCGACGGAATCCGAGGCCATCGCGCTGGGCAAGGACCGGCAGGCGGCCGCGAAACACGAGCGGTACGTGCTGCGGGTCGGCGATGACGGCCGGGTGAGCTGCCATCAGCAGGCCCGCCGCCGCTACACCCCGCCGACCTTCCACGGCGCGGTGACCAGCGAAGCCGGTGAGGTGCGGCTGACCGGGACGATCAGGGAGGCCCGGTCGCAGGGAGTCGCCACCGCCACCTACTCGGTACTGGCCGTGGTGATGGCCGCCCTGGCCGTGCTGTGCGCGGTGGTCCAGCCGATCGTGCTGCCCGGCCTGGTGATCTGCGGGCTGGCCGCGCTGGCCTTCGCGCCGCTGTCGGTCGCGCTGCGCGGGATGCGGGTGAGCCGTTTCCGCGCCGACGCGCCCCGCCTGGAATCCACGCTGGCCAACCTGTTCGGCGGCGTCAGCGGGTGATGCCGGTGTGGCCCAGCGAGTAGCGGCCGGGCTGGGGCCACACGCACAGCCCGTGCGGGCCGTTGCCCACCGGGATCTTGGCCAGCAGCGAACCGTCTTTTGTGGACAGTACGTAGACGACGCCGTTGTAGCGCCCGGAAAGCCACAGCTCGCTGCCGTCAGCCGAGACGTTGCCCATGTCCGGGCTGCCGCCGCCCGGGATCTGCCACTTCGTCTCGACCGCGCCGGTGTAGGCGTTCAGCACGCTGACGCTGCCCTCCATGCGGTTGGTGACGTAGAGCTGGGTGGCGTCGCGGGAGAGGTACAGGCCGTGCGCGCCCATGCCGGTCGGGATGAAGCGCAGCACGGTGGTGGCCTGACCGTCGAGCACCCACACGCCGCCACCATCGCTGTCGGCGATGTAGTAGGCCGAGCCGTCCGGCGCCAGCTTGATGTCCTGGGGTCCCATGTGGACATGGCGGACCGGCATGTCGACCATGCGCAGCACCTGGTGCGACGCCAGGTCGACGACCGCCACCCGGCCGGCGAACTCGCAGGTGAACACCGCGATGCGGCCATCGGCGGAGAAGTCGGCGTGGTCGATGCCCGCGCAGTCCGGCGTCGGCGTGATGTCCTTCTGCTGCCAGGTGTGCGGGTCGTACCAGACCAGTTCCTGATGGGCTTCGGCGACCGAGATCGCGTATTTCCCGTCTGGCGTGAAGTACAGGTTGTACGGGTCGATCACCGGGATCGGCGCGCCGGGCAGGCCGGTCACCGGGTCGAACGGGATCAGCTTGTTGCCCAGATCGTCGGTGGCGTACAGGGTTTTCATGTCGTACGCGGGCACCACGTGCTGCAACTGCACGCCACCCGGGTATTTCGCGACGACCTGGAACGTGGCCGGGTCGATCACCCAGACCTGGCCGGAACCGTTGTGCGGCACGTACACCAGCGGCTTGGCCAGTTTGGCCGTTGCCGACAGCTCGTTCGCGCCCGCGTCGGCGTAGAGGTTGTGGGCATCCGGTACGGGCGGCATGCCCGGTAGCGCGGCATCCCCCGCCGCGCGCACCGGCGGCGTGGTGACCCGAGGAGCGGGCGATCCGGCCGGGGCTGAGGCGCAACCGCTGGCGAGCGCTACCACCGCGAGCGCGGCGATGATCAGGTGGCGACGGGTCGGCATGTCCGCTCAGCTCAGCAGTTCGGTCGCGGTCACCGGCGTGAGGCCACGCGCGGCGAGATCGGTCAGGATGCCGGGCAGCGCGGTCACCGTGCCCTGATGGCCGAGGTGCAGGCTGACGATGCTGCCCGCGGTCGCGGTGGCCACCGCCGAGCGGATCACCGAGGGGCCGGGATCTTTCCAGTCCAGCCCGTCGATGTCGTAGGAGAGCACCCGGCGATAGCCGGCGACGCCCGCCTCCACTAGTTCCTGCTGGGTAGCGGTCTGCGCCGACGACTGCCGGAAGAACGATCCTGGCGTGCCGAGCAGTTCGGCCAGTTTGTCGCGGCAGCGCTCGATCTCACTGAGCGTGGTGTCCGAGGACATGTTCGCCATGACGCCGTGGCTCCAGGTGTGGTTGCCGATGTCGTGGCCGGAGTCGTGGAACATCCGGATGCCGTCCGGGCTGGTGGCCAGCCAGGTGCCGACCGCCATGATCGTGGCCTTGGCGCCGGCCGCACCGAGCGTGTCGTGGATCTGCTTGGCGATGCTCAGGTCACCGGCGCCGTGGAAGGTCAGCGCCACCTGGTGCCTGCCGCTGCTGGCCCTGGCCAGTTGAACGGCGGGGCCATCGGGTGTTGCCGTGGTGGTGGCCGGCCGGGGCGGCGGTTGCGTGGTGGGCGTCGGTTTGGGCGCGGCGGGTTGCTGGGTCGCGCAGCCCGCGACGGCCAGCGCGGCCCCCATGCCCAGCAGATGCCTGCGGCTGAGCGGTTTGCCCGAACGATCCACGCTCATCGACTCCTACACGCTTGTAGCTGTTATGAGCATATGCGGCCGGGGTCGACCGCGCGCGCCTCAGCAAGCGGGTAGTTGGTCGACGAGCGCGGGGCTGGTGGTTTTGGGGAGGTCGACGTAGAGATCGGAAACATAGGCGCCGCTGCCCAGTTTGTCCCATACCGGCCAGCCGCGCACGGTGCCGTCGTAGAGATCCGTGATGACCGGTCCGTGCAGGTCCTGGCAGACCACGGTGACCGGTTCGCCGTCGGAGAGGAAGCCGGTGTGGCAGGGGGTCTGCGGCGTGATTCGGGCATAGGTGCCCTCGCCCTGGGTGTTGGCGACGTGCGCGGCGACCTGGTGCGGGCGCAGGTCGGGGTTCGGTGAGCAGGTCCGGGCCGGGGTTGTCGTCGTCCGGGCCGTAGGCGCGGGCGGGCTGGCCGTGGCGGTTCGCGGGGTCATGGACAGCGTGATCGCGGCGCTCGCGCCCGCGGCGATGACGACCAGAGCGACGGCGATCACGATCACGTCGCGCAGGCGGACCGAGCGGCGGCCGGTGGCGGACGCGTCGGGCTGGTCCGGGTCGCAGCTGGTGTCGAGCGCGGAGCGGCGGGCCAGCCAGGTCTGTACCTCGGTCTTGTCCGCGCCGACCACGGTCGTGAGCAGCTTGTCGACGGTGCCGTCGCTGGGCAACCGGGAGCCGCTGATCGCGGCGTAGGTCGTCGACCGGCTGACGCCGGTCAGCGCGTAGTTGTCGGCGAACGCGGTGACCGAGCGGTACGGACCGGCGAGCAGACGGGCCTTGAAGTCCTGGGAGAACCTGGCCACGGTGTCGTCGGTCGCGGGCCTGCGCTCTTCGGTTCGGTCTGGTTCGCGCAGCGGCGGTCCGGCCACCAACAGGGCCAGCAGGATCGCGGCGAGCGCGACGGCGACGCCCGAGAAGAGTGAGCGATCGCGGAGAAACTCGGCGACGGTCGCCGCCAACGCGAGCACGCCGAGCACCCTGATCGCCGTCGGCCGCGCGGCGTGCGCCCGGCGCCGCGGTTGGTTCGGTCCTTCCCCCACGCGGTGAGGATAGCTCTCACCCAATTGGAGCAGAGCGGCATCGGCGGTGAAACGCGCAGCTCAGCGGCGGTCCGCGTGATCGTTCGGACACCTCGGACGGCTCGGACCGGCAAAACCCTGGTCAGCCGGGGCGGGCACACGATCTGCTCTCGCCCGAACCGCCACCCGAACCGAAAGGCCCTCCATGATCAGAACCCTGCTCGCGGGCGGACTCGCGGCCCTCGCGCTCGCCGGAGGTCTGGCGACCTCGTCCGCCGCCGCCACGAACACCGCCGCCGCCGAGACCCCCGCGACGTCTTCGCCGCCACCCGGATCGCGGCCCTTCGGCCGGATCGAGTGCCTGGCCGGCCACCTGTGCGCGTTCCACCTCGACTCCGCGCACACCGGTTACTACACCAGCTACTACTACTGCCAGCGCATCTACCTCTCCGACTGGGTCGGCAGCGGCGAGATCATGAACAACCAGTCGACCGGCACCGTGACCACGTTCTACGGCCAGTCCGGCAACGTCATCTCGACCTCGAAAGCGTTCCAGGAGGTCGGCATCGACTGGGATCCGGTCTGGTCGTTCCAGGTCTGCCCGAGCTGACCCGAGAGGAGACCTCGCATGCCATCTTCCCGAACCAGACGAAGATTATCCCTGCTCCGCCACCGGGTTCTCGCCGTGCTGACCATGCTCGGCATCGCGTCGATCCTGTGCCTGATCTCGCCTGCGATGGCCAACGCGGCCACCTCGGGCGGCTGCACCTCGGGGACCAACCCGTCCGGTCAGACCGTCTACTACTGCGGTGTGTGGCTGCCCTCCGGCGGCATCCCGGTGTACGCCAACACCTCGCCCGGGTCGGCGGTCGTCGACCACCTGCACACCGGTGGCACCGCGAACTGGTTCTACTGCCAGGAATCGGGCGCGACCGCGTCCGCCAGCGGTTACACCTCGTCGGACTGGGCCCGCACCATCGGTGACGACCACGGCGCCACCGGGTACGTGCCGGCCGTCTACTACTCCGGCACGGTCAACACCTGGACCGGGGTACCCGCCTGCGGCGGGTCGTCCTCACCGGGCGGCACGGCGTGCACGTCGGGGTCGAACTTCTCCGGCGACAGCGTGTTCTACTGCCCGGTCTGGGTGCCGACCGGCGGCGTGCCGGTCTACGCCAGCACGTCAGGCTCCTCGGCCGTCGTGGACCACCTGCATTCCGGCGGTGACGTCAACTGGTTCTTCTGCCAGCTGAACGGATCGAGCGTGTCGGCGTCCGGGTACACGTCGTCGAACTGGGCGAAGACCATCGGCGACGACCACGGCGCCACCGGGTACGTGCCGGCCGTCTATTTCACTGGGGCACAGAACTACTGGGCGGGCGTGACCCCGTGCGGCAGCACGGCGCCGCCGCCCAGCGACGGCACCTGCGACGCGGGCACCAACCCCTCCGGCCAGTCGGTCTACTACTGCCCGGTCTGGCTGCCCGGCGGCGGGGTTCCGGTCTACTCGACGACCTCGACCACCAGTGGCGTGGTGGGGACGCTCGGCACCGGCGGCTCGGCCAACTGGTTCTACTGCCACCACTCGGGTGGAACCGCGACGGCCTCGGGCTATTCGTCGACGGACTGGGCGTACACCCTGGCCGACAACAACGCCAAGGGTTACGTGCCCGCGATCTACTTCAGCGGCGCGCAGAACTACTGGCCCGGCCTGCCGACCTGCTCGGGCACCCCGGCCCCGCCGCCTCCGCCGCCGACCAACGGCGGTCCCCCGGTCAACGGCGCGGCGTGCGGGTACAGCTTCACCAGCCTGCCGTCGCTGACCGTCAAGCTGATCCAGAACATGTGCGCGATCACCGTGCCCAGCAACCCGATCTACGCCTACCGGATCTACTCCTGGAACGGCGGCCACGGCGCGAACCCCGGCCCGACCTACGGCAGCTGCTCGCCGGAGAACGGGGCGCCGAACGACTGCCACGTCGACGGTTTCGACTGTTCCGGGCTCGTGCGTTACGCCTACTACGAGACGACCGGGCTGGACGCTCTGGACGGGTACACCTGGCAGCAGTGGACCCAGGCGCTCGCGCTGCACCCGAACACGGTGACCAGCGCCGGCGCCGCCGGTAAGTCGACCCAGGTCGACAACTACCTGTCCACGCTCAAACCCGGCGACATCCTGTTCTACGGCAACAACGCCAACCAGCACGTCGCGGTCTACCTGGGCAGCGGCAAGCAGATGAACGCCTACCAGTCCGGCGTTGCCGACGGCGTCACCGGAGTGACCACCGACGACGTGTTCTGGGGCGCGGTCCGGCTGTGGTGACCGTCAATCCCCTTGTTCGGCACAAGAATCCCTTCAGGAAAGGCAACCTCATGAGACGTCACGCCATCGTCGCCTGCGCCGTCGCCGCCGCGGCCATCGGCTCGCTCGCGGTCACGACCGGCATCGCCGATGCCGCGCCCGCTGCCCCGGCCATCGCCGCGGCGAGCTGCACCAGCAACGGATCCTGGTCGACCGTGGAGAGCGCGGACTGGCTGCGCGTGCACACCACACACTCGGCCACCTCCCCGTCGATCGGCCAGATTCCCCGTGGCGCCCGGTGGTACTACTGCAACGGCGAAGTGATCTCGGGCGGCATCGACTGGCAGTACGGCTATGGCTACAACGGTTCCACCAAGCTCACCGGCTGGGTCGACAGCGGCTACCTCGCCCACCCGTGATGTCCACATCGGACTGACGTGAGATCGGGACGGCGGAGCGCCGCGCACGCTCCGCCGTCACCACGTGTCGATGTTGGGCCTGCGCTTGCCGGGCTCGCGCGGTGGGGTCTGAGCGAAAGCGGCGGCGATCCACCGCCGGGTGCCGGCCGGGTCGATCACGTCGTCGACCTCGAACACGGACGCGGTGTTGAGGGCCTTGCCGTGCTCGTACATCTTCGCCACCATCGAGTCGAACAGCGCCTGCCGCTCATCGGGATCGGCGACCGCGTCGAGTTCCTTGCGGAAGCCGAGTTTCACCGCGCCTTCCAGGCCCATGCCGCCGAACTCACCGGTCGGCCAGGCCACGGTGGCGACCGGCACCCGGACGCTGCCGCCGCACATCGCCATCGCGCCCAGCCCGTAGGCCTTGCGCAGCACCACCGTGCAGATGGGCACGCTCAGGTTGGCGCCGGTGACGAACATCCGGCTCACGTGCCGGACGGTCGCGGTGCGCTCGGCGTCCGGCCCGACCATGAACCCGGGTGTGTCGCACAGCGAGACCACCGGCAGCCCGTGCGCGTCGCAGAGCTGGAGGAACCGCGCGGTCTTGTCGGCCGCGCCGGCGTCGATGGCGCCACCGAGGTGGGCCGGGTTGTTGGCGATCAGCCCGAGCGGCCGCCCTTCGACCCGGATCAGCGCGGTCACCACCCCGGCACCGAACTCACGGCGCAGTTCCAGCACCGAGCCGGTGTCGGCCAGCGTGTCGACGACCGCGCGCACGTCGTAGACGCGGACCCGGTTCTCCGGCACCAGTTGCCGCAGTTGCCGCTGGTCGGCGCAATCCCAGGTGGCGGCCGGGCCCTGGAAGTAGCTCAGGTACCGGCGGGCCACCTCGGCGGCCTCGGTCTCGTCCGCGACGACCACGTCGACCACGCCGTTGGGCGCCTGCACGTCGATCGGCCCGACCTCGTCCGGCTCGTGCACGCCGAGCCCGCCGCCCTCGATCATGGCCGGACCGCCCATCCCGATGCTGGCGTCCCGGGTCGCGATCACCACGTCGCAGCAGCCCAGCAGGGCGGCGTTGCCCGCGAAGCACCGGCCGGACGCGACGCCGACCAGCGGCACCAGCCCGCTGAGCCGGGCGAACATCGCGAACGTCGGCACCTGCAAACCGGCGACGGTCGCAATGTCGGTGTCTCCTGGCCGCCCGCCGCCGCCCTCGGTGAACAGCACCATCGGCAGCTCGCGGCGCTGCGCCAGTTCGAAGAGCCGATCGTGCTTGAGGTGGTTGTGCGCGCCCTGCGTACCGGCCAGCACGGTCGCGTCGTAGGCGAGCACCGCGCACTGCTGTCCGTTGATCTCGGCGATGCCGGTGAGCACGCCGTCCGCCGGGGTGCGCTCGATCAGTTCGGCCAGCGGCCTTCGCTGCCGTTGCGCGGCCACCACCAGCGATCCGTACTCGACGAACGTGCCCGGATCGCACACGGCGGCCACGTTTTCCCTTGCCGTGCGCTGATTCCGGCCACGCCTGCGGGCCACCGCCTCGGGTCGCGCCGCGTCCAGGCCGATCTCGTGCCGCTGCCGCACCTCGGCCAGGTCCGGCCGGATGTCGTCAAGGTCCGTCTCGGCCACGGCGGAGTGTTCCGGCTCGATCTCGGCCTGCTCGGTCAGCACCAGCAGCTTCTGGTCCCGTTGCACGGTTTCGCCCTCGCGCACCAGGACGCTCCCGACCACCCCGGCATGCGGCGCGGTGACCAGGTGTTCCATCTTCATGGATTCCAGCGCGAGCAGGGTTTCCCCGGACCGCACGGCATCACCCGGACCGATGGCCAGCCGCACCACCGTGCCCAGCATCGGCGCCAGCACCTGCGTGTCGTCCATGATCGGGGATTCTGCCAGCCACCACGCGGCCATCGTGTGACGTAAAGCACGGTTCGGCGCTGCCCTCGGGGTACGGGGGTCACGCGTCTACGGTTGTGAGGGGTAGCGCCGCCGGTTCCGAGGGAGATCGATGCACGCGATCGTGATGGCCGCCGAGGCGCATCATCAGCTTTCCGGCATCGCCGGGTTCGCGGCCCACCTCATGGACACGCTCGGCCGCCTGCTCGGCGGACCCGGCGCGGCGATCGCCAACGGCCTGGACAGCGTGCTGTTGTTCCTGCCCAGCGAGGTCATCCTGCCGCTGGCCGGAGTGTCGGCGAGCCAGGGTCACATGAGCCTGATCGCGGCGATCCTGTGGACGACGCTCGGCTCGATGGCCGGTTCCAGCCTCACCTACTGCATCGGCATGTGGCTGGGCCGCGACCGGGCCCGCGCCATCCTGGCCAAGATTCCGCTGGTCAGCTTCGAGGACGTGGATCGGGCCGAGGCGTGGTTCGGCAGGCACGGCAGCAAGGCGGTCCTGTTCGGCCGGATGCTGCCGTTCTTCCGGGGGATCATTTCCGTTCCGGCCGGCGTGGAACGGATGAACTACGGCCTGTTCCTGCTGTACACAACCGCGGGCAGCCTGGTCTGGAACGCCATTTTCGTCGTGCTGGGCTACGAACTCGGCCAGCGCTGGTACCTGGTCATGCACTACGCGGGCCACATCACCGCGGTGGTCACGGCGCTCGTGGTGATCGCGATCGGATATTTCGTGGTGTCGCGCCTGATCCGCAGGCGCCGTGCCGCCCGCGCACTGCCGGAACTCAGCTCGGATCCGCTACCCGGCCGAGAAAAAGCGGCAACCCAGTGTTCAGATCGGTGATGGCGAACAGGAACGGCCGGTTCACCTCGATGTGCGTTCCCTTCGGTACGGCGATTCCCTCCGCCGCGACAGCCATTCCGGTCGCCGCGGCCGCGACCGTGCCGTTCTCGTCGATCTGAACGTAGGCGTCGTGCTCGACGGCCTGCAGGTAGGTCGCCTCGGTGCTGATCCGGTCGAAGTTCGCCTGCCCGCCGAACGCGGCGGGCATGCCCAGCGCGGTCAGCACCCCGGCCAGGTCCATTGCGGACTTGACGGTGAACTTCGGCATGCTCAGTGCGATCTCGGCCGGGTGCGCGGCGGCCAGTGCCGCGGCGAGGCCGCTACCGCGCAGCGTGCCGAGTAGCGCGGTGGTGCTGGAACCGGGATCGGGCAGCAGCACCGAGAAACCGAGCTTGCCGCCGACATAAGGCAGCGTGACCACCTGATAACCGGGCTCGCTGGCGTAGTTCACGGTCAGAGCGTTGGTCATGGTCGGCACCTTGACCGTCGCGCCGCTCGCCGTGGTGAACGCGGCCGGCATGGTCCCGGCCTGCTGGAACTGGCTTTGCCAGGCGGCGGCCAGGTAGAGCGCGTTGGTCAGCACCAGCCTGGTGGACGCGTCGATCGAGCCGGGCGGGAACAGCGCCGGGATCTTCCCCTCGGTTTGGGTCGCCACCAGCTGGTTGATGGCCTGCCGGGCGCCATCGGGATCGGCGGCGAAGTCCGCGGCGTGCTGGGCGACACCGAAGTGGCTGGTCAGGCCGTTGGTAAAGCCGGGCAACAGCGGTTTGCCCTGCTGGGTCCAGAGCGTGTTCGCGGTGTGCAGCGTGACCGAACCGGGGCGGGCGTCCGCGGCGATGCCCGCGGTCGCGGCCTGGCCCGCCGGTCCGGCGGCTGCGACATTGGGCAGGTGCAGCACGTGAGCGATCTGGGTGGCGGTGTCGCCGTCCGCGCCGGTGGCCACCATCTGCAGGGCGATCGCGACGCTGGCCGGGGACAGCGCCAGATTTCCCTGATTGTGCGCGGCTTCGGCGCCGAGCAGGTCGATACCGAGCGCGTCGTCGGCGTTCATCGCGGTGCTCACCTCGGCCGCGTCCAGCGCGGCGACCTGCGGCAACGGTTGCGGGGCAGCCGGTTGGGGCCGGACCGCCGTACCGCAGCCGACCAGCATGACGACGCCCAGCACCGAACCGGCGAGCAGACCGGCACGCGAAATGCTCATGTCAGTCAGACGGTGTCAATCGACGTTCGGTTGCTTGCGCCGTACGAGCAGGTAGGCGACGGTCAACAGCACGAAGAACGGCACACCCGCCTTCCAGGCCGACCGCAACCCGTCGATGAACGGCGTGGACAGCGTCACCGCGGCCAGGAACAGGATGGCCAGCGGCACGGTGACCCGCGCGCCCCACAACCGCACCGGCGATTCCGGTTCGCCCTGGGCTCGCCGCGTGCCGCGGAACTTCCAGTGCGTCACCAAGATCAGGATCCAGACCACCAGCGCACCGAAGATCGAGACGCCGAACAACGCGACGTAGGCGCTGTCCGCCGCGATCACCGACACCACGGCGGCGATCGCCAGACCGATGGCGGAGAGCACGAGCGCGTCCCTCGGCACGCCGGAACCGCTCAGCCGCCCGACCCTGGCCGGCGCGTAGCCGTCCCTGGCCAGCGAGTGCAGCATCCTGGTGGTCAGGTAGAGGTTGGTGTTCGCGCTGGAGAGCGCGGCGGTGAGCACGACGAAGTTGGTGATCGCGGCCGCGGCCGGAATGCCCGCGCCGGCGAACACCCGCACGAACGGGCTCGCGGTCACCGTGCCGTTCTGGGAGATCTCCGTCCACGGCACCACGGTCAGCACGATGGCGATGGCCAGGACGTAGAACAACACCAGGCGCAGCACCATCCGGCGCACCGCGCGCGGCACGTCGCGGACCGGGTCGGCCGACTCGGCGGCGGTGATCGACACGACCTCGGTGCCGATGTAGCTGAACAGCACGAACACCATGGCCAGGAACAGTCCGCCGACGCCGTGCGGCAGGAAGCCGCCGTGCGCGGTGAGGTTGGCCAGGCCGGTCGGCGGCGCCTTGGGCAGGCCGACGAACACCAGCACCAGGCCGAGCAGGATGAACACCACGATCGCGGCGACCTTGATGGCCGAGAGCCAGTATTCGGCGGCGCCGAAGAAGCTCACCGCGGCCGCGTTGGCGGCCAGCACGACCACCGAGAACACCACGACCGGCAGCCACAGTGGCAGCGATGGCCACCAGTACTGGACGTAGATCCCCGCGTCGATCACCTCGCCGCCGACCGCGATCACCTGGATCGTCCAATACGTCCAGCGCAGCACGAATCCGGCCCAGGGACCGAGATACCTGTGCGCGATGGCGCCGAACGCGCCCGCCATCGGGTGCACCACCACCATCTCGGCCAGCGCCCAGGCGATGACCAGCGCGACCAGCGCACACACCACGTAGGCGAGGATGGTGCCGGGCCCGGCCTGGGAGATGGCCAGGCCGGAGCCGAGGAACAGGCCGGTGCCGATCGCGCCGCCGAGGCCGATCATGGACATCTGCCTGCCGGTCAACGACCGGCGCAGTCCGCCGGAATCATGCTGCTCCATAGTGGACACGGCTTGGAGCATCCAAGCCAGGAGTCCCAGTGTCAATAGTGGTGCTAAAATCCTTCATCTCTACTAAACGTAGGAGGCATAGCAATGCCGGTGCTCACCGAGTTGCTCGCGGCGATCGCTTCTGGTCGGCTGGAGCTGGTCGATCTCACCGCTCCGCTCACCGCGTCCACGCCGGTGCTCCAACTGCCGGAGCCCTTCGCCAACACGATTTCGTTCCGGCTGGAGGAAATCAGCCGCTACGACGATCGCGGGCCTCGGTGGTACTGGAACGACATCCACACCGGTGAGCACACCGGCACGCACATGGACGCGCCGATCCACTGGGAGTCCGGCCAGGACGACAAGGACATCTCGCAGGTGCCGCTGCGCACCCTCGTCGCGCCCGCCGTGGTGCTCGACGTCGCCGACCGCGTCGCCGCGAATCCGGACTTCCTGCTGGAAAAAGCCGACGTGCTGAGCTGGGTCGACGAGCACGGCCCCCTGCCCGAGGGCGGCTGGCTGCTCTACCGCACCGGCTGGGACGCGCGCTCGGCCGACCAGAAGGAATTCCTCAACGCCGACGAGTCCGGTTCGCACACCCCGGGCGTTTCCGCCGAATGCGCGCGCTGGCTCGCCGAGGAAACGCCGATCGCCGGTCTCGGCGTGGAGACGGTCGGGACCGACGCCGGCGGCGCGCCCGCGCTCGATCCGCCGTTCCCCTGTCACCATTTCCTGCTCGGCGCGGGCAAGTTCGGCTTGACCCAGCTGCAGAACCTGGCCGCGCTGCCGGTCACCGGCGCGGTGCTGGTGGTCTCGCCGTTGCCGATCGTCGGCGGTTCGGGTAGTCCGGCCCGGGTGCTGGCCCTCGTCGAACGCGCCGGCTGAGCGATGGACGTCGCGCGTTTGGTCGGTACCACGATCGCCCGGCTCGGCGCCGGGCACGCGTTCGGCGTGGTGGGCAGCGGAAACTTCGCGCTCACCAACGCCCTACGGGCCGGGGGCGTGCCGTTCGTGGCGACCCGGCACGAGGCAGGCGCTGCCACCATGGCCGACGCCTACGCCCGGATGAGCGGCCGGGTCGCGGTGGTGACCACGCACCAGGGCTGCGGTTTCACCAACGCGCTGACCGGCATCGGCGAGGCGGCCAAGAGCCGCACCCCGCTGCTCGTGCTGGCGGCGGACACCGCGAACGGCGCGGTGCGGTCGAACTTCCGCATCGACCAGGACGCGGCCGCCCGCTCGGTCGGCGCGATCGCCGAACGCGTCTACTCGGCCCAGACCGCCGTCGCCGACACCGTTCGCGCCTTCACCACGGCGTTGCGCGAGCGGCGGACAGTCGTGCTCAACCTGCCGCTGGACGTGCAGGTTCAGGAAGTCGACGAGGCGATCGACGTGGCGCCGCCCGAACCGGCCGGCGCGATCCGCCCGGACGCCGCTGCCGTCGCCGCGCTTGCCGACGCGGTCATGCGCGCGCGGCGGCCGGTGTTCGTAGCTGGTCGAGGTGCGCGCGGCGCGGCACCGGAACTGCGCGCGGTGGCCGAGCCGGCCGGTGCGCTGCTGGCGACGTCGGCCGTTGCCAACGGCTTGTTCCACGACGACCCGTGGTCACTGGGCATTTCCGGCGGCTTCGCTTCCCCGCTGGCCGCCGAGCTGATCAGCGGTGCCGACCTGATCGTCGGCTGGGGTTGCGCGCTGAACATGTGGACGATGCGGCACGGCAAGCTGATCGGACCGGGCGCGACCGTGGTGCAGGTCGACGTCGAGCAGGCCGCCCTCGGCGCCGATCGCCCGATCGACCTCGGCGTGCTCGGCGACGCCGGCCAGACCGCGACCGACCTGCACGCCGAGCTGACCCGGCGCGGCCACCGGTCCAGCGGTTACCGAGACGAGGAACTGCGCAAGCGGATCGCCGCCGGGATCCGCTGGCGCGACGAGCCGTACCGCGATCTGTCCACAGAGGAACGGATCGACCCCCGCACGCTCAGCGCGCGGCTCGACGACCTGTTGCCCGCGCAGCGCGTCCTCGCCATCGACTCCGGGAACTTCATGGGCTATCCCAGCGCCTATCTGTCCGTTCCGGACGAACACGGGTTCTGTTTCACCCAGGCGTTCCAGTCGATCGGGCTCGGCCTGGCCACCGCGATCGGCGCCGCGCTGGCCCAGCCGGACCGGCTGCCGGTCGCCGCGGTCGGTGACGGCGGGTTCCTGATGAACATCGCGGAAATGGACACGTTGGTACGACTGGGTTTGCCGATGGTCGTGGTCGTGTACAACGACAGCGCCTACGGTGCCGAGGTGCACCACTTCACCGACAGCACCGAGGACGAACTCGCGACGGTCCGCTTCCCGGAAACCGACATCGCCGCGATCGGCCGGGGCTTCGGCGCGACCGGGGTGACCGTGCGCACCGAGGACGATCTGACGGCGGTCGGCGAGTGGCTGGCCGGCGACCGGAGCACGCCGCTGGTCGTGGACGCGAAGATCACCAGCGACGGCGGCGCGTGGTGGCTCGCCGAGGCGTTCCACAAACACTGATCAGGCGGTGCGCAACAGCTCCCGATGCCTGCGCAGCGCGGCCAGCACCGTGTCGATGTCACCGTCGGTGTTGTAGCAGTGCGCGGACACGCGCAGGTTGCCCGCGCGCGAGGAGGTCACGATCCCGTCGGCGCCGAGCCGCTCGACGAGTTGCTCGGCGTCGGTGGACGCGATCGCGACCAGCGGGCCACGCCGCGCCCGGTCCTTCGGGGTCGCGACCACGCCGCCCAGCGCCACGACCTCGTCGATCAGCCGGTCGTTGAGGCGTTCGACGTGGGCCGCGGTGCGTTCCACGCCGATCTCCAGCATCAGTTCGACACCCGCGATGGCCGCGTACACCGAGGGAATCGGCGGCGTGCCCGACTCGAACCGGCGTGCGTCGGGCGCGGGCCGGTACTCGTTGATCTGCATGGCGTTCACGTCGATGTCGGCGAACCAGCCGGTCACGGTCGGCACGAGATGGCTGGTGGTGTCCGGGTTGGCGTAGAAGTAGCCGATGCCGGGCGAGGCGAGCAGGTATTTCAGCGCGCCGCCGGTGACGAAGTCGGCACCGAGCGCGCCGACGTCGATCGGCACCGCGCCGGCCGCCTGGTAGGCGTCGACCAGCAGCAGCGCGCCACGCGCGTGCGCGAGTCCGGCGATGGCGGCGAGGTCGAGCCTGCTTCCGGTGCGGTAGCTGACCGCCGTGACCGCGACCAGCGCGGTCCGCTCGTCGATCGCGGCGGCGAGCCGGTCCAGGTCGAGCGTGTTGTCCGGTTCGGCGGGCACGTGCACGACGCGGGCGCCGCGCCGGGCCTGGGCGTGCCAGATCTGGCCGATGGTCGGGAACTCCAGGTCGGTGGTGACCACGGTGTCCCGCGTGCCGAAGTCGAACGCGGAGGCGAGCGAGGCGACGCCGGCCGAGGCCGACGCGGTCACCGCGACCGAATCGGGCCGGGTGTGCAGCAGGCGCGCGAACAGGCCGCGCGCCCGTTCGGACTGCTCGACCCAGTGGCTCCACAGCGAGCCTTCCGATTCCAGCGTCTGGAGGTAACTGTCGTAGGCGGCGCGGACGGTGTCCGCCAGCGCGCCCTGCGAGCAGCTGTTGAGGTACACCCGGTTGTCGAAGATGGGGAATCGATGCCGAATGTCCTCGCCGAGCGATCCGGGTGTCCCTGGCATGGGATCGAGCATAGGTCGCCTTTTAACAACGGTCAACGCGTTCAATCCCATTGACAGTACGAGGTGGGCCGCGCGTTGCCACGGCCCGCTGACCTGCTGCGTGCGAGGATGACCGCGTGGTAGGCAACCGGATTCGCGAACTGCGCGCGGCGCGTGGCATGACCGTCACCGAACTGGCTCGCCGCGCCGAGGTGTCGACCGGCCTGATCAGCCAGGTCGAGCGGGAACTCGCGGACCCCAGCCTGGTCACCATCCGCAAGATCGCCAAAGCGCTCGACGTTCCGCTGTTCAGCCTGTTCGAGGAGTCCGAAAGCGACGACGTCGCGGTGGTGCGGCTGGACAGCCGGATGCACATCCAGACTCCTGGCGGCATCCAGTACTCCCGGATCTCCGCCGGGCGCGGTCGTCTCGAAGTGCTGCAAGGTACGCTCGCGCCCGGCACCGCGTCGGCGAGCGAGCCGTGGTCGCATCCCAGCGAGGAGTGCGCCGTGGTCGTCGCAGGCAAACTCGTGGTCGAGGTCGCCGGCGTGGAACGTGCGCTCGACGTGGGCGACAGCTGCTACTTCGACTCCCGGCTGCCGCACCGCTACGTGAACCCGCACCGCAGGCCGGCCGAGTTCATCATCTCGGTCACCCCACCCAGTTACTGACCGGGGCAACGGTCGGGCATGATGTCCGGCAACACACCAGAAGGCCGCTTTGCGCCTAACTTTCTATTCTCAGGGGAACAGACATGTCTCGTTATTGGTTACCCGCTGCCGTCCTGGCCGGCGCCGCGCTGGTCGGCGGCATCACCGCCTGCGGCGGTCAGAGCCCGACCTCCTCCGGTTCGGTCGCCACCACCGCCGCGCCGACGACCACCGCGGCCCTCACCGCGAACGACGTCACGTCGGCGATCCAGAGCGCGTCGGCCGTGCATGTCAAGGGCACGATGAGCGACAGCGGCACCAACGTCGCGCTGGACGTGCAGCTCAACAAGGACGGCACCGCGTCGGGCACGGTCGGCATCGGTGGCCCGAACTACCCGATCGTCCTGGCCAACAAGGTCGTCTACATCCAGTTCACCCCGGACGTGCTGAAGAGCGTCGGCCTGTCGGCGACCAGCGGCCCGGGCAAGACGATCGTGAACAAGTGGGTGCCATCGACCTCGAAGCTGATGGCGAACAGTGACCTGGCCAGCTCGGTCCAGCCGCTGCTGGACTACAGCCAGTTCACCGGGTCGATCGTCCAGAGCATGCCCTCCGGCGCGATGAAGCCCGGCAAGTCCGACACGGTCGACGGCACCCCGGTGCAGCAGTACACGATGTCCGACGGCACGCCCGCCGACATCGCCACCAGCAGCCCGCACTACCTGATCCGCCTGCTGCCCGGCCCGACCGACGGCGCCGGACAGCTCGACTTCACCAACTGGAACCAGCCGGTCGCGGTCACGGCACCGTCGGCCAGCGAGATCTACACCGGCTGATCCGTCCCGATCAGGGCAATGGCGTGGGGAACGCGACTGGGCTGCGATGCCCGTCGCGGTCCACCGCGCGAACCCCGAAGAACACGTTGTCCTTGGACAGCGGCACGGTCGCGGCGGTGACATCGCCGACCGGGACGGCGTGCGTCCAGTCCGGTTCGGTGCAGCCGCGCCAGACCACCTCGTAACCGGCCAGGTCGGGCTCGGTGCCGCGATCCCAGGTCAGGTCGGTGCTGTTGGAGAGCTGGCTGTCCAGCAGCCGCGCGTTCTTCGGCGTGCCGGGCGCGTTCGCCAGCGACCACATCACCGCCGCGTTGACCTTGGTCACCCGCTGGATGTAGTCGAAATCGCAGAACTCGATCAGGTCGCCGAACTGCACGCCGTTCACCACCCGGGTGTCCTGGTGCTGGTGCGCGAAGTTCTCGTGCGGCTCGGTGAACCGCGCGGCCGGATATGCCTGGAGCAGGAAGGGAATGTGGTCGCCGCCGCGCAGATAGCGGTCCCTGCGGTAGATCACGTGCACGGCGATGCCGGTGGCGTCGTTGCTGGCCACGCTGGTGGCGAACCGGGCCAGCTGGCGGCTCGGCGAGTCGGCCTCGCTGCCGACCGCCTGGCGCACCGCGGTCTGCGCCGGGGTTTCCGTGCTGGGCACGCCCTCGGAGAACAACCGGATCGCGTGCGGGTCCCGGCTGCCGTCGTCGGCCGTCGGGCTGCCCACGATGTCGTTGGTGAACATGCCCTGCACGTCCGCGCCCTGGCTCTTGAACTGCTGCGCCATGTAGGCGGCACCGTAGAGCCCCTGCTCCTCGCCCGCGACCGCGCTGAACACGATGGTCGCCTTGGGCGCGCGGGTCGCCATCACCCGGGCCATTTCCAGCACGGCCGCGACCCCGGAGGCGTCGTCGTCGGCGCCGGGGGCATCGCTGGTGAAGTTCATGATGTCGGTGACCCTGGAGTCGTAGTGCCCGGACACCACGTAGATCCGGTCCGGTGAGGCCGAACCGCGCAACGTGCCGACCACGTTGGTGATCGTCGTCGGCGTCGGAATCCGGTTGGACACCGGCTGCACGAAGGACTGCGCGGCCACCGTCATCCGGCCGGCCGACGTGGCCGCCACGTTCTGGAACTGCGCGAGCAGCCAGTCCCGCGCCGCGCCGATGCCCCGGTTCGGGTCGGTCTGGCTCGACAGGGTATGCCGGGTGCCGAACGTGGTCAGCCCGCTCACGGTGGCGCGGAGCCGATCCTGGTCCAGCTCGGCGAGAATCTGCCGCAGTTCCCGGTCCGGTGGCTGCGGGACGATCCGGCGGCCAGGGCCGCTCGGCCAGTCGTTGGTGGTGTTCTGGTTGGGGTCGGCGCTGGCGGCGTTGGCCGCGATGCCGGTCGCGCCCACCGCGGCAGCCGCCGCGGATGTGGCCAGGAAAGCTCTTCTGCTGGTACGGAATCGGTTCACAGACCCGGATTCGTCGGCAGGCATGAACCGGGTGTACGCCGCGCCGCCCGGGTTGTCCAGGCTCCGATCGGCGCCATCTAGTCACTGTGAAGACGTCCGCTCTGGCACAGTGTTACCGGTGTCATCGGGTGAGCTGCCGGACTGGCTCTCGGAGTGGTGCGTGTCCCACTTGGGGGACGCACCGATCGACGTTTTGTTCGAACTACGGCAGATATCGGCGGTGTTCGGGCTGCGGCTGGCCGATGGGCGCGAGGTCGTTGTCAAGGCACGGGACGACGACGGCCGGGCCGCGTCCTGCGTTGCCGCGCAGTCTCGATTGGCGCAGCGCGGGTTTCCCTGCGCCCGGCCGCTCACACCAGCGGTCGCCGTCGGTGCGCTCGCCGTGCATGCCGAGGAGTTCCGGCCCGGCGGGGACCTGCTGGTGGACGACTCGGTCGGCGCGGCGGTGCGCTATGCGGAGGTGTTCGCCTGGCTGATGGCCGAGCTGGCGGAGGTGACCGTGGCGCCGCCGCTGCCGAATCCGCGGTGGGCGCGCTGGGACCACGCCGATCCCGGCTTTTGGCCTGCGATCACGTCCCTCGACGAGCGCGATCAGCGCGTCGTGCCCGAGTACGTCATCGACACGGCCCGCCGGGCGCGCGGGCGGCTGCTGGCCACCGGCCTGCCGTGCGTGCTCGGCCACGCCGACTTCGAAGCGCAGAACCTGCGCTGGCGCGACGGCGCGGTGTGGGTCGTGCACGACTGGGACAGCCTGGCCTGGCAACCGGAAGCAGCGCTGGCCGGTGCGGCCTCCGGGACTTTCGTCAGCGTTTCGCCGCCGACCCTGGTCCCGATCGAGAGTTCCGAGGCGTTCCTGGCGACCTATCAGGATCACCGGAAGCGCCGGTTCACCGCCGAGGAACTGGAGATCGCCTGGGCCGCGAGTCTGTGGACGGCGGCGCACAACGCTCGCTGGGAGGCACTGCACGGCGATCCTCCCGTCGCCGGTGATGCCGTTCGCGCTCAGGCGGCCGAACGCCTCCTGCGCGCGAACGGGTAATCACGGGTCAGACGACCTGGCCGTCCTTGGTGCGCTTGCGCAGGGTCGGACGGCTGGAGCGGGCCAGGTCCTTGCGCATGCTCGACACGGCGGCGACGGTGCGGGTCGCGAACAGGGTACGGATGGACACCTCGATGTTGAGTTCGGCGCGGATCAGGCCGACGAGCCGGATCGCCCGCAGCGAGTTGCCGCCGAGGTCGAAGAAGTCGTCGTCGATGCCGACCCGGTCCAGTTCGAGGACGTCGGCGAACGCCTTGGCGAGCGCTCGCTCGTCGTCGTCGCGCGGGGCGCGGTACTCGCCGCCGAACTCGGGTTCGGGCAGCGCGGCGCGGTCGAGTTTTCCGTTGGCGGCCAACGGAAGGCGTTCGAGCACGACGAACACCGACGGCACCATGAACTCGGCCAGCCGGTCGGCGGCATACAGGCGCAGGTCGGAGCTGGACACCTGAGAGTCGCCGCCACCGGCAACCACATAGGCGACCAGACGCTGCTGGCCGGAGTTGTCGGTCTTGGCCACCACGATCGCCTGCGCGACCCCGGAATGCCCGGTCAGCACCTCTTCGATCTCGGCCGGGTCGACCCGGAAACCGCGGATCCGCGCCTCGGAGCCGAGTTGGCCGACGTATTCGAGCTTGCCGTCCGTGCCCCATCGCACCCGGTCGCCGGTGCGGTACATGACCTGGCCGGACGCACCGAACGGGCAGGCCACGAACCGGGTCGCGGTCTGCGCCGACCGGCCCGCGTAGCCACGCGCCACACCGATCCCGGCCACGTACAGTTCGCCGGTCACGCCGACCGGGACCGGGGTCAGACCGGGCCCGAGCACGTAGACCGAGGTGTTGTCCAGCGGGCGGCCGATCTGGACGGCGTTGTGCCCGTCGTCGTCCTCGGTGAGGCGGTGCGCGGTGGCCAGCACCGTGGTTTCGGTCGGGCCGTAACCGCTGAGGATCGTGACGTCCGGGTTGGCCTGCCGCGCGCGGCTCAGCACGGCGGCGGAGACCGCGTCGCCGCCGGTCCAGATGTCGCGCAGACCGGGGATCGGCTGGGTGGCGATGGCGGAGAACTGGCCTGCGGAGAGCCACAGCGTGGAGACGCCGCCCGGCAGGTTGCGCGCGTCGAGTTCGCCTTGCGGGGCGACGACCACCCGGCCGCCGTTGACCAGCGGCACCCAGACCTCGAAAACGCTCGCGTCGAAGGTGTTCGGCGAGTGCCACAGCGTGGTGATGCTCCCGTTGGCCTGCCAGCGGCGGTCCAGCACGAACCGCTGGAGGTTGCCGTGCGTGAGCGCGACGCCCGTGGCCTGACCGGCGGAGCCGAAGCTGTAGAGGACGGCCGCGAGGTTGTCCAGGCGCGGCGCGCCCAGCGCCGCCCCGGTGATCTCAGCACCGATTTCGTCTTCGAGGAGCAGCGTTGGAATGTCCAAACTGGACGGAATCAGGCCGATCGTGGCGGCGTCGGTGAGGACCGCGCGCACCGCCGCGTCGGCGATCACCGACTTGACCCGCACGATGGGCTGGGCCGGGTCGAGCGGCAGATAGGCGCCGCCGGCCTTGAGCACCGCGAGTTGCGCCACCACCAGGTCGATCGAGCGAGGCAGGGCGATGGCGACGACGGCTTCCTGGCCGATCTCGCGCAGCCGCAACGCCTCGGCGAGCTGGGTCGAGCGCTCGTCCAGGGATTGGTAGGTGACGGTCTCGGTGCCGGACACCAACGCGATCGAGTCCGGCGACTCGGCGGCCTGGCGGGCGAACAGTTCCGGGATGGTCATGCCGGGCAGCGGCGCGTCGGTCTCGTTCGGCGCGGTCAGCAACCGGTCGCGCTCGGGGCCGCTGGGCACGTTGAGCGTGCCGATCGGCTGCTCCGGGTCGGCGACCATCAGCGCCCGGATGTAGGCGATCAGCTCGGCGCCGATGAAGCGCAGTTCCGCGCCGGTGTAGAGGTTCTTCGGGGCGTCGAGCCGGATGTAGAGGTCGCCGTCGGGGCGGCCGTCCGCGCTGATGGTGACCGACAGCTCGTCGAAGACGCCGGTGGTGGCACCGAGGTAACCGGCCTGGTGCTCGCCGAACATGATGGTGTCGACGAAGTCGACCACGTTGACGGCGGCGCCGTAGCTGCCGCGATCACTCAGCTCGGTTCCGCTGGCCCGCTGGATCTCCGAGTAGTGGCAGGCGGTGTGGCCGAAGATCTCGTAGGTCTCGTCGACCATGGCGTCGGCGATGTCGGAGAAGGTCGCGTCCAGCGGAACCTTCACCCGCACCGGCACCACGTTGACCGCGACGCCCGGATTCTTGGCCGCCGTACCCGATCGGTTGGCGACGACCAGGAGGAACATGAACTCCGGCAGGTTGCAGCGGTGCCGCAGGAACACGGCGGCGGCCGAGGAGATCAGCGAGGACATCCAGACGCCCATGGACTTGGCGGTCTCGGCCCAGATGTCGGCCTCGGTGTGGGTGACGCTCAGCGTGCGGCTCACCATGCCGATGGCGCCGCCCAGTTGCTGCGCCCAGCGGTCGACCCGGCTGACCGGCTCAGCGAGCGCGGAACGCATCGACTCGGACATGGGGATGCGCGGCAGTTGCGCGGGGGCGGGCGCGTTGGTCAGGTAGTCCCGCCAGAACTCCTGGTCTTCGGTGAACGCGTCGGAGGCGAGGTATTCGGCCTGCTCCTTGGCGAACGGCTCGGCGTCCCACGGTTCCGGCAGCTTCGGCACGTCCTGGCCGCTGACCAGCGCCGTGTACACCTCGGCGAGGCGGCGCGAGAGCATGCCGGTGGACCCGAAGCCGTCGGTCACCAGGTGGTGGTAGGCGATCGAGATGAGATACCGGGCCGCTTCGAGCTTGATCACGCCCATCCGGAACAGGATGTCCCGCTCCAGGTCGAACGGCTCGCGGATCAGGTCGGACAGCGCGTCGCGAGCGGCCTGTTCTGGATCATCCTCATTGGACAGATCAAGATAGAACGGCGCCCAGTCGCCGAGTTCCCGCGCGGTGAGCCGGACTTCGTCGCCGTCGTCGACGAACGTGACCCGCAGGACCTCCGCCTCGGTCAGCACGTAGCGGAAGGTGGACTCCATGACCGCGACGTCCAACTCACCGTCCACATCCCACATGAACAGCGGATGGTTCGGCGAGTCGGGTGCCATTTTCTGCGCCAGCCACATGCCTTTCTGCGCTGACGACGCATTGAACGAACGCACACCGATCATCCTCCCACTTTCACTCACGTAACGTCCTGCTGGCGGGACACCGCGGACATGATGTGTCCGGCGACCAATCGCGGCGTCGGGAATTTCAGTACCAGGTTCGCCCGCAGTTTGACGCCGGTTGTCGCGGTGAGCCGTTTGCTGAGTTCGACCGACGTCAATGAGTCGAAGCCCATCGCTTTGAAGGTCTGGTCGGGGTCGATGGTAGCGCTGGAGGGATGCCCCAGCACGATCGCGCACTTCTCGCGAACCTGTTCCAGGATCAGTATTTCCGCGTCCTTGGCCGAGAGCGTGGCCACCAGCTCGGGCAGGCTGACGGTTTCCTCTTCGGCGGCGGCCGTCGGCAGCTCCGTCGGCACCTCGATCGCCGCGGAGCCGGAGGCCGAGTTGAGCCAGTAGCGCTGCCGCTGGAACGCGTAGGTGGGCAGATCGATCCGTTTGCCCTGGCGTCGGTCGAAAACGGCGTCCCAGTTCACCTCGCCGCCGCGCACGTACAGTTGCGCCAGCGAGCCGGCCAGCGCTTCGACCTCGCCGCGATCGCGCCGCGACGAGGCCAGCACGGCGGCGGCGTCGACGTTCTCGACGATGTCCTGCACCGGCACGCTCAGCACCGGGTGCGGGCTCATTTCGATGAACACCCGGAAACCGTCCTCGACCGACCGCCGAACTGACGATTCGAACAGCACGGTTTCGCGCATGTTCGTGTACCAGTAGGTGCCGTTCAGTTCGCTGGTGTCGATGATTTCGCCGGACACCGTCGAATAGAACGGGATCTCCGATTTCTTCGGGGTCAGGTCCGGCAGCGAATCGATGATCGGGTCGCGCAGCGGGCTCATGTAGGCCGAATGGGAGGCGTAGTTCACCGAGATCTTGCGGCACTGAATTCCCACGCCGCGTAATGCGTCGATGCATTCGTCGAGTTCGGCCGGGTCGCCGGAAATCACCACCGAACGCGGCCCGTTGACCACCGCGATGCCCACCCGGCCCTGCCACCACTCCAGGTGCGGCGTGACGACCTCGGCCGACTCCGCGACCGACACCATGCCGCCCTGACCGTCGACGGCGAGCAATGCCTTGGCCCGCAGCGCGCTGACCTTGACCGCGTCCCGCAGCGACAACGCCCCGGCGACGTACGCGGCGGCGATTTCGCCCTGACTGTGCCCGATCACCGCGCCGGGCTCGACGCCCCACGAACGCCACAGATCGGCCAGCGACACCATCACCGAGAACAGCGCGGGCTGGACCACGTCCACCCGGTCGAAGGTCGGCGCGCCGTCCACGCCGCGCAACACGTCCAGCAGCGACCAGTCGACGAACTCGCCCAGATTTTCCGCGCAGGCGTCGATGGTGCGGGCGAAGACCGGGAACGTGTCGTACAGCTCGCGCCCCATGCCGACCCACTGCGAACCCTGGCCGGGGAACATGAACACCACGCCGCCGAGTTCTTTCGCGACGCCGCGCACCACGCGCGCGGCCTCACCGCCGACCTTCAGCGAGGTCAGTCCCTTGAGCAGCTCGTCGCGATTGCGGCCGAGCACGACCGCACGATGGTCGAACCGGGCCCGGGTCGACACCAGCGAGGTGGCCACGTCGGTGAGATCGACGTCGGCGGCGGCAGCGAACTCGCGCAGCTTGGCCGCCTGACCGGCCAGGGCGGCCGCGTCCTTGCCGGAGAGCACCCACGGCACCAGGCCGCCGAGCACCGGCGCGTTCTCCGCGGGCTCAGCGTCGGCTGCGGGTTCCTCTTCCAGGATCACGTGCGCGTTGGTGCCGCTGACCCCGAACGACGAAACACCGGCGCGGCGCGGACCGTCGTCCTTGGTCCAGTCCCGGCCCTCCAGCAGCAGTTCGACGCCGCCGGACTCCCAGTCGACGTGGCTGGACGGCGCATCGACGTGCAGGGTCTTGGGCAGGAAGCCGTTGCGGATGGCCATGATCATCTTGATCACGCCGGCGATACCGGCGGCGGCCTGGGAGTGGCCGATGTTCGACTTCATCGAACCGAGCCACAGCGGCCTGCCCTCAGCCCGGCCCTCGCCGTAGGTGGCCAGCAGCGCGCCCGCCTCGATCGGGTCGCCGAGCGTGGTGCCGGTGCCGTGCGCTTCGACCGCGTCCACGTCGGATGGTCCGATCCCGGCATTGGTCAGCGCCTGCCGGATGACCTTCTCCTGGGCCAGGCCGCTGGGTGCGGTCAGGCCGTTGCTGGCGCCGTCCTGGTTGATCGCGGAACCGCGCACGATGGCCAGCACCGGATGGCCGTTGCGGCGCGCGTCGGACAACCGCTCCAGCAGCACGATGCCGACGCCCTCGGACCAGCCGGTCCCGTCGGCTGCCTCGGCGAAGGACTTGCACCGGCCATCGACCGACAACGCGCGCAGCCGGGAGAACTCGACCCACAGGTTGGGCGTGCACATCACCGAAACGCCACCGGCCAGCGCCAGCGAACACTCCCCGGCCCGCAGCGCCTGCGCGGCCAGGTGCATGGCGACCAGCGACGACGAGCACGCCGTGTCGATGGTCACCGCGGGCCCGGTCAGGCCGAGCACGTAGGCGACCCGGCCGGACGCGACGCTGAGCTGGCTGCCGTAGAGGAGGTAGCCCTCCAGCTCGTTCTTGGTGGCTTCCAGGAAGCGCGAGCCGTAGTCGGTGTTGCTGGCGCCCGCGAACACGCCGACGTCCAGCCCGCGCACGCTGTCCGGGACGATACCGGCCCGCTCGAACACCTCCCACGCGGTTTCCAGCAGCAGCCGCTGTTGCGGGTCGGTGGCCAGCGCTTCGCGCGGGCTGATGCCGAAGAAGTCCGCGTCGAAACCGGCGATGTCGGCCAGAAAGCCGCCCTGGCGCACGAACGACTTGCCGAAGGCGTCCGGGTCTTCGTCGTAGACGTCGCGCCAGCCGCGATCATCGGGGAACTCGGTCATGGTGTCGACGCCATCGCGCACGACGTCCCACAGCCCCTCCGGCGAGGACACCCCACCCGGATAGCGGCAGGCCATCGACACCACGGCGATCGGCTCGACCTTGGCGGCCTTCAACGCGTCGTTTTCCTGGCGGAGCCGGTCACGCTCTTCCAGCAGCGTGCGCAGTGCCCGTTCGACGCGGTCCGGGCCGCGGTCTGCGGTGTTGGTCATCGTCAGTTACCACTCTCATCCAGAACCAGATCGACCAGGGCGTCCAAGTCCAGGTCGGCCAGCTCGTCCGCGTCGGCGATCGCCGAGTTGCCGTCGGAGTCGTTGGCGCACGCGCGGATCAGCTCGATCAGGCCCGCGTTGCGCAGGTTCTCGATCGGCACGGTGCGCAGGATTTCCCGGATTTCCCCATCATCAGAAGGCTCGGCTGGTGGGGCCGTGATGAGCTTGCCCGCGATGTGCTGGCCGAGCAGCCGCGGCGTCGGGTAGCTGAACACCAGCGTCGACGGCAGCCGCAGGCCGGTCGTGGCGGCCAGCCGGTTGCACAGCTCGACCGAGGTCAGCGAGTCGAAGCCGAGGTACTTGAACGCCTGGTCGACGTCGATGTTCGTGCCCGCCGCATGGCCGAGCACGACCGCGACCTGTTCGCGAACCCAGTCCAGCACAAAGGTTTCCGCGTCGGCGGCGGACAGGTTGGCCAGCCGGTCGGCGAAACTGACCTGGCCGTCGTCGCGGGCCACCTTGGCCTTGCGCTGCCGACCGCCGTCGACGAGTGCCCGCAGCGGCAGCGGCACGTCGGCCCGGTTCTGCAGCGCGAAGGTGTCGAACTGGGCCGGGACCAGCACCGGCGCGTCGATGGCACGGGCCGAATCGAACAGGGCCAGCGCTTCGGCCGTCGACATGCCCACGATGCCCATCCGCCGGATCCGGGACATGTCGGCCTGATCGAGGTCTTCGGCCATGCCACTGCTCTGCGCCCACCAGCCCCAGCACAGCGACTGACCGACCAGGCCGTCCGCCTTGCGCCGGGCGGCCAACCCGTCCAGGAAGCCGTTGGCCGCCGCGTAGTTGGCCTGGCCGCCGTTGCCGAGCGTGCCGGCCAGCGCGGAGAACAGCACGAACGCGGAGAGGTTGCGGCCCTTGGTCAGCTCGTGCAGGTTGATCGCGCCGCCGACCTTGGCCCGCAGCACCCGATCGAAGCTGTCCTCCGTGAGCGACTCGACGGTGCCGTCGGCGAGCGCGCCGGCCGCGTGCACGACCGCCGTGAGCGGATACGCGCCCGGCAACTCGCTTAGTACCTTTTCGACCGCAGCCGGGTCCGCGACGTCGCAGGCCACCACGTCGACGAACGCGCCGGAGCCGGTGAGTTCGGCGACCAGTTCGGCCGCGCCCTCGGAGGCCGGGCCGCTGCGGCTGGCCAGCACCAGGCTGCGCACGCCGCGTTCGGTGACCAGGTGCCGGGCAACCTGCGAACCGACGCCGCCGGTGCCGCCGGTGAGCAGCACCGTGCCGCCGCCGAAGTTGTCGTTCAGCTCGAAGACGATCTTGCCGACGTGCCGTCCCCGGCTCATCTCGCGGAACGCGGTACGCGCGTCGCGGATGTTCCAGATGGAGATCGGGTTGAGCCGGATCCGGCCTTCCTCGAAGTGTTTCAGCACGGCGGTGAACAGCTCGCCGATCACCTCGGGCCCGGCCGCGAACAGGTCGAAGGCCTCGTAGTCGACGCCGGGATGATCGGCGGCCACCTGCCCCGCGTCGCGGATGTCGGTCTTGCCCATCTCGACGAAGTTGCCGCCAGCGGGCAGCAGCCGCAGCGAGGCGTCGACGAACTCGTGGGCGAGCGAGTTGAGCACGAAGTCGACGCCCCGGCCGTTCGACGTGCCCAGGAACTTCTCGACGAATTCCAGATCCCGCGACGAGGCAAGATGATCGCGGTCGAGACCTAGACCTTCCAAAGTGGACCATTTGGCTGGGCTGGCGGTGCCGTAGATCTCGGCGCCGGCCGACTGGGCCAGTTGCACGGCGGCCATGCCGACGCCACCGGCCGCCGCGTGGATCAGCACGCGCTGCCCCTTGGTCAGCTTCCGCAGGCGGAACAGCGCGTAGTACGCGGTGAGGAACACGGCGGGCACCGACGCCGCCTCGGCGTAGCTCCAGCCGTCCGGGATCGGCGCGAGCAGGCGGTGATCGGCGACGGCGACCCGGCCGAAAGCGCCGGAGAACACGCCCATCACGCGATCGCCCGGGGCGAAGCCGGTGACGTCCCCCGCGACCTCGGTGACGATCCCGGCGCCCTCACTGCCCAGGCCCGCGTCGATGGCGGTCCTGGTCACCAGGCCGAGCGCGATCGTGACGTCCCGGAAGTTCAGGCCTGCGGCTTGCACCGCGATGCGCACCTGGCCGCTGGCCAGCGGTTCGTCGACCTCGGGGCAGGGCACCCAGGTCAGGTTCTCCAGGGTCCCCTTGCTCGGGATGCCGAGCCGGTAGGTGCCATCGGTTGGCGGCTCGATCTGGTTGGTGTCGGGTGTGCTCGCGGCCAGGCTCGGGGCGCGGACGGCGCCATCGCGGATGGCCAACTGGTCCTCGTCCAGGACGAACGTGTCCGGCAGCCGGGCCCACGACGAGTCCTCGTCGTCGATGTCGACCAGCCGGAACCGGCCCGGGTGCTCCGTCTGCGCCGACCGGAGCAGGCCCCAGGCGGACGCGCCCAGCAGGCTTTCCACGCCCTCGCCGCCGGTGTCGATCGCGTGGCGGGTGACCAGCACCAGGGTGGATTCGGCGAAGCGCTCGTCGGCGAGGAACTGTCGCACCCAGCCGAGCACGCGAAGGTCGGCCGCGGTGACCGCGGCGAGCAGCTCGGTGTCGTCGCCGGGATCGTCGAGGCGGACAACCAGGTGTTCGGGCGCGGGGTCCGGGACGTCGGCCAGGGAATCGTAACGAGCCCAGTGGCCGCGATAGGTTTCCCGCTTGTCGATCGCCCGCCACTGGACCTGGAACGGCGTCGATTCCGAGCTGCCGCGCGCCGAACCCACCTGGGCCGCGCTGGCCGGACGGAAGGTCAGCGTGTCGATGTGGCCGATCTCGCGGCCGGTCTCGTCGGCGATGGTCACCGACATGACACCTTCGGCGGCCGAGGTGATCCGGACTCGGACGGTCGAACCGGCCCGGGCGGTCAGTTCGACGCCTGCCCAGGAGAACGGCATCCAGCCCTGGTCGCCGACCACCTCGATGAGCTTGCCGACCACGACCGTGTGCAACAGCGAGTCGAGCAGGGCCGGGTGCAGCACGTACGCGCCGTCGGCGTCGGCGGGCAGGGTGGCCTGGCCGAACAGCTCGTCGCCGCGCTGCCAGACTTCGCGCAGGCCCTGGAACATCGGGCCGTAGGCGAATCCGCCGTCGGCGAGGGTCTCGTAGAGTCCGTCGAACGCGAGCTGCTTCGCACCGGCCGGAGGCCAGGTGGCAAGCGATTGCGGGTCGGAGCTGGCGCTCGGGACCAACGTTCCGGCCGCGTGCCGGACCCAGCCATCGCCTGCCTCGGAATACACGTCGAGCGTGCGGCGGCCTTCCTCGTCGGCCGCGCGGACGGCGAGCCGGACCCGTACGTCGCCGGTGCTGGGCAGGATCAGCGGGACTTCCAGGGACAGTTCCTCGATCGCCGGGCTGCCGACGTACTCGCCGACCCACAGCGCCAGGTCGAGGTAGGCGGTCGCGGGCACGACGACCATGCCGTAGACCGCGTGATCGGCCAGCCATTCGCGGGATTGCAGCGACCACAGTCCGGTGAACACGAACTCGTTGGTGCCGGGGTGTTCGACGACGGCCCCGAGCAGCGGGTGGTCCGGAGTGGACAGACCGGCTGACGACACGTCGGCGCCGGTCGTGCCGTCCCAGAAGTCCAGCCAGTAGCGCTGGTGCTGGAACGCGTAGGTGGGCAGATCGACGCCGCGACCGTCCCGGCCGTCGAAGACGGCGTCCCAGTTCACCGCGCCGCCGCGAGCGTGCCACTGGGCCAGGGCGGCGGCCAGCGCGTCGACCGGCTCGCGGTCGCGGCGCGATGCCGACACCACCACCACGTCGTCGATGCCTTCACCGGCGAAGGCATCGGTGGTGATGCTGGCCAGGGTCGCGCCGGGACCGACTTCGAAGAACGCGTTGGCGCCCGCCACGCGCGCCTGCTCGACCGCGTCGAAGAACCGGACCGGTTGGCGGATGTGGCTCTGCCAGTGCTCGACCGAGGTCAGCTCGGCCAGCGTCGCCTCGCGGCCGAGCCTGGTCGAGACGACCGGGATCGACAGCGTGCCGGGCACGAGGTCGCCGACCGAGGCGGCGAACTCGTCCAGGATCGGGTCCATCAGCGGCGAGTGGAACGCGTGG
>DATFHN010000017.1:0-21546 GCA_035248365.1 Pseudonocardiaceae bacterium | reverse complement strand
CGCCAGGCCACGTTGTGCACGTTGACCAGCATCGGCGCGTACGCCTCCTGGGTGACCAGGTCGGAGTTGCGTTCCAGGCCGGTCAGCCAGGACGCGTCGCCCAGCGCCGCGTTCAGGTCCGGCGTCGGCGTGCCCTCCTGCGACGCCCACTCGCCGACCATCACCTTCGGCCCGCTGCGCGAGCGGCTGTCGTAGAGATTGGCGTGCGTGTTCATCCACGACGGCGACTGGTAGTAGTGCTCGTCCACCACGTCCGGGGTGCGCGAGCTGACGTTGGTGGTGGCCACGACCTTCATGCCCGGGTAGGCGGCCTTGATGGCGTCGTAGAACATCGGGAACCGGTAGGCGTTGTAGCTGCCCGAGCCGTCGAACATGTCCTCGTTGCCCACCTCGACGTAGCCGACGTTGAACGGTGCGGGATGCCCGTCCTGCGCCCGCTTGAGACCCCACGGCGTGGTGACCGGTCCGGTCGCGTACTGGATCTCGTCCAGCGCGTCCTGCACGTAGGGCGCCAACTGGTCCTGTGGCACGTACGAGTGGTCCAACGAGTAGCCCGCGTACACGGCGAGCAGCGGCTTGGCGCCCAGTTCCTCGCACCACTCCAGGTATTCCAGCAGTCCCATGCCGTCGGTCGAGAAGTAACCCCAGGCATCGTCCTGGTGGCCCGGCCGCGTCCACACCGGACCGATGGTGTTCTTCCAGTCGAACCGGGTGGCGATCGTGTTGCCCTCCAGGTAGTTGCCGCCTGGTTCGCGGATGAACGCCGGCTTGAGCGCGGCGAACTTCTGCATCAGGTCCGTTCGCAACCCGTTGGCCACGTTGTCGTAGGTCGGCGGGAACAGCGACACGTTGTCCAGCCACACCGTCTGTCCGGCATTGCCGTCGACCGAGAGGACAAGCCGGGCCGACGTGGTGGTCGGTACCTTCTCGCCCGCCACCAGGGTCGTGGTGAACTGCTGCCAGCCGGTGCCCACCCCGGTGACCCGTCCGCTCGCGTACACCGACTTTCCGTCCGGGCTCTGCACGCTCAGCGTGATCGGCCCGTGGAAGCCCGGCGTCGCCTTGGCGAACAACGCCGCGTGGTAGACCTGGTGCGGCCGGACCGGGAAGCCCCAGTACCCGTCGTTGGCCACCCCACCGGGACCGGTGAGATCGACTCGCAGCGACCGGGTCAGCGCCGAGTTCAGCGGGTTGGCCGAGTCCAGCGAGATCGCCGAGGCACCGACCGGCGACCAGTCCACCGGCGTGTTCGGGTCGGCCATCATGGACCGGTTGTTGACCATTTCCGGATAGAGCCCGCCGGTCATGGAGTGGTTGATGTCCTCGGTCATCAAACCGAAGAAGGTGGACGGCAGGGCGTGCTGAACGTTGCCTGCGTGCACGGTCAGGGTGCCGCCCGCCGGGCCGATGATGCGATCGACCTCCTCGATCGGCATGGCCGAATCGGTCACGTACACGTCGTCGACCGTCCCGGCGAAACCGCCGCCGATCACCGTGTCGCCGCCCGCGCTCCAGGCCGACAAATAGGCCGTGCTCCCCGCCGGCATCCCGTTGACGTACAACGACAACTGGCCGGTACCGGTGTCATCGACGCCGACCACGTGGTACCAGGTTCCCGCTGTGACCGCCGCACTGTCCGAAACGGACACATCGGTTGCCGACGCGGAGTCCGACTGCGGGCGGGCGAACGTCAGTCGTCCGTCGCGAAGGGCCAGCTCGTAGGCGGCGGCATTGGTGCCGCGTACCGAGAGGATGTCGTGCGTGCCGGTCACCGCGCTGGGCCGCACCCAGGCCGCGACCGAGAACGAGTGCCCGGTGTCCACGGTCGGACCGGCCGACACCACGGTGCCCGACGCCGTGCCGTCGAGCGCGACCGCGTGCCCGCCGTACCGGCCGCCGGTCCACGACGCGCCTGCGCCCAGCGTGCCGGTGTGCCCGTTGCCGGAGGAATCCGCGGCCGTGGCCCCGGTGCCTTCGTCGAAGGCCCAGTGCGCGCCCTGGTCGAGCGCGGTCACCTGGGCTTCGGTCAGCGCGGCCTGATAGATCGACACGTCGTCGACCGCGCCGTTGACGAAGTCGACCGGTCCGCCGAACTCGCCGCGCCCGATCAGGGTGTGCCCGGTGGCCGACCAGTTCGAGGTGAACGGGGCGTCGGTGCCGGACACGCCGTCAACGTAGATGCGCAGCGCACCCGAGGACGCGTCGTTCACGCCGACCAGGTGGTACCAGGTGTTCGCGGCCGGGGTGACCGCCGAATCCGCGCGCACTTCGGTGGAGTTCTGGCTGTCGGCGGTGCGCCGGGTGAACGCGAAGGACCCGGTCGAGCCGCTCAACTGGAGGAAGAACCCGCTGATGTTGGCGCCGTCGATGCTGACCGCGGTCTGGTAGCCGGAGAGGTTGTTGAGCCTGACCCAGGCCGACACGGTGAAGGACTGGGCGGTGTCCACCACCGGCTGGGGAACGTCGATGTTGCCGTCCGCCGTGCCGTGCAAGGCCACCGCCGAGGCGCCCACCTGCCCCGGCGTCCAGCTCGCCCCGGCACCCAGCGTGCCGGTGTGGCCGTTGCCGGAGGAGTCGGCCGCGGTACTGCCGCTGCCCTCGTCAAGCGCCCAGTGCGCGGCAGGCGCGGGCGCGGTGTCCGCCGTCGCGGCGGAGGTGCCCGCCACCAGCCCGCCGGTGATCATGGTGAGGCAGATCGCCAGCACCACAGCCGATCTCGTCCGCATCCGTCGACGCCATTGTGTCAGGACCATCGCGTTCTCCATTACCGATTGTTAGCGCTAACATTCGAAGTCGAACCGCACACCTGGCTGCCTTTGCAGCCAGGTGTGCCGGATCGATCAGGCGGAGCAGGTGAGGGTGGGGCTGGCCCAGTCGCCGTGGTCGTTGCCGTTGCCGTCGCCCGCGTCGCCGACGGTCAGGCTCAGCACCTGGGCGCCGGTCACGTCGACGTCGATCGACGCCGCGGCCTGGCCGCCCTTGATCGTCGGCGTGGTCACCAGCGTCTTCCCATCCGCGGCCACGCTGAACGTCACCGTGCCCGCGCCGTGGGTCTCGTCGTCCACGCCCACCGATGCGGTGAACCGGGTGCACTTGCCCGCGAGGTAGACCTGCACCTCGCTGATCGAGTTCGTGCCGAGGCCCTTGGCGTAGTGCACCCCGGCGATGGTGATCGGCTTGCCGTCACCGGCCGCCTGCTCGCCGTTGCTCGTGTCCCGTTCCACCGGGCCCCAGCCGTTGGTGGCGCTCAGGAACGGCAGATCGCTCACCGCGTCGGTGCCTGCCGGTGGCGCAGGCGGGATCGCGCCGACGATCCGTTCGTCACTCGCGGTGCCACCGCGTCCCCGCTGGGTGTAGTGGAACGTGGCGGTCAGTGCCGATGCGGGCGAGACCGTCGCGGGCGCCGTGACCGGCCACCGCACCGTCGCCGTGTCGCCGGGACGCAGCGCGGCGATCGACGCTGGCGACGGTGCGCCGACCGTCCAGCCCGCGGGCGCCTGGAGCGCGGCGGTCACATTGGTGGCCGTTGTCGCCCACTTCGGCACCTGGATGGTGGCGGTGGCGACGAAGCTCTGCCCCGCCGACACCGAACCGGGCACGGCCAGCGCGACGTTCGCGGTAGGCGGCGTGGGCATCGCGTACTTCGCCGGGTTGTAGCCCGGGCTGTTCACCATGCCGACCTTGAGCGAGGAGGCGTAGCTGCCGTAGTTGGTCAGCGCGACCTTGCCCAGCCCGCCGGTCGAGCCGTCCAGGTTCCACACCGCGATCGCGATCGTGTTCTTGCCGTCCGGGTTCAGGATCCCGTTCGGGATCGGGAAGCTGTGCTGCGGCCCGAGGTAGTTGACGTAGTTGCCGAGCTGCCAGCCGTTGACGTAGATCGTCGCCCGGTACTTGCGGCTCGGATCGTCGGTGAAGGTGAGACCGACCGACGTGTCCTGGTCCTTGGGCAGGTTCAGGGTCACGTCGTCGCGGTACCACGAGACGCCGGGCCGGGTGTCGGTCGTGGGCAGCGAGACCGTCGACCAGTTCCCGTCCGGGTAGCCGGGCAGCGACCAGCCGGCCCGCTCGCCGTACAACCCGCCGGTCGACAGCGGACCGCGCACCGGGTCGATCTCGGACTCGCCGCCGCGAACGCCCTGCAACCGCCAGGTGATCGTGTTGATCGGCGCGCCGTCGAGCGCCGCGCTGGTGAGTCCGCGTGCGGTCTTGTTGCCGTTGGTCGAGTTGTAGTCCTCCTCGTGGCCCATGTTGACCGTGAGCACCGACAACACGTTGTCGCCGTTGGCGTTCAGCGAACCGGGCGGGAAGGCGAAGTCGGCCGACCCCGTTGTCGAGCTGCCCAGGAAGGTGCCGTTCAGCCAGGCCGAGAACGCCTGCGCGCCGCCACCGGAATCGGACACCAGGTGGATGCCGGTCTCCGTGCCCGTGGTGCGGAACCGGCCCCGGTACCAGGTGTTGCCGGTGTGGAAGCCGTAGTCGTCGGCATAGAGCACGGGCGGGTTGGTGACCCCGGTGACCGAGTTGGTGGTCGTCTTGTCGGCGACGGCCCAGGTCGAATCGTCGAAGCCGGGTGCGGACTCGGGCGATTCCTCGGCGTGCTGCCAGTTCGTCAGCTGGGGCAGCTGGACCGGCTGGGCCACGGCGATGGTGCCGGTCAGGCTCCCGGTCGGCGTCGGCGTGGTCCGTACCGGCTTTCCGTTCCAGTTGACGTGCTCGGCGGCGGTGAACACCTCGATGTTGTTGTCGTCGGCGTTGTCCCCGGTGAGGTCGACCGTGTTGCCGTGCGCCGCGGCGGTGCGCAACAGGTGCGTGCCGCGCACCAGCACCGGCCCGGCACTGGTGTCCTGGCGCCAGAAGGTTTCCGCGGTCGCCTTGTCGCCGATCAGCAGCAACAGCGGCCGCTTGCCCGCTGCCGTGATCGTCACCCGGAGCAGGCCGTTGTGCTGGTAGTTCAGCCGCAGGTCGCCGGTGGCCGGGTCCCAGGTGGTGGTGGCCGCTCCCCCGGTGACCGCGACGGTCGGCTTGGCGGCGTAGCGCAGCACGGTTTCCCCGTCGCTGCCCTGATCGCCGTAGAGCACCGCGATGTCGCGGTTGCCGATCGTCGCGTTGGTCATGATCTCGGAGGTGGAGTACTGCAACTGCGATTGGCCCAGCTGGTAGTTGGCCACGATGATGTGCGAGTCACGGCCGTTGAGGGAGATCCCGGTGCCCGGTTGCTGCGGCACCACCGGATAGGTCGGATTGGCCGCGGCGGCGGTGGTGGGCACGTCGATCGCGTCGATCGAGACGTAGTTGTCGGTCGAGCCGGACGAGTGCGTTCCGTCGACGACGATCTTGAGCGTGTGCGGCCCATCGGTCAGCCCGCTCTTGCTGAACACGACCGCCTGGTCCTGACCACCCGAGTCGTCCACTGTGGCCTGCTTGGTGCCGTCCAGGTAGACGTCGGCATAGCCGTGGTTGTTGGTCTTCGACCCGATCCAGTGCACCGCGGTGCCGGTGAAGTTCACCGTCATCGAGTCGCCCGCGGTGTTGGAGAACGACTCGGTGTTCTGGTAGTCGCCGCCGGTGTAGCTCTGGTTGGCCACGTGCGACCAGCTGCCGGTGTACTGGAGGGCAGGGTCGGTGTCGTCGTAGGTGTAGTGCACATTGGTGATCGGCTGGGCGTTGAAGTCGACCGAGATGTGCGTGCTGTCGGTCGCCGTCGAGGTCGAATCGGCGTGGCGCAGCGTGTGGAACTGGGTCTTGGTGTCCGGGTTCATCCGCGCGGTGTCCACGATGGCGGCGTTGTCCGGCGGGGTCACGTTGATCCGGTCGGTCTTGGTCAACGGCGCGACCGACTGGGTGAACTCACCGATCAGCTTGTCCTCGTAGTACTTCGGGTCGAGCTGGCGGGTCTCCCGGATCGCGGCGCCGTAGTCGTAGGAGGTGTAGTTCTCCGGCATGCCCAGCCAGCCCCAGTTGGTGCCGCCGTAGGTCATGTAGAAGCTCTGCGCGGTGGCGCCGACCGCGATGTTGTTCTTGTAGAAGACGTTCGCGAACTGGTCGTTGATCAGCTGCGCGCACTTGTCGTAACCGGGGCCGCCCCACGGGTCGAACGCGCCGCCCTGGAACTCCGGCGTGTAGAGGGGATTGCCGGCCGGGTGGTCGTAGCTGATGTCCGGGACGCCGTTCCACTTGGTCGGGTTGGAGCAGTTGAAGCCCTGCGGGTACGAGTCGGGACCGTCCACGTTGAGCGCGCCGGTTCCGCTGTTGAACGTGCCGTTGTTGTTGCCGGTGAGCGGGACCGTGATGCCGTCGGCGCGGGCCTTGTCCTCCAGGTGCTGCATGTAGGCGCGCCCGGCGGCCGAGCCGTTGTAGTACTCGTTCTCCACCTGGTAGGCGATCACCGAGCCGGTGCCGTTGGTCAGCTGGTGCCGGGCCAGGATGCGGTCGATCTGCGTCATCCACTGGTCGGAGTAGGCCAGGAACTTGGGGTCGTCGCTGCGGTTCTGCTCGTCCTTGGTGGTCAGCCAGCTCGGCAGTCCGCCGCTGTCGACCTCGGCGTTGATGTAGGGCGCGGGCCGGGCGATCACGTAGAGGCCGGCCTGCTGCGCGTAGTCGAGCAGTTGGTCGATGTCGCGCACGCCGGTGAAGTCGTAGACGCCCGGCTGCGGCGAGTGGTAGTCCCAGTCGAAGTAGAGCGAGGTGGCGTTGAAGCCGGCCGCCTTCATCTTCTGGAAGATGTCCAGCCACAGCGCCGGGCTGGGCAGGCGGAAGTAGTGGAACTCGCCGGACCACAGGTAGGTGCGCTGCCCGTCGACCATGAAGGAGTACCCGTCGTAGGTGACGGTGTGCGCCGTGGCCGGGGCGGCCGTCGGCTGGGCCGCCGCCGAGGTCCCTGGCGCGGCCAGCGCACCGAGTACCAAGGCCAATGCGACCAGGATGGCCGTCACCGCCCGCCGACCAGCGATCCGCGCTAAACCTGTGCCGCCCATGCCGCGCCTCCGCATCGAACATCATCGACCAAAGTCACACAGCAGTGGACAGTAATAGTCCGGCGACGCGGAGACAATACGAGATTTCGCTAGTTGCATGCCCTTTCACCTGGTAGATGCAGCCGACCATGGGGGATGTTTGCTTTTGTTTGACTGCCGAAGCGAATGTTGGACCGTACTAGGCTGCCCAGGTGACGGTTCTTCTCGTTCCCTACCACCAGGACGAACGACTCCCGGACGACACCATTCCCCTGCCCGCGGCCGACACCGTGGACCTCGCCCTGCCCGAAGGCGACGTCTGGACCCGCATGGTCGCCTTGTACGAGGCCGTGGCGACCAGGGTGGCCGATGACCGCGACGGCCTGCCGGTCGTGGTGTCGGGTGACTGCCTGGTCGCCAACGCCACGATCACCGGTGTCCAGCGTGCGGGCATCGACCCCGCGATCGTCTGGTTCGACGCCCACGGCGACGTGCACACCCTGGACTCCTCCACGTCGGGCTACCTCGGTGGCATCGCGCTGCGCCTGGCCCTCGGCGCGCATCCCGACCTGCTGGCCCGGCCCCTCGGGCAACGTCCGCTGGCCGAGGAGCAGGCGCTGCTGGTCGATGCCCGCGATCTCGACCCGGCCGAGATCGACTATCTCGCCACCAGCCAGTTGCGACGGCTGCCGGTCGACGAGGTCCACCCGGGCCGTTTGCCCGATGGGCCGCTGATCCTGCACATCGACCTCGACGTGATCGACGCTGACGAACTGCCCGGCCTGCTGATCCCCGCTCCGAACGGTCCGTCCCGGCGCGCCGTGCTCGACGCCGCCCGGCGCGTGCTGGACACCGGCCGGGTGGTCGCGCTTGATCTCGCGTGCACCTGGAACCCGGCGCGGACCGAGCGCGATACCGCGATCCGAACTCAGTTGCTCGCCGACTTGAGCCGATGAATGATGCGCCTGTGTTACGCCATGCCGTTCATGCCGACCTACCGCGACTGGCGACGCTCATGCGTTCGTCCGTGCTCGACGTGTTCCCGCACTTCCACGACGAGCGGGAAACCCAGGCTGCCGCGCGTTATCTCACCGTGCCGGACACCCTGCTCATCGACGACGGCACCTATTTCGTGCACGAGGTCGGCGGGGAACTCGTCGCCTGCGGTGGATGGAGCAGGCGAGCCAAGCTCTACACCGGTTCGGCGGCCGAACCCGACGAAGAACGGTTGCTCGATCCGGCCACGGAACCCGCGCGGGTGCGGGCGATGTTCGTCCGGTCGGACTGGACGCGGCGCGGACTCGGGCGGGCGATTCTGGCCCGGTCCGCCGAAGCGGCCCGGCAGGCCGGTTTCACCTCGTTGGTGTTGATGGCGACCATGCCGGGCGTCCCGCTCTACCGGTCATTCGGTTTCCGCGAAACGCGGCGGGTCGACGTGTTGCTGCCCAACGGAGTCGTACTGGACGGGATGGCGATGGATCGCCCTGTCCCGCCGAAACCCGTCGATCAGTGACTCACGCCAGCCATTCGTTCCCCGTCACGACCCCACTCCCCCTCCGTGCGCCCCTCCGGTTCGGGCCTGGCATTGCCGCGTGGCCCCACCCCCAGCAGCAGAGGCCCCCGGCGAACGCCGATGTACTGGATTCACAGTCCATCGCCCGCTGGACTGTGAGGCTATAGTACCCGTCGGTACGATGTCTCGTTCTGTCATGGATATCCCTCGAACGGCCCAGTCCGGGGCATTCATGGTGGTCAGGCTGACGTCGTGATGAGATCCTCGAATCGCTACAGCCGACAGCGCAACTGACAGTTCAGCGACGAAGGCCTAAGACACTCATGGCACGTGACCGTACGAGCAGAGAACGCGAGAACCTTCCGGCCGAGGAAGTGCTCGCGATCGCGGACCGGCCGCCGCACGAGCTGACCTTCGGGGAGCGGCTCAACTTCCTCTGGGCGGTCGTCCGGCCCCGTGCCGACGAAGACCCGCAGGCGTGGCGGCGCGCCGAATCCGCGCAGCGGCGCGGTTTCGCCGAGGACCTCGACGCGCAGGGCAGGCCGCAGTACACCAATACCTGGGTCGCCCAGCAACTCGTGGAACGCTACGACGTGCACATCACGCCCAGTTATCTGGGAAAGCTGCGTCGCGCGGCCGATCCGAACATCGGGCTGTCCGTGCTGCGCGCGCTGGCCCAGTTCTTCATGGTCGACACCGCGTTTCTGCTGCCCGCGACGACCGCGGCCGATCGCGCGATGATCACCGGGATCCGGGACGATCTGCTGGCTTTCGTCTCGGGGCAGACGAGCGTCGAATCGCTGCGGTCGGCCAGGAACGGTCTTGCCATCGAACTGCGGTTGCCCGGGGTCACCACGAACGACGAAGCGCAGCGACAGGTCGCGGTAGCCTTGGCCCAATGGTTGGAGGATCAGCGAGCTACCGGCGGTGGTAGCCCGCCACCGGTAGCAGGAGCCCCGTGACGCCAAGCGCGAGAAAGATCACCAGGAGGTCGGTGCGGCGACCGGTAGCCCTGGCCGATCGGCTGGTTGGGCGCATGCGCGTGCCGCATCCCTTCACCCGCGACGCGTATCAGGCCGTGTTGAGCGAAGTCGTCGGCACCACGATCCGTCTCGTGCCGTTCTCGGCGACCGCGCCGGGCCAGCTGACCAGCTTGACCGGGATGACCGTGCCGCTGGCCAACACCACGTACGTGTTCTACCGCTCCGATGCCAGCCCGGTGCACCAATTGCACGTCATCCACCACGAACTGTTCCATGTTCTCGCCGGGCATCCGGGAATTCCGGTCAGTGACGAACAATTGAAGAACGCGTTGATAGAAATGCTGAAGGTGGAATTACCGCACCTCAACGCCGATCTCATCCGGCACCTGGTCGGCCGGGGCTGCACCAACGGTCACTCCGCTGACCGGCACGAGCGTGATGCCGAACGGTTCGCGGTCGCCGTGGCCCAACGGCTCGGCCTCACCACGCCCGCCCTGGCCACCGACAGCGCCGACGAGGAAACCGACAAGATCGGCCGACTGTTCTCCGAAGGCAATTCGTGACCGAGGTACTGACCGCCGTCGTGCTGACCGGCCTGATCGCCGCCGGGTTCTACTGGCAACGACTGATGCGCTCCTGGCATCTGGGTTCGGCACTGCTGCTCTGGCTGTCGCTGCTGTTCCTGCTGCTCGCGGTGGCCTTGCAGCTCAACGCGCTCTACGCCCGCACGGTCGATCTGGGCGGCTGGAACGTGTTCTGGCCGACGCAGTGGGCACTCGTCCTCGCCTGCTGTTATGTCCTGCACGTTTTCGCGATCCGGGTTCCGGTGACGCAGGCCGAACACGCGCGCACCGCCAACCGGAAGATCGTCGCGCTGACCGTCGTGATGGCCGCCGCGTTCCTGCTCACGCTCGGGTTGTTCCTGACTTCGCCCCATGATCCGGATTTCATGATCGGCCCGCACAGCCGCCTGGCCATACCGGGCCGGGTACCGGTCGCGGTCGGCCTTTCCTGGATCGTCATCCAGCTCACCTTGGGATCGTCGTGCGTCTACCACGCCTGGCGGGCCTTTCGCTGGGCCAGGAGCTTCCCGCCGGACAACCGCACCTGGCTGCGCACAGGGTTGCGCATCTTCGCGTCGGGATTCGCGATCGGTTCGCTGTATTTCGCGCACAGCGCGGTTTATCAGGCGGCGGAGACCATCGGGGTGATCCCGTCCTGGCCGCAGGAGGACGTGACCAACCCGCTGATCACGATCGCGCCGTTGCTGATGTTCATCGGCTTGATCCTGCCCGCTGTCGGTGCCTGGCACCGGGAACGGGCCGACGGCGCCGCTCAGTTGCGCAGCCTTGCCCCGTTGCGCGAGCGGCTGGGTGGCCACCAACCGGTGGCGCCGGTGCGGTTGCGGAGCCGGATCCGAGTGTGGCTGCTGCGGCAGTGGCGGCCGATGCTGCTGGTCTACGAGTTCGTGATCAGCCTGGAGGACTCCTACCTGCGCGCCCGCGGCGAACTGCCCGACGCGATCTCCGATATCGCAGCGGCGGCGGCGAGATCGGCCGGGCTGTCCGGCGAACGGGCCGAGGGCGTTGTGCTCGCGGTCAACACGGCGGTGTGGACGGCGACCAACGGCACGGATCGGCTCGCCACGGTGGAAACGCTGGCGCTCGGTCCGGCGGCCGAGCAGGCGGCGGCGAGCGCCGCGCAGCGGTTGCGCCGCGAGGAGGCCGAGGCGCGAACCCAGGACCCGTCGGCAAGGACGGTGCCCAGGCGATTGACTCTGGTTGCCGGGCTGGAACGGTGGCTGGCCGCCGCCGACGTCGTCGAACTCGCGTCCAGCCTGCTGACCGGCCCGGTCAGGACACGCTGACCGGGAAGCTCAGCTTGCCGCGCAACACCGTCGACGGTCGCTGGACCGCTGGTCCGGCCGGACGCAGGCGCGGGAACCGGCGAGCAAGCTCGGCGAAGGCGATCTCGCCTTCCAGCCGGGCCAGCGGCGCGCCGAGACAGTAGTGGTGACCGCCGGAGAAGCCGAGATGCTCGCCGGCATCGGCGCGGTGCAGGTCGAAGCGGTGCGGGTCGGCGAACACCGCCGGATCCCGATTGGCCCCGGCCAAGCCGACGATCAGCTGGTCGCCGGTGGTCAGTTCGTGTCCGTTCAGTTCAACGTTCTCTCGGGCGATCCGCTGGGTCAGTTGCACGGGCGGGTCGTAGCGCAGGGTCTCTTCGACGGCTCGGCTTGCCAGGGCGGGATCGGCGTGCAGGGCGGACCACTGGTCCGGGTCGGCGAGCAGCGCGCCGACGCCGTTGCCGATGAGGTGGGTGGTGGTCTCGAAACCGGCGATGAGCAACTGGAGCCCGAGCGCGACGATTTCCTTGGTGCTCAAGGGATCGTCCGACTCGACGAGCAACGCGCTGATCAGATCGTCGGCCGGTTCGGCTCGGCGGGCCAGCACGACCTGCGTCAGCAGGGAGCGAAGTTCGTCCACGGCGCCGCGCACCTCGCGGGCCTGGCGTACCGTCCTGATGCCGTCGAGCAGGCGGCTGATCATGCGCCCGTAGTGCGCGAACCTGGCCGAGTCGGTGTCCGGGACCCCGAGCAGACCGGAGATGATGCCGACCGGAAGCGGCAGCGCCACCTCGGACATCAGGTCGAAGGTGCCTTTCGAGGCGGCTTGGTCGAGCAGGCGTTCGATCAGCTTTTCGGCGACCACCCGCTGGCCCTCGACCCGGTTCCGGCCGAATGCCGGTGCGACCAGGCGGCGCAGCCGGGTGTGCTCGGGCGGCTCCATATCGACCAGGCTGTCGTCCATGCCGGGATCCAGCTCACCGAGACCACCACTCACGCGGTCGGCGCCGTTGCGCACCCGGAACCGCCGGTCCCGCAACACCCCGGTGGCCAGCTCGTGCGAGGTGCTCACCCACATCCCGGTGCGGCTGCGGGAGATCGTGCCCCGGGCCCTGATCCGTTCGTAGATCGGATAGGGGTCGCGCTGGCCGCCGCGCTGGGTCAGCCCGGCGAGTGGATCGCCGGTCCTGGCCAGCAGCCAGGCGCCGGCCTGTTCGCCCCGCAGGCGCAGCATCACTCGCGTCGCGGTCACCCCATGCCCCCGAAACCGATCACCGGCTCATCGTACGTCAGGTGCGGTACGCGATCGGCTCAGCCGCAACGGTGGGGGTAGGCGCGGACGCACGCACCGGGCCGATGTGTGCGCGGGCGATCCGAGACGAGCATGGGGCTTTGCCACAGACAATCAGGAGGCCCAGGTGGTTCGGAGTGGTGGTGCCGCGCGAACTGTGTTGCGCGCGGCCGCGTTGACGGCGGGCGCGGCCGGTGTGCTGACCGCCGCGCAGGTGCGGATCGGCCGGGCCGCGCGTCCGCTGACCGAACGATGGCAGACAGCGCCGGTGCACCCGCGCGGGTCGACCTCGCTCGGCATCAGTTTCCGGCCACGGCAGGTCGAAGCGTTCGGCCTCGACGCCGACGCGAGCCTGCGAACGCTGTTGTCCTACCCGTTCCAGCTCATCCGCTTCGGCGCGTACTGGAACGCGATCGAACCGGCCGAGGGCACCTTCCGCACCGACGAACTCGACCGGCAGCTCGACGCGGCCGAAGCGGCGGGCAAACGGATCATCGTGTGCCTCGGCGCGGTGAAAACCTTCGGCTATCCCGAGTTCTTCGTTCCCGGCCATCATCTTCCCGAGCCGTTGCGCGAAGGAGCGTTGGTCAAGCCGGCCGATCACGAACGACTGCTCGGCGCGGCGACCGAGTTCATCACCAAGGTCGTTGCGCGTTACCGCGATCGTGAGTCGATCATCGCCTGGCAGGTCGAGCATGAGGCGACCGACCCGCTCGGCATGGAACACTCCTGGCGCCTGTCAACGGCGTTCGCTCGCCGGGAGGTGCAGGCCGTGCGCGCGGCCGATCCGAGCAGGCCGGTCATGATGAACGGCTTCCTGCCCACCTCGCTGCCGGTCGGCGCGCAGCAGTGGTGGCGCACCCGCGACCAGGGCGACTCGCTCGTGGTGGCGAAGCAACTCGCGGACATCGTCGGCATCGACTTCTACCCGCGCCACGCGGTCACCGCCGTCGGCTCGACCACCCTGTACTTCGACGGCAGCAGAACGCCGTGGCAGCAGTACCGGCGGCGTGCCCTGTTCGCGTGGGCGGCGCAACGGCCGGAGCGGGAGGTGATGGTCGCCGAGGGACAGGCCGAGCCGTGGGAGACGGTGACCACGCCGCCCAACCCGGGCAACGAGGGCATGCGCAGTTGCCTGCCCGAGCATGTGATCGAGAACTACAACCAGTGCCTGCGCTGGAATCACCGGGCACCGGCCCGGATTTCCGCGTACCTGTTCTGGGGCGCGGAATACTGGCTGTTGCGTGATCGCGACGGCGACCCGCGTTACCTGCGTGCCTTCGAGCGCGTGCTCGGCGAGAGCTGAGGGATCAGCGGGCGCGCTCGCGGTAGTCGAACACGAGCGCGCCGACAACCAGCAGTACCAGGAACAATCCGGCGATCACCAGGCTGTCGACCAGCGGCCCGGTGGTCACCACTCGCTGATAGCCCGGCGTTCCCGCGTAGAAGGCGGCGCGGTTCAACTCGACCGCGTAGCGCAGCGGCAGCGCGTGCGCGAGGCCGTCGAGCAACGGCGGCAGGCCGCGCAACGGGACCAGGACCCCGCCGAGCACGTACTGCGGGATGATCAGGAACTGGAAGACCTGCATGGCCGACCGCTGATTGGGCAACACGGCGATGGTGGCCAGCCCGAACGCGCCGCCGAGCAGACAGCAGGCCAGGCACGGCAGCACCATCCTGGCCAACTCCGCAGGCGCCAGCCGCACGCCGAACACGACCGCGAAGATCACCACGCAGACGCCTTGTAGGAGAGCGACCAGGCTTTCGCCCGCGATCTTGCCGGTGACCAGGGTCAGGCGCGAGACCGGCGTGACGAACAGGGCCTGGGAGAAGTCGTTCTCGCGGTCCTCGACGATGGAGATCATGCCTGCCGCCGCGGACTGGAACAGCGTCGCGGCCAGTACCCCGCTGAACGCCAGCGTGACCGCGTTCAGCCCGGTGACCTGGCCGACGGTCGACTGGAGAACGTTGCCGAGGCCGGCGATGAGCAGGACCGGAAAGGCCAGGTTCACCGCGAGGCGCGGGTAGTCGCGCAGCAGTTTGAGCACGTCGCGGTGGGCGATGGCGAGAACCGACCAGAGTTCGTGCGCGGCGCGGAAACCGGTCATGTCGCCGATGCGCTTTCCAGCAGCAGCAAGTAAGTGTCCTCCAGTGTCGGCCGGACGATCTGGAACTGGGTCAGTTCGGTGTGCAGCGCGCCGACGACGTGCTGGGCCGACCGGCCGGTCAGCGGGACGCGGAACGGGCCGGTGCCCGCGGCCGGGAGTCCGAGGGCGCGCAGTTCGCGCCGCAGGGCATCGGGATCGGCCGCGTCGAGCAGGAGTTCCGGGGTGCTGTGCCGGGCTTTCACCTCGGCCGGGCTGCCGCGCTCGATGACCCGGCCACCGGCGAGCACGCACACCGAGTCGGCCGATTCGGCCTCGGCGAGGTAGTGCGTGGTGAGGAAGATCGTGGTTCCGTGCGTCTGCCGCACGCCGTGCAGGTGATTCCAGAGGCTGCGCCTGCTCTCCGGGTCGAGGCCGGTCGACGGCTCGTCGAGGAACAGCACGCGCGGCCGGTGCAGCAGCGCGCGCACGATCTCCAGCTTGCGCCGCATCCCGCCGGAGAGGGTCCGGGCCCGCCTGCCGAGCAGATCGGCCAGACCGAGCAGGTCGGCCAACTCCGTCACCTGCCGCCGGTACGCGCTGGGCATCAGCCGGTGCAGCGGACGCCACGGGTACAGGCCGTAGAGCACCGCGTGCATCCTGATGTTCTCCTCGGCCGTCAGGTTGAGGTCGAGCGAGGGCTGCTGAAAGACCACGCCGAGTTCCCTGCGCACCAAGGCCTGCTCGGTGGCCAGGTCGCGGCCGCCGATCCGGACCTGGCCCGCGCTCGGGCGCAGCGTGGTGGTCAGGATCGAGACGATCGTGGTCTTCCCGGCGCCGTTGGGCCCGAGCAGGCAGAACAACTGGCCTTGCGGCACGTCGAAGGACACGTCGCCGACCGCGTAGCCCGCCCCACCCCGGTAGCGCTTGCGCAGCCCGCGCACCTCGATGGCCTGGGACTCACGCGTTCGCAGGCTCGTCACGACCGGCTCGCAGCCTGCGATAGGGCAGATCGAGGCCGAACCACCCGGCGACAACGGCGATCGACCGGGTGATCAGCTCGGCGAACGGCGCGGGCAGATACGGCGCCCGCACCTCGTGGGCGTACTCGCGCATGAACAACGCGAGGCTGACCAGGTTGGGCAGCCTGCGCCGCGCGGTGAGCTGCGCCCTGGCCAGCTCTGCCGCCGTCGCCAGCAACGCCTCCATCGCCAGCGCGGGCCGGGTTTCCACGTTCACCCGGACCGGAGTCGTGCCCGCGTTGGCGAAGCTGTGCACCGTCCCACGTGGAATGGTCGCGCTGTCGCCCGGCCCGAGCACCATCCTCTTTCCGCCGACCCGCAGCCGCAATCGGCCGTCCACGATGGTGAACCGCTCCTGTTGTTCCGGGTGGGCGTGGCTGCTCGGCACCCGGCCGCCCGGCGCGAGCACCAGCTCCCACTCCAGCAGTTCGCCGCCGGTGTCCTCGGCCCTGGTGCGGATGGTGATCAGCTCGCCGCTGATCGGGTTGTGGATGACGCGCTGGCCGGTCAAGGCGACCTCCTCGCTGACGTGCCGACAGTGAAAAAGCGACGTCAACGTAGCGAGCGGAAGGGTCTCCGGTCGTCTGTGAACAGCCTTATTTCCCGCGTACTCCCCCAGGCGGCCAACGCGCACGCGCGTAGTGCCGCAGGCGTAGTCGCTACCAGGTGACGGGGAGCTGGCAGGCCCCGTAGATGACACCGTCGTCCTTGAACGGGATGTCATCGAGGGGCATGGCCAGCCGCAGGGTGGGAATGCGCCGGAACAGCGTTTCGTAGACGATTTCGAGTTCCTCGCGGGCCAGGTGCTGGCCGATGCACAGGTGCGGGCCGTAGCCGAAGGCCACGTGGCCCCGGGCGCCACGCTCGATATCGAGTTCCTCCGGGTCGGCGAAGGTGTCGCTGTCGTGGTTGGCGGCGATGGTGGAGGCCACCACGCCGTCGCCCGCTTTGATGGTCACGCCGCAGATCTCGACGTCCTCGGCGGCCACCCGGGGCACGGTGTCGGCGACGGAGAAGTAGCGCAGCATTTCGTCAACCGCCATCGGGATCTTTGCCGGGTCGGACTTGATCGCGGCCAACTGCTCGGGGTTCTCCAGGAAACCGATGGTGCCCATCGAGATCATGTTCGCGGTCGCCTCGTGGCCGGCGGTCACCAGCAGGAAGGACATGCTGACCAGTTCGTCCCGGTCGAGCGGGCCCGCTTCGCGCTGCTTGTCGATCAGCCTGCTGATCACGTCGGCGGCGGGCTCGGCGAGCTTGGCGTCGACCAGGTTGCCGAGATAGTCCCGCATTTCCATCGCCGCCGACCGGCGTTCCTCGGGTGTTGCGGTGCGGCGTAGCAGCCGGCCGGTGCGTTCCTGGAAGAAGTCGAAGTCGGTGTAGCGCACGCCGAGCAGTTCGCAGATCACCTGCGACGGGACCGGCAGGGACAGGGCCTGCACCAGGTCGACAGGCTTGGTCTCGCTGGCCAGCATGGCGTCGATCAACTCGTCGACGATCTGCTGGATACGCGGGCGCAGGCCGGCCAGCCGGCTCACGGTGAACTCGGCGATGGCCGAGCGGCGGGTGCGGGTGTGCTCCGCCCCGTCCATACCGATCATCACGATGTCCGGCAGCTTGCGGATGTTCTCGCGAACGCGCGGGTCGGTGACGAACAGCGGGAAACCGTCGAGCTTGCGGTTGGAGCTGAACCGGGTGTCGGCGAGCACGGCCCGCGCGACCTCGTACGTGGTCGTCCACCAGACCGTCTCACCGGCGATCGTGGTCACCTGGACCAGCGGGCCTTCGGCCCGCGCCCGCGCGTATTCCTCGGGCTCACCGAGCGGACACCGCCTGGTCGGCGGAAAATCGCGGTGCCGGATGGCCGTGACCGTTTCCATTGGGCGAAATTAGCCATCGGGCCGCACCGCGTCCATGCTGAGCCAACTGGGGACGCTCAACCGAATATCTCCGGGCGTTGCGCGGCCAGCGCGATCAGGCCGCCTGCTTCGAGCATCTCGACCAGGAACTTGTCAGCCGGGCGACCCTCGCGGGTGCGGCCGGTCGCGGTGTCGGTGACAATCCCGGTGGCCAGGTCGACACTGAGGTCTGCCCCGGCTATGGCGATTTCGCCGACGCCCGGCACTTCCAGCGCGGGTAGACCGACTTCGAAGCAGTTGCGGTAGAAGGTGCGCGCGAAACTCTCCGCCACGACGCAGCCGATACCGGTGGCCTGCAAGGCCTTGGTGGCGATCGCACGCCCGGAGGACTGGCCGAAGTGCTTGCCAGCGACCACGATGTCGCCCGGCCGGACCTGGGCCGGGAACTCGGGATCGAGGTCCTCCAGCACGTGCTTGACGATCTCGGACATCGGCTCGAACACGTACTGCGATTTGACCATCCGGTCGGTCGGGATGTTGTCGCCGAAGCACCACGCGCGGCCCTGGAACCTCATCGGCTCACCTTCTCAGTGCTGATCGTGCCTGCCAGCGCCGACGCGGCGACGGTCGTGGCGGAGGCCAGGTACATGGCCGCGTTGGGGCTGCCGTTGCGGCCGGGAAAGTTGCGCGCGTGCGTCGAGATCATCGCCTCGCCATCGGCCAGCGCGCCCATGTTGATCGCCTGGTTCGAGCCGGTGCTGGGCGGGAACCAGGTCGCACCGGCCTCGTGCAGGGTGAGCACCAGGCCCTCGCGCACCGCCTCGGTGAACACCTCCCGGCTGGACGGGACCAGGTTGAACTTGACGTTGGGATGCACCCGCTTGCCGTCGAGAACCCGTGCCGCCGCGCGGAAATCCTCGATGCGCCCGCCGCCGTGGCCACCGAGTTCGGCCCACTGGACCGGGGTGCCCGCGACCTGCTCGACGTCGGCGACATTGCCGACGGTCGGGGGCCGCGCCACCTGCGGTCCGATCGCGCCGACGTCGAAACGCAGCACGCGGGCCGGATCGGAACCGTCGCCGCGCAGCGGTTCGGTTTCGGCGCCGGGTAGCGTTCGGACGAACTCGTCGGTGACCTCGTCCGGCTCCAGGTAGGCGCATTTGGCGCCGAGGTCCACGCACAGCAGCGGAAACAGCCAGCGGTCCCAGAAACCGAGGCCCTTCACGTACGGGCCGGTGAACTCGATCGCCTGGTAGTTCAGCGCGCCCTCACCGATCTCGGCGGTCAGCCACAGCGCGATGTCCCGGGGCGTCGTCCCGGGCCGGGGCGAACCGTGCAGTTCGACGCGGACGGTCTCCGGGACCTTGAACCACGCCTTGCCGTAGGGCAGCACGGTGCCCGCGTGCGAGTCGTTGCCGAGCGCGACGGCAAGGGCGCCGAGGGCGCCGTGCACGGGGGTGTGACTGTCCGAACCGACGACGATCATGCCCGGTTTGACGAACCCGCGCCGCACCACCACGTGGTGCAGGTTGCCGCTGCCGCAGTCGAACAGGTTGATGCCCTTGTCCCTGGCCCACTTGCGGTTGTGTTCGAGGATCGCGGCCTGGCGCTCGGTCGGCGGGGAGAACTGGTGATCGAACACCATGATCGTGTTCTCCGGGTGCGGGATCGGCTTGCCGACCTTCTCCTCGTAGACCTTTGAGGTGAGGTAGCCGGACAGGTCGTGCATGATCAGCCGGTCCACCTTGGCGATGACGATCTCGCCGACCTCGACGCTCGGACGACCGCTGGCCCTGGCGAGGATCTGTTCCACGAGATTCATACCAGCACCTCGCGCGGATCGGTGATCACGCCTCGGATCGCCGACGCGGCGGCAGTGGCCGGGCTGGCCAGGTAGATGCTGGACTGGTAGCTGCCCATCCGGCCCTGGAAGTTGCGGTTGGCCGTGGACAGCGTGACCTCGCCGTCGGCCATCGCGCCGCCGCTGCCCGCGCAGGCGCCGCAGCCGGGATTGGTGATCATCGCGCCCGCGCCGATCAACGCGGCCAGCACGCCGGTCTCGGACGCCCGGGCCATCACCGTCGCCGACGCGGGCGTGACCACGAGCCGGGTCCCGGGCGCGACGGTGTTGCCGCGCAGCACATCGGCGGCGATCACCAGGTCGTCGTACTTGGCGTTCGCGCAGGAGCCGATGAACACCTGGTCGAGCTTGGTGCCGGCGACCTCGCCGACGCCGACCACGTTGTCCACCTGGTGCGGCACGGCGACCTGCGCGGTCAGCGCGGAACCGTCCAGGGCCACGACATCGCGGTAGTGCGCGTCCGGGTCGGGCAGCAGTGGGTTGAGTTCCTCGCGGCGTAGTCCGGCCTCGGCCAAGTAGGCGAAGGTCTTCTCGTCCGGCGCGACGAAGGCGTTCTTGGCGCCCATTTCCATGGCGAGGTTGCAGAAGGTCATCCGCTCCGACACCGAGGTCGCGTCCACATAGGACCCGGTGAACTCGGCCGAGTCGTAGGTGAGCCCGTCCGCGCCGAGATCGCCGACCAGCTTGAGCATCACGTCCTTGGCGTAGGTGCCGACCGGCAGCTCGCCGGTGATCTCGATGCGCACCGACTCGGGCACCTTGACCCACAGCTTCCCGGTGACCCAGGCGGCGGTGATCTCGCTGAACCCGACCCCGGTACCGAACGCGCCGAGCGCACCGTAGATGGTCGAGTGCGAGTCGGTGCCGATGATGAACTCGCCGGGCTTGATGTGCCCGTGCTCCATCAGCACGATGTGCGCGATGCCCGCCTGCACGTCGTAGAACGTGCGCACGCCCATGCGCTGGGCGAACTCGCGGCACAGCTGGTGGTCGGCCGCGGTCTTGGCGTTCATGGCCGGGGAGATGTGGTCCATCACCATGGCGACGCGGTCCACGTCGTAAAGCTCGGTGACGCCCATCTTCTCCAGCGTGCGGATGCAGCGCCAGCTCGCGGTGTGGCTCATGTACAGGTCAGGAAAGGCGTCGACGATCTGGCCCGGCACGAGGCCGGATTCGCCGGACGCGCGCTCGATCGCCTGCTGCGCGAAGGTCTTTCCGGTCACGGGGTTCGCTCCAGGTTCTTCATCAGGTGCGGGATCAGGCCGCCGTCGGCGAGGATGGCGCGCAGCCCGGCCGGGTAGGGCGGGAAGCCGTACTCGGCGCCGTTGGCCCGCACCACGCCCGCGTCGGGGTCGATCGCCACCTCGTCGCCGTCGCCGTCGCCGATCGCGGCGGCAGCGGAAGGGCACTCGATGGCGAGCAGGCCGGTGTTGATGGCGTTGCGGAAGAACACCCGGGAGAACGAGGCCGCGATCACGGCGGTGATGCCCGCGCCGAGCAGGCAGGTGGCGGCCTGTTCCCGGGCGCTGCCGCAGCCGAAGTTGCGTCCGGCCACCACGACCTTGCTGGCCCGCAGGCGTTGCTGGACCTCGGGTCCGAGCGGTTCGAAGGCGTGTTCGGCCAGTTCGGCCGGGTCGATGCTGACCAGGTAGCGGCCGGGGATGATCACATCGGTGTTCACGTTCTCGCCGAAGGTGATCGCCGGGCCGCCGATGACGGTGTCGGTCACGGGCTCGTCTCCTCCAGGAACCAGTCGGTCGGTACGACGTGGCCAAGGTCTTTCTCCTCGGCCAGTTTCAGCGCGCGAGCGCAGACGGCGGCGAACTGCACGCCCATGCCGGTGTTGTTGGCGAACACGGTGATGTCCTCGGGCCTGGCCCGGCCCGGTGCCGTGCCGAGCAGGAGTTCGCCCAGTTCGCGGATGTCCTCCCAGGCGAGCCTGCCGCGTTCGACCGGGCCGAGGATGTCGTACTGCTTGTCGTGGTGCACCTGCTCGCGGGAGAGCACGGTGATCCGGTCGGCGCGGTCGTAGGTGGTGTCGTCGAGTTCGCGCCGGGTCGCGGTGCCGTCCGGGTTGGTGATGCAGGTGACGTGCGTGCCCGGTTCGAGCCAGGCGCCGTCGAAGCACGGGTCC
>DATFHN010000016.1:0-7341 GCA_035248365.1 Pseudonocardiaceae bacterium | reverse complement strand
GGTGTGGTGATCGGTCCAGGGGTTGAGCGTGGGTGGAAAACCGGGCTTTGGGTGGAGAGAGATGTCCATCCTGCCGTCCGGAAGTTTTGACCGATTAGTCTATGATATCGCAATCTGACGGACGTCCACCAGACAGCGGTTTACAAACCGATTGCTCAGCATGAAAATCTCCGACAATCGCGCCGACGGACCTGGGGAGTGCCCATGAAGCTGCGGAAAACCCGAATCGTGCTGGCCTTATTGGCGGGCGCCGCGTTGGCCCTGTCGATGGCGCCGGCCAACGCCGCCACGACAGCGGGCGGCGAACAGAGCAACGCGCCGATCAACTTCCACCAGTGGCGCGGCCCGGTGGCCTTCCTGAGCGGCAAGTTCGACGGCACCCGGCTCGGCCCGGGCGGGCTGGTGATCGCCAAACCGCTCGGCACCATGAACTACACCGACCCGACGCTGGGCACCACCAACCCCTACGAGTACGCGACCTGGCAGTCGCCCACCTACAACCAGGGCTTCGGCGCATCGCAGCTGGTGGCCTCCTGGAACGCGACGACGCCGGCCGGCACCTGGATCCAGGTGGAGATGCACGGCACCACCAACACCGGCGCGCAGACCGGCTGGTACGTGATGGGCCGCTGGGCCTCCGGCGACCAGGACATCCACCGCACCAGCGTGCCCGGCCAGTCCGACGCCAACGGCGATGTCGACGTGGACACCTTCGAGGCGAACACGCCGGTCGCGCTGACCTCCTACCAGCTGCGGGTGACCCTCTACCGGGCGGCGAACACCACGGCGACGCCGACGCTGCGCATGGTCGGCGCGATGACCTCGGCCATCCCGAAGCGCTTCACCGTGCCGGTCAGCCCGCTCGGCGGCGCGGAGGGCATCACGCTGCCGGTGCCGCAGTACTCGCAGGACATCCACAGCGGCCAGTACCCGCAGTACGACAACGGCGGCGAGGCCTGGTGCAGCCCGACCTCGACGTCGATGGTGGTCGCCTACTGGGGCACGGGCCCGACCAAGGAACAAATGGCCTGGGTCGACCCGAGCTACGCCGACCCGCAGGTGGACCAGGCCGCGCGCGGCACCTACGACTACGACTACCAGGGCGCGGGCAACTGGCCGTTCAACAACGCCTACGCGGCCGAGTACGGCCTCGACGCGCACGTCACCCGGCTGCACTCGCTCAACGAGGCCGAGTCCTACATCCGGCGCGGCATCCCGGTGGTCACCTCGGTGTCGTTCATGGCCAGCGAACTGACCGGGTCGGGCTACAGCACCAGCGGTCACCTGATGGTCATCGTCGGGTTCACCAAGGACGGCGACGTGGTCGCCAACGACCCGGCTTCGCCCAACGACCCCGCGGTGCGCCACATCTACAACCGGCAGCAGTTCGAGACGGTCTGGCAGCGCACCGAGCGGATCAAGGCGGACGGCAGCGTGGGCAGCGGTCCCGGCGGCGTCGCCTACATCATCACGCCGCACGGTTACCCGCTCCCGCCGGCCCAGAACGGCGACAACTGAGCGGAGGCGGAGAAATCGCCCGAATGGCGGCTGGTGGCCGCACCCAAACGTTGGCGGGTGCAACAAAATGCCACCGAAAGTGGTCAACCACCCACCCGGCGGATGGCCAATTGATCGCCACGGGCTACGCTCCCGCAGCTATGGGTGATCGATGATCGGGGTTTGGGTCGCATACCAGAGCTAGGGTCATCGATCGCTCAGAGTCGGGCGAGTCCGTGACGACGCGCATCGTCACGGGCTCGTCCGCACTGTTGTTTAAGCTGGGTGCGATGTTTCTCGACGCGGACTACCTGGCCGATCCGTATCCCGGTGCTCGTCCTGATGTCTCTTTCGTGCACTCGGACGGCCAGGGCATTGAATTGCGCTCAGCCACGGATGCGCTCGCCGACGGCATTCCGGTGTTTTCCTACGGGTCGAACGCGTGCCCGTCCAAGATCAGCTGGCTGCGGCGCGAACTCGGGCTGCCCGGCCCGGTCACCGTGTTGCGGGTGCACTGCACCGGTTTGGCTGCGGTGTGGGCGTCCACGCTGCGGGTGCGCGACGGGCAACGCCCGGCGACGCTGGCGGCCATGCCCGGCCGGACCGAGACGCACGCGGTGTGGATGGCCACTCCCGAGCAGATCGCGGTGCTGGACGTGTGCGAGGGACGCGGCGAGCGCTACCGGCTGGCGCGGTTGCGCACCGGCCAGATCCGCACCGAGGACGGCGTGTTGCTGCCCGGGGTGTTCGCCTATGTCGGCGCGACCGAGATCCGGATGCCGCTGCTGGTCGACGGGGCCCTGGTGCCGTGCGCGGACGTCGCGCAGGCCCAGGCGATGGGGTTGACCGGCGGACCGGGACCGGACGGCCTCGATGCCACCACCGTCAGCGGTATCCCGCAGGTCGACGACTGGCCGGAGCAGGTGTTCGTCTACGGCACGCTGCAACCGACCGGCACCACCTGGGACATCGCCGCGCCCTGGTCGGTCGGGGAACCGGTGAAGGCCGAGCTGACCGGAACCCTCTACGACACCGGGCTCGGCTGGCCCGCGCTGCGCCTGACCGGCGCCGATCCGGTCCCGGGCTTTCTGGTCACGCTGCGTTCGCCTTCGGCCGCGTTCGCGGTGCTGGACGAGTACGAGGGCAGCGAATACCGGCGGGTGCGGGTGGTGCTCGCGGATGGCACGCCGTGCTGGACCTACGAGTGGATCGCGCCGGTGGAGGGCCTGCCCACACTGCCCCGGGGTTGGTGAGCGAGAACCGTTGTGCTGAGCTGAACACCGTGGAATGGACCCTTACCGGTCATGCCGGAACCCTGGTCGGACGCACCTGGCCCAACCCGACCGCCAGCTGGCTCGCGGTGCTGGTGCACGGCTACGGCGAACACCTCGGCCGCTACCAGCACGTCGCCGACGCGCTCGTCTCGGCCGGTGCGGTGGTGTTCGGCCACGACCACGCCGGGCACGGCCGATCCGATGGCGCACGGGCGCTGATCGCCGATTTCGAACCGGTCGTCGACGACGAACACCTGGTCGTGCAGTACGCGAAGGCGGAATTTCCGAGCCTGCCTACTGTCCTGATCGGACATTCGATGGGCGGCATGATCGCGGCCCGCTACGCGCAGCGGTTCCCGGAGGATCTGGCCGCGCTGGTGTTGTCCGGGCCAGTGCTGGGCAGTTGGCCCGGGTTGGATCTGCTCGAACTCGACGAGATCCCGGCCGATCCGATCGACCCGGCCGTGCTCTCCCGCGACCCCGAAGTCGGCGCGGCCTATCTCGCCGATCCGCTGGTCTGGCACGGTCCGTTCCAGCGGGAAACCCTGGTGGCGCTGGACGAATGCCTGCGCACCATCGACTTCGACCATCCGCTCGGCGACGAGCTGCCCGCGCTGTGGCTGCACGGCGAGGAGGACGAACTCGTGCCGATGGTGGAGACCCGGACCGGGATGGACCGGATCAGAGGGCTGAAGTTCGAGGAGCACATCTACCCCGGTGCGCGGCACGAGGTGTTCAACGAGACCAACTCGGCGCAGGTCCTCGGCGACCTCACCGACTTCGTGCACCGCACCGTCCTGATCGGACACTAACCGGCCAGGGCGACGACTTCCCGGGCGGCGCCCCAGGACAGGCTGACGCCGCTGCCACCGTGGCCGTAGTTGTGCACGACCCGCGCGTCACCCGCCCGGTGAGCCTCGACCCGGATCACCGGCCGATCCGGGCGCAATCCGACCAGCACCTCGATCACCTCGGCGTCGTGCAGGCGCGGTTCGATCGCGCGGCAGCGGCGCACGATGCGTTCGGTCAGCTCGTCGTCGACCGTGGTGTCGGTACTGTCCGGCACGGCGTTGCCGCCACACACGACCCGGCTCGGATGCGGGAAGATGTTGATCCACTCGGGCGCCTCGGTCAGTTCCAGGAACACCTGGTCAAGTCCGGGGTTGCTCATGATCACGTGCTGGCCGCGGATCGGGCGCACGCTGGCGTCGCCGAGCAGCTCCCGCGCGCCGAGCCCGGCGCAGTTGACCACGAGCGGCGCTTGCGCGGTCGCCTCGTCGAGCGTGCGGACGGTGCGTTGTTCGATCTCGACTCCGGCGCCGGCCAGTCGCTCGGTGAGGTAGTCGAGGTAGCGCGGCATGTCCACCAGCGGCATGGTCGCGCGGAACCCGGCCGGGTACCCGGCTGGCAATTCGGCCGGCGGGCACGGGCGCAGTTCGGGGATCAGCAGGGCCTGCGGCGGCGGATCCCCGGGCGGCAGCTCGCCGACGGTCAGCGACGGCACCATCCGGACTCCGGTGGCCGAATCCTCGGCGAGGGCGCGGAAATCGCGGAGCGAGGTTTCGGTCCAGGCGAGGGTCTTGGCCATCGGCTGCTGGAACGACGGTCCCCACAGCGCGCCCGCCACCAGTGAGGTCGTGCGCCGGGGAGGATCGGCGGCCCAGATCCGGACCGCGAAACCTGCTTCGACGAGACACACCGCCGAGGTCAGCCCGCTGACCCCGGCGCCGATCACCAACGCGGATTCGCTCACCCGCCAACCTTATTCTTGACCGGCCAGGAACCGGGTGAGCAGGCCTCGGATCACGGTGGCCATGGCGAAGCCGTTCTCGGCGCACCAGTCGCGCAGCTTGGCGTGCTGATCGGCGGGCAGGCGCACCGGCACCACCTGGTAGTCGCCCTTGAGGGTGTTGCCCGCGAACAGTACCGCGTCCGGTTCCTCGGAGAAGGTGGCGTAGGGCAGGCGCCGGGCCAGCGGCGTCGATGGGCCGCCCTCCCGGCTCATCCAGCCGTATTGGGTGCTCATCCGCCTGAGCACCCAGGCGGTGACGGCCTTACGGTCCTCCGGTTCCAGGTGCTCCAGGGCTTCCACGAGCAAGGTCGCCACCGGTTTGCTGCTTGCCATCTCGCCTCCCGCGATATCGATGCGCTATCGCCAGGATACCGCGTCCGATTCGTTCAAGACGGGGCCGATCCGGTGACCTAGCGTTCGGGCATGCCCATCGAACGACTCGACGACGCCGCGCGGTTCCTGGCCGAGACCGCGCGCGTCCTGGAATACCGGCGGTTCCGGCACCTGTTCGTCGCGCCCGACCCGGACGGCGTGCTCGCCGCGCTGGCCGCCTACGCCACCCCGGACGGCGGCTACGGCTACGCCCTCGAACCGGACGGCCGGGGCCCGGTCAGCCAACCGCTGCACGTCGACCTCGCGCTGCGCGTGCTCGCCGAGATCGACCGGCTGGACGCGGCGACCGCCGCGCCGATCATCGCCTACCTGGCCTCGATCACCTGCGCGGACAACGGATTGCCCAACGTGCTGCCGAACATCGCCCCTTACCCGCGCGCGCCGTGGTGGGCGGTGCCGGACAGGTCCGAGGGTACCTTGATCCCGACCGCGAACATCGTCGCCCAGCTGACCGGGGCCGGGATCGAGCACCGGTGGCTGAGCGCGGCCACGGAATTCTGCTGGGGCCAGGTGGAAAACCTCGGCGAGACGCACCCGTACGAGATCATCAACGTCATCCCGTTCCTGGACTCGGCTGCCGATCGCGCCCGCGCCGCCGCGCACGCCAAACGGCTCGGCGACCTGGTCCGCGACCGGCGCTGGCTGCTGCTCGACCCCGCCCATCCGGAACAAGCGCGGCTCGCGCCCGGCTACGCCGAAGGCGAATACATGCTGGCCTACGACTACGCGCCGACGCCGAAGTCGCTGGCCGCGTCCTGGTGCAGTGAGGCCGAGTGGCGGGTCGCGCTCGATCACCTGGCCGCGACCCAGGCCGATGACGGCGGCTGGTCCGCGCATTCGCTGGTCTGGACGCCGATCGTCGGCCTGGAATGGCGTGGTCTGGCCACGTTGAAGGCGCTGACCACGCTGGCCGCGTTCAGCTGATCAGCTTGGCCGCGCCGCGCCGGACTTCGTCTTCGACGACGTGCAGGGCGCGCCCGGCCGAACGGCGCGCGTGCCGCACGAGCAGCAGGTCCGGTTCGGTCAGCGGCGGTCCGGCGAACCGGGCCAGGCGGCGTTCGTCGACCGCGAAGCTGGGCAGCACGGCCAGGCCGAGACCGGCGGCGACGCAGGCCCGGGTCGCCTCCATGCTGCCCAGCCGGGTCGCGCGCGCCCCGGGCAGCAGCCGTGCGACCTCGTCGCTGTACGCGCAGCCCTCTTCGAGCAGGAACCAGTGCCATTGCGCCAGTTCGGCCCAGCTCGTCGCGGTGACCGGCGTTCCGCGGTCGGCGACGAAGGCGATTTCCAGCGTGCCGAGCCGCTCGACGACGAGATCGGCCGCGTCGATGGACGGCTCGATGAGCAGCGCGAGCGAGAGCGCTCCGGCGCGCAGCGCGTCGATCGCGGCCGCGGTGCCGACCGGATTCAGGGTGACGTCGACGCCGGGATGGCGGCGGCGCAACGCGGCGACGACCGGCGGAAGCAGTTGGCCGCACAGGGATTCCGGCGCGCCGATCCGCACCGTGCCCTCGATCGGACCGTGCTCGGCCTGCTCGCCGCGCAGTTCGGCCTCGGCCGCCAGCACCAGCGTTGCCTTGTCCAGCACGCGTTTGCCGGCCTCGGTGAGCACCGCGCCGCCGGGCAGCCGGTCGACGAGGCGCAGCCGGAGTTCCTTTTCCAGCGCCTGGATGTGCGCGGTCACCGTCGACTGGGCGAGGTGCAGTTCGGCGGCGGCCGAGGTGAAGCTGCCGGTTCTGGCCAGGGCGCCGAAGGTGGCGAGCACGCGGGTGTCCACCCGGCCATGCTATCGGTGATCCCGATAGTCGGTATCACGAATCATCGTTGGATTCGATCGCGATGGAGTGCCAGCATAGGGGCATGAGCACCGAAGTACTGCGCTACAGCGCGTTCAGCACCGATCCGGCGGGCGGCAACCCGGCCGGGGTCGTCCTCGACGCCAGCGAACTGTCCGACCTCGACATGCAGCGGATCGCCAAGGAGGTCGGCTACTCGGAGACCGCCTTCCTGACCCGCACCGCCGAGCGCGAATACCGGGTGCGTTACTTCAGCCCGTTGGCCGAGGTGGATTTCTGCGGCCACGCGACCATCGGCACCTCGGTCGCGCTGGCCGAGCGGATCGGCGGCGGGCCGCTGCTTTTCCATACCAACACCGGCGATGTGGCCATCGACACGACACCGGGCACGGCGACGCTGATCAGCGTCGCACCGCATTCGCGACCGGCGACGGACACCGAGGTCGATGAGACGTTGCGCGCATTGCGTTGGCAGCACAGCGATCTCGACCCGGCTTTCCCGGCTCGCGTGGCCTACGCGGGCAACGAGCACCTGATGCTCGGCGTGGCGACCCGCCAGCGACTGGCCACATTGGACTATGATTTCGACGCG
>DATFHN010000015.1:0-7489 GCA_035248365.1 Pseudonocardiaceae bacterium | reverse complement strand
GAGGTCGGCTTCGACCCACGGCCCAGGTCCGGTGCACCCGCCGAACCAGCACGCACTGCCGAACTCGATCGCGTTCATGGTGCCATCGCCGTCGTCCCGCCAGCCGTTTTCGGCGCTGCCGAAGTCGAAGCAGCAGCTGCTGTTGAAGAGCGCGGTCGACGTGACCTCGTAGATCCCCTCCGGCTGAGAACCGGTCGGCACACCCTGGGTGTTGAAGTTGCGGTAGCCGACAGCACCCGCGGAGGTGTTGAGAACCTTCACCCCGTAGACAGCGTGGCCGTTCACGGTCACCGGCAGAGCCATGGCGTTGGCACCGACGTCCGACTGTATCCATGAGATTGGCAGGTCGTTGTGCTTCGAGCTCTGGTCGTAGAGCTTGGTGATCGTGCACGTTGTCCCGGAACAGAACGAGACCTGTGCGGCAGCGTTGGCGTAGCCACCCGCCGAGACGCCCACGTCGAGATAACTCTTGTCCGACGAGCGCTGAATCTGGTACAGCGGCCCGCCATACGCGGAGAACAGGGCGCGAGTCGTACTGTATGCGGCTACGCACGGCGTGCCACCCGCGGCGTAGATATCGCACGGCAGCGACGACGCCGCGCTGGCGTCCGTGCTCACGGCGGAGGCCGGTATGGCGATCGCCGCCGCCAGCAGAAATATGACAAGCGACCGGGCCGACCGGGCTCTGCGCCGGATCGTGAATTTGGGGAACATGAGGCCTCCGTCATCAGGCATCGCGGATGCGGTCGAGGAGAGAACGCGGGTGTTCCCCGTTGGGGTGTGCGACCGCAGAACCTCCGAGGGCGCACGGTGCTCGACCGAGAGTTTCATACTCATTGTTTGCGGGCGGCTCAAATAAGTCTCACTTGTGCACCATGAATCGGCAGACGTCGCCTTGGGCTGCCGGGCCTGCGGCGACTTCTGCGCGATGTTACGGCTACTGATACAAGTGGTCAACGGCTGGGATGACGCCCGCGCTCTTGAAGGTGGTCGGCCACCGGGGCCGCCATGAAATCTACATACTTTGTGGGTCACGTACAAAATTGATGCGACTCATGATGGTAGTCCAGTTTGCTGGGCGTTCGATGGTTTCGACTGTCCAGCACGGGCACTCTCGCTCCGAATCACCTTGACGCCTCTTGGGTTTCGGGGATTTCCTACTCACGCGGCTTCACCACGACCGGGTGCCGGACCGGTCATTCCTTGGGGTGACGATGACACGTCACCAGCACGCTCATCGGCTCGGGCGAGGGGGCCGTGCCGCGGACGGCTCAGCGAGCGAGCCAACCGCCGTCGATGGCCAGGACGGTGCCGTGGACATAACGTGCGGCGTCGGAAGCCAGGAACACGACGGCGCCCATCAGGTCCTCCGGGGTGCCCCAGCGTCCGGCGGGGATACGGTCGAGAATGGCGGCCGAACGTTCGGGATCCGCGCGCAACGGCGCCGTGTTGCCGGTCGCCATGTATCCGGGAGCGACCGCGTTGACGTTGACCCCGAAGGCCGCCCACTCGTTGGCAAGAGCTTTGGTCAGACCGATGACGGCGTGCTTTGCCGCGGCGTAGGCCGGTACTCGCACGCCGCCCTGGAAGGAGAGCATCGACGCGACGTTGATGATCTTGCCTCTGCCGCGCGCGATCATGGTGCGGCCCGCCGCCTGGCACAACTGGAACACCGCGTCGAGGTCGACGGTCAAGACCTCGTCCCAGTCGGCCCCGGTGACCTCGGCGGCCGGTGCGCGCCGGATGATTCCCGCGTTGTTCACGAGGATGTCGATGCGCCCCATTTCACTGAGCGCGGCGTCGACGGCTGCCGCGATCCCGGCCGGACCGGCTTCGGCCAGGTCGCATGGAATGTGAACGGCTCGCCGCCGCAGGGCGCGCAGGCGAGCGTTCGTCTCGCTCGGCTCCGTGCGCCCGAGCAAAGCGATGTCGGCACCGGCCTCAGCGAGCGCGACGGCACACGCCTGGCCGAGGCCCCGGTTGCCACCAGTGACCAGGGCGACCCGGCCGTCGAGCCGGAAACTGTCCAGGATCATCGCTCGCCTTCCAGCCGCGTTCAGTGCCCGAGATCGCGCAGCATCGGCACGGTGCGCCCGACCCACGAGAGGTTGACATCTTCCATAGCGCCCTGAGTGCGTTGGTTGCCCGCGAGGAACCAGAGGTAGTAGGTGGTATAGCCGGGCGCGCTGACGACGGTGTGGTATCCCTCGGGCATCATCTGCATGCCGTGCTCGCGTGCGGTGAAGTTCTCTTCGTAGCCCTCGTCGGTGTACATGCGACAGATACCGAAGCCGTCGCTCGGCTTGATCCGGAAGTAGTACATCTCCTCGTGTGCGGCCTCGCCGGGCAGATCGTCGACCTTGTGCCGGTGTGGCGGGTAGGTGCTCCAGTTCCCTGACGGGGTATAGGTTTCGCCGACGATCAGCCGCCGGGCGGGCAGTTGCGGCTGGGCGATCTCGGTCAGGATCTGGTGGTAGTCGCGGGCGAAGTTGGCCGCGCCCCACCGGCCTGCGGCCACCTGGTCCGGTGCGACGACGTACGGCTCGACGGCCAGGTCGCTCGGCGCGCTCGGCAGTGCGATCTCCACCGGCCCGACCGCTTCAACGGTGATGGACGTACCGGCCGGAATGTAGACCGAGTGTGGCTTGCCGGAAAAGACGTCCGCGCGTGCGCCCACCGCCGGGAACCGCCGGCCCCCGACCGTGATGTCGGCCCGGCCGCCAAGGATGACAGCGAGAATCTCGCGGTCGCCGGACTCACCGGACCAGGACTGGCCCGCGCCGAGCTTGAGCAGGGCGAAGTCGAGCAGCCGGCACGGGTTGAACGGCAACGTGTTGTGCCCATCCCCGGCCGGGATGTAGCAATGATTCTGGTAGTTCATTGGAGTCTCCTCACCAGTGGCTGATCCAGTCGGAGCGGGTGACTCGGGTGAGGGCTTCGAGGTAGAAGTAGTCGCCCCAGAGGTTGCCCTCGTCGACCCCGGCACCCTTCGGCTTGTCGTAGACCCCGTGCAGGATGAGCGCGTTCGACCGCGAGTGGTCCTGGGTCGAGTAGTTGTCGATCAGCGAGGTCAGGATGCGGATGGCGGCGGCGCGGTAGTACGTGGCACGCGGGTCGTCGGCGAGCACGTCGGCCAGTTCAAGCAGGCCACTGGCCGCGATGGCCGCCGCGGAGCTGTCGCGTTCCTCGCCGCTGTCGTCCGAGAACTCCAGGTCCCAGCAGGGGATGTGGTCACCCGGCAGCAGGGTGAGAAACAGGTCGGCGCAGCGCAGCGCCGCCCTGAGGAAGGACGGTTCGCTGGTGTGCCGATAGTTGAGCGCGAATCCGTAGATGCCCCATGCCTGTCCTCGGGCCCAGCACGAGCCGTCCGAGCTGCCCTGTTCGGTTTCCCCGCGCAGCGGTTCGCCGGTCTGGGGATCCCAGTAGAACGTGTGGAAGGTGGTGCCGTTCGGGCGGAGGATGTGATCGCGTAGCTGCGCGGTGTGGCGCCGGGCCGCGCTCGCGTAGCGCTGGTCCCCGCTGGTCTGACTGGCCCAGAACAGCAGCGGTGTGTTCATCAGGCTGTCGATGATGGTACGGCCGCGCTGACGCGGATCGTCGAGATTCCCCCACGCCTGGATGATTCCCGCGGTTTCCATGACGCGCGTCAGCAGGTGATCCGCTGCGCGTAACGCGCCGTGGCGCGCCGTCTCGTCACCGCCGTGTTGCCACGCCAGGACGCAGGACAGGGAGTAGAGGAAGCCGAGGTCGTGGGTGTCGACATCGACATGGTTCTGGATTCGTTCGGCGAATCCGCGTACGTGGGACAGCGCGGCACGCAGGTAGGTCTCGTCGTTGGTCAGCTCGAACGCCAGCCACAGCATGCCGGGCCAGAAGCTCGTGGTCCATCCGATGTTGGCACCCTCGTGGAGCCCGGCTGCCGCGGGCCGCCATTGGTAGCGACCGCGCACGGTCGTGTCGCCGGGGTACCGGTCGCCGAACTCGATGATGTTGGCGCGGACCGTACGCAACGCGGCCGCCACCGCGAGCCCGGTCGCTTCGGCGTCCGGACTTGGACGGACGTCGATCGCAGCCATGGTCATTTCTCCCTTGTTGGTCGTAGGTTTCCGGGGCCGAGCACCGTCCGCAGGCTGAATCGGCTGTTGGCCCATACCCCGTACAGCAGCGGCGCCGCGGCCACACCGAGAGCGAGAGCGGGACGACTCGCGAACAGGGCTTCCAGGACGGCGAGCAGGACGAACGACAGCGCGGTGAGGTACCAGTGCCGCAGCGCGAGATACAGACTGGCGCGTGCCACGTCGCGCAGCCGCGCCGTCGGTCGCTCGGCGAGTGTCACGACGGCGAGCAGGGCAGTCGCCGCGACCAGCACGCACGCCACGACCAGTATCGGGATCGCGACGGCACCTACCGGCTTGCCCCATGCGGCACGCAGATCGACGCCGAACACGACGAACACGGCGGACGTGACCGCGCCGAGCGCGCAGGCCCGCCGCAGCGACGCACGCCAGGCACGAACGAAGGTGGTGATCACGGCGATGGACCGGTCGGCGCCGTAGGCGGAGTAGACCGCGAACACCGCGCACAGCCCGGGAGTGCACAGCGGTGCCACCAGCGCCAGCAGCGGCCAGGAGCGGGCCGGGTCGGTCGCCACGAGGCCCGCGACGAGCGGCAGGCAGCCGATGACGAGCAGTATGTTGGTCATGAGGACCAGGTAGACCAGCTCGAAAATGGTGCCGAGGGTCTCGTGCCGGATGCGCATCGGTCAACCCTTCAGGCCGGTGGTCGCGATACCCGCCACGAAGTACCGCTGGCCGAGCAGGAAGATCACCGCGATCGGCAGCACTGACAACACCGATCCCGTCATGATCAGCGCGTACTGCGCGTTGTAGGTCGAAATGAAGGTCCTGAGGCCCAGTTGGACGGTGAACAGGCTGGGGCTGCGCAGGTAGATCAGCGGGCCGAGATAGTCGTTCCAGGTGGTGACAAAGGTGATGAGCGCCAGGCTGGCCAGCGCCGGCTTGGACAGTGGCAGCATGATCCTGCGGTAGATGCCGTACTCGCTCAGGCCGTCGATACGGGCCGCCTCGCTCAACTCCTCCGGAATCGACTCGTAGTGCTGCTTCATCAGGAACACCCCGAGCGCGCCGAACGCCTGGAGCGCGATGATCGACCACATCGTGTTCGACAGCCGCACGTGCGCCATCAGGATGAACTGCGGGATCATGTAGGACTGCCACGGCACGGCGATCGTGCCGACATAGACCAGGAAAAGCAGGTCGCGTCCGGGGAAGCGCATCCTGGCGAAGCCGTAGGCGGCGAAGCTGCCGGTGAGCAACTGCAGCACGGTCACGGCGACGGAGAGGATCATCGTGTTCTTCAACCACGTCGTCATCTCGGACTTGTGCCAGATGTCGAGATAGTTGTGCCAGGCCGACGAATCCGGCAGCCACTTGAGCGGAACGGTGAACACGTCGTTGTCCGTCTTCAGCGACGAGACGACCATCCAGTACAGCGGCAGCAGCAACGCCGCGGCCGCGGCCGCGAGCACGAGATAGCCGAGCACCCGCCACACCCGGTTGACCCCCAGACGACGACCGGGGGTGGCGGGCAGGCGCGGCCGGGCACGCACCGGAGCGGATTCCAGCAACGTGCCCATCAGCGGTTCCTGCGCTTGTTCACCAGGAACTGGACAATGGTGATCAGGAAGCAGACGACGAACAGCACCACCGAAACCGTCGAGGCATAGCCGAACTGGTTGTCGACGAAACCCAGCTGGTAGATGTACTGCGAGAGCACCAGCGTCGACTGGCCGGGGCCGCCGTTGGTAAGCAGCAGGATCAGGTCGAAGACCTTGAAGCTGCCGATGGTCAGCATCACGGTCACGAAGAACGTGGTGGCCCGCAAGCCGGGCATCGTCACCGCGCGGAAACGCTGCCAGGCGTTCGCGCCGTCCAGCCGGGCCGCCTCGTAGAGCTGCGCGGGAATCGTCTGCAGCCCGGCGAGGAAGATCAGCATGTAGTAACCCATCTCCCGCCACGTGCCGACGATGATGACGGCGGGCATGGCCCAGCCGCTGGACACCGTCCAGCCCGGCGGATGGCTCACACCGACCAGGTGCAGCAGGGCGTTGATCGGCCCGTACTGGGGGCTGAACAACATGTTCCACACCTGTGCCGCGGCCACGATCGACGTGATGTAGGGAAAGAACGCGACCGTACGGAAGAACGCCACTCCGCGCATCTTCTGGTTCAGCAACACCGCCAGCCCCAGTGCCACGGCCAGGGTGAGGGGGACGTGGAACACCGTGTAGTAGACGGTGTTGCCCAGCGCGGTCCAGAAGCTCGCGTCGTGAAGGAGCCGCCGGAGATTGGCGACACCCGTCCACTGCGCGGTGCCGAAGATGTTCCAGTCGGTGAACGCGAGGTAGAACAGCACCGCGACCGGAACGAGCGTCAGCAGCGCGAACCCGAGGAAGTTCGGCAGGATGAACGACCATCCGACCACCGTGTTACGCCACGCGCGCCGGCTGCGCGCACGCCGGGACGGCGCCATCGTTGCCATGAGACTCACTGGTTGAGGACCTCGTTCTTGGCCCGGCTCTGCGCTTCACTGATCGCGCTGTCGATGTTCTTGCTGCCGGACATGATCGCCGTGTGCAGGTCATTGAGGATGTTCTGCAGCGCCGCCGTGTATTTCGAGACCGGGTTCTCCGGCTTCGTGTCGTGGATGGAGAACGTGAACTTCGACAGCGCGTCGGTCGGCATCCCCTTGAGGGAGAAGAAGTCCTGAGTCACCTGGGTGGTGTTGGCCGGTGTGATGCCGATCCCGGCCAGTACTTTGGCGCCTTGCGGCCCGGCGGCATAGGCGAGAAACTCCTCGGCCGTGGCGATCTTCGAACCGTCGATCGCCGCGTTGATGCCCAGGCCGGTCGGGTCCCCGAAAGTGACCGGGATGTGTGACGTGCCAGTGGTACTCGCGGTGAGCTGCGGCGCGGGCGCCAGGCCCCAGGGGAAGGTGTTCGCGTCGCCGGATGCCTGCTGGCTGAGCAGAGTCGCGATGTACCAGCTACCCATCAGCATCATCGCGGCCTGCTGCGTGCCGAACTCGGCCTGATAGGTGAGTTTGTTGGTCGTCACGGTGCCGAAGCTGGGCTGCGCACCGGCGTTCTGGAGGGCGAGCGCCTGGGTGTAGTACGGCTTGAGATAGCCGAAGTCGCCGCTCTGCAGGCTCGCCTTCGGGGTTTGCGCGAGCGCGAAGCCCTGCACCGTCGACTGGAAGATGTGCTCGTAGTCGCCGACTGCTTTCGATCCAGCCGCCTTCAGTCCGGCCGTCAGCTTCTCCGATGCCGTGACGTAGTCGCTCCACGTCCAGGAGCCGTCCGGGTAGGCGACGTGGGCCTTGTCGAAGAGGTTCTTGTTGTAGAACAACACCCAGGAGTCGTGCCGGTACGGGATCGCGTAGGTCTTGCCGTCCACCTGGTAGTCGCCGA
>DATFHN010000014.1:0-5312 GCA_035248365.1 Pseudonocardiaceae bacterium | reverse complement strand
GCGCCAACGTGGGCGGCCGCGTCCGCGTCGTCGGTGACGTCGCCGATGACCAGCACATCGGACCCGGTCAGGCCCTACGCGACCAGGTGCTCGGCGAGGTGCTCGGTCTTGGAGCCACCGCCGCCGACCTCGTGCCTGCCGTCGATGCGGGCGAACAGTTCGGTCAGCGCGTACTCGGCGACCAACGGTCCGAGCCGCTCGTGGAACCACATCGACAGCAGCGACTGCCCGCGCCCGCGCGCCTGCCAGCGCCGCAACTCGTCCGGGACGCCGGCCGCGAGCCGGGCGGTGTCGAGCAGGCCGTGGTACTCGTCGTGGTAGGCCCGGTCGATGAACACCCATTCTTCGGCCGAGATCGGCCGGCCGAGCAGGTCTGCATAGGTGTCAGTCAACGGACGGCGGTAGATCGAGCGCCAGAAGTCCAGATCGACCGGGGCGCGGCCGAACTCCGCGCACACCCGGTTGACCGCGACCACCACCGCGTCGTTGTCGTCCAGGATCGTGCCGTTCCAGTCCCAGACGATGTGTTTGACCTCCCGCACCCCCTCACCCTAAAGGGCAAGGGGGTGCGGGTTCGCCGGATTAAATCCCAGACCCGATTTCTCAGGCGGGATACGGGAAGGCCACCGCGCAGTTCGGCGCCTTGGCGTGCGCCGGATCGAGCGCGTTCATCGCCTCCTGGATGGTGACCTGGTCGTAGGCGAGGTCCGCGTGATCGACCGAGTCGTTCCAGCACGCGCTCTGCACGTACTCGTTGGTCACGCCCGGCTCGTGGATGAAGGCCGAGCCGACCGGGGTCACCACGGTCTCGTTGAGCGTCTCGATGACCGTGTAGCTCACGCCGGACTGGGCGATCGCACCGGAGTCCAACGGGGCCAGGAACGCCGATCCGGTCTCCTGGTCCACGCAGGCCTGGCACAGCGAGCCCAGGAAGTTGTTGGCACCGGGGAAGAACGCCGCCAAGGCGGTCAGACCGTCCAAAGTGGTGCCGTGCGTCGTCGGCGAGAGCCCGACGTAGGCGTGCACGTTCGGCGCACCGCCCAGCACCTTCAGGTAGTACTCGCCGAGCAGCCCGCCCTGGGAGTGGCCGAGCAGATCGACCTTGTCCACCCCGGTCGCCTGCTTGACCTTGGTCACCAGCGCGGCGACCTGCTGCGCCGATGTGGCGGACGGGCCGATCGCCTGGATCAGCGAACCCTGGCTGCCGCCGTAGTTGAGGCTGAACACGCAATATCCGGCATTGACCAGAATGGGCGCCAACGCACCGAAATCATCTTCCATTACCGAGAACGTGCCGGGAATGAGCACAACAGGATATGGATGTTCCGCACTGGGCTTGCAGGAGAAATTGTTCGTGCCTGGCGGTGGGGCGTCGGGGTTGCTCGCGGCGGCGGCAGCGCCGGCCACGATGTTGGGCTGGACCGGGTACGTCGCGGCGGCGGCCGGCTGGGCCATACCGCCGATCAGCAGCGCGGCGGATGCCGCCAGTACGCCGCCAACCAGCGAAAACCGTCGGACGCGCCCGGAATGAATGGGCCCTGATAACACGTGCAGCCTCCTCGTCGTTGAGGTGGCGCGTAAGTTACTCGCGCGTATACCAGAGGGTAAGTTTCCGGCGAGTAACCGTCAATCATTCACAGATTAACTATCGAATCTCGTCCGTATTCCGCCGAATAATTGATTCAGCTCCGATGCTGTTCGAGGAACTGCTGCGCGGCCGCCTGGCCACTGTTGAACAACGTCTGTTCCTGCGCCGGTGTCAGGTCGAAGTCCAGCGTGGAGATACCGGTGGTGTTCACCAGCACCGTCCGCGCGTTCACGCCCTCATCGGCCAGGCAGTACTGGTTCCAGTCGTCCATCAGGGTTTTCAGCGACTCGATCGCGATGCCGAGCCCGGTCTTCACCGGATGATCGTTCGGCACCGGATCCGCCGACAGCTTGATCCCCCACGTCGGCCAGCGCTCCGGTTCTCCATCGGTGCGGTCGAAGATCGTGATCGGGAAGTTCGACAGCAACCCGCCGTCCACCCAGGTCACCGCGCCCCCCGTGCCGGGCTTGAACTCGACCGGACGGAAGAAGAACGGGAAGGACATCGAGGCCCGCACCGCGTCGACGATCAACTGATCATCGGAGACCGCGCCGTAATGCGGGTAGTCCCACGGCAGCCGGACCAGGCAGTGCCGGGAAAGGTCGCTGGTGTTGACCACCAGGCCGTAGCGCTGATAGTCCGCCAGCGAGGTGCCCGGATCATCCAGCCGCAGATCCTTGAACCGGGTGACGCCGGTCGCCTCCAGCAACGGCCCGAGCCAGTCGTAGAGGTAGCTGCCGGTGTGCATGCCTTCGTGGAACGCCAACTGCTCGGCGTCGCCGAAGGGCCCGGTGATGTGCTGGGCGAGCTTGCCGTCCTTGAACTTGTGGTACTCGCACGAGGTCATCACCTCGCGCAGCTCGTTCAGGTCCTTCCCGGCCCGCTGATAGGCGGCGACCAGGGACGCCACGATCGCGCCTGCGCTGGTGCCCGCGATCCGCTCGAACCGGTAACCCGCTTCGTGCAGGGTCAGCACCGCGCCGAGCAGACCGATCCCCTTGACACCGCCGCCTTCGAGAACAAGATCGACACTCTTGAGCGCACTGGACATGCGCTCGATTGTTCACCGGATATCTGCACGCGCGCATCATCTGTTCCGGTTGAAGGACCAATCCGTGACATCGCGTCCACCCAGCTCCGACCAGAAAGCCGCCAATTCGACCGGTCCGGCGTTACCGCCCGCGAACCGGCGGCAATATTCGCCGAGGCCGCGCAGGACGGGCTCGCGACCGATCGTGTCCTCCACCGACCGGATGAGTTCGGCATCCTCGGCATAACCGGCATCCGGTGCAGGCGGATCGTCCATATCCCATGGCCGGGCGCCCGGCACCAGATCGAGCACGGCGGTGCGCGCCAGATAGGTCGCCGCTGCCTCGACCAGCCACGGATGGCCGGCGCAGTCGACGAGGCCGCCGAGCCACGAATGAGCGACCTCGTGACACAGCACGGTCACCGCGTACTGACGGGTTTCGAGGCGGTCGAACGCCCGGTCCGCGAACAGAATGAGGCCGGGCGTGGACAACGCCAGCGGCGGAAGATCCCGGACGAACACCGCATCGCACTTTTCGTATGGATACGGCACTCCCAGTGCCTGTTCGCACCAGGCGATCGACTCGGCAAGCAACTCCGCGATCCGGCGTCCGAGATCCTGTTCGCCGGACCGGGCCCGCTGCGCGTACACGGCCAACGGCACCTCGGCACTCGCGGTGCGCTGGTGCAGCCGAGCCCACGGACCGGCCGCGCCCGCCACCAGATACGGCGCGAGGCGCGCGGCTGTCCCGTTGGTCAGCGATGTCCATCCGGTCGGCGCCGAGATGCGCAGATCGATCCTGGCGCGCAGCTTCGGGTCGTCGAAACAGCAGAAAACCCGGGAAGCCGCGTCCGGGTAGTGGATGCCGTAGACGTAGCCGGTGCCGTCCGGGTCGCTCGCGCGGCGAAGACCGCGGCCGCTGACCGCGAACCCGAAAACGCCCTCGACCTCAAGCTTGTTGACCGCCTCGAGGCCGGTGAGCCGCAACCTGGCGCCGTCCCAGGCCTGCGCGATGTCGAGCGGACGGCCGTTGAGGACAGCGGATTCGACCGCGCTCGCCGCCAAGTCCGCATAGGCGCTCGGCCGCGCGCAGGAGAACCTGATCGTGCTCCTGGAGCGGAAGACTTCGGACCTCGGTTCATCGAGCAGCAGCTCGATGTCGTAGGAATGCACGACGAGCGCGTGGTCAGTCAGCGGGAGTGTCCAGCAAATCGGTTTCCGAACCGAAATCGCGCAGTTCGGATTTCACGACGCGATAAGCGAGGCCCTCGCTGTAGCCCTTGCGCGCCAGCATGCCGACCAGCCGCCGGACCGCGGTCACCTCGTCGGCCGGGACCGTACCGCGCAACTTCTTGCGGATCAGTTCGCGAGCGCGTTGTTCCTCGGCCTCCGCGTCGACCGCGGACACCGCCTCGGCCACCAGCTCGTCGGCAACGCCCTTGCGTCGCAACTCGATGGACAGCGCCTTGCGCGCCAGGCCCTGGTAGTTGTGCCGCGACCGCACCCAGACCTCGGCAACGGCCGCGTCGTCGATCAGGCCGACCTCGTCCAGCCGGTTCAGCACCCGCTCGGCGATGTCCTGTTCATACCCGCGCCCGATCAGCTTCTTGTGCAGCTCCGCCCTGGTCAGCGGGCGAGCGGTGAGCAGATTGAGGCAGTATTCGCGCGCGGCCGTGTACGGATCGGCCGGTGCGCTCCTGGGCTTGCGTTCCTTCGGCTCTTTCGGTTCTTCCGATTTTTCCGGCGCGGACCGGGGACCGCCGCGGGACTTGCCGGGACTGATCAGGCTGATCGGCTCAGGACCTGAGCTTGCCCGGCTTCCGCGACGGCTCCGGTACGGCAACGCCATCGGTTCAGAATTCCACCGGCGCGGCGACCGGGGCTTCCACGTCGATCTTCGGGCCGATGTCCAGCTTTTCCTTGATCTTCTTCTCGATCTCGTTGGCCACGTCCGGGTTCTCCTTGAGGAACTGACGGGCCTTCTCCTTGCCCTGGCCCAGCTGGTCGCCCTCGTAGGTGTACCAAGCACCGGACTTGCGCACGATGCCCTGGTCGACGCCCATGTCGATGAGCGAACCCTCGCGGCTGATGCCCACGCCGTAGAGGATGTCGAACTCGGCCTGCTTGAACGGCGGGGCGACCTTGTTCTTCACGACCTTGACCCGGGTGCGGTTACCCACGGCCTCGCCCGCGTCCTTCATGGTCTCGATGCGGCGCACGTCCAGCCGGACCGACGCGTAGAACTTCAGCGCCTTACCACCGGTGGTGGTCTCTGGCGAGCCGAACATGACGCCGACCTTCTCGCGGAGCTGGTTGATGAAGATCGCGGTGGTGCCCGAGTTGCTCAGCGCACCGGTGATCTTCCGCAGCGCCTGGCTCATCAGGCGGGCCTGCAGGCCGACGTGGCTGTCGCCCATCTCGCCCTCGATTTCCGCGCGCGGCACCAGCGCGGCAACCGAGTCGATGACCAGGATGTCCAGCGCACCGGAGCGGATCAGCATGTCCGCGATCTCCAGCGCCTGCTCACCGGTGTCCGGCTGGGACACCAGCAGGGCGTCGGTGTCCACGCCGAGCGCCTTGGCGTACTCCGGGTCGAGCGCGTGTTCCGCGTCGATGAACGCGGCGATGCCGCCCGCGCGCTGCGCGTTGGCCACCGCGTGCAGGGCGACCGTGGTCTTACCGCTGCTCTCCGGG
>DATFHN010000013.1:0-101407 GCA_035248365.1 Pseudonocardiaceae bacterium | reverse complement strand
GATGCGCAGTGTGCTGTTCACCCCGCCCAACGTGCCCGAGGCCGGGCCGCCGGGCATCGGGCGCACGGCCACAATCCTGGCGCGGCCATCGGCCTGCGGGCGTACGCCTGCAGGCTGATGTTGCGGGCGAAACGCCTGGATACCATCGGCCGGGTGAACACCGGGGTGGGCTACGCGGCGCCACGTCCGCCGCTGCTGGGCAGGCTGCCCGCGCAGGCCTGGCTGGCGCTGGACATCGGCGCGGCCAGCCTGTTCGCGCTGCTCGTGTACTTCACCATGCCGCCCAGCCTCGCACCGATCTTCCTGCCGGCGCACGGGGTCCTGGCGCTGACCCGGTTCGACCGGATCGGGCTGGCGCTGCTGGCCGGCGCGCCGGTGCTGGCGGCCCGCCGCACTCCGGTGCCGGTGCTCGGGGTGCTGCTGTCGATCTCGGTCGCGGCCAGCCTGTTCCAGCAGCGCGCCTGGCCATTCCAGTTCGCCGCGGGCGCGCTGGTCGCCTTCGTCGCCGCCACCCACACCCGGCGGATCAGCGTGCCCGCCGCGCTGGCCACCCTCGCGGTGTGGCTCGGGCAATGGCTGTTGACCAGCCCGTGGACCGGCGTGGACTACGGCAAGACGCTCACCCTCGTCCTGGCCGACGCGGCGGCCTGGGTGATCGGCAACTCGATCCAGCAGCGCCGCGACTACACCGCGACCGTGCGCGAGCAGGCCGCCGCCAGTGCCGTGATCGCGGAACGGCTGCGCATCGCGCGCGAACTGCACGACGCCATCGGGCACAGCATCGGCATCATCGCGATCCAGGCCGGGGTGGGTAACCGGGTGATCGAGACCCAGCCGGCCGAGGCGCGCAAGGCGCTGGAGGCGATCGAGCTGACCAGCCGCGACACCCTGCACGGACTGCGCAGGATGCTGGTCGCGCTGCGCCGTGCCGACGCCGACCCGGCGGGTACCGAACCCGCTCCCGGCCTCGCCGACCTGGCCAGACTGGCCGCGACGACGACCGCCGCCGGAGTCCAGGTGAACATGCACTGGCACGGCTCGCCTGCCCCGTTGCCGCCGGACATCGACCTGTCCGCGTTCCGGATCGTCCAGGAGGCGGTGACCAACGTGGTCCGGCACTCCGCCGCCCGGCAGTGCGAGGTCTCGGTGGACTACCGCGAGACCGGCATCACCATCGAGATCGTCGACGATGGCCCGGCCCGCCCGACGACCGGGGGTGCCGGCTTCGGCATCGCGGGCATGCGCGAACGCGTCGCGCTGCTGCGTGGCGAGTTCAGCGCCGGACCACGGCCGGAGGGCGGTTTCCGGGTGGCCGCGGTGTTGCCGCGATGACCATCCGGGTGGTGCTGGCCGACGACCAGCCGCTGGTGCGGGCCGGGCTGCGGGTGCTGATCGCCGACACCTCCGACCTCGACGTGGTCGGTGAGGCCGGAACCGGCGCGCAGGCCGTCGCGGCGGTCCGGCAGTTGCGGCCCGACGTGGTGCTGATGGACATCCGAATGCCCGACCTGGATGGCATCGAAGCGACCAGAACGATCATCGCCGAGGGCGCCGACGCTCCGAGGGTCCTCATGCTCACCACGTTCGACGATGACGACTCCGTCTACGGCGCGCTGCGCGCGGGCGCGAGTGGATTCCTGGTCAAGGACATGGCACTGGAGGAAATCCTGACCGCGGTCCGGGTCGTCGCGGCCGGCGACGCGCTGATCGCGCCCAGCGTCACCCGCAGGCTGATCGAGGAATTCGCCTGCCGTCCCGAACCCTCTCCGGTCCAGCTGAATCACGCCCAACTGGCCGCGATCACCGAACGGGAACGCGAGGTGCTGACCCTGGTCGGCCGCGGCCTGTCCAACGCGGAGATCGCGACCACCCTGGTCATCAGCGCGGCGACCGCGAAGGCGCACGTCGCCCGGCTGTTCAGCAAGCTCAGCGCCCGCGACCGGGTACAGCTGGTGATCATCGCCTACGAGACGGGCCTGGTGTCGCCGGCGCGGTGAGCCGACGCTATCCGTCCACTATGGACCAGCGCGACCCGGCAGAACGCGGCGACGGCCGCCATCCCCTCGGCGTTGGGGTGCAATGGCGCGGCGGGCGACTGGGGTTGCAGGCCTTCGACCCAGCGCTGCCCGGCTGGCTCACACGCATCGTGCCCGTAGGACAACCCGTACGAGTCCACGAACAACGCACCAGTGGCCCGCGCCTGCTGCCCGGTGACGCTATTCAGCAATCCCTGAATTCGATTGAGATAAGGCGTGTCACCGGTCGCGAATGGGACCGAGGGATAACAGCCGCCGGTGGAGGGAAGAATTCGCGGAGCACCGACCACCATGATGATGGCACGTGGTGCACGCCTCCTGATCCCGATAATCACGTTCTTGATCAACGGCGCGACCGCGACGACCCGCGCGGCCAGTTCGTCCGTGCCGCCGCTGGTGAAATGTCGCTGACACGGATCGCCCGCCGGTTGTGTCGCGGCCAGTGCGCCGCAGGTGCTGACGATCTCACTGAATCCGATGTCGTTGCCGCCGACCGTCAGCGTCACCAGATCGGTATCACGGGTAAGGGCAGCGAACTGGGGCGCGTTCGTCCCGTCGGACATTTGTTCCGGCGCGGTCATGTTGGCGGTAGTCGCCCCGCCACATGAGACGTCGGTGAATCGCGCGACCCGCAGCGCCGAGGCAAGCAGGCTCGGATAGTTGCGACTGGAACGACCGCATCCGGCCGGCGTTCCGTATTGAATCGGGATGCCGGGACCTGCGGCGTACGAGTCGCCCAGTGCGACGTAATGATGATAATGGCCGGTTGCCGGAATATCCGAGGCTGACACGGGCTGAACCATCGCCGCCAGCAGCGTCAGCACAAGGCTTACCATCAGTACCAGGCGCACCTGACCGCCTAACCACGTGCCGCGGACCTTCCCATCGAAGGATGGTTGAAACCGCGGCGCGCTGTCAATGTTGCTTATGGATGAATAAGGCGCTATTACTCCATCAGGGACTTTCTACAGGGACGTCGTCCGGGCTGGGGTGACTCAAATGGAGCAACAGCCGACTCATGTGGTGACAACCAGAGAATTCGTCGGTCGATCGGCCGAACTGCACAGCCTGGCAGGCATCGCCGACAAGGTCACGACGGGTTCACCGCAAGTCGTCTGGATCCGTGGCCGGGCGGGGATCGGCAAGACGTCGCTCGTCCGGCAGTTCGTGACCGCGCTTCCCGGATTCACCGTGCTGTGGGCGACGGCGGACCCGAGTGAGTCCTTGGTCGACTATGGCGTTGTCGATCAGCTCGTCCGGCGGCTGCCAGCGGATGTGCGCGGGTCGACTCCCCTGCTGGACGGCATCGTCGGTTCGGACGCGAACCCGCTCGCGGTGGGCGCCCAGTTGCTGGAGCTACTCGGAACTCTGCAGAGCCGCAATTCGGTGGTCATCGTCGTCGACGACGTGCAGTGGGCCGACTCGACCTCGATCAGCGCACTGGCCTTCCTGTTGCGCCGCATCTGGATCGATCAGATTCTGGTGGTGTTCGTGGCCCGGCCGGTCCGGGATCTGGAGTCCGGTCAGATCGTCGAGCGCCTCACGCACAGTTCGCCCGGTGCGTCGACCATCGACCTGGCCGGGCTCACGTCAGTGGAAGCGGCCGGGCTGTCCAGGCTTGTCACCGGCGACGAGTTGCCCATTTGGGCCGTGGAACGGTTGCGGGACTACACCGCCGGGCATCCGCTGCTGCTGCGGAAACTGCTGACCGATGTCCCGGTGGCCGAACTCGTCGATCACGCCCGCCCGTTGACCGCGCCCCGGTCGGTCGTCACCGCGGTCAACGCCGACATGCGGCAGCTTCCCCCGCCGACCAGGGATCTGCTCGACGCGCTCGCCGTGCTCGGCACCCGCAGCCCGCTCGCCCGGGTCGCGCGGATCAGCGGAGTCGAGCGGCCCGCGGAGGCGTTGCAGCCTGCGCTGGACGCCGAACTGGTGCACTGGTGGCCCGATGATCCGATCTGCCCCATCGCCCTCGCGCACGACCTGCAGCGCGAAGGGATCTACCGCGCGCTCACTCCGGCCCGGCGTCGCGAGCTGCATGCGCGGGCGGCGGCAGTGGTGGATCAGGGCACCGCCTGGGCGCATCGGGTGGCCGCCAGCACCAGCACCGACAGCCAGCTCGCCGGCGAGTTGGAGAAGGCGGCGGCCGGTGAAGCGGAAGCGGGGCGGCACGGCGTGGCAGCGGCCTACCTCCGGTGGGCCGCCGACCTCTCCGCCACCCAGGCCGAATACGAACGCCGGTTTCTCACCTCCGGAGTGCACGCGATGTTCAGCAGCGACCGCGGCGAAGTCGCCCGGGTGCACGCCCGATCGTCGAGCATCACACCGTCCGCGCTGCGATCGCTGTTCCTCGGGCTGGCCGCGCTGCTGATCGACGGCCACTGGTCCGCGGCCCGGCAACTGTTCGTCGAGGCGGTGCGACAGTCCGACGCCACCCCAACGGAGCAGTGGGTGAGCAGTACCGCGCGGGCCGGACTGGCCGCCGCGCAGGTCTGGGGTGGTGACGACGCCGAGGCGGCGAGCGCCGCGCGCGCCGCGCTGGCAACGGGCAGCTTGCCGACGCTGCTGTCGGACTACACACGGGTGTTGCTGGCCGTCGCCGTCTCCAGGATCCACGGGATGATTCGCGGCCGGGAGACATTCGCGGAACTCCCGGCCAATCCGAGCCTGGTGCCCACCGTGAATCTGGACGCGCTGACCTGCCGAGGAGCCATGGACACGATGCTGGGCCGATTCGCGGCGGCCAAGCGGGACCTGGCCTACGTGATCGAGCGGCATCGAGCCGGAGCGTTCCTCATCGGGGGCAGCACTCCCTACGCCTACCTCGCCGCCGCCCACTATCAGCTCGGCGAATGGGACGATGCGGCCATCACGATCCAGCAGGCGCTGGCGTCGGCCTCCGATGCCGAGGAGCAGCCTCAGAACCGGGCGCTCCGTCGCCTCGTCGCGTCGCTGGTCCCCAGCGGCCGGGGCGATTGGGACAGCGCGGAGGAGCACGTCCGGCTGGCCCACCAGTTCGCTCAACAGGTCGACAGCGCGCAGGACCTGCGCTACGCGGCCTTGGCGCAAGCCACCCTGCAGCACGCCCAGGACGACAACCCGAGCGGCATGCTGACGACGCTGCGCGACGTCCGGGGCCTGTCGGACGAGGAGGCCGCCAGGGGCGGGCACAACTGGTGGAGCCTGTGGCTGCGTCCGCTGCTGATCGAGGCTCTGCTGCACACGCACGCGGCCGAGGCAGCGGGCCGCCACCTGGCCCGGCTTCGATTGGCCGCCACCGACGCGCCATACCTGGCGCCGACCGTGCTGCGGCTCTCCGCGACGCTCACCGACCAGCTCGGTGATCGACGGGGCGCGCTCACCGCCGTGTCCAGCTACCTCACGCAGCGGCCGCCTGGCACGCCGCCGCTGCCGGAAGGCCTGCTCGAACATGACCATGGCCGGCGGCTGCTGGCCGAGAACCGTCGCGACGAGGCGATCGAGTGGTTGCGGTCGGCGAAGGCGCGGTTCGCCGGTCTCGGCGCCGTGCCCTACGAACGACGAGTCGATCGCGATCTCGCGTCGTGCGGGGTGCGCGAAGCCGGCCCCACCACGAGGTTCTCCTCGCTGACCGGTCGGGAAGCCGAAGTCGTCCACCTGGTGGAGCGCCAGCTGACCAACCGGGAGATCGGCGCGCAGTTGTTCGTGACGGCCAAGACGGTGGAGTACCACCTCGGGAACATCTACGGAAAGCTGGGAGTCACGTCACGGCGGGAACTGCGCCGCCTGCTGGCGCAGCCCCGCGATCCCCATTCCGGGAGGTGACCGGGTCACAGCGTGCGGGGCCAGCGCGGGCACTGCGATCGAGCGGCTGCCGCGGCGGCTTCGGCGTGATCGCACGGTTGTCCGGCGAAGGACAGCCCGTGCAGCACACCGCGCGCGAACCGCTGCCGCCGGGCGGCGAGCGCGTCGTGACACGCTCGGGCCACGGCCACCAGCAGGGTTTCGCGTCCCGACCACCAGCTGTCCCACCGGGAACCGAGCCGTTCCACAGCGGCGGCCAGACCGGGCATCAGGAAACGCGGTGTGTGGCCGTTGACCCGGGCCGGGGCGCGGACCGCGTCGCCGGCCGCGACCAGTTCCCCGCGCACCAGGACAACCAGATCGGACCACGGCTGCGCGCCGGTGAACTCCAGCGCCCTGATCAGCAGGTCCGTCACTGATTCGCGCTGGTCCGACAGGGCGGCCAGCAGCCGGTACTCCAGCGACGCCGCCGGATAGGACGCGCCGCGGCACAACCGGACCTCGACCGGCGAGCCCGTGACCAGTTCGATGACACCGTCCGTCCACAGTGCCCAGAGCGCGCCACCGAGCAGCGCCTCGCCGCCCAGCCACGGCTGTACCTGCCGTGTCGACCGTGGGACGAGGACGCCCTCGTCGACAACGGCCACGAACTGGTCGATGCACAGCAACATGGTGGCCGTGACCGACAACCGCGGCAGGGGTGGCAGCAGTGGCAATGTCATCTCGCCTTCTCCGACATGCTTCATACCTACTCCGCGCCACGATCGGGTCCAAGCCCCGCGCGAACCCTGTGCACCTAAGGGAAGCCGGACGGGCGTGGTCATCAGGTACCGGGCGTTTCATACTGGACGGCGTGGAGGACTACATCATCAAGACCGGCGACCTTCTCAAGGTGAACCTGGCGCCGCCCGCGACGGTGCCCGCCCTGCAAGCCCCGGTGCCGCTGATCGGATCGAGCCGCGACGTCCTGGTCGGCGGGGTGCCGGTCTGCCTGCGCGGCGACGAACTCCCGCTCACCCTGCGGCTGCCGCTCCCCTACACGGCCGCCCCGTACACCAACCCCGGTACCGGAACACTCAGCCTGAGCCTGTTGCCCGCCAACACGACCCAGCTCACCGAGAACGGCAAACCATTGCTCATCAAGGGCAAGAAGTTCATCGCGACGTTCACGGTCGGCACCCCGGCAACTCAGTCCACACCGGACGGACCGGTGCCCGACCCGGTGCAGACCAAGCAGGGCACCGCCGAGTTCATCACGACCAACGACACCGTCAAGGCAGGCTGAGTGGTCAGGAGACCGCCGTCATCGCGTCGCACTGGATCGTCGCCTTGAGCCAGAGGATGTTCATGCCCGCGGTAGCCGTCTCGATGTCGATGTCCGAACACCAGGCGTTCTCCAGCGCGCAGCTGATGAACGCCTTCCCGGATGGACTGCTGATGGTGAACAGGGCGGCGGCCTTGGCCAGCGGATTGTTCAGCCGGGCCATGGTGTGCCAGCTGTAGAGCTGGAGGAACCCCTCCTCGTCCAGCGCCCGCTTGAGGGTCAGCGTGCACGGCTTGGACCGGCCGAACTGACGGGCGAGCGTATTGCCCAGCCTGCTGCTGTACCAGTACTCCTCTGGTTCGACGGACGATTTCACGCCCCCCAGTTCGCTGAACGTCAGCCCACCGGTCCACCCCTCGCAGTAGATCCAGAACCGAGGGGCGCTGATCACCTCGTTCGCGATGCCCGCCTTGCTCATACTCGGCTCATTCCTCCAGCGCCGCGCCCTCGGAGAACTGCGAAAGCCGGAACACCACGAACTCCGCCGGCTTGACCGGAGCGATCCCCACGTCGACGGTGAGAATGCCCGCGTCGCGGTTCTCCTCAGGGTTGTTCTCCTCGTCGACCTTGACGTAGAAGGCCTGTTCGGGGGTTTGTCCGAACAGAGCACCGCTGCGCCACACCCGCCGCAAGAACGCGTTGATGGTGCGGCGGACCGCGGCCCACAGGAACTGGTCGTTCGGCTCGAACACCACCCAGTTCGTCCCGTTGAGGATCGACTTCTCCACGAAGTTGAACAGGCGGCGCACGTTGAGGTAGCGCCATTCCGGGTCGCTGGACAGGGTGCGCGCACCCCAGATGCGGATGCCCTGGCCGGGAAACGCGCGGACGCAGTTGACGCCGATCGGGTTGAGCTGGTCGTGCTCGCCCCTGGTCAGCCCGAACTCCAGATCGATCGCGCCGCGGATCACCTCGTTCGCCGGAGCCTTGTGCACGCCGCGACTGTCGTCGTTGCGGGCCCAGATCCCGGCCACGTGGCCGCTGGGTGGCACCATGATCGGCTTTCCGCTGCGCGGATCCATGATCTTGAGCCAGGGCCAGTACAGCGTCGCGTACTTCGAGTCGTAGCCCGCGATGTTCTGCCGCCAGTCCTTGAGCTTCTGCGGTTTGAGGCCGGGCGGCGGGTCGAGGATGGCGACCCGGTCGGACATCAGTTCGCAGTGTGCGATCATCGCCAGCTGCACCGCCTTGAGGCCGTCGTCGTCGAGCAGGCCGCGCTGGTGGGCCGTCATCAGGTCCGGCACGCACAGCATGGTGATGTTGTCGACGGCTTCCAGGCCGGCGAAGCCGGTGCGCTCGGCCGCGTCGCCGACGTACTCCTCCGGCGAGACGGTGACCGGGGCAGGCAGCCGTTCACCGGACAGCACCGCCTTCGCGCCGAGGCGCGGTGTTGCCAACGCGGTGCCCTTGGTTTCCTCGACGGAGATCAGGGTCGACGCGCGCAGCGCGGTCGCCACGTTGCTGGGTCCGCGCTTGCTGGTCAGGTTGTCGAATACCTCCTGCTGGCCGCCGGCCCGGACGGTGAGTTTGAAGACGTCCTCGCCCGGCTCCGATGGCTCGCCCACCTCGACGGTGATGGCATCGCCGCCGTTCGCCCCGTTGTCCAGCGCGCGCAGCACCAGCGGTGGCCGGCCGTCGATGGCGGCAGGCAACTGCGCCGTGGCCACCGCGGGCCTGCCGTCCGGCGCGGGGCCGGTGCCGCCGACGCGCACCACGTACGCGGCGCCGCCGCCGTTGAGGAAGTACCCGTACACCGCGTGGGCCAGGAAGGCGTTCTCGATGAAGCCACCGAAGGTCTGGGTGAACTGGGTCCAGTTCGTCACCAGGACCGGCTCGTTCACCGGCCCCGTCTCGGCGAAACCGACGAACGCGGCCACGGCGGTGCCGACCCCCTCGATCGGTCGTGAACCGGAGGAGACCTCCTCCATGTAGACGCCGGGCGACAGGTAGTTGGGCATGGCGCCTCCGATCCGAGGGACGATGTTCTCGTGGTGAGCCTCCCAAGCGGCAGGCACCGGTCACATCGGCTATGCGGACAGCGCCGCGAACACCGGTTGCTGCCCGAAGAGGCAGTCAGCGCCCCTCGGTGATCCGCCCGCGCGGGTTCCCGGATCGCCGCGCAGGCGACGCGGGAGCGGGCACCCGGCCGGAAATACCCAGGTCGATGGTGACCGGCCTGCTGGCCAGATCATGGTCGACGGGCGGAACCAGCGGAACCGTCAGCACGAGGTCCAGGCACGCGCGCGGCGGCACACCGAGCGAGGACCAGCCCTCCAGCGGAAACGCGGGCAGGTCGGGATGGGCGACGTCGAGCGTGACCAGATCGCCGAGGCCCTCCAGCGATCCCGCCAGGCAGCGGGCAGGCAAAGTCGCGCCGGTCGCCGCCGTCCGCAGTACGGCGCCGAGCAGTGCGTGCTCGTCCTCGGCACTGGCGGCCCACGCGGTGAGCACGTAGTGCGCGCGGATGCGCCGCACCGGTTCCTGCCGGCCGACGGCGCGATCCTCGTCGTCGTAGACCGTCATCCAGTGCGCGCTGCGACTGAGCACGTCCTCGCGCAACTGCACGAGGTAGGCGTTGACGGCCGGGCCTGTCCCGACGCCGGCCCGCCACGCCTGGTCCGGTGTGGCGAAGTCGAGCCTCGTTCCCGGTGGCAGGCCTTCGGCCAGCACGGCCCGCAACGTCATATCCGCGTCCTGCAACATCTCGCCAGTCTGACCTGGCCGGTGTGCCCAGCGGCGGTACCTGCCCTTTCGGGCAGTCCGGTATGCGCGTTGCGCTGTCCTTCGACCGGCTGCCCGAGCGGTGGCGCCGTCGGCAGGCTGACACAGCGCCGGGACCTCCCGGCCGGATTGCCACGTCAACCTCGCCCAGGAGGCGGTTCGCCATGACGACGACCGAGCGGCACAACGTTGTCAGCGCTCCACGATTCACGCTCTCGGTGGACGGCGTGCAGATCAAGGATCTCCAAGTACTCGAAATCAAGGAGATCTGGTCACAGCTGGCTGCGCACGAGTACATCACCTCGGGTGGTCCACAGCCACAAAACCTCAACTACACCAAGGAGTTCGGTCAGCCGAAGAACACCGAGGTCAAGGTGACCGTCGCGTTCAACCCGGACACCTTTCCGCTGTTCTGGAACTGGCACCAGTTGGCCAAGGGGGGCGATGACAAGGCGCGCACCAATGCCGAACTGACGATCTACAAGCCGGACGGAACGCAGGCGACCATGTACACCATGGAATACGCATGGCTCGCGAAGATCGACGTGAACATTCCCAGGGCAGGCGCAACGGACGTGGCGAGCATCGGACTGACCATCGTCTGCGACGACTTCATCGTGCCCACCGCACACAACACGTGACGCGGGCCCGGCCGAGCAGAGGAGCTGTCGTGGCACTACCCAGCACCACAACGGATCGGACGCCGACGCGCGCGGAAACGACGTCCTCGGGCTTGCGCACGGAATACCCGTTCGTGCTGCCCCGCGGTTTCGTGGACGAGCAGGGCACGCTGCATCGCGCGGGCGTCATGCGGCTGGCGACTGCCCGGGACGAACTGACCACGCAGACCGACCCGCGAGTCCAGAAGAACCCGGCCTACCTGACTGTGCTGTTGCTCGAACGCACCGTCACCAAGCTGGGCACCGTATTCGAGGTGGACACCTTCGTGGTGGAGAACCTGTTCGCCTCCGACCTCGCCTTCCTCCAGGACCTGTACCGGCGGATCAACCAGCAGGGGCACACCGAGGTCGACGTGGCCTGCCCGTCGTGCGGGCAGCGATACGCGGTGGACATCTCCGGTGATGCCGCGGGGGAATCCTGACGTACTCGGCCGACCGCCTGTGGAAGGAGGTCGTGTACGTGGCGTACTACCTGCACTGGCCGTTCGCCGAGATTCTCGACCTGGAACATGCCGACCGGGTTCGGGTCATCGGCGAGATCGGCACCATCCACACCGAGATGCGGCCGCCGGACACGGCAGCCGTCGTCAGCGACTGACCGGGAGAAACCATGCGATGGCAATGGCTGTCCTTCTGGCGCCGCAACACATCCGGTCAACCGGTGCCGCGACAGCGCGCGTGGTCGCGGCTGCCTCCGTTGCGCATCACGCTGAGCCCGCACCCGCCGGTGCTGGTCCCGCTGCTGCACCGGCCGGTGATAGCGACAACGCGCGATCCACTGGCGCGTAGCGCACCCGCACGCCGGATCGCCTTCGAAGCGCCGGGCCGGGGAAGCGTGACCGGCCTGGTCCGGGCATCCTATGCCACACAACCCGAACTACCGTCCGATATGGACGATTACCCGATCCAATCCGAGCCGCTCCCGGTGCCGGTGGTGGTCCGGCCGCTGCCCCGCGACGATTCGCCAGCCGAGCCGTTGACCAGCGCGGTCGACACGTACGTCGGTGAACCGACGGCACCCGATGTGCCCTATCGCACGTCGTCGTTCAACCGGCTGCTCGCCCAGTTCGACGGCGAACCGGACGGCCTGGCTCAGGCCGCGATGCTGGCCCTGGGTGGAATGTCATCGCAGGCAACCGCGCCGCCCCCGCGTGGCGCCGCACCCGAGCAGGCCTCGGCCGAACCGATGCCGTTCATCCCGAGCCAGCCGGTCCAGCAACAGGTGCTGCGCCGTCCCAGCCTCGCGCAGAGCCGCCGCCTCGGCCTGGCCGGCCGCGCGGACAAGCAACCAGAGCCGGACCGTCCCGACGAACTGGCCGACGAGGAGCCTCCTCGGCCATCGCGAGAGGCCCCGCCGACTCGGCGCCTGGGCATCGGCGCACCCCTGACCCGAGAGCAAACCGACGAGCACCCAGCCCCAAACCCCCGCGAGCAAACCGTCGAACACCCAGCCCCAAACCCCCGCCAGCAAACCATCGAACACCCAGCCCCAAACCCCCGCGAGCAGACCGTCGAACACCCAGCCCCAAACCCCCGCGAGCGGACAGCCGAGCAACCTGCCCCAAACCCCCGCGACCACCAGCAAGCACACCAACCCCCACCGACTCAGTCCACCGAACAAGAGCCTCCGCCACCGCCGATCGTGTACCGAGCCGCCCCGCTCGACCCACTGCCTCCCCCGCCGGTCAAGGACGAGCCGATGCGGCAGGAGCCGGTGCCGATAGAACTGGCAACCGAGTTCCGCACCCGGTTCGACATCGACGTGACCGAGGTGCCGATCCATCGCGGCCCGGCCGTGACCACGCTGGCCGATGCCGCTTCCGCTCGCGCCTTCACCCAGCACGGCGAGGTCTACCTGCCGGACGAGGCAGGCGAACTGACCGAGCCGGACGGTCGCGCGCTGCTCGCCCACGAACTCGTCCACGTCGCCCAGCAACGCGTGCTCGGTCCGGACCTTCCCGGGGAAAGTTCACCCGGCGGCGCGCTGCTGGAGGCGGCCGCGGCCGGAACCGAACGCTGGATGCGCGGGCGAAGCGCTCCCCCGCCGACGCTCATCCCCGCAGTGCTACGACGTCGCCTCGGGTCAGACCATCCGGACGACGAGCCGCCGCCCGCAGGCCCCCCGGCGGCATTCGTCCATCAGCCCCAGTTACTTCCCATCCCGCCACCGGCACCGATCACCGAGACTCACGTGCAACGCGCGGCCGTCGAGCAACCCGCCCAGCACTTCGACCTCGACACGCTGCTGTCCTCGGCGCACGCCGACGGGCAGCAGGTGCCCACGTCGATCACGGCCGTCGCGACCGAATCGGGGCCGGTCTACCTCACCGCACCCCGGCCCGCCGCCTCTCCGCCCGATCCCAGCGGAGCCGCGCCCGACATCGACGCCCTGCGCGGTCGCATCGAGCAACTGGCCAGCACGGTCGACCAACTGGCCACGGCCCGGCCGGCCACGCCGGAGCCACCCGGCGAGGCCGACCGCCGCGACGTCGACCGCAGCGACGTCGACGAACTGGCCAGGCGGCTCTACCCCCGCATCCGCGACAACCTCAGGCACGAACTGATCATCGACCGGGAACGCGCCGGACGGCTGAGCGATCTGCGTTAGGAGCAGGAGAATGCCCAATCCAGTCAGCGAGGTCCTCAACAAGGGCGCGGAATTCCTCTTCGGCGAGGTGGGCATGTCCCACCGGTTCACCTTCTCGGTCGACAAGGGCAGCTACGACCTGGGCAGTTGGTCCAAGGTCACCGGTCTGTCGGTCAACTGGGCGATGTGCACGTACACCTACGGCGGCACCGACAACAGCTTCTGGGTCAGCCCCGGACCGCCGAAATATCCCAACATCAAGCTGTCCAGGGCGGCCTGCTCCGACTCGGCCACGGTGCAGAAATGGCTCGGCGAAGCGCTCAATGACCGCGTCCCGCTGTCCGGATCGGTGATGATGCTCGACTGGCTGGGCACGACCATCGTCGAGTGGAAGATGGATCACTTCTTCCCGTGCGGCTGGAGTATCACCGAGTTCGACGCCGGCAGCGCGAAACCGTTGGTGGAAACACTTGAGATCGCCCACACCGGATTCATCGGCTGACGGGAGGGATCTTCGATGGTGGCAATGAACCTGCCCGGCGCCTCGGTCGCGACCGTGGCGAGCACGGTACGCGAGAAATTCGGCTCGGAACACAAACCTGGCTCCTATCCGGATTACGGCCTGTCTGCCAGGTTCGACGTGGTGGTCGACAACCGGAAGATCGGCAGCTGGGCCTCGTGCGGCGGGCTCGGCATCGCGTTCGATCCCCAGGAGGTCAAGGCTGGAGGGCGCTACGACCAACCTGCGTTCACTCCCGGCCGAATGAGCTGGGGCGAGGTGACCCTGGAACGTGCCCTGGACCGGCAAACGCACGACAAGTTCAACAAGATGCTTCAGGAGTACACCAAATCATGGGTCAACTGGACCGGCGGCGGCAGCGCACCGAGCTACCCGGACAAGACCGTGGTCATTACCATGCTGGCCGCATCGGGCAACGTACCGATCGCTACCTGGACTCTGCACAACGCTCTCATCAAGTCCTGGTCCGGCCCCACTCTTGCGGGCGGCAAGAACGAGGTCGCGACCGAGAAACTGGTCTTCGTGCACAGCGGGTTCTGGGAGAACGCACGAGCCTGTCCCACGATCAGGCTGGAGCACGCGACGAAACCGGAGTTCCTGCTGTTCGAGCACTTCCCGGAGAAGTACAACATTTCCCAGAGCATTCAGACCAACGACAAATCCGGGCTGAAGCCCGTCGAGAATCACGTCACCAAGATCATCGACCGGAAGATCAGCCTGAACAACCTGCGGGTCAGCGGCGCGGCCAAGGTCGAGGCCGCGGTCAACCAGCTGTTCGGTTGGCTGGTCCCGGAAGAGTTCTCCAGCCGTGCCGGGAGTGCCTCGGGTGGAACGAGAACGACCGCGAACGCCAAGGTCAAACCAACGGAGCTGCAGCTGACCATGGGACAAGAGCGCGGCCTGGTGAAGGTCGCGGTGGGGCTGCGCGAGGTGAAGGTCGACTTCACCCGCTTCAACGCCAACGGTTCGCCGATCTGCGCCGAGATCGATCTCACCCTCATCCAGACCCCGCCACGCCAGCCCTTTCTGAATCCGACATCGGGCGGCCGGACGGCCAACGGCGCCCACCTGGTCAGCGCGGGCGACAACCTGCAACGCATTGCCCAGGACACCTACCACAACCCCAACGCCTGGCGGATGATCGCGGCCACCAACGACATCGACGACCCGCTGCGCGTCCGCATCGGCAACTCCCTGCTCCTGCCCGGAACAGCGGAATGAGCCGGGAGCCGCGGCCATGACCACCGCAACCCCGCTGACCGACGGCTTGTTCGTCACGGTGCTCCCGTCCATCTACGTCGGCGCCCCGGGCGAGGCGCTGCCCCAACGGAACGCGGCCCTGGTGGAGCGGGTCGTGGTGGACAGCAACTCGCACCTGCCGGACATGTTCGAGATCACCATGCGCGACAACGACCAGAACGCGCTCACCGGCACGGGCATCGCGGTGGGCGTGCCGATCGAGGTGTGGGCGGGCGCGCCAAGTGAGTCGAGCGCAACGCAGCTGATCCTGGGCGAGGTCACCGCGATCGAGGGGTTGTTCGACCGGTGGCAGGCCCGCACCGTGGTGCGCGGCTACACCAGGGATCACCGGCTGCAGCGGGCCAGGCGCAGCCGGACGTTCCTGAACGTGAAGGACTCGGACATCGCCCGCCAGGTCGCCGCCCAGGCCGGTCTGACCATCGGTGACATCGAGGAAACCAGGGCGACCCACGATCACGTCGCACAGGTCAACCAGACCGACTGGGAGTTCCTGGCCTGGCGGGCCCGCGCGATCGGCTGCGAGTTCGGGATGACCGGCGGGAAATTCACCTTCCGCAAGGCGATCAGCGCCTCCGGTCCTGTCTCGGCGATACCGCTGGCCTATCCGCAACTGCTGCGCGAGTTCCGGCCGCGCGTGACCGCGGGGAACCTCGCGGCCGAGAGCGAGGTACGCGTCTGGGACCCGCTCGCCGCGAAAGCGGTCAGCTCGAAAACCGAGACCACCAGCGGAACGGCCCACCTCACCGGCACGACGCCCGCTCGACTCGCCGGCTCCGCCGCACCATCGACGCCGCCACCCAGCACCGGAGGCGATCCGGCCCGCGGCAGCCTGGGGCCTGCTCCATCCGAGCAGGCCTATGTGGACTCGGGCTGGCCCCTCGCGGTCGGCACCGCGATCGACCCGGTGGCCGCCGAGGTCCTGGCCGGGGTGGCCGAACACGTCGGCGGCACGTTCGCGGAGGCCGACGGCGAGGCGGTCGGCGATCCGCGCCTGCTCGCGGGCGCCGTGCTCGACATTTCCGGTGTGCCAGCGACGTTCGCCGGAAAATGGGTGATCACCAGCGCACGGCACGTGCTTGACGAGGAGGGCTATCACACGTTCTTCACGGTCAGCGGCAGGCAGGACCGGTCGGTTCTCGCGCTCGCCTCCGGTGCGACCGCCCGGCCCGCGCCGCCGGCGATTGCCGGGCTGGTCTGCGGGATCGTCAGCAGCCTCGGCGATCCGCTCAGGAAGGGCCGGGTGAAGGTGACCCTGCCATGGCTCTCGCCCGGCTTCGAATCCGACTGGGCCATGGTGGCGCAGGCCGGCGCGGGCAAGCGGTCCGGCGCGCTGTTCCTGCCCGAGGTGGGCGACGAGGTGCTGGTCGGCTTCGAGTTCGGCGATCCGCACCGGCCGTACGTGCTGGGCGGCGTCGTCAACAACCACAGCAGCTACCAACTCGGTGGCCCGCCGGTGGAAACCACCGGGCAGACGGCGGACGTGGTGTGGCGCGGGTTCTGCTCGCCGTCCGGCAACCGGCTCGCCTTCCACGACCAGATTCCGCCCGGCGACGGCCGGGCACCACCCCAGGCTTCGGATCTGGTGCTGGGCACCAAGAACGCCAACCTCGCCCTGGCCATCGACCAGGTGGCCGGGACGGTCACGCTGACCTGCAAACCGGCCCCGCCGGACAGCAAGTCCGCCGCAGGGCAGCTCAGCATTCAGTGCGGGGACAACGGCACCATCGACATCTCGACCGGCCAAGGCGGCACGATCAACGTCGATGCCGGGGCCGCGCTGGCGTTGAAGGCGCAGACCTCGTTGAAGATCGAGAGCAGCGGCCCGGTCGAGATCAAGGGCAATCCGATCAAGCTCAACTGAGCGACGTCCCAGGGAGACACGCGATGACCACCGACTTCACCGGATCCGGCTGGGCGTTCCCGCTCGCCATGACGGCGGGCGGCACCTTCGACATCGCGACCGGGACCCGCAAGCTGGAGCAGTCCATGCGGTTGATCCTGTCCACCTACCTCGGTGAACGCCCGATGCGACCCAATTTCGGTTGCCGGCTGCGGGATTTCGTGTTCGCCGAGGCGACCATGGCCAACACCGCCGCGGTGTCGGCCGAGGTTCGCGACGCGCTCAAACGCTGCGAGCCACGCGTCGACGTGGCCGACGTGAACGTCTACGCCGACGACAACGAACGCGGCCTGCTCTACATCGACATCGACTACACGGTCAAGGCCAGCTACGACCGGCGCAGCCTGGTGTTCCCGTTCTACACGATTCCGGAGCACGAGGAGTAACCATGGCCCTGCCCGTTCCCAACCTCGACGACCGCCGGTTCCAGGATCTGGTCGACGACGCCAAACGCATGGTGCAGCAACGATGTCCGATGTGGACAGACCACAACGTGTCCGATCCGGGCGTGACGCTGATCGAGACGTTCGCGTTCATGGTCGACCAGCTGCTCTACCGGCTCAACCGGGTGCCCGACCGCCTGCACCTGAAGTTCCTCGACCTCATCGGCCTGCGGCTGCTGCCGCCGACCCCGGCACGGGCGTGGGTCACGTTCTGGCTGACCACCCCCGCGCTCGCGCCGATGGCCATTCCGGCCGGTACCGGGGTCGGCACGATCCGCACCGAGACGACCGAGTCCATCGTGTTCTCCAGCACCGAGGAACTCACCGCCGTACCGGGCCAGATGACGGCGGTGCGCACCCGCGTGGTCACCGCCGAACAGAGCACCGACCGCACCGACGAGTGGGAGATGCGTACCCCGTTCGCGGCCTTCGCCACCCGGCCCTCGCCCGGCGACCAACTGCTGATCGGCCTGAACGATCCACTCGCGGCCTGCGCGCTGCGCCTGGACTTCGACGGCACGGTCGAAGGCATCGGCGTCAACCCGCGGCACCCGCCGCTGAGCTGGCAGGCGTGGACCGCCGCCGGCTGGGTGGACTGCGAACTCGCGCTCGACGAAACCGGCGGGCTCAACCGCGGCGGCTCGATCATCATCCACCTGCCCGCCGACCACGAGGCGAGCGTGCTGGACGGGGCGAGAGCGGCCTGGGTGCGCGCGATCGTGATCGACGCGGAGCCCGGCCAGCCCGCCTACAGCGCAGCACCGATCGTGCACGGCCTGATCGCCTGCACCGTCGGGGTCAGCGGTGAGGTGGTGAACGCCGAGATCGTCGACAACGAGCCGCTGGGCCAGTCCGAAGGCGTGCCCGGGCAGACATTCCGGGTGCGGTCCGGCCCGATGCTCGCCGGTCTTGGCGATCCGCTGGTCCAGGTGAGTTCGGACGAGGGCTGGACCGACTGGCTGCCGGTCGAGCACTTCGCGGCGAGCGAACCCGGCGACCGGCACGTCATCATCGACGCGTTCGCCGGCGAGATCCTGTTCGGCCCCGCGGTACGGCTGCCCGACGGCGGTCTGCGCCAGCACGGCGCGGTACCACCGAAAGGCGCCGCCGTGCGTATCGCGCGATACGCGATCGGGGGCGGCGCGCGCGGCAACGTCGCGGCAGGCACGATCAACACGCTGAAGTCGTCGGTGCCGTTCGTGTCCTCAGTGGACAACCGGGCTTCCGCGCACGGCGGCGTGGACGGTGAAACCCTGCCACAAGCCCAGGCCCGCGGCCCGCTGCTGCTGCACACCCGGGGTCGCGCGGTCACCATGGAGGACTACACGACCTTGGCCAAGCAAGCCGCGCCCGAGGTGGCCAGGGTCCACTGCGTGACGGCCGGCCAGGACGGTACCGAGGTCGGCTCGGTCCGGGTCCTGGTCGTGCCAACCGCCGCCACCGACCGCGGCCGCATCCACTTCGCCGACCTGGTCCCGTCGGCACACACCCTGCGCAGGCTGGCCGAGCGACTCGACGAGGTGCGGCTGATCGGCAGCAGGGTGCTGGTCGGACCGCCGAAATACCGGGGCATCACGGTGATCGCGCGGCTCGTCACCTGGCCGAGAGCCAAGACCAGCCGGGTCACCGAGGATGCCTTGGACGCTCTCTATGAGTATCTCAGCCCGTTGCCCGGCGGCGGCCCGAACGGCACTGGCTGGCCATTCGGCCGGGCGGTCGCTCCCGGCGACCTGTACGCGGTGCTGCAAGGAGTGCGGGGCGTCGAGTCCGTAGAGGACGTTCGGCTGTTCACCGCCAACCCGCTGACCGGCGAACGCGGCAAGGAGGCCCGGCGCGTCGAGATCGAACCGAACAGCCTGATCTTCTCCTTCGACCACCAGGTCCGGGTCGAGGAGCACCGATGAGGCTCCCAATGCAGACCGGAGGCGAACAGCTGTGATCGTCTGTAGTGACTGCGGCTTCCGCAACGCCGACAAGGACACCTTCTGTGGTTCCTGCGGCCGGTTTCTCGAATGGACGGGCGAGCGCGTCGTGATCACCGTGGATCCGGCCCTGATCGAGGAGGCGAAGGCCGAGGCGGTGCAGCCGAAACCGAGCCTGATGCAGCGCGTCACCAACGCGGCGTCACGCATCCTCGTCGGCCCATCGCCCGGCCCGGTCGTCGACCCCGCCGCCCAGCCCGGATCTCCTTCCGGTCCGGCCGCGCCTCCGCCCCGCCCAGGCCCACCCCCACCACCAGGGCCACCCCCGCCACCCCGACCTGGTCCACCCCCGCCACCGCCACCACCCCCGCCACCTCCGCCGCCCGCTCCCGGCAACCTGGCGCCCCCTCCCCCTCCCCCGCCGCCTCCGCCCATTCTGCAGCACGACCTGGGCCGGGACGACCCCGAACCGGCGGGCGCCGCGCTGATCGCGCCCGTCGAGACAAGCCCCGACAAGGAGCCGGAACCCGACGAGCCCGTCGAACTGACACCGCAGGCAGCGCCGGTGCGGGTGGCACCGGTGCGCAAGACCGCCCGCGAGCAGCACCTGCGACCCGGTGACCTGATCTGCGGCGAGTGCGGAACGGGCAACCCACCGGTGCGCAAGTTCTGCGCTCGCTGCGGGCATGCGCTCGCCGATGCCCAGGTGGTGCGAAACCCGTGGTGGCGCCGGCTGTTCCATCGGCGTGGCCCGAAGGTGCTCAAGGCCGGAGCCCGGCCGAAGAAGCCGGGCAGCACGGCGTCGCGGTCGGTGCTGCGTCAGGTCCTGCGCAAAGTGCGCACCGTGGTCGCCGTGCTGATCATCCTCGGCGGCATCCTCTACGGGGCCTACCCGCCGCTGCGCTCCTACGTCAACGCCCACGTCGTCGCGGTCAAACAGCAGCTGTTCGGGTTCGCCAGCGGCCAGCTCAAGCCGATCCATCCGGTGTCGACCTCGGCGAACACCCAGTTGCCGCAACACACGGCGCAGATGGCCACCGATGAGTTCACCAACACCTACTGGGACGCCACATGGTCCGGGCCAACGACCGCGGTGCCGACGCTGACCCTGAACTTCGGCAAGACCGTGTTCCTGCAACAGATGATCGTCTACAACGGAGCGAGCGGGGACTACACCGCCCACGACCGTCCCGCACTGCTGGAGTTGAGCTATTCCAACCAGGAGAACGACTTCATCAACCTGCCGGACACGTCGAACAAACAGCAGATCACGCTGCACCACGGTATCGGCGTGACCAGCGTGCAGATCAAGGTGCTCGACGTGTTCCCCGCGCAGAACGCCACCGACGTGGCGATCACCGAGATCGAACTCTTCGGACTCTAGGGAGGGACGATGCGGGGCATGGTTCCGGCGCTGGGCACGCCGTACCCGATCGGCTCCATGTTGCCGGCGATCATGCAGGAGGACCCACTGGCGATGCGGTTGACCGAGGCGCTCGACGAGGTCATCGCCCCGGCCATCGCCAGCCTCGACTGCCTGCACGCCTACGTCGATCCACGGCTCGCACCAACGGACTTCCTGGATTGGCTGGCGGGCTGGGTCGGTGTCGAACTGAACGAGAACTGGCCACCCGAGCGCCAGCGGGCGGTGGTGGCCGCGGCAGTCGGCCTGCACCGGACTCGTGGCACCGTCGCCGGGCTGCGCGACTACCTCACCCTGGCGACCGGCGGCACGGTGGAGATCACCGACAGCGGCGCGACCACGTGGTCCGACCAACCCGATGCCGCCCTGCCCGGCGAGCCAACACCGCACGTGCACGTCCAAGTCACACTGCCGGCAGGCAGCGCGATCCCGCCCGCTGTCATCGACGATCTGGTCAACACGGCCAAGCCGGTGCACGTGACGCATCAGGTCACCGTGATCGACGAAGCCTGATCCCGTGGGCGGTCAACCAGTACGAGGCATGGCTCAAGGATGCGTTCGACGCCCTGGCCTTCACCTGGGTGGACAACGACAGCACCTCACGGTGTCAGTGCCGTGTGGTGAAGTCCGGCGGTTGGAAGGTGCCGAGCACGATGAGCAGCGGTGCGGAGGCGCTCAGGTCGAGTCCGTTCGCGGCGGCGCGCACGAACCAGGTTCCCACGTCGGCATCCTGAAAAACCGGAAGGGCGATCGAGAAGTTGCCTGCGGCGTCGGTGCGGGTTCGCAGTACCGGAGTCGCGGGCTGTGCGGGAACGCCGACGGTGACCGGGAAGTTCGCCGGGAACCCCTGACCGCGGATGGTCGTCACCCGACCTCCCGGCGTGACGGCCGGGCTGACTCGGATGGCCGGTGTGGTCGCGATCGCGGTCAGGCCAACGATCTGTGGGCTGCCTCCGGTGGTGTCGGTGAATGCCACCGCCGCCGGCCGTCGCCCCGCGCCCAGTGGTACCTCGACAATGACCACCGCGCAGGTAGCGCCGGGCGCGAGGGTGGCCCCGAGACAGGAGTCGGTCTCGATGGCGTAGTCACCCGGGTACAGACCTGGTCCGGCCGGCAGGCTGACCCCGGTGATGGTGAACGGCGCCGCGCTGGTGTTGGCGACGGTCACGGTCTGCGGTGAGCTCGGGGTGAGTGCAAGGCGCTGACCGGGAAACGCGACAGGGTTCGGGGTGGCAAGAAATCCGTTGATCGGCGGACCCGATCCGCCGGAGAGCGGGACACTCGCCGGGACCGGCGCGGTCACGACGAGTGTGGCGGTCCGGTCGCCGGGAGCCTGCGGCGCGTACCGGATGGAGACGAGGCACTGTCCGGTCTCGTACAGGGTGGTGCCGACGCAGGTTTGGCTCGGGAAGATCGTGAAATCGCTCGTATCCGGACCGGCGATGCTCAACCGGCCGATGCTCACCGGACCGAATCCCTGCTGGCTCAAGGTGATCGTCGCTTCAGCGGTAGATCCCTGCGCTATCGTGCCGAACGCCAGCGGCGCCGCGGTCACCGTGGGCAGGTACTGCCGGGCAAAGAAATTCAGCTCCTGTCCCGAGTTCTCGCCCGGGACGAGGTTGTCGGCATCGGAGAGGAAGGCGACGACACCGCCGTTCGCGTCGAGCACCGGTTGGTCGCTGTCGCCGTCGCAGGCCTCGCCACAGGTGGAGGCCAGTTCGGCGGGTAGCCGCGGCAGACCGGTCGCTGCCCGCTGCCGATCGAGGATGAGGTCGCGTTGCATGACCTGGCTGAACCCGTTCGGTGCGGGACCGTTGTCCAGGTTCGGGCCGGTGGCGTCGAAGGCGACGTAGCGGCCGTCGGCGGACAGCGCAGGCTCGTAGGCGCCGTTCTGGCTCGGTTGCCCGGCCGTGTCGGCCGACGCCATGAACTCCTCGACCGGCGCGCCGTTGACCGGCCCGAGCACGCCGGCGTGTCCCGGATCGCGGTCGACCACGAGCACCTGGCCGACCGCGTCCGTGCCGGTCTCCCCGCACGGCGAGGAGTTCAGGAAGTCGAACGCGACCACGGAGCCGTCGGCGGAGATCGCCGGTGGCATGCCCTGGTCGATGGTGCCGGCCAGCGGGGTTCCGGTGCCATCGACGCTCACCACGGTCGCGGCCGAACCCGCGTCGAGGGAGTCGGCCACCTCGACCACGTCGCCGCACGATGGCGGGTTCGGCGTTGCCCCGGTCACGACGTCGGCCAGGTGCACGGGGCCGGCGCCGCGCACCTCGGCCGCGGTGGTCGCGGGACGGTAGGCGGCGACGAAGGCAACATGCCCGCCGTCGGCGGACAGTCTCGGCAGGCCGATGGTGACCTGGGAGCCGATCGGCGCCGGATCGACGTTGACGTGGACGTAGGCGTCGGCCGATGGCACCTGGAGGTCGCCGTTCGCGTCCTTGTTCAGGGACACCACCACGTTCGTCACCAAGCCGGGCTGGGTCGCGGAGCTCTGCTGGAACGCCACGGTCATGCCGTCGGCCGAGACGGTGGGAAGGAAGTTGCTGTACTGGCGGTGCCCGGCGGCGTTGGTGGACACGTCGCCGAGGATCAGGCAACGCTGGCCACTGCCCCCGCCCGGATCGCGGTCACAGATCACCACATCGGTGGTGCCGTTGCCATTGCCCGCGTCGCCCGACGGGAAGTTCACCGCGTCGAGGTCGCTCGCGCCGGTGTCGAACGCGATGTACCGGCCGTCGGCCGACAGGGACGGATCACGGCTGGAGCCGTTGGCCGCTCCCGTACTGGCTCGGCTGATCAGCACGGTGTGCCCGGGCGTCGCACGGTCCCGGATGTAGACGTCGGTTTCGCCCTGCGCCAACGGATCGAGCGCCGCCGAGGTCGCGAACGCGACGTACCGGCCGTCCGAGGAGATCGCCGAACCGCCGGTCGCACACTCCACGCACGCCGCCGGCGAACCGTCGTCACGCACGGAAACCTGTTCGGTCGAACCGTTCGACGGCGCGGCTTCCGCGCCGCCTCCTGCCGCCATGACGCCGGCAGCGACCAGGACGAGCACCATCCCGGCCGTGCGCAATCGGTATACCCGCTTTGCCACGCCGCCTCCCCGTCCGACCCCCGAACCGGACGTTACGCGGCCGAGGTCGGCGAAACGGCGCGCACGCGGACACGTGTAGAGGCAACGGCATCTGCCTGATCGGGCAGCGTTGACCGCCCCGCACTGTTCCCCGTCACCAGTCGTGCCACGTCCGTCCCGCGCCGGAAACTACTGGCCATGGCTGTGGCAGCATCGCTGAGCGAGCGCACGTTCACCGTCCAACCCGGGTCGGACGTCACCTGCGACGTCCAGGTCCGCAACACCGGCGAGGTGGTCGACCAGTTCTCGGTCGACGTCGTCGGCGACGCCGCGTCATGGACCAGGGTCGAACCCGCGATCATCAACCTGCTGCCCGGCGACGAGACCACCGCGCGCGTGATCTTCGCGCCGCCACGCTCGTCCGAGGTGCTGGCCGGGACCGTGGACTTCGCCATCCGAGTGCTCTCCCGCGAGGACCCGGAAGGCTCCACGGTCGAGGAGGGCCAGGTCGAGGTCGAACCGTTCACCGAGGTGAGCGCCGAACTCGTGCCGAGGAAACGGCGCGGCAGGCGCAGGGCCCGGTTCCGGCTGATCATCGACAACACCGGCAATCACGACACCTCGGCCGACGTCATGGCGGTCGACGTCGAGGACGACGCGGACCTGTCGGTCCGGCCCGCCCAGAGCACGATCCGGCCCGGGACCGCGGTGGTGATCCGGGTCCGGGTCACGCCGCACAAACGTTTCCTCAAGGGCGAACCCAAGACCATCCCCTTCCAGTCGATGGTGCTCCTGCCCGGCGAGGAACCGATCACCGCCGACGGCGTGATGACCCACGAGCAACTGATGCCGGCCTGGCTGATCCCGGCGATCGCGCTGCTCGCCGTGATCGGGGGCGCGCTGGTCGCCCTGTGGTTCCTGCTGCTGCGACCGCAGGTGCAGTCGATCGCGACGCAGGAGACGCAGCAGCAGGTGAGCCAGGCCGCCAGCGCCGCCAAGCAGGCGTCTCAGGCGGCCTCACAGGCCAGTCGCGCCGCAGAGCAAGCGTCCTCGGGCAGTGGCTCCGGCGGTTCGAACGGCAGCTCCGGCGGTGCCGCCGGTGGGTCCACAACAGGATCCTCAGCGGGGTCCGGCGGGGCCGGTGGTCCCAATGGTGGTCCCGGCGGGAGCGGCGCCCCAGCCGGCTCCGGAGCGAGCGCCGACACCGCGTTCCACATCTCCACCGGCGCCAACGCGGTCACCAACGGCTCGTTCCAGAACTTCTCCTTCACCGAGCCCAACCACAAGACGCTGGACATCGGCGACCTCGTGCTGCAGAACCCCAGGGGCGACTCGGGCTTTCTCCGTGTCGAGTTGGGGACGAACGTGATCCTCGAGGAAGGCTTGGACAACTTCCGCGACATCGACTACCACTACGAGGTCCCGCTGCACCTCGATCCGGACGAACCGATCACCGTCGCCGTCAACTGCGTCACGCCCGGGCCAGGTGCCAGCCAGTGCACGCCGTCGGTCTCGTTGTCCGGCAAGACCGGTTCCTAGCCCTAACCGACCCTTGGGCCATTCGAGTTAGCGGCGTTAGGGAAGCGCCCTAGGGTCGGAAAGGGCGTTCTTTGGCAGGCTGTCGTGTGGTCGGTTCAGACCTGGACACGATGTGTCGACGAGGGCGAAATCCGGGAGTTCAACGTGGGTAGACGTGTCGCGATCTACGTGTGTTCCGACGATCCGCTGAGCCAGGCAGGACTGAGTACGCAACTGCACACGCAGCCTGAACTTGAACTGGTCAATGCCACCGCACTCGGTGAGGACACCGTCGCCGTGGTTGCCGCGGACGAACTCAACGAGGCCACGCTTCGGCTGTTGAGCAGTCTCAACAAACAGGGCTGCCACCGCGTGGTGCTGGTGATCAACAAGCTCGACGACAATCTGCTCTTCCGCGCCATCGACGCGGGTGTGTGCGCCATCGTTCGCCGCTCCGAGGCCACCGCCACCCGGTTGGCCCAACTGGCCGTTCGTGCCGCAGCCGGTGAGGCGGTGCTGCCCTCCGACGTCCAGAGCCGGCTGCTGCGCCAGGTTTCCCGGCTGCAACATCACGTGCTGGTGCCACTCGGGTTGAGCCACGCGGGGCTGTCCGAACGGGAGGTTCGAGTGCTGCGTCTGGTCGCGGACGGACTGGACACGCACCAGATCGCCAGCGAACTCTGCTATTCCGAACGCACGGTGAAGGTCATCCTGCACGACGTGATCAACCGCTTCCAGCTGCGCAACCGGTCGCATGCGGTCGCCTACGCCCTCAGAGAGGGCCTGATCTGATCTCGGCCGGGTTCGTGATGCCGCCAAGTTCGCTGATCGCCATCTGACCGCCGGTCTGACCACCCGCCTTCCCCCCGTCCAGAACGTGCTGGCGTCCAGCGAGACGTCGATGTGGAAGCTGGTCGCGATCTTGTCATCCGGCATGAGCACCGGGACCACGTCAAGGCTGCGCGGTCGGTGGCCTGCGCGAACGTGCCAGGGTCGCCGTCGTTGCCGTAGGAGGGCAGCGAGTTGGGCTGCAGCTGCGCTTGCGTGCGTCGATGAGCAGCGCCTACGCCGCTTGTCTGAGCGCCAGGTTGTTCGGCCCGGAGGGTGCGTACGCGCCGATCGCCATCTGCCCGCCGCGCTCGCCACCGTTGTCGGGCGCGTCCGGGGTGGCGAAGTCGATCAGTTCACTCCCCCAGCCGCTGTCATGCACGGTGCTGGCCGTGCTCCAGGCGCTGTCGCCGGTGGAGATGTCCACGTGGAAGTCGGTGGCGAAGCTGCCCTGCGGCATGCTTACCGTGAGGTAGCCCAGTGTTCGCGGGGGGCGCGATGGCGAATCCGAAGTTGCGCGGAACTGCTCGCGACCGCGCTGGACCGACCGCTCGCAAGACGGACCGGGCTTGCGGTGCCCGAGCGTAAGCCCGAATCCGTTGCCCCGATGTCACCGGCCAGCCGGACCCGGCTCACGCCGATCGTGCATCGGCGTCAGGACTCGCCCTCCTCGGAAGGTTGCGGTCGAGCACGGAGATCGCGAGCAGGGCGAGGCTGATGCCGATCATGATCCAGGCGATGAGGTGGATACCGTCGTCGGTGACGTTGGTGTGGAACACGATTCCGGTGATGGCCGAGGAGGCGATCGAGCCGATGTAGCCGAAGGTGCGCAGTAGTCCTGAGGCGGTGCCGAGTTGCTCGGCCGGTGCCTGGCTGTAGAGCGCGGTCTGGTTGCTCGCGCTGCTGAAGCCGACCACGAGGCCGAAGACGAGCGTGATGACCACGACCCAGCCGATCCAGGCGGCGCCGTCGAGGACGAGCACCGCGGCCGAGCCGAGCACACAGGCGATCGCCGCGGCGATGACAGGGCCGCGAACCAGGTTGCGTTGTGAAATGGGTGCGATGATCAGCCCAGAGGCGAGCGTCATCGGGAGCAGGAACAGGCCGGCCCGGCCTTCGCTCAGGCCGCGTACGCCCTCGACCCACTGGGTGACGCCGTACAACACGACGTACTGGCACAGCATCGCCAGGCCGAAACGCAGGTAAGTGCCGGCGAGAGGGATGTTCGACGCGAGCATCCGGAAATCGATGAAGGGTGTGGTGGCACGCAGTTCCCAGCACACCAGCGCGATCCCCAGCACGAGGGATATGCCCAGCAGGAACCAGCTGCGGGTAGGTAGTGAAAACAAGAACAGCAGCAGCGCCATCATGGCCGCGGCGAACCCGGCGACGCCGATGGCATCCAGGCGCGAGGCCAGGTCACGCCATCGAAGCGGGCGGCGCAGCGGCCCGTCGGCCGGGACCCAGCCGAGCGTCGCCACGAAGGCGATCAGCGCGACCGGCACATTGACGAAAAGGACCGAGCGCCAGCCGAACACGCCGACGAGGACGCCACCCACCGGCAGGCCGAGCGACGCGGTGGCGATCCCGGCGATCTGCAAACCGCCGAGCACGTTCCCGGGTGGTGCGGCCAGACTCGCATCCTGCGCGCGGCGGCGGATCAGCAGCATCGCGGTCGGGTAGGCGCAGGAGGTGCCGAGGCCGATCAACACGCGCCCGATCAAGAGAGTGATCAGATCCGAGGCGAATCCTCCGGTCAGTCCGCCAACCGCGACCAGGATGATTCCGGCCAGGAACACGCGGCGCGGCCCGAGCACCTCGGCAGCCTTGCCAGCGGTCGGCTGCGCGATCGCGCTGGCCAGGTAGAGCGCGCTGACCAGCGTCGCGGTCTGGCCGATCGGCGCGCCGACTCCGTGCGCGATCGGGAGCAGGGCGGTGGCGATCAGCGAGCTGTTGATCGGGTTGAGCGCCGAACCGATGAACAACGGTGTGGTGAACCGCCACGAAAACGCATGTTCGGGTGTCGTCGCGATCTCGCCCGCCTCAGCGGAACCACGTGACTCGGAGGCGGCGGACATGGACAGCTCCTGGTGGCGGTTCGGGGGCGGCTACAGCAGTTCCGCGAGCCGCTCGATCAACGGCGCTGCGGCGGAGAGGAGTTCGATCTCCGAATCGGTGAACGAATCCTCGAGAACCGCGGTCACCCGGTTGACCACGGCGTTGCGCCCCGAGTGCACGGCCGCCAGGCCCGTAGGCGTCAGGCTCAGAATCTGCCGGCGCCCGTCCTCGGCATCCGCGCTGCGCCTCACCAGGCCGAGTGCTTCCAGGCTCGCGATCGTCGCGCCCATCGCCTGCGGCGTGATCTGCTCGCGCCGGGCCAGTCCGGCCGTCGTCATCGGCCCGAGCCGGTCGAGCCGCGACAAAGCGGTGAGCTGCGGGTTGCTCAATTCTCCGCTGGTCGTCGCGTCCTGTGCGCGGCGTTTGAAGGCGCCGATGGCAATCCGCAACCGGTTGGCCGTCTCACGGATGAGCGGGGCCTCGCGCGTGGTCCTCTCGGCTTGGTTCACAACAGTAAGGCTAGATTTGTCAGGCCAGGTTTGCAAACCCACCCTTCCCAATTCGACTGGGTTAGGCGTCGCGGAGCCGGGCGGCCTGATTCCGCAGAGCCGTCACCATCGCCTGTGCCTGGGCGGAAGGGCGTGGCCGGGTCACGGCGACGCTTGCGCGTCCGGGCCAGGAGCTGTCGGTGACCGAAACGGCGCGCAAGCCCGTCGGCAGGGCCGGTAGGGCCACATCGGGGACGACAGTGAGGCCCAGGCCAGCCGCGACCAGACCGAGGCGTGTCGACCAGTTGCGCGCGGTGTGGGCGATGTGCGGGTCCGGCAGGGTTGGCCAGGCTCCGAACTGCGGCTCACCCTCCGCGTCGCCCCCGGCGATCCAGTGCTCCTGGGCCAGATCCGGCACGGTGACGCCGGCGTGGCCGGCGAACCGGTGCGTGTCCGGGACGGCCACCAGAAGATCACCCTGGAGCAGCGTGGTCTGCCTCAGTTCGCCCAGGTCGTAGTCCGGCAGGCCGTGGCCGACCCCTATGACCGCCACGTCCAACCTGCCGATCCGCAGCCGCCGGAGCAAGACGGGCGTCGAGGCTTCCGCCAGGATCACGGCGAGGCCCGGATGATCGGACGTCACCTGCGCCATCGCTCGCGGGACCAACGCCATGGCGGCAGTGGGGTAGGCGCCGATCGTGAGGCGGCCCGCGAGCCGGTCGCGCAGGCCGGCGAGTTCCAACTCGGTCGCCGCCAGGTCGGCGATGATCTCCGTCGCGCGCCGGACGAGCACCTGGCCTGCCGGGGTAAGTGCCGCGCCTCGTCGCCCTCGGTCGAAGATCGGCGCTCCTGCTGCCGCCTCCATCGCTGCGACCTGGCGGGAAACGGCGGACTGGGTGTAGCCGAGTACCTCCGCCGCCCGAGTGAACGATCCCGTGGCGGCGACCTGGTGGACGACGCGGAGGCCGGTAAGGGTGAACTCGGCCATGGCCCGAACCTACCATGCGTAGTCGTCATGAAAGTGGTGCTGAATCATCGTTGGACGGCATAGCTCACGGCAGGCACGCTGGTGACATGACACAGCGATTCACTCAGGATGAACTCGCGGCGCGCTTGATCCGCGCCGGTGAACTGGAAGTGTCGGGCGAGGATCAGGCTGAGGCCGCGTCGTACTTCGACCCGGAGAAGTTCCGCTTCCATGGACCGGACGGCTTCGAGTCCGACTTCGCCGGACTCACCGCCTACTTCGACTCCGTGCGCGAGGCCTTCGACGACCGGTCGATCCGGCGCGGCATCGTGGTGGCCGAAGGCGACCACCTGGCCTGCCAGACCTGGATCGAAGGCACTTTTGTCCGCACGTTCACCCACTCCCCGGCCGGCCCGCTGCCGCCCAACGGCAAACGCGTCGTGTTCGACCTGATCAACATCTTCCGCTTCGACGACCGGGGGCGCCTCATCGAGGAGTGGGTCCGCACCGACAACCGCGGTCTGTTGCGCCAGCTCGGCGCTGAAGGAAGCTAGCCGGACGGGCCGGCGATCAGGACGCCGGACACCGTTGCGGACAAGCGTGAGCGCAGTTGGACGCGGGGCGTGATCTCAGCGGCGCTGTCACGTCTTGATCAGCTGCTCGCTCAGATCCCAGAGACGACGCGCGGAATGCGGGTCGATCGAATGCGGCACAACGTTCTGCGAACGGATCACGTCGGCGCCGTGGGCCGTAGGGTCCGCGGTGTCGTCCAGTGGAGAGATGTCACTGTCTCTGAGGTAGACGCCGCCGAGGTCGGCGAGCAGCGGACTGGTCGCCCCGAACACGATCGTGGCGGCGCCCTGCTCTGCCGTCTTCCTCCCGCTCTCCGGATCGATGATCGGCCGGCGGGATTCGTCGACCAGCCCCATTGCCTGCTGCATGGCCCGGACCTGGTCGGCGGGCATCGAGCTGCCCAGGTTGGTGCCAACGATGATACCTGGGTGCGCGGCGTAGCCATGGATCCCGTCCGGGGCCCACCGGCGGTCCAGTTCGACGGCGAACAGTACGTTGGCGGTCTTGGACTGGGCGTAGGCCAGCTGACCGTCATAGCCGGTGGCGAAATGCGGGTCGTCCCAGCGGATACCGGAGATCCGGGTCGCACCGGAGGTCGTGTTGACCACTCGCGCGCCATGCGCGGCGCGCAGTGCGGGCAGCAGTCCCAGGGTCAGCTGGAAGTGGCCGAGATGGTTGGTCGCGAACTGAATCTCGTAGCCGCGGGCGTCCAGCACCCGTTCGGCGGGAGCCATGATGCCGGCGTTGTTGAGCAGGATGTCCAGCGGGCGACCCGAGTTCAGGTAGCGGTCGGCGAAGGCGTCGACCGAGCCCGGGTCCAGTAGGTCCAGGCGATCGATCTCGACGCCCTCGATGCCGGTCAATGCCCGCGTCGCGCGGTCGGGGTGGCGCGAGGCGACGGTGACCGAGGCGCCGGCCTTGGCCAGGGCGCGGGTAGCGGCCAGGCCGAGCCCGACGTGGCCACCGGTGACGATGACGTTCTTACCGGACAGGTCGGTACCGGCGAGGACGTCGTCGGCCGTGGAGGCCGCGGTGAAGCCGGATCCGATGGGGTGCTGCTGATGTGTCATGTCCCCAGTCTGTGCATCAGAATCCGTACTGTGAATAATTGACAGTCCGCATTTCTTGCGCGATAGTCCGAGCGTGGTGGGTGATCAGCTCTCCGACGTGTTGGATCTTGTCGAGATCCGCGGTCTGGTGTCCGGCGGATTCGCGGCCCGGGGGCCATGGGTGGCACGCGCCCCCATCGAGGACCCGCTCAAGCTCATCGCGATGGTGTCCGGCCGCTCCCGGATCACCACGGATGGCGCTGACGGTGTCGGCGGGCCGGTCGAGTTGGGGCCGGGTGACGTCGCCATCCTGAACAACCGGTCATGGCTGGAGCAGGAAGGCGGCGCTGGTGACGGACCGCGCCAGGAGATCATCCCCGAGGAGACCTTCGTCCGGCTCGTCGGCGCCGACCGAGGCACCGACGACGTCGTCCTCGGGATCGCCGTCGAACTCAACCCGACCGGTCAGGCCCTGCTGCAACAGGCGCTCCCCGCGGTGGGGCACGTCCGGGCATCCGCTGGCGCCGCGACCAACCTGCGCGGCAGCCTCGACCGATTGTTCGACGAGGTGAGCGGGAACCGGATCGGCGCGGCGTTCGCGATTCGGCAGTACGGCCAGCTTCTTCTGCTTGAGGTGCTGCGCGCCTACTTCGACCAGACCGAACTACCCCCGGGTTGGTTGCGGTTGCTCAACGACGACCGGTTGCGCCCGGCACTGCGGCTCATGCACACCGAACCCGGAAAACCGTGGGGTCTGCACGAACTGGCCCGCGCCTCGGCGATGTCGCGAACCTCCTTCGCCGAACACTTCCGGAAGGTTGCGGGCCAGCCGCCGCTGGCTTACCTCAACCGCTGGCGGATGCTCCTGGCGCAACGCGCCCTGCGCGCCGAGCACGTGCGCATCGGGTCACTCGCCGCCGAGTTGGGCTACGCGTCGGAGAGCGCTTTCAGCACCGCGTTCAAACGGGAGGTGGGAGAGTCACCGCTGCGTTACCGACACCGGGCACGCCAGGAATCGCCGCTCCGCGCTGTGCCCGTGCAGGCATGATCTTCACTGCTCCCCAGCAGTGGCGCCCGCGCCCAGCCGATTGCTCAAGCTCAGCGCTTCGGGCGATCACCCGGGTGAGCGCGCTCGCCCGGGTGCACCTGGGCTCCGCAGCGGGTCGGTTATGGTCTCTGCGAGCCGGTGCCAGCACGACGGAGGCGCTCGCGGGCCTCATTCTCCGACAGTGAGGTGATGGGCTGCCCCCGACCGCGTCCTGATACTTGGCGTCGTAGGCCCTGGTCCAGACGCCGGCCGCCCATGCTCGTTGGAGTTCGTCGGCGCTGAACTCCCGGCCACGCGCCTGACGATAGGCGAGAAGGAACCGCTCCGTGTCCTCGACGGTGGCCGGCTCGTCCGCGCTGACGCTCGAATACAGCGCGGCAGCAAAGCCGACCAGGACCTCTTCGCTCTCAACGGTCACGCTGTCCCAGTCATGCACCACCAGCAGGGCGTCGCCGCTCCAGCGCAGGTTGCCGGCAAGCCAGTCGCAGTGGCCGATCACGGCGCCGGACTCGCCGGCTCGCAACCGGTCACTTGCGCGGCGCCCGGCATCATCGATCCACTCCGCGCCGCCCACCCCGTTGAGGTCCACATCAGACTCGTCCGGACACGGCCACAGTCCGTCCCCGGCGTGGTCCCAGGCCGCCCACGACGGTGGCGGGTCGAGTGTGGACACCTCATCCGGCCTCGGAGCCAACTTGATCAGCCGCGCGAACGCCTCAGCGAAGGCCAGGGCCGCATGGTCCGCGCTCGGGAGTAACGCACCGCCAGGGACATACGCTTCCGCAGTGGCGACGTCGCCACCGAACGCCACTGCGCCGGTCAGCGGCCGGGGACACGGGTAACCGACCTGGAACAGGCGGCGCTGGACGTCCACGCACGCCGCTATCCGCGGCGAGTCCGGACGAATCTTGACCACGACCTCACGGTCGTCAGCCAGCCGCAGCCCGATGACCGTAGACAGGTACCCGGATCGGAACATCTCCCCCGCTGGCGGACTGCCCAGGTACTGCACGCACCACCGGGCAAGCCGCCCAGGATCGACAGCACGCACACGAGATGACATCGGAGCATGCTCACATGCGCCGCCGGTGTCCCGCAGCTGAAACGGCGGGACACCGCCCAGGCCCTTTCCCCGCTCGCACACCCGACACGCTGTCTGCCGAAGAGCGCTTGCGACGCGCCAAAACCATGCCCGGCCTTGGGCAAATGGGTGGTGCGCGTCACCGGGAACCGAGGAAATACGCGGTCCGCCCAGGGCGATGCACTAGATAGCGGTGACGCGATCCGCGTCCCGCGCCCTGGATTCGCGATACGGAGCCGGTCGGGTCCTCCCGGCAGAGGCCAGTCGCGAACGGACACAACGAGGAGGAAACAGTGGCTGCTGTGTACACGGTTTTTGCGGTCGAAGGTGGCTCGGCACTGGTTGTCGCTTCGTTGCTGGCTGTCTGGGCCCGGCGGCACTTCACTCCCCGCGTGCCCCTCCCCCAGACCGCGGAGCCAACATCAGTGACCCGGTAGTAGTCCGCGCGGCGCCCAACATGGCGTTTCCGGGCGCCGCGCCGACTTTTAGTTGGCTCCGGGGAGCGTCTTCTCCCCGCCGGTATCCTCGGCTTCGATCTGCTCCATCGGCACTCCTGCGGTCTCCCTCAGCTTGATGATCGGCACCAGGGCGATCAACGCGGCCACGATCAGGTAGTAGGCTGGCCAGTCCTTGTCGCCGGTGGCGTTGATCAACGCGGTCACCACGAAACCCGCGGTGCCGCCGAAGATCGCGGTCGACACGTTGTAGCCGATGGCGAAGGAGCCGTAGCGCACCCTCGTCGGGAACATGGCCGGGAACGTCGAGCCGATGACCGCGAGAATGAGCACCAGCAGGAACGCCACCACGGCGAACCCCAGCACCAGCGCCCACACGCTGCCCATCTGCATCAGCTTGACGCACGGCCAGCTCAGCACGATGAAGCCGATACACGAGGTGAGGAGCAGCGGTTTACGGCCGATCCGGTCGGAGAAGCCACCGAGTAGCCAGATCACCGCCATCTGCCCGGCCTCCACCGCGATGATGATGATCGAGGATGTGGTGTCGCTGACGTGCAGCTGGTCGGTGAAGTAGGACGGCATCGTCGTCAGCAACAGGTAGTCGGCCACGTTGAGCAGGATCACGATGGCGACCAGCTGCAGGATCGTGCGCCAGTGCTTCTGGAAGGTCTCCTTGACCGGTGCCTTCTCGGCCTTCTCGCCGCGCGCCTCCAGAGCGCGGAACGTTGGTGTGTCCTCCAACTTGATCCGCAGGTAGAGGCCGGTGAGCCCGAGTGGCAACGCCACGAAGAACGGGAGACGCCACCCCCAGCTGTAGAGCTGCTCATGGTTCAGGCTCAGCGTGATGGCCAGCACCACGATCTGGCCGAGGATGTAACCGCTGAGCGTGCCGAACTCCAGGAAGCTGCCGAAGAAGCCCCGTCGTTTCACCGGTGCGTACTCGGAGATGAACGTCGCGGCGCCACCGTACTCTCCACCAGTGGAGAAACCCTGGATCAGCCGTAGCAGCATGATCAGGACGAGCGCCCCGATACCGAAGGTCTTGTAGGTCGGTAGCACGCCGACCAGGAACGTGCAACTGCACATCAGGATGATGGTCAGTGCGAGCACCCGCTGCCGGCCAAGCTTGTCGCCGAGCGGTCCGAAGAACAGTCCGCCGAGCGGACGCACCACGAATCCGACCGCGAGCAGGCCCAGCGACTCGACCTCCGCATTGCCTCCGGGAAAGAACAGGTTACCGATCGCGGTGGCGATGACCCCCGAGGTGAAGATGCTGTAGTCGTACCATTCGGTTGCGTTTCCGATCGCGGAGGCCAGCACCGCGCGACGCACGGTCTTCAGGTCCGCCTCGGGTACATCGGCTGCGGCCGCATCAGCTGTCGTCATGATTGCCTCGAGCTTCTGTTATCGGCTGGGATCACTCGACCCTAGGTGGATCATGACGGGTCCGCTAGCACTGATCCGAATTGTCTGGTACACCCACTAGAGGTTGGTCAGACTGGTCGGCCTGTGCCCGGACCTGCGTTTTACCGCCTTGATCGTGGTGCACCGTCGGAGCCGGATGGTTCGCGCCGAGGCCAGCGGCTGGTTGGTGCTGCCCATGAGGGCGCGCGCCATCACGCTGGTCTACGCGCTCACCGCGCGCAAGCCTGGCCGGCCGATCAGGTTTTCGCGGTGGCGATGCCTTTCCGTTTGCGCTCCCGCTCGACCTTCTCGTCGAACAGGGCCAGCAGTTCCTCCGGGCTCGACCATGTCGCCTGGCAGTCGGGTGAGGACTGGTAGATCTCGCGCAGCTCGCTGCGCCGGATCCGAACGTACAAGTCGAATTTGGCGATGTCGTAGCCGGTGGGCTTGCGATTGCGGTGCAGGTGGATCACCAGCCAGCCGACCAGGCCCACCGCGGCCGCGAACAGGATCGCCGGCAATGGCGAATTGGCCACGTCCGAGTAGCTGGCAGGCGTGCCCGAGTTGCCGATGAAACATTCGTCGTTCGGAGTCATGACCACCTCGCCGCACATCGGTCCCTGGTTGGTGACCAGAACCGCGAGCGTGACCAGCAGCGCCGCGCCGAGCAGCGTCACCACGATCGTGAAGATCCGAACGTGCCTCGGCCACCGGTACGCGAGCAATCGTAGTCGCGCCATGCCTTCTCCTCCTGTTCGTCACCACCTACCTGGGCGCTACCCGAGCCGCCCGGTACCGCCGGACTTCACCACTGGCGCCGCCCAACTTCCGTGATCTCCGTTGAACCACCGGCCCTGGCCGATCACCGTGACCCAGTCGTCCGACCGACGCCAGCCCTTCGATGTGAGCACTCGCTCGGCGTCCGGTCGGCAGTCATACGTGGTCCGCCGCGACTTCAGCACGTACGGCGGCATGACCACCGGTATGTCACGACCCAGCGGACCGGGGAGTTGTCCGGGAGAACGCTGCAGAACCTCATGCTTCAGGCTGAAATCGTCGATCAGACCCAGTCGCAAACGGACCATGACGTACTGATGACCCGGACCGTGAACGGAAAGCGTGTACTTCATGATCCCGTTGCCGGGGCCATCCACACGACGGCCGATGAGGACGGCGGTGAACAGATCGTCAGACTGCACGCCGTACATCTGTTTGAAGGTCTCGGTCATCTCGGCGGTCCAGAGACCCTGCTCCGCGTGGCCATCAGCCTCGCCCGATGGCCGTTGTGTGCGCTTGCGCCGGAACATCCACATCACAACCTCGATCACTCCCAGGGGTCCCTGCGGTTCCGCTGGTCTATCTCATACCCCGGCGTGCGCGTACCCGATGAAGTAGTTCGCGCTGCCGGTGTCCTTGCTCACGCCGACCGTGTCGCTCCACGGCAGCCTCGGGTTGTACATGCTGTAGCTGATCTGGACATCGGGGTAGAGGCCGTCGATGTTGACGTTGCCAAAGCGGTCCCTGGCGATGGTCGGGATGAAGTTCTCCGCGAACCAGGTGCGCACGGTATCCACAGTGGTCAGTTTCTGCCAGGATGCCGCGCCGGAGGTCAGGTCGCTGCCGTGCAGCTTGTAGAGCGAGAAGCCGTGCAGGGCGACGGTCGTGTCGCCGGCCTTGTCCGAACCCGAACTCGCCCACCATGTACCAGTCATGCTGGTCCTTGTCATAGGCGAACGCCGCGTTCTCCGGCTGCCGGTTCTCGGTGATGCCGGCCGTGGTGAGCACCTGGGCCGCGCCGAAGTTCACGCCGTCGGCCGAGTCCGCGATGCGATAGTCAGCGCCGCCCGCACAGTCGGTGGGCTTGCCGGGCTCGGTCGGGCGGTCGGAGTGGCTGCGGACGAAGAACATCCGGATTCCGCCATTGCCGTCCAGGTTATACACCGAGGGCTGGCCGTACCCGTAACCGTAGGCACAGGGCCAGTTCAGTACCGGCTGCGGCACGCCGTGCGCGTCCGCGTATCGGGTGAAGTGCACCCAGTCGTTGGTGAACGCGACGCCGATGCTGTTGTGGATCCCGCAGTTGATCGGATTGGCACCGTTGGTGCTCCCGACATACTCACACTTTGCGCCGACGTAGTAGAGCGCCTGGTGGTAGGTGGTGCCGTTGAACGTGAAGTTGCCGGTGATCACCGAGGGGTTACAGGTGAACGCGCTGTCCCAGTAGTTCTGGGCGGCCGACCCGTACTTCGCGTCCGACGATGGCCACATGACCTCCTGCGGCGCGGACTGTTGCCATTCGTGTGACACCGTGTCGTAGGAGCGGTAGTAGATGTTGTCGGTGCGCCCGCCGCCCCTGTGTAGGTCGTGCCGCCGCGGGTGATCGAGAACTTCGCGCTGGGATGAGTGCCGTACCCGCACCAGTAGTAGTGCTGGACGGTGCCTTGCTGCACGACGGTCGGCGCGTAGTCGTAGACGTCGGCCGGCTTGCCGGTGGCCGGGTCGGTCAGCTGGTGCGACATCAGCATGTTGTCGCGCAACTGGGTGTCCGCGCCCGCCTCCGGCGCGGTGACCGCCAGGCTGGCCACCAACCCGGCCGCCACCACCAGCAACACCGGTCTGCGCAGCGCGGTTCCTCGGAGCCGCATGTCGTGACGTCCTCCTCAGGAAATATGACCTCATGCAGGGAAAGCCACGACGACAATGCGCGCTGCTCACAGCCCCCGCCCCAGTAACGGGCACGATGCCGCCCGCATCAACGATGTTCCCCATGGTCGCGGCGCCGCCGCAAGGCGAGAAGCTGCCACTGACGCTTTCCTGACACCAGTCGGTCGCGTAGCGTAACCATCGCTGAAAGCAGAACCGGTCTCGTCGAACGACGTCAAAGCAGTCGGGACGAGACCAGGCAGGAGGCCACGCATGCTCGACCAGATCGTCTCGGCCGACGCGGCCGACCTGTACTGGCGGCTCCTGGACGGCGGCGCGCACGTCCTCGACTCCGAAACCGGCCCTTTTCAGCCGGTCGAGGAAGAGCTGATCAAGGCCGGACTCGCCCACGTCGAGCCCGGCGGCTACCCGAAACTGCTCGCGGTCGCGCCCGCCACCGCCGCGCAGCTCGTGCTGCGGCACACGGCCGAGAAGATCGGCCAGTGGCACGAAGGCGCGTCACGGACCGTGCAGAACCTGCTGCACCTGGACGGCGGCGCGCAGCATCCGCTGGCCGAGGTGGTCACCGACGTCACCCGGATCCTGCCGCTGGTCGACAACATCCAGCGCACCGCGACCGAGGAGCTGCTGTCCTGCGAGATCCCGATCGCGGCGGGCTCGGTCTGCCTCCCCCGCCTCTCGCCAGTGGCCGGTTCGCCGCCGCCGGTCTGGCGGACCGTGTTCACCACCGGATACCTCGACCCGGAGTGGCAGAACATCATCGACACCACCGTCCGACTCGGCGGCCGGGCCCGCGTCGTGGACGCCGCACCGATGAAGCTCCTCATCGCCGACCGCTCCCGCGCCCTGATACCGCTCGACCGCCCCGGTGTGGCGGGCGTCGTACTGTTCCGTTCGACCGTGGTCATCGACGCGCTGGTCGCACTGTTCGAGTCGATCTGGGAACGCGCGGTGCCCTACCCGCCGAGCAGCCCGGCCGACGACACGCTGACCCCGTTCGAACGGCACATCGCGACCCTGCTCTGCACCGGTGTCAAGGACGACGACCTCGCCGCGATGGTGCACGTCTCGGTCCGCACCGTCCGGCGGCACATCGCGTCGATCATGGACAAACTCGGCGTGAGCACCCGGTTCGCGGCAGGCGTGCAGATCGTGAAACTCGGCTGGATCTGAAACGGCGCTGCGGCTGGCATCATGTACCGACTGACGCCGAACGCCGCGATGCGAGTCGACCAGACCCTGAGGAAACGACAACGGCCCGGCAGGCGCAGCTACCTGGCCGCGCCGTATGGGCTCGGGTATGGCACTCGCAAGTATCGGTGGAGTTGGCCGTTGGTCTCGGCCCCACCAGCGATTACCGAGTGCAGCATGCCGTTGTAGACCAGGTCCCACATCAGGCGGTCCTGTTGCAGCGCCGAGACCGGCAGGCTCAAACTACGCCCGTCTCGATCCTGCATGTTCAGCGACCACTGACCGATTCCGACGCTCAATGTCACTTTCCCGAGCACGTAGGGCCGCACCACGTTTTGCGTCCTCGTACCCGTTCGACACCGGCCGCGCACTCAGTTCGCTTGCGCTGAGTGAGGCCAACGAGAAACGCAACAACAGCCAGCACTAACGACAAAACCAATGATCCCGACCTGCACCGCAGATGATCGGCTACTGCGGTACCAGGCCAGACCCGGCCCCTCGCGAGGGGATGATGCCGGTGGCTCGCCGAGGTCATCGTCCCGGTTGGCACTCCGCTTGCTCGGGCTCCGCGTGGTCCGGCCCGGAGCGTGCGGCGGGTGTGGCAGGCCGGTGGCTGGGTCTGGCTTCGGCGGTAGACCTTCCGGACCGAGATACCGCACGCCTCGCACAGTTGACCTCCTCAGCGTCGGCGGCCAGGGTACTGATGACCCCACCTGCGATCCCCTCGATGATGCCACCGGCCTCAGCGCCTGTTTCCGCGCCGATCACGCCACCGGAAGCCCCTGATTGATCATCGCCGTCAGGTCGATCACCGGACGGAATCGTTGTGGCAGTCGCCGTTTTGTGTCGACCAGGTTTGGTCTCGCCCAGGTGGTACCGGCCCGATCATCGACGCACACCACCATCTGTGGGATACGGACACGGCCGACTATCCGTGGACGGATCGCGGATGATCGAGCTCGATCGATGCGGTCGGGCCTCGGGTGACGTCTCCAAGACCCGCTCGATCCGCCGTCGGCAGCCAGGTAGGGGCCCTCGCGTGGCGGCCGAGCGAGGCGGGGCTGGCTTCACACGGCACGTCAGGCTGGCTGACACGCTGGCACGGCGGGCGCTATCGCGGTCCGGCGATGGCCTGGGCCTGGATCTCCAACAGCAGTTGAGGATTCGCTAGGGCGGCGACCTGCACGACCGTGCTGGCAGGCGGTCTGGCGGTGTCGATCATGGTGTCCCGCACGGCGCGAACGGTTGGCACGATGGCGATGTCGGTGACGAAGATGGTGAACGAGAGTACGTCGGCGAAGCCCGCATCTACCGCGTCCAGGCATCGGCGAAGGTTCTCGAATACCTGGCGGGCCTGCGCTGCCGGGTCGTCGACGCCGATCAGGTTGCCGGTTTCGTCCACTGCGACCTGACCGGCGATAGCGACGAAACGGCCGGCGCCCCAGACGACCTGGCTGTAGCCGTTGCCGGGCGCGACGCCGTCGGGGTGCTCAATGTGGACAACGTGCTTTCCCTCGCCGATCTCCGCGGCGGCCGGGTTTCCGTTGGCGGTGGCAGCGGTTGCGGCAATTGCACCGACGGCGACCGCGCCGCCGCGCGCGAGCAAGTGACGGCGATCGAGCATGTTTTCCTCCAGGCGGATCAATGACTCAGGTCGACGGCATGACGAGAACCGGCTTGATCGCAGCGCCTTCACGAGCCTGGTCTGCCGCGTCGTTGATCCGGTCGAAGGGGAAGCGCGTAACAAGCCGGTCGAATGGCAGCAGCCCTTGACGGTGCAGGTCGATCAACCGGGGCAGGAACTGCTGCGGGTTGCTGTCGCCTTGGTTGGTGCCGAGAAGCCGCAGGCCACGGCCGAGCAGGTTGGTGACGTCCACGGGGATGGTGGTGCCGAGCGGCGGCGCGCCGACCACGACACAGGTGCCTGCAGCGGCCAGCGCAGCGATGGCCTGCTGGAGTACAGCGGGTCGACCGCTGGTTTCGACCGCGCAGTCGGCGCCAACGCCGTGCGTGAGATCGAGAATGGCCTCGACGGGGTCGGTGTTGGCGGCGTTGACGATGTGGGTGGCTCCGAGAACGCGAGCCAACCCCAGCCGGTCTGGATTGACATCCACCGCCACGATGTGTGCCGCCGGAGTGAGAGTGGCTGTCATCAACGCGGCCATTCCCACGCCGCCCGCCCCGAAAACGACCATGGTGCTTCCCGGTTCCGGCTTGGCGACGTTCAGCACGGCACCCGCGCCCGTCTGCACGCTGCAGCCCAGCGGCGCAAGCTCGTCGAGGTCGACGTCATCGGGAACCTTGACCGCCGCGCGGGCGTGCGCGAGCGCATGGGTGGCGAAGGAAGATTGTCCGAAGAAGTGGCCGTGTACGTCACCAGTCGCGCGGGTGATCGTGGGGGAACCGTCCAAACGGGAGCCGCCGAGGAGGTTGAGTGGGACCCAGTAGCGGCAATAGACCGGGCGGCCGAACCGGCAGGCCGCGCATTGGCCGCACGAGGTGAAGCTGAGCAGGACGCGGTCGCCGGGTACGAAATCAGCCACCTGCGAACCGACCCTCTCGACGACGCCCGCGCCTTCGTGGCCCAGCACCGCGGCGAGCGGAAAGGGCGTGCTGCCGTTGCGGGCGCTAAGGTCGGTGTGGCACATCCCGCAGGCCACGATGCGTACCAACAGCTCATCCGATCGCGGATCGTCCAGTTGTAGTTCGCGTAGTTCGAATGGTTTGTCGGTGGCTTCGACCACGGCGGCGGTGATCTTCATGATCCGGGCTCCGCTCAGGCCACGACGTGGGCGTAGGTCTTGTATTCCTGGAACTCTTCGAGTGCCCGGGGTCCGTTGAGCCGGCCGAGACCGCTCTGTTTGAACCCGCCCTCCTCGAACTGGTCGACCACCACCGCCCACGTGTTGGTCCACACCGTGCCTGCTTTCAACTGCCGGGCCACCCGGCGCGGCCGGTCGATGTCGCGCGACCAGACCGACGCGGCCAGGCCGTATTCGGTGTCGTTGGCCAGACACACCGCGTCGGCCTCGGTGTCGAACACCTCGAAGGTCGCCACCGGACCGAAGACCTCCTCCTGCACGATCCGCGTGGTGGTGTCGTCGACCTCAACCAGTGAGGGCCGGTAGAGCGCCGATCCCGGCACGACGGGACCGCCTCGGACGAGGATCTTGGCGTAGTTCGCGGCCTCGGCCACGATCGTGTCGACACGTTCGGCGTTGGCGGCGTCGATCATCGGGCCCATCTCGCTGGCCGGGTCGTCACCGGGACCGACGCGCACCGCCGAGAGGGCATCGCTGAGCCGCTCACGCAGCTCCGCCGCGATACCCCGCTGGGCCAGTACCCGGCTGCCGGTCATACAGAACTGGCCGCTGAAGGTGGTGACCGCCTTGGTGAGCACGGGCAGCGCGGCGGAGAGGTCCGCGTCGTCGAAGACGATCATCGGGGTCTTGCCGCCGAGCTCCAGCGACAGGCGCTTGAGCGTCTTGCCCGCCTCGGACATGATCAGCTTGCCGACCCGCGTGCTGCCGGTGTAACTGATCGCGTCGACCTCCATCGACTGGACCAGCAGTTGGGCAACCTCGTCCCCGGACTCGGTGACCGAGTTCAGCACACCGGCGGGCAGGCCGGGCGTTTCGGCCAGGATCTCGTGCAGGATGCCGTTGACCAGCCCGGTTTGCCCGGGGAGCTTGACGACGGCGGTGCAGCCCGCAGCAAGCGCCGGGGCGAACGAACGCACCGCCAGCACCACCGGCGAGTTCCACGGCACGATGATGCCTGCCACGCCAACGGGTTCGGGCACCGAACTCAGGTACAGCCCCGGTGCGGCCTCGGCCGCGCGGCCATGCTCGGTCAGCGCCAGCGCCGCGAAGTAGCGCAGCTTCGACGGAGTGAGGCTGAGTTCGAATCCGGCCTCGCCGATGATCTTGCCGTTCTCCCGGGCCAGCATGGTGATCAGCTCGTCGGCGCGGCGTTCGATGCCGTCCGCGATCGCGTTGAGGACGCGGTGACGCAGCTGGCGATCGTGGGACCAGTTCGACTCGTCGAAGGCGGCGCGGGCGGCGGCGATGGCGGCGAGACCTTGGTCATGGCCGGCGTCGGCGTAGTCGCCGAGCGCGGCACCGTCCGCTGGGCTGGTGGACGTGGTGCTGCGCGCGGAGGTGACGAGTTCGCCGTTGATGAACTGACGCGCGTGAGTCGTAGTCATGGGCTTCTCCGTTGAAGGCGGGCTGGTGCCGGGTGGTCAGAGCCACGGCGGGAGGTGAGGCAGCGGGGTGTCGTCGGTGGTGTGGAGTTTCGTGGGGGTTCTCCGGCCGGTGAGCCATCGGGCCAGGTCCGCGGCTGGGCCTAGAACCATTGCCGATGGCTCGGGGGCGTGGCCGCGATCGGTGGCCAGCACGGCGATGTCGATGGCCTGTACGTTGCGCCGGCGGCTGAGCGCGTCATCGACCAGTGCGTCCACGAGGTCGACCGGAAAGTCGCTGAACTCGCCGCCGCTGGGCAGATCGCACGCGTGGATCCACAGCTCACGGGCACGCAACCACGGGATCGTGTCGGCGGTGACGGTGCGGCCCTGAGCGGTGACCACCTTCGCCTGCCATTGCTCGGGGGTGATTCGCCCGAGCGCCGCGGTCAGGTGGCGGTGTTCTTCTTCGACGAACGCGCGCAGCCGCGCTGCCGGCCAGCCGGCGCCCGACTGGATCTCCTGGCCGCGGGTTACCGGGTCGGGATACATCGGCGTCCGCTCCCCCGTCGCGGCCCAGTGCGCCAGGCGGCCGAGCGCGCGGGCGTTGTACCCGACGTGGGAGAGGACGTGTTTGCCGGTCCAGCCAGGCAGGCCGCTGGGGAGGGTGAGTTCGGCGTCAGTGATCCGTTTGAGCCGGGCGGCGAAATAGTCGTACCCACCGGCCAGCCAATCGAGGTAGCGCGACGGCGCGACGCAGGTCATGGCGCCCGCCGGATCGGGGTCACCGTTTCGCCGATCCCCTCGATGCGGGTGACCAGGGTTTGACCGGGGCGCAGGTAACGAGGTGGGGTGCGGGCGTGGCCGACACCTCCTGTGGTGCCGGTGGCGATCACATCGCCGGGGTTGAGCGTGAGAATCGTGGAGATATAGCTGATCAGTTCGGCCGGACCGAACAACAGGTCCGCGATGGTCGATTTCTGCATGATCTCGCCATCGACGGTGCAGCTGATGGTCGCGTCCGGTGCCAGCTCGTCCGGGGTGACCAAGTACGGGCCGAGCGGAGAGCTCGCCTCCCAGGTTTTGCCCTGCAACCACTCCCTCGTGCGGAACTGCCAGTCGCGCATGGTGACGTCGTTCATGATCGTGTAGCCGGCGATCGCCGCCGCCGCTGTGGCCATGTCGGCACGGTGCACCGGTCGGCCGATGATCACGGCCAGTTCGGCCTCCCAGTCGACCTGGTCGGACTCCGGTGGCAGTTCGAGAGGGTCGTAGGGTCCGAGCAGCGCCTCGGGGAACTTGGCGAACAGCGTGGGGTACTGGGGCAGATCGCGGCCCATCTCGGCGATATGGGTGCGGTAGTTCAGGCCCACGCAGATGATCTTCCCGGGATGCGGAACCACCGCCTCGACAGCCAAGGAGTCGGCGTCCACCAACGTGTCGTGCGCGGCGGCGGCGCGCTCCTGCCAGTCCGCGTGTCCCAACAAATCGCCGACGTTGCCGGAGCCGAGATCGACCCAACGGTCGTGCTCGACCCGCGCCACATGCCACCCATCGGCGGTACGCACGGTTGCCAGCTTCATACCTGCGTTCCCTCTCCCGCCCGACGGTGCAGGTGCAACGCCTCGACGATCGGAGCGTCGCTGAACTGGAACAGATCGAGACCTGGGTCAGTCGCGAGGAAATACGGTTGCCAGGAGGGCACGACGAACAGGTCGCCGCGTTCGACGGTCCAGTTGGAGTCGCCAACGGTGACCTCGCCCGCGCCGTCGAAGACCTGGAAGACCGAGGAACCCACCTCACGCCGGGCAGCGGTCGCTCGGCCCGGCGCCAGCCGGTGGAACTGGGCGCGCAACGTCGGCAGGACATCGCCACCGGTCGTGGGGTTGATGTAGCGGATGGCCGCGTGGCCGGGTTCCACGGTCGCGGCCTGACCCTCGGCCTCCAGCGACAACTGCTCGGACAGCGCCGCGTCCGTGTGCTCCCACCGATAGGCCAGCAGTGGCGTCGCCGGGGTCGGGAGCACTCGACTCATCGGGCGCAATCCTGGATGAGCCCACAGCCGCTCAGAATACGAACACTCGGGCGTCCGGTCTGACTCGGTTTCGTCCGGCCCGATCTCGAAGAATGCGGTGTCAGCGTAATGCTGGAACGGGATGTCCAGTCCGTCGATCCAGGCCATGGGCGCGTCGCTGCGATTGTGGTGCCCGTGCCAGTGCCACCCTGCCTGCGGCAAGAAATCGCCCCGCCGCATCGCCACCGGATCACCGTTGACGACCGTCCACACGCCTTCGCCCTCGATGACGAATCGGAAGGCATGCTGGGTGTGCCGGTGTACCGGGGCATCCTCCCCCGGATTGAGGTACTGGATCGCCGCCCAGAGGGTAGGGGCGGCGAACGGCCGTCCAGCCAGACCCGGATTGGCCAAGGCCAAGGCGCGGCGCTCGCCTCCGCGTCCCACCGGAACCAGGTCTCCGGCCCGTTGCGCCATCGGCAGCAGGTCTTTCCAGCGCCACAGATGCGGCAATGCCCCAGGCACCGGCTCGACCGGCATGAGCTCACCGATCTCGGTCCACAAGGGAATCAGCGCTGCGCACGCCAGGTCGCGGTACAGGGCTGCCAACTCCGGCGTTCGTTCCAGCTGAGTGGGTGCGCCCGAGGGGGCGGCGGTGGAGGACATATCGCAAGCGTGGCAAGGCTCCTTGGTCGAGGATAGCTTTTTCTGCCAGGTAGAAAATGCCGGAGTTCTGCTGGACAGAAAGACATCGCCCGCCCAGTAGAATCTCTGGAAAAATACCGGCCGACTCAGTATCGAGGATAAGAAGGGCCACAACGTGACCGAATACCACCTCTCGGGCGTTTCTGGGGCGGAGACCACCTACCAGGGTCGACGCGCGTTCCAGGTCACCATACCCAGCTCGGCATACCAAGATCCGGCCAAGGAAACCCTGACCGACCGGAACTTCATGGCCTGGCAGGACGGTGACTTCGGAGACGGCACGATCGACGTCGACGTCGCGGGCGTGCTCGCACCGGACGCGCCCTTCTATGCGCGGGGATTCATCGGGCTGGCCTTCCGCATCGACACCGAACCCGAGATGACCTTCGAGAGCGTTTACCTGCGGCCCACCAACGGCCGGGCCGAGGATCAGGTACGACGCAATCACAGCATTCAGTACTGGGCGTATCCCGATCACCCCTTCGACCGCCTCCGCGCCGAGGAACCAGAGAAGTACGAGTCCTACGTGGACCTCGTGCCCGGAGAGTGGACACACATGCGGGTCGAGGTCCAGGGTGTGCGAGCCCGAGTGTTCGTCAACCATGCCGAACAGCCCTCGCTCATCGTGAACACCCTGAAGCTGGGCGAGGAGCAACGCGGCGGTATCGGTCTGTGGATCGAGTCGGGCACCATCGGCTACTTCTCGGATCTTCAGATCAGGGCGTAGGTGAACCCGGGAGCACAGCGGGGATGGCAGGACTTTGTCCTGCCATCCCCGCATCGATCACTTCGATGCTTTGAGGTTGTCGAGCGGGCTGTAGACCAGGCCGAGGTGTGCTCCGTAAATCCAGTGGAAAAGCAGCACGCTCACCTGAAATTTCCAGCCGAAGTGGGAGCTCAGTATGCCGGCCTGGGCTCCAAGGGCAGGACCGTAGACGAGCGGACAGAGCACGGTCAGGGAGATCATGCCCAGGACGGTGCCGAACACCATTCCCTTGAAGATGTTGCCGATCTGGCTGTTGGCCCACGGCAACCTGGGATGCAGGTTGATCGCGAACAACACAGCAAAAGCGATCCCGTCCAGATAATGCATGGCACCACCGACGAAAAACTGGATCACCGGATCCATGTGCGGGAGGTAGACGCGCCCGTTGTCGGTGGGCCAGTCGAGCCGGAACAGGCCGAAGTCACCGAACCAGAACGCCAGCACGGTGGAGATGTGCGTGGCAACCACGCCAGCGAGCAGAGCCGCTGCCACGCGGTGCTGGGTCGCCCAGCGACGCCACGCCAAGCCATGGGCCAACCCGTTGGATGTCAGCACGACGGGCGAAATTCGGCTCGTTGACTCCGTTATCACCGTAGCCTCCTGGTTTCTCTACGAGACGTTCTGCGTCCTGTCCGGTTATGCGCATCTCCCCTGGCGAGCGTGTCAAGTTTCCTAGTTCTGGTATAGAATTTTCTGCTATGAAGAATGCCCCGCCGTATCCGATCACCTCGGTCGACCACGCACTTCATTTGGCGATACTGCTTGCGCAGGAAGGTCCACTGCGGGTCAGCGATGCGGCAGATCGGCTCGGTGTCTCGGCGTCCACCGCGCATCGCCTGCTGGCTATGCTGGTGTACCGGGGCTTCGCCGAGCAACGGCCGGACCGGAGCTACGAAGCCGGCGACGTGCTCCGCACAGTCGCTCCCTCCGGTGCTCCAGTGGCACTGCTGCGTCAGGCGGCACTGCCGCACATGCACGACCTGGTGGAGCGCGTGCAGGAGTCGGTCAATCTGGTTGTTGTGGCCGGCACCGAGGCCCGATTCGTTGCCACCGTGGAATGCTCGCAGATTCTGCGCGTTGGCCCCCGTGCGGGGCGGACCCTCCCTGCGCACCTCGTGTCAGGGGGCAAGGCCATCCTGGCCGCGCTGCCGCCGGAAGAAGTGTCGCGCCTGTACGGTCAATCGGAGGAGGCTGACCTGCCCCGGTTGCGACGGGAGCTGACGCTGGTTCGCAAGCGTGGCTTCGCGGTCAACGATCAGCGCACCGAAGCCGGTCTGACCGCGTTGGCGGTTGTCATCCGAACTCTTGCCGCGTCCCCGATCGCGGCACTGGCGATCGCCATGCCCAGCGTGCGTTTTCATCGCGACCGAGTCACCGGCTGGGTCAGAGCCCTGTCCACGGCCGTCACCAGGATCGAACAATCACTCGAACTCGATTCCAGGTTGTCCTGATCGCGGAGGTGCGGTTCACGCCGACACCGCCGGGCGGCCGATGCCGCTGCTGAGGTGGGATCGGCCGCCCGGCGCCGCTGTGGTCGTGGCTGCTACTGAGCCCGGATCGTGCCGGGCAGGATCAGGTCGTAGCCGGACACCTGGAAGGTCGCGTTTTTGCCGTAGTAAGCGAAGGGGGTCTGCCCGGTGGGCACCACATCGGCGTTCTGGAACAGCGCGGACTCGGCCGCGTTCCAGTCCGCGCAGCCCTGGGTGCCGGCCAGGGTGGACGCCTTCGCGATCAGGCCGTTGTAGGTTGCGTTGTCAATGAAGCTGAAGTTCTCGCCGTTGGGCGCGCCCTGGCCGGACATGAACGGAACCATCTGGGCCGGCGTTGCGAATCCGAGGTCGAAAACCACGGCATCCCACGAGACAGTCGCACCGAGGATGCTGCTCGTGAGTTGATCGGATGGCTTTCCGACCAGCGTCACGTTGACGCCGAGTTGCCTCCACTCCGCCGCGATGACCTGCGCCGCACTCGTCGCCGTGGTCACGTCGCTGGAATACGCAAGCACGATGGTCAGCGGCGCTCCCGTCTTCGTGCGCGTGAGCAGGCTCTGCGCGCCGTTGGCGTCATAGGCTGGCAGGTTCCGGGCGAGAGTATTGCCCGAGCAGACCTTGGGCGTGCCCAGCAGGCCGGTCGCCGGCGCCCCGAGCCCGGCGGTGTCGGCCGCGATCACCTGCGGCATGTTCATCGCCATGACCAGTGCCTTGCGCACGTAGGTATCGGCGGTGGGCCGGGAACTGCTGTGGTTGAAATAGATCTGGTCGGACAGGTTCGACAGTCCAACGGTGTAGAGGCCGTTGGCTTGTAGACGTTTCTGGTCTGTCCCGGTGACGATCGACGCGTTGAGCTGACCGCCCAGCAACAGGTTCGCGGTTGTAGTGGCGTCGCTGACGACCTTGACGACGATCTTCGACGGTAGGGTGGCTGCCGTCGCGGTCGTGTCGCCGGCGAGACCGGGGGTGAAACCCTTGCGTAGGCTGTACTCGATGTGGTTTCCGGGCACGACCGACGTCACCTGATAGGGACCTGAACCGTCACTGCCGGTAGCCAGGGTTTCCCGATCGGCAATGCCTTTCGCGCACACCAGTGGGAGGTCGCCCAGATCCTGGATGAGGAACGGAGCCGGCGCCGGAAGCTTGATGGTGACGGTGTCACCCGCTGCCGTCGCGACGCTACCGGTCGGGACGGTCACGTTGGCATAGGCGCTGGCGTTCTTGGCGTTGGCGACGTAGTTCAGATTGTTGGCCACGGTCGGGGCATCGAGGGTGGTTCCGTCCGAACACGTCACCCCGGCGCGAACCGTCAGTGTCCAGGTCGTCGGGTCGACCGACTGCCATTTTGTCACGACGCCCGGTTCGACCTGGCGGTCTTTGGTCAGAATGACGGGGGTGTCGTAGGCAAGGGCGGCGACCTGAGTGTTGGCCTCCTGCTCGGAGCGTTGCGGATCGAGATTTCCTGGGTCCGTGGCGACGCCGAAGGTGAAAGTGCCACTGCTGCCGGAGCTGTCGGCGACCTGTCCGCCCCCCGCGCAAGCGGCCGTCGCAGTCAGCACGACCGCCAGGACCGCTGTAATACCAACACGGTTCATGATCGGGTTCCTGTCAGTGAGGATGCGCACGCTTTCGTCCAGAGTGGACACGTGTCGTTGGTTCGGTTGGCCTAAAGCGTAGTCATCTCGCGCCACGATTCTTCGTGCGTTCCTCCAAGGTCTCGGCCGCCGCACCTGTGGATTCCTGACATTGGCCTGTCCGGTCAAGTTGTGGCTTCACACAATCGCGGCCACACTCCTTCGGTGACATCCACAAATCTTCTCGGCGACGGCCGAGCTAGCGTGGACAGGTGGCAGAGACCGTGGAGAGCTTGCGGCCCCGAGCAACGCTCGGCCGGGTACTTGACGACCTCGGCACGACGCTGCTGAGCCTCGTTCTCGGCAACCCCAGCGGCGCTGAACACGTCGGCGGAGTGTCCATCTACGACCCGGTCGACGATCTCGATCTCCCGCCCGGCGCGGTGGTACTCGGTGTCGGGCTGCACGATGGCGAAGAGATCGCTCGGCTGTTGCCGGTTCTCGGCACGCGCGGTGCCTCGGCCCTGGTGCTCCGGTCCCCCGTTCCGACCGGCGCGGCGGTCGCGGCCGCGGCGGCCGATTCGGGTGTCGCCGTGCTCGGCCTCACCCGCGGCGCCGCGTGGACCCAACTCGCGGCGATGCTGCGCTCGCTGCTCGCCGAGGATTCCGTCAGCCAGGTCGATGCCGGGTCGTTCGGCGGCGTCCGCTCCGGCGACCTGTTCGCGTTGGCCAACGCGATCACGGCGTTGCTCGACGCACCGGTGACCATCGAAGATCGCAGTTCGAGGCTGCTCGCTTTCTCCGGCCGCCAGGACGAGGCGGACGCCCCACGGGTCGAGGCGATCATCGGCCGCCAGGTTCCCGAGCAGGTCACCCGGGTTTATCTCGAACGCGGCGTCTTCCGCCAGCTCTACCGCAGTGACGAGCCGGTGTGGATCGACCCCGAAGCGCTCGGTCTCAACCAGATGCCTCGTGTCGCGATCGCGGTCCGAGCCGGCGGTGTCGTGCTCGGCTCGATCTGGGCTGCGGTCCGCGAGCCACTGAGCCAGGAGCGATCCCAGGCACTCGTCGAGGCGGCCAAGGTCGTCGCCCTGCACATGCTCCACGTGCGTGCGGGCGAGGACGTGGAACGCCGAATCCGTAGCGACCTGGTCAGCACCGCCCTGGAAGGAGGCGTGGACGCCGGTGAGGCAATCTCGCGCCTGGGCCTGTCCGACCAGCCGGTCATGGTGTTCGCCTTGGAGGTGCCAGCCGCCTCTGACCACGAACACAGCCTGGCCACCCACACCTCGCACGAGGCGGAACGCATACGAATCAGCGACGCGTTCGCCGTCCATCTCGCCGCGCTGGACCCGCGCAGTGCCTCCGCCGCGGTCGGCAACGTGACCTACGGGCTCGTCCCGACCAGCCGCCCGGCAGGCGCGGCGGAACGCCGGGCCGTGCAGATCGCCAGCGAGTTCCTGAGCAGGCTCGGGACCCGGACCCGGGCGGTGATCGGGATCGGGCCGGTCGCCAGATCACCGGGCGAGCTGGCGCACGCCCGGGCAACGGCGGGCCGGGTGCTGCGAGTGCTGCGCGCCCACAATTCCGGTCGGCACGCGGCCACCCTGTCCGACGTGTACTTCGAGACCCTGCTGCTGGAACTGCAGGACATCGCCGCGGCTCGCGGAGACAGCGTCACTGGCCCCCTGACCGAGTTGATGGCCTACGACATCGAGCACAAGACCAACCTGTTCGAGACCCTGTCGACCTGGTTCGACGCATTCGGCGACGTGGGCGCGGTGTCGTCCGCTCTGGCCATCCATCCCAACACGCTGCGCTACCGACTGCGCCGCATCGGCGAAATCTGCGGGGCCGATCTCGACGATCCGCGAACGCGCCTTGCGCTGATGCTCCAGGTCTGGATCGTGCGCGGCTCCCACAACGGCGGCGCGTCATAGCTCCGCGTTGCCGCGTCAGCCGCAGTCGCGGTCAGCCGTAGACTCGTTCGGCCGAGGCAGTGGCGAGCGTGCAGCACACCGTGAACATCCGATTCAGCTCGTCGGCCGTCTCCGTCATCACGCGGATCACCCGGTCGTCGACCCGTTGCACGCTCGGCACGAGCGCGCAGGCCGCCGCCGCACTGGACACGGCAAACTCGAGGTCGCAGACGAAGGGCGGTTCGGCCGGGGTCGACGCGCCCGCGTCGATGGCGAGCCGACCCGCCTCCCGCAGCATCGCCGCGGTCACCTCCGGGTGCAGGCAGTCGGCCGTGTAACGGTCCAACGCTCGCTTCACCGCGACCGGCTTGGCCTGCGGCGCATACCCCTGTGCGTCCTCACAGGTCTTGTCATCGCCGCTGACCAATGCGACCCGCGACCCGTACTCGGCGGCCAGCGTCGCGTTGAGCAGCCCCTCGCTGAGCAACGCCCCGTTGAGGCTGGCCCGCACGAGCAGCGAGCCGATCACCGTGTGACTGAGCACGCCCTCGCCACCGGCAGGCGCGTGGTAGCCGACGAAAGCCACCAGCTCCGGTCGCGCTTGGATACCTTCCATCATCGGGTAGGTGCGGTGTCGGCCGGTGATCATCCGGATCCGGGGATCGAGCTGTTCCAGCAGCAGGTTGCGCTTGACTCCGTGCGCCTCGCACACCAAGACCTCGTCGACGCCGGCGTCGAAAAGGCCCAGTGCCACCGAGTTGACGTCGCGGGTGAAGATCGGCCGGAACCGATCCCATTGCGACGCACCGAAGATGCAGTCGTCCGGGTGTGTGACCCCGGTGACGCCCTCCATGTCGGCCGAGATGAGGGCGCGCATCGACACCGCCTTTCCACTGTGCAACGTGATCCCGAGTATAGCTACGCGGACCGCCGGGCAGCGTTGTGCGAAGCGACCAAGTCGGACAGCCGGCTATGTCGACTGCCACGAACGACCGAGGACCAGCCGACCAGTGGCGGGCCGGTTGCCGGTTTCCACAAATCGGGCCATGACGCTTCTCCCGTCTCGCCCATGCGGTCGGCCGCCGATGTCGGAGAACCTGGACATGTTTCGCTCGCAGTATTCGGAACGGGAGCGTGAAGTGGAAAGTCGTGTGCGCGGCCTGGTCTTTCCCGGTGACACCGTAGCGCGCGTCCGGTTGCGTGACATCGGGCGTGCGGTCGGTGTTTTTCCGGTCGGTGCGACGAATTCCATCGTGGACGTGGCAGGGGTGCGGGTCGGCCATGCAACCGTCAGCGACGGCCTGTCGGTGTTCAGCGGGGCCACCGCGGTCGTCGTCGACGACGTGTCTCCTACCGCTTCCCTGCGCGCGGGCATGTTCGTCGGCAACGGCTTCGGGAAATTCGTCGGCGCCACCCAGATCGCCGAACTCGGACAGGTCGAGACGCCGATCGTGCTCACATCGACTCTGTCGGCGTTCCGTGCGGCCGACGCGATCGTCACCTGGGTGCTGCGCACCCACGGCCGCCGCCTCACGTCGATAAACCCGGCCGTCGGCGAGATCAACGACTCCTGGCTGTCCGCAGCCAACCCGCGTCCGGTCACGGTCGATCACGTCATCGCCGCCATCGACAGCGCCACGGCGGAGCGCGTGGCGATGGGCAACGTCGGGGGCGGCACGGGCGCGTGCGCACTCGGTTTCAAAGGCGGCATCGGATCGTCGTCACGAGTCGTCGGCTTGGGGAGAGGTCCGGCCACCATCGGCGTGCTCGTGCAGATCAACATGGACGGCGACCTGCGCGCGTTCGGCCGCACCGTGCGCCCAGCCGACCACGGGCTTCCCGTCGCCGGACCGACGACCGCAGACGGTTCGTGCGTGACCGTGATCGCCGTCGACGCCGCCGTCGACGCGAACATGCTGCGGCGCCTGGCTTCGCGTGCGATCTACGCACTGGCCCGGGTGGGCGCCCGGTTCAGCCACGGCAGCGGCGACTACGCACTGGCTGTCTCGACTTCTCGGGACCCGCACCCCACCACCCCGTCCGCGGCGGAGATGTCCTCGGCGTTCGAGGCCACGATGGACGCGGTCGAGGAGGCGGTCCTCGACGCACTGCTCGCAGCGGACCCGGTCCACTCCGCCAACGGCAACGTTGCCGGCACCCTGCCCGCTGCAGCCATCACCGGAGGTCGCGATGCGGCCGGCTGATCTCGCCTACACGGGGCCGAGCAAGCCCGTTGTCGGCATCCTTGGCGGCATGGGTCCTTCGGCGACCGCGGACTTCATGGCCAAGCTCGTGGCCCGTACTCCGGTCAGCAGCGAGTCCGACCACCTGCCGGTCGCGCTGTGGTCCAACCCGGAGATACCCGACCGGACGCGGGCGCTGATCGGCCGCGGGCCGTCACCGGTACCCGCGATGGCCGACGGCGTGCGCCGCCTGCTCGACCTCGGTGCGACGACGATCGCCATTCCGTGCAACACGGCCCACGCCTTCATCGACGATCTGCGCGCCAGGACGCACGCGCACTTCCTGAACATGATCGAAGCCGCCGTCGCCGCGGCGCGCAGCGAACATCCGGACATGCGCGCGGTCGGCATCCTGTCCACCGCCGGGACACGCAGGACCGGGCTCTACACGGCGGCCTGCCGGCGTGCCGGGCTGATTCCCATCGAGCTGCCCGAAATCGACCAGGCACGCCTGGTGAATCCGTCGATCAGCGAGGTGAAGACGGGCGCCGACCGCCGGGCCGCGCTGGCGCGCATCCATGACGCCACCGCCGTCCTGGCGCAGTTGGGCGCGAGCGCGGTCATCGCGGGCTGCACCGAGATCCCGCTCATCACCGGCAAAGCTGCCGAGGTGCTGCCCATCGTCGATGCCACCGACTGCCTCGCCCGAGCTGTCATCACGCACGTGCGCCACGCCGGTAGCCGAGAGAAGCTGTCCGCGTGGGAACGGTCGAACCGATGACGAACCCGTCGCGGCACGCGCGGTGGCGTAAGCGGCTCTCGGCGCTGATGGCGCAGTACCACGTGCCGGGCGCCGCGATGGGCATTCTGCGGGTGGCCACCGGTCGGCCCGACGAGATCATCGAGGTGGCCAGCGGTGTGCTCAGCCGCGCGACCCGCGTGGCGGCGACACCGGACAGCCTGTTCCACATCGGCTCGATCACCAAGGCCTGGACGGCATCGCTGGTGATGCGACTGGTCGACCAGGGCAAAGTCGATCTCGACACGCCCGTCCGCCGCTATCTGCCGGATCTCGCACTGTCCGATCCCGACGCTACAAACGCCGTCACGCTCCGTCAGCTCCTCGCGCACACCAGCGGTATCGACGGCGACCACTGGGCGGACTTCGGGCGCGGCGATGACGCCGTCGAGAAGTATGTGGCGTCGCTGGAGAAGGTGCCGATCAGCCACGCGCCCGGTTCGCTGTTCTCCTACTCCAACGCCGGTTATGTGCTCGCGGGCCGGGTTGTCGAGGTCATGTCCGGGATGAGCTGGGACGAGGCGCTGCGCACGAGCTTGTGCCGCCCTCTCGGGCTCACCGACACGGTGACGGACCCGCGGAACACGACTGCGAACCTGGCGACCGGTCACCAGTGCGGGCCAGCCGGCGCCCCCGTCGCGTCCGCCGCGATCTCCAGGGCGATCGGCCCGGCCGGGATCATCAGCTCGACGGTGCGGGATCTCCTGCGTTTCGCGGGACTGCACCTGACCGGCGGGCTCGCACTCGACGGAACCCGGGTGTTGTCGGAGCACAGTGTCGACGTCATGCGGTCCGTTCAGGTCCGGCTGCCCGACGACCGGGAGTTCCCGGACGCCTGGGGGCTCGGCTGGGCGCTGTCGCGCGTGGACGACGTCGAGGTCGCAGGACACGACGGCAACATCAGCGACCAGGCAGCCTTCCTGCGGATCGTGCCCGAGGCCGGGCTCGCCATCGCCATCCTGACCAACGTGGCCGACGCCTCAGAACTGGGGCACGCGCTGATCCGCGACGTCCTTGCCGACGAACTCGGCGTGCGGCTCCCACCTCGGCCCGCGCCAGCGGCCGGTGGACAGATCGATGAACTGTCGCCGGACTGGCTCGGCCGCTACGAGCGCACCGCCCGCACACTCACGGTCTCCAGTTCAGCGGCCGGCCTCGTCCTGATAGAACAACGGTCACAGGCCGACACCGAGCGCTACCCGATCACCCCGACCGGTTTGGACTCGTTCCTCGCCTGGAACGACGCCTCCCGTACCTGGATGCCCGGATCATTCACGGTGGTGGCCGGGCGCAGGTTCCTGCACTTCGCGCTGCGCGCAACCCCGGAGAGCGAGCGATGAACACCGGTCAGGGCTGCTGCCCGCCGATGGTCGGAACCGCGGCGATCAGTTCCCGCGTGTAGGCGTCGGCCGGGCCTCCGATCACCTCCTCGGTCGCGCCGGACTCCACGACTCGCCCACCGCGCATCACGGCAACCTGGTCGGCCAGGTAACGCACGACGGCGAGGTTGTGCGAGATGAACAACACGCTGACCCCGGTCCGCCGTTGCAGTTCCCGCACCAGGTTCAGCACGGCTGCTTGAACTGAGACGTCGAGCGCCGAGGTGATCTCGTCCGCGATCAGCACCTCGGGCTGGGCGGCCAGTGCCCGCGCGATCGCGACCCGTTGGCGTTGGCCGCCCGACAACGCGCCGGGCAGCGAGCGGGCGTGGCTCGAGTCGAGCCGGACCAGATCGAGCAGCGCTTCGACCTCCGCGCGTACCCGGTCCCGTCCCGAGATGCCGGCGGCGGCGACTCCCTCAGCTATCGAGGCACCCACCGTCTTGCGTGGGTCGAGCGACGCATGAGGGTCCTGGAACACCAGCTGGATCCGGCGACGCCGAGCCCGCATGGCCCGCGTCGGCCGACCGGAGGCGGGGTGAATGGGCTCGCCGTCGAGCAGGATTTCGCCGGAGGATATCGGCGCCAGGCCCACCACTGCTCGTGCCAACGTGGACTTGCCACAGCCTGATTCGCCCACCAAGCCCACGATCGACCCGCCCTCGACGCGCAGGTTCACATGGTCGGCAGCGGTCACGGCGTGCGCGCCGCCGCCGAAGCGAATCACCAGGTCCTTGATCTCCAGGGTGCTCATCGCGCGTGTCCTGCCTCTCCCGCCACCAGCGGCACGCTGACTCGGGCGACGTTGTCGTCCTGCGGTTTCCAACACGCCACCCGGCGACCTCCGGCCGTGTCGACCAGCGGCGGGCGGGACGCGCGACAGGTGGCGTCGGCGAATGGACAGCGTGCGGCGTAGGAACAGCCGGGCAATGCGTCATCCGGTCGAGGTGGACGGCCGGTGATGGTCACCAGGGCCTGATCACGGTCGGTCGTCATGTCGGGGATGCTCGACACCAGCGCACGCGTGTACGGGTGCGCCGCCCCGTCGATCAACGCGCTCACCGGAAGATCCTCCACAACCCGGCCCGCGTACATCACCAGCACTCGGGAGGCGATCTGGGAGATCACGGCGATGTCATGGCTGATGAACAGCACCGCCGCACCACGCTCGGCCGAGACCTGACGCAGCAGCGCCAGCACGTCGCGCTGGACCGTGACGTCCAGCGCCGTCGTCGGCTCGTCCGCGATGATCAGCCTGGGCTCGCCCATCAAACCCATGCCGATCATCGCGCGCTGACGCATGCCGCCGGAGAACTCGCTCGGATATTGGTGCGCCCGGCGCTCCGGGCGGGGGATCCGAACGGCCCGCAGGTTCGCGATCGCCCTGGCCATGGCGCTGCGCCTGCTCATGCCCTGATGGACGGTGGACACCTCGGCGAGCTGCCGCCCCACCCGCACCGCCGGATTGAGCGCCGACATCGGGTCCTGGAATACCGTGGCCAGGGAGGTCCCCAACAGCCGATTGCGTTCGGCGCGGCCGATCGTCCGGAGATCTTTACCGCACAGCTCCAGCCGATCCGCGTCGACCGTGCCCGTGGCCGGGATCAGCGCGCTGATCGCGGAAGCGGTCAGGCTCTTGCCGGAACCCGATTCGCCGACGATGCCGACGATCTCGCCGGACGCGACCGCCAGGGACACACCGGTCACCGGCCGATAGTCCGCCCCGGCCGCCGGGAACGTGACCGAGAGGTTCTCCACACGCAACACGGGCGACTCGTCCACCGGCCCCACAGCGTCCAGCGAAGTGCGCCTCGCCTCAACGGCGCCGACCGCCGACGTCCGCGCGGATGCGGCTGGAACGGGCCGGCGGGTCAAGGCGCCCGCGCCGAGTTCGCCGATGAGAATGAACGCGGTGCCGGCAAGCACGATCGCCACACACGGCGCCAGGGCGGCGGCAGGGTCGGAATAGATGTCGTTCAGCCCGTCGCTGAGCATGCGGCCCCAGTCATAGGACGGGTTCTGCACACCGAAACCGAGATACGACAGCCCGGCGAAGGACAGCAGCATGAACCCGACGTTGGTCGCGGAGTTCACGATCAAAGGCTCGGCGATGTTAGGCACGATGTGACGCCAGAGCAGCTTGGCGCGCGGCACGCCCAGCAGACGGGCAGCTGACACATAGTCGGACTTCGCGATCGTGGAGGCCGTGGTGTAGGTGAGGCGGGCGACTCCGGGCGCCATGGCCGTGGCGAGTGCGAATACCGCCGACCACTCCCCCAGGCCGAAGATCAACGACAGGAACAGGGCGAGCAGCAGCCCGGGGAACGCGACCAGCAAGTTGATCAGCCAGACAACGGCCTGGCCCAGCCTCCTGCCGAGGACGACCGGCACCGACCCGACCGCGATCCCGATGACGGTGCCGATGGCCGTGGTGGCGACGGCGAGCAGCACCGACAGTCTCGCCGCGACGAGGGTTCGGGCTAGCACGTCTCGGCCGAGTTGATCGGTGCCCAGCCAATGCGTCCCGGACATGCCCTGCAACATGCCGACGGTGTCGATCGCGTTGGCGCGCTGCGCGAGCAGGAGCGGGGCGATGATCACGTCGGCGACGATGATCGCGACCAGCACGACGGTGACCACGCCCATGGGCGTGCGCAGTGCTCGGGGCAAGAACCTGGTGCGCACGTCAGCCTTCCTTGATCGTGGACTGGGGATTGATGACGGCGATGACGACGTCGACAGACAGGTTGATCAACAGCACCGACACTCCGAAGAACAGTCCGAGCGCCTGCACAACAGGAAAGTCCTTCGCCAAGGTCGATGAGACGAGTTGTGCCCCGACACCGGGCCAGGCGAAGATCTTCTCGATCAGTACCGTGCCCGCCAGCAGGCTGGCCAGTATCAACCCGCTGATGGTCAGCGTTGAGGTCAGCAGGTTGGGCAGGGCGTGTCTGAGGTACTCCAGGCGCCACGGCAGCCGCTTGGCTCGTGCCGTGCGCATGTACTCCTGGTTGAGCACTCGCTGGGTTTCCACCCGCACGATCCGCATCAGGAGCGCGGCCGGCCAGGTCGCGAGGGCCAGAACCGGCAGCACGTAGGAGGAAAAACCGCCTTGCCCCGCGACCGGCAGCGCCTTCAGCGTGACCGCGAAGAGAAACTGGAGGATCACTCCGAGCACGAAATCCGGCAGCACGGAGAGGATGCCGGTGGTCGCACCAAATCCGACGTCCACGCCACGTCGTCTGCCGTCCCGGGTAAGGACTCCGATCACCATGCCCAACGGGATCGAGACGAGAACAGCCACCACGAACGCGCTGACCGCCAGGCTGATTGTTGCCGGCAACTGCTGTCCCAGCATGTTCTTGACCGACAGACCCGTAATCAGTGAGTTGCCGAACCGGGCATGCACGACATCGTCGAGGTAGGTCAGATACTGGTGCCACAACGACTGATCCAGCCCGAGCATGTGTCGCTTGGCCGCGACGATCGACGGTGCAGCGTTGGCGCCGAGCGCGTTGCGCACGGGATCACCTGGGATCGCATGCACCATGCCAAAGACGCCGGTGACCAAGAGAAACAGCGCGATCACGAACTGTCCCAGCCGACGAACGATGAACCGCGCCCAGGGGTGCGCGAGAATTCTCCGCCGGGCGCCCCCGGTGTCGAGAACGGCAGCCTCAGTCGTCACAACCTCACCAACTCTCCCACCTTCAGACCGACGTTGTTGGCTGGTCGTACACGCAGCGACGGGAAATATGCTTCATGTTTCCGCCTTCCACTGGCGGGGCGCCAACCGTGAGTCACCGTCGATTGGGTGGACTGAGCATAGCCACGCTACGTGGACATATCGATGACAGCCATTTGTGGATTCGCACGATCTGTGGTCGACCGAGTTGTGCGATTCGGCGACGACGTCTCATGGCGCCCGCAACGGCGCATCCTCGTCGGAACGGATAGGCCGGCCGGCCATGGTGCGCCGGAACGCACTGCACGACGACGAGACCGGCGAACTGTCGATCCGCGATCGCACGTCGGACGGGCCCGCTGGACCGCGACAGCCCTGTCGGCACCAGCTGACCCGGGTACCAGTCCCGGATCTGATAACGCATGCCGTCCCATGCCGAACCGGACAACCACAGTGGAATCCAATCCAGGACGTTTCGCGTATCCCCGCCATTTCGTGATTGGCAGGTTCTCTGATTCTCAACCACACATCCAATGGCAGCCATCCTTCTTTTGTAATGACCAGTCGTCGATCAAGCGTCCGAACCGGCAGCATGTTTCGACCAGACCATCCATTGCGATTATGTGATCGTCGGTGCGGGCACCGCCGGATGTGTGCTCGCCGCACGATTGTCTGAAGACTCGGAAATCCGTGTTCTTCTCATCGAGGCAGGCACCTCAGAGCAGACGAAGCTGATCAGCTCACCGCGAGGCTTCCGCTTGGGCGGGTCGTCCACGTTATCCCACTGGCCATCGTGTCCAGCGACCCGGTGCACAGGGGGTCGTCGTCACTGTGCTCGGTGTCGTCGCCCGCCGCCACCCTGGCCCACTGCGTCCAGCACGCCGTTCCAGCCCGGTGCGGCATGACCGAGGTACTCAAGGAAGAGGTGCCGAGTCTGCCGATGCCATCGACCAGGCGTTGTAAGCGGAGATGGGCAACCCTTACGACGACTTCCGGGACCGGATCGCACAGCCGCCCGCTCCAATGACCGCACGACGTCGGCAAGTCATCGGCACGGTCAGCTGTCCCAGGAGACGCCTAGGTCCTCCAGCCCGTAGACCATCCAGTCGCGCTTGAACGGCAACTCATGAAGCGGGATCAGCGGGCGCAGCGTGGGGATGCGCCGAGGCAGGATCTGCAGAATGGAGATCAGCTCGGTGCGGGCGAGCTGTTTGCCAGCGCATTGGTGTGCGCCCCACCCGAACGCGAGGTGTCGCTGTGGGTCAGGCCGGGTGATGTCGAAGATGTCCGGGTTGGCGAACACATTCGGATCGCGGTTCGCGGCGGCCAGCGATCCCACCACCCATTCGTCCGGGCCGATCGTGCCTTCTCCCACATCGACCTGTGCCGTGGTGTAACGCAACACCCCGTGCTGCACCACGGTCAGATAGCGCAGCAACTCCTCGACGACGGCTTCGGCGATCGCGGGGTCCTGGCGCAGCGCGTGCCACGTCGCCTGTTGTTCGGTGATCAGCAGCAACGTACTCAGGGCGATCATGTTCGCCGTGGTTTCAGTTCCAGCCACCAGCAACACCAACGCCATGTGGCCCAGCTCGTGGGGTTGCAGCGGGCGACCGGCTTTGACGCTGCGCTGGTAGATCCGGCTGACCGCATCGTCGCCGGGATTGGCGATCTTTGCCGTGGCGAGGTTGGTCGTGTAGCCCATGAGCTGTACGCCCGCCTCGCCGACTTCGGCGGGGGTCTTCCTGGTGTCCATGAGGGTGCCGCCCCAGCTCACGAACAGCGGACGATCGTCATGTTCGACGCCGAGCAGCTCACAAATGATCAATGACGGAATCGCGACGGCGAAATCGGCGACGAGGTCAGCTTCGCTGCCAGCCGAAAGCATCGCGTCGATATGGTGGTGAACGATCCCCTCTATGTAGGGGATCAGCCTACGAGTACGCGGCACCGTGAACTCCGGCATGAGTAGCTTGCGGAGGAAATGGTGCTCCTCGCCGTCCGCCTGGATCGGATTGCCGGCAAACGGCTTCTTCTTGGTGGCCTCGGGGTCGCGCAGTACGTGAAACGACGCCGCGGCACGGGAACTGGTGTACGGCGAGCCGAGCACCTGGCGCACTTGGTCAAACAGGGATACGACGAAGGCGTCGATGTCCGCCGGGCAGTGGACCTTCGGTAGATCGCTGTGCGATCGGTAGCGCGCGAGGGTCGGGCTGGGATCGAACGGGCACCCTGGCGCCCGACTCATCGGGAATGTCTTGAACTCGTCGGCGATCTCATCAGCCACATCGGTCACGTACGGTGCCCCCTCCGCTGTGAACCAGCCTCGGCCACAGCCCGCTTGCAACGACAATTATGGCAGTCCATGCCACATGGCCAGAGTGCCAGCCTCCCGTACCAACGGCAAGGCTCGACATGAAATTCACTCCGATTCACTCCGGCCGACAACGTCCAACATTCCGCGGGCGCGAATCGGACCGATGCGTTCCGCAGGCGCCTACGAGGGCACCCGCATCGACACCCGAACGACGCCGACTATGTCGACATCTTTCGAAACTCTCGCGAAGTGCCGACATGAGTCGGCAACGGTAGGACGAGGAAGCCGTCGTCGGCTCGGATTCAGAGACAGTCAGCTCTGCCCGGCAGGACATCGGTCGCCAGGCCAGCCGCCACGCATATATTGCGAGACCACCGTGCGAGCATCGTTATGATCTGGGAGACTCCGGTGGGTCACGGATTTATTGCCGGAGTGCTCTATGGCCAATCAGTCGTATGTGCCGCCGTTCATCAGTCGGCAGCGTGAGCGGAGTGCGGTCATGCGGGCTCTGGCTCGGCTGGACGATCACCGCCCACTGTGGGTGTCCGTGATCGGCGAGGCCGGCATTGGCAAGACCCGGCTATTGACCGAGTTGGCCGCCGAGGCGGAGGACCGGGACTATTTGGTGCTGACCGGACGCGGGCTGGAATTTGAGCGGGAGGTGCCGTTCGGCGTCTGGGTCGATGCGCTCGATGACTACCTCGGGGCATGGGGCAGCGGCGGTGTCGCGGCGGAGGAAGCGGAAATGCTCGCCGCGGTGTTTCCTTCGCTCGCCGCGCCGGACACAGTGCGAATCGGTTCGCCTCGTGTGCCGACTGAGCGTTTTCTCTTGCATCGCGCCGTTCGCGCTCTACTCGGAGCACTGGCGGTTGGCCATCCAGTCGTTGTCGTCATCGACGATCTGCAGTGGGTTGATCTCGCATCGGCCGAGTTGTTGACTTACCTGTTGCGGCGACCGCCAACCGGGCCAGTGCTGCTCGCAGTTGCCTGTCGCGCGGGTCAGGCGCCGGCGGGTCTGGACAACGCATTGGATGCCGCCTCCCGGGAGGGCGGCGGGGCGGCCGTCTGGTTGTCACCGTTGACCTTCTCGGAAGCACGCGAGTTGCTCGAGGCGGACCGCCGGCCAACCGGCGCCGAGCTGAAGCGGTGTTACGAGCTCAGCGGCGGTAATCCGTTCTACCTGCTGCAACTGGCCAGGCAACGATCATCTGCCGAGTCGTGGACCGCGGGTGCGGAGTGGGACGTGCCGCCCTCTGTTCGCGTAGCCCTCGCACATGAGATCGCCGCCCTGTCCTCTGCGGCTCGCGTTCTTGCCGAGGGTGCGGCGGTCGCGGGGGAACCGTTCATGCTCGACCTTGCCGCCTGTGCGGCGGACCTGCCCATCGGTGACGGGGAGGTGGCGATCGACGAGTTACTGCTGGCCGACGTGGTCCGGCACACCGAGGTGCCCAGGCGTTACCGGTTCCGGCATCCGATCATCCGTCATGCGGTGTATGTCGGCGCGGCGGAACACTGGCGGATCACCGCGCACCGCCGGGTCGCGCAGGCCCTGGCCGCAGCGGGAGTTTCAGTGCCGACTCGTGCACATCACGTGCAGCGATACGCCCGTATGGGCGACGAAGATTCCGCACTGCTGCTGCGTGACGCGGCACGCCTCGTCTCGGGTCATTCTCCGGCCGCGGCGGCCGGATGGCTGCAGTCCGGGCTCGATGTGCTACCTGCCGAGTCTGTTGGGCACCGCCTTGAGATGAGCGCCGAGTTGGCTGAGATTCTGCTCGGCATCGGGCGGTTGGAGGAGGGCCGGCGGCGGCTGCTCGACGTATTGGACATGATTCCCGCCCACGCAAGGGCGAGGCGAGTCCGCGTGGTGGCAGCGTGTGCGGCAACCGAGCACTTTCTTGGCCAGCATGAGGCCGCTGACCGGCGGCTCCATCGGGCTCTTGGCGAGGTGCCCAGTGAACCGTCCGCAGAGGCGGCCGCTTTGCGGATCGAGGTCGCCGCAGCCGCGGCACATCGTGGCGAGTTCGAGACCTCCATCCACTGGGCCCAGTTGGCCCGCTCAGAAGCAGAGGCCGTCGGGCAGCCATGCCTGACTTCGACAGCTGCGGCTATCGGCGCGTTCGCGCGCGCATGCGCCGTCACCACCGTCGAATCGATCGACGATGTACGTGCCGCCGTCAGCCTGGCCGACCGGCTCACCGACGAAGAACTGACCGACCGCGCGGACGCATTCTTGTATCTTGCCAATGCCGCTCACTGGAGCGAGCTGTTCCCACTGGCCGAGGACCTGTTCCGGCGTGGTGTCGCGCTCTCACGTGCCACCGGCCAGGGCCAGTTCCTCACGCCTATGTGGATCGGGCTCAGCCATACATTGGTCGCGCTCGGGAAGATTTCCGATGCGGTGGAACAGGCCGAGGCGGCCGTGGAGGCAGCCTGGTTAGGCGGCGCACCACAGCTGATGGCATGGGCCCTGACCAACCAGGCTTGGGCACTCGCCGCGGCTGGCGACCTCACCCACGCACTGACAGTCGGTACCGAGGCGGTGGGGATCGTCGACGGGGCCGAGGAGGGATTGATCACCGCGTCGGTCCATGGACACGTCGGGGCAATCTGCGCACAGGCCGGTGAACTCGACCGATGTCTCGCGGAGTTCGCGGCGGCGGGCGCACCTGAATTCCGCCTGTTCTCCGTTGACCGGCGCTGCTTGTGGTACGCGCGGCTCGCAGAGGCGGAGTTGGCTCGGGGCCGGCTGCAGGCAGCCACCAGGTGGGCAACGCGAGGCGAGGAGGCCGCGGTAGCAGAGCTACCGGTCGCAGCCGCAGCAGTCGCCCGGGCCAGGGCCCGGCTGATGGTGCACACCGATGACGCCGCTCGCGCGGCGCAGGTCGCGCTGGAAGCAGCCGACGCTGCCCTTGCCCGACATGCTCGCCTCGAGGCCGCCTGTTCGCGGTTGTTGGCCGGCCAGGCTCTCGCCGCGGCCGGAAACCACACGGCCGCACGAGAGACACTGACCGCGGCCAGAAACGAGTTCGACGAATGCGGCGCGCTGTGGCACCGCGAGGAGACGGACACGGCTTTGCGCGATCTGGGCCATTCGCCGGCCGACGCCGACGAGCTGGCGGCGCTGTCGCCGAGAGAACGCCAGATCGCGGACCTGGTCGCCCAGGGACAGACCAACCGTCAGATCGCCGCAGCCCTGTACCTGTCGGCGAAAACGGTCGAGTACTACCTCACCCACGTGTATGCCAAGCTCGGCGTTCGGTCCCGGGCCGGACTCGCCGAGATCATCGGCCGCGCACGAGCCACCCGCAGCCGCTGAGCACAGCTTTTCCGGGGGGTCCTTCGGGGGTTTCCCGGTACCCGCTCGGGTCGATCCGCCGCATGCTTTGGCCATGCCACACTACCTGCTCTGGCACGAACACGAACCCGCCGAGTGCCGGTTCGCCTTCGCCGCGTGGCAGGGCTTTTCCAGCCCACTTCGACAGCGCCTCGCCCTGTCCACCTGCCCCAGCGATGGACATGCGATCTGGTGGATCGTCGACGCACCCAACCCTGCCGCCGCCATGGCGCAACTACCCGCGTTCGTCGCCGAGCGCGCCAAAGTCACCCTGGTCAGTGAAGTAACGATTCCATGACCGGGCGTCTGTTGGTGACAACGAACCCAACCCAGAAATGAAGAGGTTGTGAGATGGCCATCTATCAGGGCCGGGTGTCCGGCTTCATGCCGCGCTCGGAATCATCTGTTTACCGCAAGCGCATGACTCTCGTGTGGGACTTCCGCGTCGAACGCATGGACGCGGTCGGCAGACCGCTTCCGCGGATCGCCGCCGAGATGCGAGGCAAGTACTTCCGCGGCGGCTCGCTCAGCAACGGAGACGTGGTGGAGCTGGCTGGCCAGCAGAACCGCAGCGGACTCGTCACGGTGTCCAGGGTGAAGAACCTGACCGCCGGCACCGTCATCCACGCACACAACTACAACGCCTCGGTCGTCATTCTCTACCTGTTTCTTCTCCTGACCTTCGCCGGTGTGGCAGCAACGATCATGGCCGCGCTTCCTGCCGGCCTCATGAAATGAAAGAAGGCACCATGACCCGCGATTGGACCGTCACGCTGCGCATGGACACGTCGGCGTGGAGCGCGAACAGGGAATACCCCGTGACGAACGTGTTCGGCATGGGGCACGCCTGGATCACCGTCACCGCGCCGAACGGCAGCCGTACCGACTTCGGCTACTACCCCAAGAATGGTGGCATCACCGGCGTAGGAGAGCTGCGTACGCACGACGTCCAGCACCAGCCCCATCAGGACGCCGCGTACACCTATCATGTCACCGCCGACCAGGCGTCCCGGATCCTGTCCGCCGCTGAACGCGTCCAGGCCAACCCCGGCTGGTACGACGGCCTGAAGCACAACTGCCTCACGGTGGCACGTGACCTCATGGTCCAAGGTGGACTGCCGATGCCCCGGATCGTGAATGACGACGGCCTCAACAACGCCTGGAAAAGCGGCACTCCGGCGGCCATACATGACCCCGCCAATTACAACGCCATCCTCAGGTCGACTCCGGAAGGTAAGGCGGCACGGGCCGAGTATGAGAAGTCGTCGGAACTGTCCGGAATGAAGTCGGACGGCGACCTGCACATCATGACCCACCAGGCCCAAGCCCAGGCTTCGTACGAAAGCCACGTCCAGCCCTCCCCGGATGAGGCGCCGACCCATCCAGCCGAGGTGGGAAGCCCGGACTCTCTTACTCACGCCACCGCTTCCGCCGATGCCGCCCATCCGCACATGTCCACTATGGATTCCACTGGAATGGACGGTGATCCGGGCCTGTCATTCGATGCTGCCGTGATGGGATGGGATGGCGCACCCAACGTTGACCCGGGGATCTCCTACGGAGGCATGTGGCATGCCGATCCAGCGCAGTTGGTCAATCCCGGGCTGTCGGCTGACCACCATGTACCGGGCTGGGTCGGTATGTCACACGGCGACGTCGCGCAGACGCAGCCGCACGGCGATCCTGGCTGGATGCCGCACACCGATTCGGGAGTTCCGTTCGATCCTGGCACTCCTCATCACACCTGAGATCACTGAGCAACCGCCAGATCCACTACCCGATCGCCAAAGGCCGCCGGCTGCGGGCCCCTTTGCGCTACGCAGGCGTCGTAGGCGTTCGAGCGGATCCGGACCGAAAGCAACGGAACGCATGGTACGTACCTGTGCACTGCGGGCACCGGTTATCACGGCCCTCACCGGTCTCAGCACACCGAACGGCACATGCGCCTTCCGCCCGACCTGATCGGCATGCTCGGCGCCCGTCGCGCCTCGCAGTACTCTCAATCCAGTGGTGGTGTCCTGTCCTCGGCTGGATTCAGATTGCACTGCAGGACCGCCGACGGTGAGCCGAGCACGAACAGCACCGACAAGGGCCACATATTCGAGGTATTGGCGAGCGAGGTGACGAGGCGCCGGTCCGTCATGCCCTGGCGGCATTCTCGGCTTCCCAGCGCAGCAGGTCGCCCGGCTGGCAATTGAGCACCTCGCAGAGAGCGGAGAGCGTCGCGAAGCGCACCGCCTTGGCCCGGCCGTTCTTGAGTACCGCCAGATTGGCGGGTGTGATCCCGACGCGGTCGGCGAGTTCACCCACGGACATCTTCCGCCTGGCCAGCATCACGTCGATGTCGACGGCGATCGGCATCAGATCACCTCGTCCAATTCGGCCCGCATCTGTGTCGCTTCGCCATCGCGGTCCACGGCCTGGGCGAGCAGCATCCGCAACACGAGCACGATCAGCGCGACGCCCAGGATGGCCACCCCGATCCCCGCCATGATCACGGTGACGCCTGGGTCGTCCCGCTGGCCCGGCGCGTTGAGGGCAGTGACGGTGAACCACAGGAGAGCGGCCGCCACGACCGCGCCTATCACACCGTGCACGTACCGGAAAGCGTCATGGGAGAACACCGTCCCGCGTCGCACCATCGCCACCAACTGCCAGACACAGACCAGGGCGACCTGGACTGTCACCATCCCCAGAATTGTGATCAGGCGCAGCGGGGTCAGTGGGAGCGAGCCGTCCGCCGATTTGGTTGCCAGCGCCCAGACCATGCCCGCCTGTATCAGCAGGGTGCCGACGAACATGACCACGAGCACGGCGCGCAGCGCACGCACTGTCAGCTGTCCCATCACACACCCCGTCCATCGACCCGCGATGGGAATCTATCGAATATCGATAGATAGCGCAACGCTGAGACACCGAGGTGGTGAGCTTGGCTCGATTGAGCATCTGATGGTCGCCAGGAGGGACAGCGGTGCGGGTGCCTCCGCTGCTCTCGCCTGCCGCGCCGCCGGTGTAGTGGTGCAGGCCGTAGGTCGACGGGGCCCACTTGCTCCGCCGCAGTCGGCGCCGGCGATGCCGTACCCGTGCTCTGTTGACAGCGAGTTCGGCTGGGCGCCGTAGCTTCCTGAAGAACGGTTACCCATCAACCTGAACGGAAGCGGTTCTCCTCGGCGATCCTGCCGCCCTGGGCCCGCAAGACTCCGAAGATCACCGAGGTGCTTCCGCTGCTCTACCTGCATGGCCTGTCCGGTAGTGATTTCGTGCCCGCGTTGGGCCAGTTCCTGGGCTCGGCCAAGGGCCTGTTCGCAGCGGTGATCACCAAGCTGACCGAGCAATGGAAGACCGAGCAGCGCGTGTTCGCCGAACGTGATCTGTCCCGTGCCGACTACGTCTATTTGTGGGCGGACGGCATCCATGTCAACATCCGGTTGGAGGAACACAAACTCTGCCTGCTGGTGATGATCGGCGTGCGTGCTGATGGCCGCAAGGAGTTGGTCGCGCTGGCCGATGGCTACCGGGAGTCGACCGAGTCGTGGGCCGACCTGATGCGCCACTGTGCCCGGCGGGGCATGGTCGCGCCGGTGCTGGCCATCGGGGATGGGGCGTTGGGGTTCTGGGTGCATTACGCGAGGTCTTTCCGCAGGCACGCGAGCAGCGGTGTTGGTTCCACAAGATCGCCAATGTGCTGGCCGCACTCCCGAAGACAGCCCATCCCGGCGCGAAGAGGCTCTGACGGAGATCTGGAACGCCGAGGACCGCCGACACGCCCTGGAGGCGGTGAAAGCCTTCCAGGTCGCTTACTGGGCGAAGTTTCCCAAGGCCATCGCGAAGATCACCGGTGACGTCGACGAGTTGTTGGCGTTCTACGACTACCCGGCCGAACACTGGATCCACCTTCGCCACCGTGCGGCATCGCACGAAGGTGACCAAGGGGCCTGGTTCGCGGGCGGCCGGGCTGGCGATGCCGTTCAAGCTGATCGAGTCGGCCCAGGCCCGCTGGCGGGCGGTCAACGCGCCCCACTAGGGCGCGCTCGTCCGTGCCGGAGCGAGCTTCGTCAGCGGCGTCCTGGTCGAACGACCCGACAATCAACCCGCACCCACCGCTGCATAAAGGTCTTCACCCACCGGCTTGATGGCGGCTTCTCGCCACGAGACAGAAAGGCACGCATTGGTGCGCAGCATCTATGTCATCACCCATCCCGAGGCCACGCACCACGCCGAGAGGGTGGTGGGCGGGTGGCATGACTCGCGGCTCACACCCGCTGGCATCCGCGCGGCTGTCTCCATCGCCGAGGCACTGCGATCCTGGATCCCCGCCGACGCCGAGGTGGAAGTGATTTCCTCGGATCTGCAGCGCACCCGTCGCACGGCTGGTGAGATGGCGACGGTATTCGGCGTGGAACCCATCGAAGATGACCGGCTGCGGGAGAGGTCCTACGGCGAGGCGGAGGGACGACCGCAGGAATGGCTGGACCAGCGATTCGTCCCCCCGCCGGCCCTCGGTGACCGGATGGGACACGATGTGGGAGTGTCGGGCGCCGAGACCACGAGGACGTTCGCACGACGCGTTTACGCGGCCATGGAGGAGCTCCTGCGACGCCCGTGCGAGCACCAGATCATCGTGACGCACGGCGGCACTCTAACGTTCGTCGTCGCGTATTGGATCGGGATGCCGATCGAATCGCTGAGCCACGTGAACTTTCGAGTGTCCTCCGGCAGCATCACCACATTGCGCGAAGACGACTACTTTCACAACCGTCAGGTCATCAGCCTCGGCGACACCCGCCATCTCAACACATAAGCCGACGCCCTAAGGATCTTCACCCACAGGTCTTGACGATAGCTCCGGGTCACGGAGCGCCGTACGTACCTGTTCTGCAACCAGTGTGGCCGGCGCCTCTACGGGAAGACCCGAGGGGACTTCAGCTACTACACCTGTACACCGAAACGTGGCTACGCCCCCGAGGGGCATCAGACCAGCTACTGGGTCCGCGAATCCAGCCTCGTCGATGGCCTGACGACGTTCTTCGACCAGCGCGTCTTCGGCCTCGACCGCCGACCGCTGCTCGAACAGCTTGACGCTCAGGCGGAGCGAGATCGGCTGGCCAAGGTCGAGGCGCTGCGACGGGTGATCAAGGACACGGCCGCCAACCGCTAGTGCCTGATCAGGAATCTGGAACTCGTGGACGAGCCAGACGAGGAGATGATCCGCGACCTCAACGAGCGACGAGCGGAACTCCGCGAAGAGCAGGCGCGACTGGGAGCCGAGTTGGAGAGCCTCGAGGAAGGAGTCCCCAACACCCCAAATCTGAACCTCATCGACACACTTCCGATGGGCGCCATCGACCTCGCCGAGCTGCCTCATGATCTCGTCCGGAAGCTGTTCGAAGCCTTCCGCCTGGAGATCCGCTTCGACAAACCGACCAACCAGGCCATCTGTCGAGTCACGACGCCGTCACTGAGAGTTAAATCCACTCAGCAGATCGCCGCTCGGACAGTGGTTCCGTTTCAGCGTGAGCGACGAACAGCATGTCTGACCAGGATGTCTCCACGTTCCCATCCTTGTGGTGCCCCCGGCAGGACTCGAACCTGCGGCCAAGTGATTAGAAGTCACTCGCTCTATCCGCTGAGCTACGAGGGCTTGGGCAGCGGTCTTCGCGGGAACGCGAATCGTCTCCCCTACTGGCTACATCGTTGATTGGCGCCGTCTCGTTTCCGAACTTCCTCCGACGCCATCCAGTTGGGTGATCGACCCAGCCCGATCACCGTCCACTCACGACCAAAGGTACCGGTCACAGCCTTACGCCCGGCACAAGCCCGGTCGCTAACCGGGCCGTCCCTGATCATGACAGGTCCACGATCCGGTACCGGCAACAGGGAACGAAGGACGAGCGGAGGCGCGAATCGGCCGTGCGATAGATCACATCGGTGTTGGTGCAGCCGGCGCAATTGCCACTTATACGGCGGCCCTTGACCAAGGGTGCGCGAGGAAACACGACGAGTGAGTTTTCGGGCGGTTTCGCCTTCTGACCGATTCCTTTTCCGGCACGATCGAGTCTGCACTGGGTCGACACACCTGCCCGCCAAGGAGCGCCCATGACCCCGACCAGCGTGGCAAATGCCGAGTTCAGCAGGGACACCGAGCCGTTCCGGCGCGAACTGCTCGCGCACTGCTATCGGCTGCTCGGGTCGTTCGACGAGGCCGAGGACCTGGTCCAGGAGACGTACCTGCGTGCATGGCGCTCGTATGCCGGGTTCGAGGGCCGGTCCTCGTTGCGTGTCTGGCTCTACCGGATTGCCACGAACGTGTGTCTTACCGCGCTGGCTCATCGCAGCCGACGGGTGTTGCCGTCCGGTCTCGGCGGGCCGACCAACGATCCGGACGCTGCGACACCAGATGCGGGGCCGGAAGTCCGCTGGGTGGACCCGTTCCCCGACACGCTTGCCGATCCGGCGACGATCGTCGCTGACCGGGACGGACTCCGGCTGGCGCTGATCGCCAGTTTGCAGTACCTGCCGCCACGTCAGCGCGCGGTGCTGATCCTGCGCGATGTACTGGCCTTTTCCGCCAACGAGGTCGCCGACGTCCTGGACACCACAACCGCCGCGGTGAAGAGCAGCCTGCAACGCGCCCGCGCCCGGCTGGACGAAGTGGCACCCGATGCCGAAAAACTCGCTGAGCCAACCGAACCAGCGACCCAAGCCCTCCTGGCCGCCTATATCGCCGCCTTCGAGCACTCCGACCCAGCCCTGCTCACCGAAGTACTGCGTAGGGACGCGGCCATCGAGGTCATCGGCACCGGCACCTGGTTCGCCGGAAAGACAACCTGTTTGGGCTACCTCGCCCGAGTGACGTTCGCGCCGGGCGACTGGCGAATGCTGCCCACCTCGTTCAACGGCCAGCCTGCCGCGATCGCCTACCTGCGCGATGCCGAAGGCGTGCACCGCGCGTTCGGCATCGGCCTGCTCACCGCGACCCCGACGCACATCACCCGGATCACCGCCTTCGGCGACCCGGCCATCGTCACCAAGGCCGGTTTCCCGGCCACTCTGCCCGCAACGGAAGCTCAGCCGCCCGCGGCGACCTTGCCGTAGTCACCCCAGCCGCTGGTCAGCAGGTCGAAGATCGTGTCGATGGCCTGCCGCGGGTCGTCCTCGCGCTCGGCCACGGTGTGCGCGTCGATCGCATACCTGGCCAGTGCCTGCGCTTTCACGTCGCGCACATCCACGCCGACCTCGATCGCGATCGCCTCGGCCAGCGCCTTTTCGTGCCGCAGCCACATCCGATCGGCGTACTCGGTCAGCGACTTCGACCGTCTGACCAGCCCGTTCAACTGCTCCAGCAGAGCGCGTTCGACCGGGCTGTAGTCGTGCAACGACTTCAGGTGCGTCCGCAACGCATCCAGGATCGACTGCTCGGCACCACGATCGCGGACCGCGGCGACCAGCGCTTCCTGCTGCGAGGTGTCCTGATCGAAGACCAAGCTCTCCTTCCCGCCCGGGAAATGCTTGAACAGCGTGGTCACCGACACGTCGGCGGCTTCGGCCACCTCGGTCACGGTCACCTCGTCGTAGCCGCGCTCGGTGAACAGCCGCATGGCCGCGTCAGCCAGCGCGGTGCGCGTCTGGGCCTTCTTGCGCTCACGGCGCCCCGGTTGGGTCACCCGCACAGCCTATCCACCGTGGTTGAGCGATGCAAAAAGTTGAGCGGTTGCACTTTTGTAGTCGTTATGGTTTTCTAGTCGGGCGGTGATCACCGCAACAGCTCCCCCAGACAGGAGAACCACCATGAACGCATCGCAGGACACCAGCATCGCCGTGATCGGCGGCGGCCCCGGCGGACTGACCCTCGCCCGCGTGCTGCAACGCCACGGCGTCTCGTGCACCGTGTTCGAACGGGAGGGCTCGGTCCCCGCCCGATCACAAGGCGGCACGCTCGACATGCAGGCCGACACCGGCCAGCTCGCGCTCCGGGTCGCGGGACTACTGGCCGAATTCCTCGCCCGTTCCCGCCCAGAGGGCCAGGACAGCCGCATGCTGGACAAGACCGGCCAGATCCTGCTCGAACACCACGCCGCCCCGGGCGAACAGGACAAACCGGAGATCGATCGAGGCCAGCTCCGCGATCTCCTGCTCGATTCGCTCGCCCCCGGCTCGGTGCGCTGGCACTGCGACGTCCGCTCGATCAGCGAACACAGCACAGGCGGCTATGCCATCCACCTCGCCGATGGCAGCACTCACCTCGCGGACGTTGTCGTCGGAGCGGACGGCGCCTGGTCGAAGGTGCGGCCATTGCTGTCCTCGGCCACGCCCGAGTACACCGGTCTCACCTTCGTCGAGATCCACCTTGCCGACGTCGACGAACGCCATCCGGACCTGGCCGAACTCGTCGGCAACGGCACCACGTTCGCGCTCGGTGACGGCAAAGGCTTGCTGGCCCAGCGCAACAGCGGAAGCCACGTCCGCGTCTACGCCTCGTTGCGCGTGCCCGAAGACTGGGCGCGCACCTGCGGCATCGACTTCGCGGACGTGGCCGCCGCCCGCACCGCCCTGCGCGGCTACTTCTCCGGCTGGGCCCCGAAACTGCTGGCACTGATCGATGCCGGGGACAAGGAATTCGTGCCACGCCCGCTCTACGCGTTGCCGTTCCCACATACCTGGACCACTCGCCCAGGCGTGACGTTACTGGGCGATGCGGCGCACCTGATGTCACCGTTCGGTGGCCACGGCGCCAATCTCGCCATGCTCGACGGCGCCGAACTCGGCATCGCGCTCGCCGAGGCAATCAAGACCGGTGTCCCACTCGACGATGCGATCGCCAAGTACGAATCGGTGATGCAGCCGCGCGGTGCGGCCGCCGCCGAAGAGGCCGCCAGCGGAATCGACACCGTCAGCTCACTCGACGCCATCCACAACGCACTCCAGTACTTCGGGGAGAACGCTTGAAACCAGCTCACCCAGCCGAAGCGGCCGGCACTCGCACAACTTCATAGCCAACGCAGCCACACCCGTTGCCACGCTTCAGATCCGACCAATATGCCCGGCACCCGCTAAGCATCCGGGTGGACCGGTCTGGCCTCAACGCCTTCCCGGATGAGGGTCAGTAGCCGGTCCAGGCGGCTCGGCGGTGCACCGCTGAGCGCGATGCCGTTGGCCAGGCTCAGCAACTCGGTCACGTCGAGGTCGGCGCGCACCTCGGCGGCCTGCTGAGCCCTGGTCAACAACGCGGACGCGGTCGAGTGCATGGCCGCATGCCATTGGCCGAACAGCGTCGACCGTGCCTCCGTGCGGTCATCGACTATTGCCAGGGCAAGTTCCTTCTTGCTGGTGACATGAGCGATGAAGTCGGCCAGCCAGGCGAACAACGCCTCGCGCGGACCGTGGCTGGTGGCGAGTCTCTCGCCGCGAGCGCACAACTCGGCTACTTCGTCGGCGTACACGGCGACGATGAGGTCGCTCCGGGTCGGGAAGTGCCGATACATGGTCGCGTTGCCGACACCTGCCCGCCGGGCGATGTCGTCGAGGGGCGCGTCAACACCGCGTTCGGTGAAGACGTCCTTGGCGGCAGCCAGCAACAGGTCGCGGTTGCGCTGCGCGTCGGCCCGGCGAGGGCGTTCCCGCGCCTCGGCGGCGTTGCTCGCGTCAGCTGGCGGCATGCTGCTCCTCGGTCGGCGACGATCTCGTGCCCAACTTAGCAATGGGCTACGCGGTTGGCGGCGCGCCGAACAGCCGGTCCAGGTGGTACTCGATGGTGGCCACGACGTCGTCGAGCCGGCGACGCTCGTGCAGCAGGTCCATGCCGAGCCCGTTGACGCCCGACACGATCAGGTCGGCCTCGTGCTTGGCGTTGATCCGGGTCGCGAGTTCCCCCGCTTCCTGGGCCTGTTCGAGCATGCCTGCGACCAGGTCTTCCAGCGGGGCCTCGTCGGTGAGGAACACGGCGGCGAGTTCGGGATCGTTGAGGCTGCGCACGTAGTAGGCGAGATGCACGCGGAGCGTGTCGCGATGTTCGTCGTCGATGGGCAGGAACTCCATCAGGACCTCGCGCAGCACGACCCGGGTCGACGTCGCACCCGGTGTCGCGGCGAGCGTCGCCGTGATCCGGGCGGTGGCGCGCTGCTCGCTGCGCTCGTGCAGGTAGCGCAGCGCGAGGACGAGCAGGTTGTGCTTGGTCTCGAAGTAGTACTGAACCAGGCGCAGCGACACCCCGGCTTCGGCGGCCACGTCGCGCATGCTGACCGCGTCGAGCCCCTGATCGGCGGCGATGCGCCATACGGCCGCGGCGATCTGGCGTCGGCGCTCGTCGTGGTCGACGCGTTTCGGCATGCGGCCGATTCTATGATACGACCGTATCTGATACGTTAGTATCATCAACCGGGGAGGGGACATGGACGACGGCGGATATCGGCTCGCCGAGAGCGTGGTGGCGATCATCGGCATCCGGGAGGGTCTGGTCACGATCATCTTGAAGCTGATCGGGCACGACAATCCGGGCTGGATGAGCCTGCCGCTCTACCTGCCCGACGCCTGGTGCTACGTGGTCGCGAGCGCGATCGTCGTGGTCGCGTTCGCAGCACTCGTCGTGCTGGACAAGGCGCGGCTCGCGCTCAGAACGGGCACTCGAAACGAAACGTGAGCCACCCGACATCGATGGACACGGAAGTTAGGTTAGCTTAACCTAATCTCGCCGAAGTTGATCGATGCACGAAAGGCTGCTCGCGATGCCCGAGGACCACGTCTTCCCGTTCGCCCGCAACACGGCATCCCGCCGTGGTTTCCTGGCCGGGGCGGGCACCGTCGGCCTCGGCGTGCTTGCCGCGGCCTGCGGTGCCGGCGGGGAAAGTCCTGTCACGGCAAGCGGTTCGGGCAGCGGATCGTGGTCGTTCACGGATGATCGCGGCACCAAGGTGACCATGAAGGGGCGGCCGAACCGGGTCGTGGCCTACGTCGGTTCGGCCGCGGCCCTGTTCGACTTCGGTGTGGACAGTTCGCTGGTCGGCGTGTTCGGGCCGACCAAACTCGGCGATGGCAAGGCCGATCCGCTCGCCGGCAACCTCGACATCGGCAAGCTGACCATCGTCGGCAACACCTATGGCGAGTTCAACGTCGAGAAGTACGCGACCTTACAGCCGGATCTGCTGGTCACCAACATGATGCAGCCCAACGTGCTCTGGTTCGTGCCGGCAGGCAGCCAGCAACAGATCCTGCAGCTGGCGCCGAGCATCGCGTTCACGTCGGCGAGCGTGTCGCTGCCATCGACCATCCAGCGCTACAGCCAATTGGCCGGCGCGCTCGGCGCGGACCAGAACGCGAAACCGGTGATCGACGCCAAAGTCAGGTTCGACAATGCCAGCGACGCGCTGCGCGCCGCGACCAAGGCGAACCCTGGCATCAAGGTGCTCGCCGGTTCCGCGGCGGCCGACCAGTTCTACGTGTCGACGCCGAGCGTGTATCCGGACCTGAGCTATTACCAGAGCCTCGGAGTGGAGTTCGTGCAGCCCAACAAGGTCGTCGGTGGCTTCTTCGAAGGGCTCAGCTGGGAGAACGCGAACAAGTACCCGGCTGACCTGATCTACCTGGATTCCCGATCGGCCGCGCTGCAACCGAAGTACCTGACCAGCAAGCCGAGTTGGGCGACCCTGCCCGAGGTCAAAGCCGGTCAGATCGAGCCATGGCTGAGCGAGCCGAGATTCTCCTACGCGGGCTGCGCACCGCACATCGAAGCGCTGGCTGCTGCCATCCAGCGCGCCAAGAAGGTCAGCTGACCTAGCTGTTCACCACGAACCAACCGCAACCGGTTGGTTTATCCGGCATGCCCTCATGACGATTCGCGGAGGAGTTCGCCCATGACCGCTGCGACAACCGCAATCCCCTTCCGGTTCCTGGATCTGCACGTACTGCGCACCGCCCGGCTCGCCCCGTCGTTCATGCGGATCACCCTTGGTGGCACCGACCTGGCCCGGGCCAGCTGCGGCGGGCGGGATCAGCGAGTGAAGCTCTTCTTCCCGCATCCGCATCAGGAGGCCCCGGTGCTGCCTCCCGATCGCGACGGCGACTGGTTCGGTCAGTGGCGGGCGATGGATCCGCGAGTCCGTGCGGTGATGCGCACCTACACCGTCCGGGAACACCGCAAGGACACCAACGAGCTGGACATCGACTTCGCGTTGCACGAACCAGGCGGCGGCCCGGCGAGCCGATGGGCGGCCGAGGCGACCGAGGGAAGCCCGGTGGTGCTGCTCGGACCGGTCGTCGCGGACAACGGCGGGGTGGATTTCCGGCCGCCACCGCACACCGACTGGGTCCTCTTGACCGCCGACGAGACCGGGTTGCCGGCGGTCGAGTCGATTCTGTCGTGGCTACCTGCGACGATGCGGGTCCGGGTGTGGATCGAGGTGGCCTGCGCGCAGGACATCCGTGGGCTACCGATGGCGGCGCAGGCCGAGATCACCTGGCTGATCCGCGACAACAAGCCGGCGGGCGACGGTGCCACCGGTGCAGGTGCACATGCGGCAGAAGCTGCCGTGCGTGCGGCCGAACTGCCGAGTGGCTCGCCTTATGCGTGGATCGCGGGGGAAGCCTCCGAGGTCCGGTCGCTGCGCCGGCATCTCGTGAACGAGCGTGGGTTCGACCGGGGCGCCGTCGTGTTCACCGGGTATTGGCGGCGCGGCGCGGGCGAGGACGACCTGCTCGCCGAGTACGTCAGCAACTCCTCCGATCAGGGCTGAGCAGAGAACGGAAGACCCATGGCCTTTGAATCGCACCTGCTCAACCGCCAGAACGCGCAGCGCTACCGGCATTGGACCTGCGAGGCGATCGATCTGGTGGCCGAGCGGTTCGGCACCAACCAACAGCCTTTCACCGGCGTGACGCCGGCCCGGCTCGGACCGATCGTCGACGCGATCGACCTGGACGCGCCGTTGGGTGATCCACGCGCCGCGCTGGACGAACTGCACTCCGTGTATCTCCGGGATGCGGTGTATTTCGATCATCCGCGCTATCTCGCCCATCTGAACTGCCCGGTCGTCATCCCCGCGTTGCTCGGTGAGGCCGTGCTGTCAGCGGTCAATTCCTCTTTGGACACCTGGGATCAGAGCGCGGGCGGCACGTTGATCGAGCGGCGGCTGATCGACTGGACGGCGGCGCGGATCGGCCTGGGGCCATCAGCCGACGGCGTGTTCACCAGTGGGGGCACCCAGTCGAACCTGCAAGCCATGCTGTTGGCCAGGGAGGAGACCTGCCAACGATGCAAACCGAGCGGCATGAGCAGGCCGGAATTCCTCGCCAAGCTGCGGATCCTGACCTCGCCCTGTGGGCATTTCAGCGTGGCCAAGGCGGCTGGGTTGCTCGGGCTCGCGCCAGAGGCCGTGGTCGAGGTCGCGGTGGACGACCAGAAGCGGATGCGGCCGGGCGCGTTGCGGGACGAGATCGATCGGTGCCGTTACGAGGGGCTGGTCGTGATGGCGGTGGTCGCGACCGCGGGCACGACCGACTTCGGCAGCATCGATCCGCTGGCCGAGATCGCCGTCGTCTGTGCCCGGGCGAGGGCCTGGCTGCATGTGGACGCTGCCTATGGGTGCGGGCTGCTGGTGTCGCGGCGGAGAGGGCTGCTGGCCGGGATCGAGCGGGCCGACTCGGTGACGCTGGACTATCACAAGTCGTTCTTCCAGCCGGTCAGTTCGAGCGCGATCCTGGTCCGGGACGCTGCCGCGCTGCGGCACGTCACCTACCACGCCGACTACCTCAACCCGGCGCACAGCCGCGACGAGCGCATCCCCAACCAGGTCGACAAGAGCATCCAGACCACGCGCCGGTTCGACGCGCTGAAGCTCTGGCTGACGCTGCGGATCATGGGCGCGGATGCCATCGGTCAGCTTTTCGACGAGGTGGTGGATCTCGCGATCGAGGCGTGGGGGCTGCTCGACGCGGACCCTCGGTTCGAGGTGCTGGTGCGGCCGCAGCTGAGCACGCTGGTTTTCCGTTATCTGGAGCCGGAAGCGCGGCCGGAGGATCTCGACCTGGCCAACCGGCACGCGCGCAGCGCGCTGGCCGCGTCCGGGGAGGGCGTGGTGGCGGGAACGGTGGTCGACGGCCGGTCCTACCTGAAGTTCACCCTGCTCAACCCGCACACGACCATGCGAGACATCGCCGAAGTCCTCGATCTGCTCGCCGGGCACGCCCGCGACCACCTTGGAGCACCTCTTGCCACCGCAACCAGCACCGATGCCTGATCCGCTCGACTTCATCGGGATCGGGGCCGGGCCGTTCAATCTCGGCCTCGCCTGCTTGACCGCGCCGATCACGGGCCTCAACGGGATCTTCCTGGAACGCAAGCCGGCCATCGACTGGCATCCCGGGATGCTGCTCGCGTCGGCGACGTTGCAGACACCGTTCATCGCCGACCTGGTCAGCCTGGCCGATCCGACCTCGCCGCTGTCTTTCCTCAACTATCTCAAGGAATCCGGGCGCCTGTACTCGTTCTACATCAGGGAGAGCTTCTTCCCGCTGCGCACCGAGTACGTCGAGTACTGCCGGTGGGCGGCGGCCAAGCTGGACTCGATCCGGTTCGGGCAGGAGGTGGTCGCGGTCGAGCACGCGGACGGCGAATACCTGGTGCGGGCGCGGAGCGTCGGGAGCGGGGAGGTGACCATCTACCGGGCGCGGCGACTGGTGCTGGGCACGGGCACTCCGCCGTTCGTGCCGGAGGCTTGTCGCGGCTTGGCCGGGGAGATCACCCACAGCTCGGGCTATCTGGGGCACAAGGCGGCGTTGCAGCGCAAGCCGAGCATCACCCTGCTCGGCAGCGGACAGAGCGCGGCCGAGATCTACTACGACCTCCTGCAGGACATCGACGCGTTCGGCTACGAGCTGACCTGGATCACCCGCTCCCCCCGGTTCTTCCCGCTGGAGTACACCAAGCTCACCCTGGAGATGACCTCTCCGGAGTACACCGACTACTTCCACGCGCTGCCCGCGCCGACCAGGGACCGGCTGAACGCATCCCAGAAAAATCTGTATAAGGGCATCAACACCGAGCTGATCAACGACATCTTCGACCTGCTCTATCAGAAAAACGTCTCGGGACCCTGCCGGACCAGGCTGCTCACCAACACGGCCCTGACCGGCGCCGACTACGACCCCGCGATCGACGCGTACACGCTGGACCTGCGACAACAGGAGCAGGGCGCGGACTTCCGGCTCCGCACGAACGCCCTGGTCCTGGCCACCGGATACCGCCAGCAGATCCCGGATTTCCTCGCCCCGATCACTGGTCGGATCGCGTTCGACGAGTCGGGGCGGTTCGCGGTTCGGCGCGACTATCGCATCGACCGCGACACCGCGGACGGCGCGATCTACGTGCAGAACGCCGAGCTGCACACGCACGGGTTCGTCGCGCCCGATTTCGGCATGGCTGCCTATCGCAACTCGTGCATCATCGCTGATCTGCTCGGGCGGGAGTACTACCCGATCGAGAAGTCCATCGCGTTCCAGGAGTTCGGGGTGCCGGTCGGCGCGCTCGAAAACGAGGAGGTGGGCATTCGGTGATGACCGGGGAGGTGGTGTTCCGCCGGGTCGATGATGAGCTGGGCGAGTTCGCGCTGCGGCAGATGGATCCGGAGGGGGATCTTGAGCTGCTGCATTCCTGGGTGACCGCTGAAAAGTCGGTGTACTGGATGATGCAGGGGTTCTCCCGGGAGCAGGTGCTGGCCGAATATCGGAAGATCGGGGCGAGTCCGGTGCATGATGCGTTTCTCGGTCTGTACCAGGGGGTTCCGGCGTTTCTGGTTGAACGTTATGACCCGTTCGGCGAGCTGGGCGACTTGTATGCGTACCGGTCCGGGGACGTCGGCATGCACTTTTTGACGGCGCCGAGCGATACGCCGGTGCACGGGTTCAGCCATGCGGTGATCACCACGGTGATGGAACTGCTGTTCGCCGATCCCGCCGTCCAGCGGGTGGTGGTCGAGCCCGATGTCCGGAACACCGCAGTGCACGCGTTGAACGCCTTGGTCGGCTTCCGCGGCATCGGCACCATCTCCCTGCCCGACAAGGACGCCTTCCTCAGCATCTGCACCCGCGCACAGTACGAAGCGAAGGAATCATGACCAATCCGGCGGACGCGATCGGCCATCTCACTCCGGCGAACTGGGCCACCGCCAATCGGCTCCTGGTGCGCAAGGCGCTGGCCGAGTTCAGCCACGAACGCCTGCTTCGCCCAGCCTCCCTCGGCGCGGGCCTGTACGTCCTGACCTGCGACGATGACTCCGTCGAGTATCGGTTCGCCGCGACGATCGGCAAGCTGGACCATTGGCGGATCGACGCCGACAGCATCGCTCGCTATCGGGCGGGGCGGGAACTGCCGCTGGACGCGGTCGATTTGATCATCGAGTTACGCGGACAACTCGGGCTGAGCGAACGCGTACTGCCGACCTACCTTGAGGAGATCACCAGCACGCTGGCCAGCACCGCGTTCAAGCTCTCCCGCCCCGAGACGAGCGCGGCCGACCTCGCCCGGGCCGACTTCCAGGCGATCGAGCGTGGCATGACCGAGGGGCATCCGTGCTTCGTCGCGAACAACGGCCGGATCGGCTTCGACGCCGACGAATACCGGGCATTCGCGCCGGAGGCGGGCCAGCCGGTGCGGCTGGTGTGGGTGGCGGCGCGCCGGGATCGGGCCACCTTCACCAGCTGCCGTGACCTGGACTACGCCGCGTTGGTCCAGGGCGAGTTGGGTGCTGAGGTGCTGCGCCGTTTTGAGCGGGTGCTGGCCGAGCGGGGGCTTGAGCTGGACGAATTTCTCCTGATTCCGGTGCATCCTTGGCAGTGGGCCAATCGGCTGGCCGTAACTTTCGCTGGCGAACTGGCGAAGGGGAACCTGGTGTTCCTGGGCTCCGGGGACGACGACTATCAGGCGCAGCAGTCGATCCGGACCTTCTTCAACACCAGCGCGCCGCATCGGCACTACGTGAAGACCGCGCTGTCGGTGCTGAACATGGGGTTTCTGCGTGGGCTCTCCGCCGAGTACATGCGGGACACGCCTGCCATCAACGACTGGGTCGCCGATCTGGTCGCGGACGATCCGGTGCTGGCCGGTACCGGGGTTGCGGTGTTGCGGGAGCGCGCCGCGATCGGTTATCACCATGAGCAATTCGGTGCCGCCTGTGCGAAGGGGTCGCCCTATCTGAAGATGCTGGCCGCGCTGTGGCGGGAGAGCCCGGTTCCGCTGCTGGCGCCCGGCGAGCGGCTGGCCACGATGGCGTCGTTGTTACATGTCGATGACGCGGGAAACCCGCTGGTCGGGGCCTTGATCGCGGGTTCAGGGCTGGCGGCCGCCGAGTGGGTGCGGCGCTATCTGGACGCCTACCTGGTGCCGCTCTTGCACTGCTACTACCGCTATGACCTGATCTTCATGCCACACGGCGAGAACATCATCCTGGTACTGGACGAGGCCGGAGTGCCGCAGCGGGTGATCCTCAAGGACATCGGCGAGGAGGTCGCGGTGATGTCCGACGACCTGCCGCTGCCACCCTCGGTCGAGCGAATCCGGGCCAAGGTACCCGCCGAGATCAAGATCCTGTCGATCTTCACCGATGTGTTCGACTGCTTCTTCCGCTTCCTCGCCAGTCAGCTGGACACGAGTGGCTCGCTGACCGAGGACGAGTTCTGGGCGGTCGTCGCCGACTGCGTACTGGGCTACCAGAAATCTCGACCCGAGCTGGCGCAGCGGTTCGCCGAGGACGATCTGTTCGCCCACGAATTCGCGTTGTCCTGCCTGAATCGGTTGCAACTCCGGGACAACCAGCAAATGGTCGATCTGGCGGATCCCGCGGTCGCGCTGCAGATCGTCGGCACATTGGCGAATCCGCTGACACCATACCGGGCGTAAATTCCGCGCGCTCGTCGATATTGATCGGCTAATCTTCCTCCGTCACTCGCGAGGACGGAGGTGGACCGACGATGGAATCATCCAACGACAACGAACCGGGTACAGTTCTGCTTGCTGGCGTCGTCGGTTCCACCGCACACGGGCTGGCCGGCCCGGAGTCCGATGTGGACAGCATGGGTGTGTTCGCGGTGCCGACGATGTCGCTGCTCGGCCTGGACACTCCCGCGCTGAGCCGAGTCAGCGTGCATCCGGACGTGACCATGCACGAGGCGGGCAAGGCGGCCCGGCTGTTGCTGACCGCCAACCCGACCCTCACCGAGTTGTTGTGGCTACCGGAGGAACTTTACGAGCAGCGCACGCCGCTCGGCAATGAGCTCGTGGAGATCCGGTCGGCTTTTCTTTCCGCCGCACGCGTTCGAGACGCTTATCTCGGTTATGCCAGCCAGCAATTACGGAAACTGCGCACCGCCAAGCACGCGCGGCATCTCAAGCGGCTCGTCGATCAGGGTTTTGCCTTGTATGCGACAGGTGCGCTCACCGTGCGACTGACCGATCCAGCCAGTTACCTGGAATTCGGCGAACGCGCCATTGCCGATCCTGATTCGGCGCGCCGACTGCTGGCCGACGCCCAGGCTCGGTTCGACCGGACGCGGAGTGCGCTGCCGGTGGAACCTGACCGGGGCCGGGTGCAGGATTGGCTGTTCCGGGTGCGGAACGCGTTCTGGCTCAGCCAGCCATGACGCGTGATACCCGACGGGTATCAGAACGGGTCTGGAATCCGCACCGCTGGCGCGGCCACTTCTGGTTCTGTGAAGGAGAGGAGCTTCAGTCCTTCCTCTTCGATCGCTGATTTGTCTTTGGCAGACAGCCTGCGGAACGGCTCTACGGTGAGGGTTGACTTGTTGATCTGCCACTTGCCTGCGGTTTGGCCGTCGACGAGCAGGGCGGCGCGGATGATCCCGTTGACCGTGAACAGTTGCGCCTTGTGGCCGGGCGGCATGATCCGGGACGGGTCAGCGTAGGCGAGCAGGATGTTGTCGAACTCGGGGAGGAACCGCACCGGCGCGTCGGGATCGGGTCCGGGGCGGGGCGCGTCGGGCAGGTCGAACAGTTCGGTGCCGTTCTCGGCCTGGAAGGTGATCAGCTCGGGCCTGATCCGGTCGAAGACCTCGCCGAGCCTGGTCAACCCGGACCACTTCTGCGCGTCCGCGACCGAAGCCGGACCGAACGCGGCCAGGTAACGGCGGACGAGATCATCCAGGGTCGAGTCTGTGCACAAGGGACGGTCGAGCCAGCGTTGCGCGGTGGTGACCGTGGTTTGGCCGCTGCGGCCCCAGACCGCGCGCGGCGGCAGTTGCACGAGCGGCAGCGCGGAACGGATCACGTTGAGCATGGCCAGGCGATCCCGGTCCGGCCAGCGCTGCAGCAGCAGCGTGCCCAGCTCGGCGGTGCTGCGCGGTTTCTCCTCGACCAGTGCACGACCGAACTCGGCGAGGTCGGCGAAGTCCAGGCCGTCGAGGGGCTTGCGGTGGGCGGTGCGCACGACGCGTTCCAGCATGTCCTGGTGCAGCGGGCGGAGTGCGAGGCAGTCGGCGGAGCTGACCAGATGGACGGTGCCGCGCATCAGCGCGATCCGCACCACGCTCCGGTCGAGTAGCCGGTCGGCGAGGTCCGGCGGGCGGAAGCCGGTGAGCCGGGTCCACAGGCCGGTGTAGGGCGGGAACGGCGCCTGCGCCTGGAGGCCGACCAGGTGCTCCACCGCGTCGAGCACGCCGAGATCGGCGCGGCGCAGCAACAGCTGCCGATCGAGCGTGGCGCGGTTGGCGGCCCGGTTGCTCAACACAGCCATCACCCTAGATGGTGCCGCGGATCACGCCGACCGCGCGGGAATGTTCTTGGGTGGGGTGCCGTTGTACGAGGCGGTCGGTACGGTGCAAGTCCCCCGGGCCTCACCTTCATGCCGTCACGGAATACCGGTTCGGCCGGAGCCGTGTTCGTGCCCTTCGCCGAGAGGCGACTGCCGTACCGGCCAGCGACGCCACCGTCGGCCGATCCCCCCTTCCCGGCCGGCGGTGGTCCGCGTTTCAGTCGACTTTCGGGCTGCGCCGTTCCAGGAAGGTGACGTCGCGCCAGCGGCCGTGATGTTTGCCGATCCGTTCCCGCGTCCCGACAACGCGGAACCCGGCGCGCGCGTGCAACGCCAGGCTCGCGGTGTTCTCCGGGAATATTCCAGTCTGGATGGTCCAAATTCCGGCGGCGTCGGCCGACTCGATCAGCGCCGTCAGCAACGCCGAGCCGACACCGCGGCCGCGCGCGGCCGGATCGACGTAGACGCTCAGCTCGACGACGCCCGCGTAGACCGCGCGAGCCGACACCGGCGACACCGCGACCCAGCCGAGCACCCGGTCGGCGTCGACGGCGACGAAGCGGTGCTCAGCGAGATGCCCCGCGTCCCACCGCGCCCAGTCCGGCGCGCGCAGCTCGAAGCTGGCGTTGCCGGTGTCCAAACCTACTTGGTAGATAGCGAGGACCTGGGGTCCATGTTCCTCGGTCATCGGCGTGATCCGCACAGCCACCCCTTCGCCACGAATGGCGGTCAGGTTAGCGGCTCCGCGTGTCAAATCGGACATGGGTTTTGTCCACACCCGCCCGAACCATCCACAGCCGCGCCCGAATCCCCCCGCGCCGAACTTGACAGCGGTACGTTGGCAGAGGGTCGTCCCCCCGGGATGGGTGGGGGTGGGAGGTTGGGCGAGGAAATTTCGGGTTTGGGGGGTTGGGGTTAGGTTACCGGGATTCCGGCGGAATATTCGTGGCGGTAGGCCGGGGTGGGCATTGGGTAGGGGTCGCCGAGGGGCTCGCCCGTGCGGACGTCCACGCCGAGGATCCGGCAGGTTGTGCGCCACATTCGTTGCTGTGTCGCGACTCCGGCCGCGGCTCTCGGCAGCGCCTGGATTCGGCGGCCGCGCAAATAGGCGCCGTTGGGGATGTTCTGGCTCGTGCACGCGTACAGCACCGCGTCCACCATCAGCGCCCGCGACAGCGGCAGCTGTCCCCCGGTCGTCTCGACGCCGGCCGGTTGCATGGCGAGGCTGCGCGCGAGCGAGCCGCCGAGTCGCCCGGCGACGGACTGGCTGAACATCATCAGCGCGAGTTTGCATTCCGTGTAGGACCAGGACGGGTAGTACCGCCGCTCCGCGGGTGCCATGTTCGCTTTGGGCACGCCGAGCGGATGCGAGTCACCGACGAGCTGGACCATGCGGCCGACTCGGCTGGTGCGCAGTAGCGGTAGGACGCCGAGCATGACCAGCGCGGGCCCGAGGTAGTTCACCTGCCAGGTGATTTCGTTGCCGTCCTCGGTGACGGTGCGGGTGGGCGGCGGGCGCAGGTCGACGGCGTTGACGACGACGTCGATCTCGCCGGTCGCGCCGACGGCGCGCTTGGTCAGTTCGCGGGCCGCTTTCAGCTGGGTGAAATCCGCGGGTAGCGAAATCACCCGGCATTTCTCGTCCTGGCCGGCGAGTTCGCCGCCGAGGAGCGCGGTTTCCGCGGGGTCGGCGCCGTGCAGCAATAATGTCGAACTCAGTCCGACCATTCGCCGTGCGATCTCGCCACCGAGCCGGCCGGTCGCCCCGAGTACCAGGGTGGTTCTGCGCGCGGCACCCATCTGCCCGCTCCCTCCCTGCGACAAAAACCGGCGGCCACTCCGCCAGTCGTATCAGGGAAATCGGTTTCTGAGCGGTTCCGTTACTCGCAGCAACCAAATGTGCCGGAATTCAACGGACAAGCAGAAAAATCGCGCCGCCGACGATCGGGCCGACGAGTCCACCCGCGATCGCCTGGGCGACGGTGTGGTCGCTCAACTGGACCCGGGACCACCCGACCAGGACGACGGCGAGCGCGACGACGCTCAGCCAGGCGCCGTAGAGCAGCACGACGGTGGCGACCGCTCCGCCGAGGACGGCGGTGTGGATCGAGATCTTCCAGGCCTGAGTAACCGCTAGGCACACGATCAAGGTGCCCAGCATGGCCACGTCGAGGGCGATCAGGTCGCGTGGTGCGTGGCCGATGATCAGGATGGCCAAGCCGGCGGCAGTGAACACGCCGCACAGGGTCAGCGGGATGAGCCTGCCTTCGCGGTTGCGGACGTGATGCCCGTCCCAGCGGCCCTTGCGGGCGCCGCCGATGATGAACGCCATCGGCGCGACGCTTGAACACACCGCCACGATCAGGCCCCAGCCGAAGGTGGGGCCGACCCGGTAGCCGGTGGCGTGCCAGGCCACGGCCAGCGACAGCAGGACCACGATGATGGCCGGACTGAACACTTCGGTCACGATTTTCGCGGCCAGGCGACGGGGCGAGCCCTCGGGTGCGCTGCCGGGGATCGCGCCGCTGGAGGCGTCATCTTCGACTGTCGACACCGGTCAACCTCGTTCCTGGGTGGTGGTTGTGCTCACGATTGAGCGAAAATTGGGCAAAACGGTCATCTGTCACGGCTACCTAGTGGCGAGTTCCCCTTGACGGATGCACAGTAGAAGATATCTTCCCGCAACACTGGCACCGCTTCGCTGACAACGCGTTCGGGGCCGTCGACATCAAGCGCCAGCGAGGAGTTACCGGTGAATGAGCAACGGCGCCGTGATCGGATTGTCGTCGGCATCGACGAGGGTGCGCAGAGCGCGCTCGCCGTGGAGTGGGCTGCCCGCGAGGCCGAGGCGGCTGGGCTGCGGCTGGTGCTGGTGCACTGCGAGACCGACCGCTACGCAACGGCCGTGATCGACCCGGGCATCGTGCCCGCGATGGAGTTGAGTTCGCACGGCACCGATTCCCGCGCGCTGATCGAGGAAACGGTCGCGCTGGTCGGCCAGATCGCACCCGGCGTGGACATCAGCACGCACATCGAACCGGGCAGCCCGGTCGGGGTTCTGTGTCAGCAGGCCGAATCCGCGGCCATGGTGGTGCTCGGTAGCGAAGGGTCCGGGCTGTTCTCCGAACTGGTTTTCGGCACGGTGTGCGGAACTCTAGCGGTACGCAGCCGGTGCCCGGTCGTTGCCGTGCGGGCGCATCCGCAGCCGATCCGGCCGGGCGCGCCGATCGCGGTGGGCGTGGACGGGACGCCGATCTCGGTGCCTGCCATGGCTTTCGCGTTCGATCTGGCCGACCGGCACCAGGTGGGCGTGCACGCGGTGCATGCCATTCCCGGCTCGGTGAACCGGGACGCCGAGGAGCAGGCGCGGCGGCGCTGGAACACCGCCGACTCACTGGCCGAGTTCGCCACCCGCTACCCGCACGTGCGCATCGAGGTCGACTTCCCGGTCGGCGATCCGGTGCCCACGTTGGCAAAAGTTGCCGGAACGTCACAGTTGTTGGTGGTTGGTTCACGGGGACACGGCGTCGCCGCCGGGCTGCTGTCTGGTTCGGTCAGCCAGGCGTTGCTGCGCACCGTGCGCGGACCGATCGCGGTCGTGCGCAAGGGCGGCGGCAAGAACTAGGGCTCGTAGTCCGCGAGCTTGCGGCGCAGGACCTTGCCGGTGGGGTTGCGCGGCAGCTCGTCGAGGAAGATGACGTCGCGCGGCACCTTGTAGCGGGCCAGGTTCGCCCGCACGTGCGCCTTGATCTCGTCCTCGGCCAGCGTCACGCCTTCGGCGACGACCACGAACGCACGCAGCCGCTGGCCGAAGTCGGCATCTTCGACGCCGATCACCACCACGTCGGCGATGTCGGTGCGCTCCAGCAGACAGTTCTCGATCTCAGCCGGGTACACGTTCTCCCCGCCCGAGACGATCATGTCGTCGTCGCGTCCGTCCACGAACAACAGACCGGCCGCGTCGAAGTGGCCGACGTCGCCGCTGGAGAGCAGGCCGTCGATGATTTCCTTGTGGCCGCCACCGGTGTAGCCGCCGAAGGCCAGTTCGCTGCCGACGAAGATGCGGCCCTTGGCGTCGGCGCCGGTGACCCGGTTGCCCTGCTTGTCGTAGAGGCGAACGACGCAGCCGCGCGGCGGGCGGCCGACGGTGCCGGGGGCGGCGAGCAGTTCTTCGGGCGTCGCGATGCTGGCGACGGCGACTTCCGTTGAGCCGTAAAGGTTGTAGAGCACCGGGCCGAACGCGTGCAGGGCGCGGTTGCTGACGTCGGGCGGGAGCAGCGAGCCCGCCGTGATGATCGTGCGCAGGCTGCTGGTGTCGTGCCGCGCCAGGACGTCCTCGCCGAGGTCGAGGATGCGGGCCAGTTGGGTCGGCACCAGGACGGCGCCGGTGCAGTGGTTCTCGGCGATCTCGCGCAGCGTCGCCTCCGCGTCGAACCGGCGCCGCACCACGATCGTGGTGCCCAGCGCCAGCGAGAGGATCAGCTGTGAGAGGCCGGTGGCGTGGAACATCGGCGATGCGATGAAGGTGGCGCCGCCGACCCGCAGCGGGATGCGCTCGACGAAGTGCGTCGCGCCGAGCACGCCGGTGACGTGCCGGGGCGCGCCCTTGGGTGTGCCGGTCGTGCCGCTGGTCAGCAGCACCAGCCCGCCGGGCTTGGGCGGGACGGGGCCTGGGTCGTCGGTGGTGCTGGCGATCAGCTCGTCGAGTTTGGGGATCTCCGGGTCGACGGTGTCCGGGTCGTCGAGCCAGGACAGGTAGCGCGGGACGTCGGGTGGCACGTCGCCGAGGAGGCCGCTGAATTCTTGGTCGAAGGCCAGCGCGGCCACGCTTTCCCGCGCGACCACGTCGGTGAGCTGCGGTTTGCTGAAGCCGGTGTTCATCAGCAGCAGGCGCGCGCCGATCTTGGCGGCGGCCAGCATGCAGTCGACCAGGCCGCGATGATCCCTGGCCAGCACCGCGATGACCGAATCGCTGCGCACGCCACGCGCTGCCCAGGCCCGGCAGAGCGCGTTGGAGCGGCGGTCGAGCTGGTCGAAGGTGAGCGGGCCCAGCTCGTCGACGAGGGCGAGGGCGTGGCCGTCGCGCTGGGCGGCGATGTGCGCGGCGCCCGCGAGCGGGCCGAACTGGCGGACCGCGACCAGCGACCGCAGCGCCTCGTCCGGCCGCAGCGGGTCGAGCAGACCTGCCTTGCGCAGCGAATCGACCCGAACCGGCAGGTCGAACAGCCGACCGACGTAGTCCGGGAGGCGGGAAATTTGCTCCAGCACGTGATCTCCAGTGATCAAGTTGGCGCGGTCGCGTACTGGTTACTTAAGGCCACATACCACCGGTACGTCAACCGTGACCGCGCGTTGTCGGTGGTCGGGCGCACAATCGGGGACGTGCTCGCGGCAGTCGCTCCCGAATCCGGCGGTGCCGGCCGGCTGCGCCTGCTCGACGAGCGGGGCGAGCCGGTCGGACCGGCGGAGACCACCGCTGACCTGGCCAAGAGCATCGCGAAGGTCGAGCAGGAGCACCATCCTCGGTGGGTGTGGCCCTCGACGGCCGAGTTGTACCCGGTGCTACTGGAGGCCGGGGTCCGGGTCGAACGCTGCTACGACGTGGGGCTCGCCGAAGCTCTGCTGCTGAACTACGCGGGCCGGCACGGGGAGCCGCGCGGGTTGCCATCGGCGTGGGCTCGGGTGGCCGGGCTGCCGGTGCCGGAGGACCCGCCGCCGCCCAAGCAGGTGGATCAGCCGGTGCTGTTCGAGCCGGAACCGGACATACTGCCAGGTGGGGCCGATCCGCTGGACGCGATCGTCGCGGTGTACGCCGATCAGCGGGAGCGGGTGGCCGGGGCCGGGATCGCCGAGCGGTTGCGGTTGTTGCTGGCCGCCGAGTCGGCCAGCGCGCTGGCCGCCGCCGAGATGACCCATCACGGACTCCCCTGGCGGGTCGACATTCACCAGCGGCTGCTCACCGAGGCGCTCGGGCCGCGGCCGATGCCGGGCGCGCAGCCACGCAAGCTGCTCGAACTGGCCGAAGCGGTCACCGCGGCTTTTGGCGGGCGTGAGGTGAACCCGGACGCGCCGGCCAGCGTGGTGCGCGCGTTCAAGCGGGTCGGCATCGACGTGCCGTCCAGCCGGGCGTGGGTGCTCAAGCAGGTCGACCATCCGGCCGTCGCGCCGTTGCTGGAGTACAAGGAACTCTCCCGGCTCTATGCGGCGCATGGCTGGTCGTGGCTGGAATCATGGGTCCACAATGGACGATTCAGGCCGGAATACGTTGTCGGCGGGGTGATTTCCGGTCGCTGGGCGACGCGCGGCGGGGCCGCGTTGCAGTTGCCGAAGCTGCTGCGGGCCGCGGTGCTGGCCGAGCCGGGGTGGTCGCTGGTGGTGGCCGATGCCTCGCAGCTGGAGCCGAGGGTGCTGGCCGCGCTGTCCGACGATCGCAGGCTGGCCGAGGTCGCCGCCGACGTGGACCTGTACGCGAACCTGGCCAAGGACTCGTTCGAGGGCGAACGTGGCCGCGCCAAGATCGCGATGTTGTCGGCGATGTACGGCGGCACGAGCGGCGAGGCCGGGCCGCTGCTGGCCACCTTGCGGCGGCGCTTCCCCGACGCGGTCGGCTACGTCGAGGACGCGGCGCGGGCCGGCGAGGAGGGGCGGATGGTGCGGTCGCGGCTGGGCCGGACGTCGCCGCTGGCCTCGGAGTTGGTCCGGGATCTGGTGGACGGCGCGGACGAGGGGCGGTCGCGGCAGGCCGCGCGGAACTGGGGCCGGTTCACCCGCAACTTCGTGGTGCAGGCCAGCGCCGCCGACTGGACCGCCGCGCTACTGGCCAGCCTGCGCGGGCAGCTCGCCCAGCGGGCGCCACTGGCCGAGCTGGTCTTCTTCCAGCACGACGAGGTGCTGGTGCACTGCCCGAGCGCGGACGCGGAGACCGTGGTCGCCGAGATCGGCGTCGCGGCGCAGCAGGCGACCAGGCTGGTCTTTCCGGGCACCGGGGTACGGTTTCCGTTGCACGCCAAGGTGGTCGACTGCTACGCCGATGCGAAGTGAGCTACGACTGCGGGCCGAAGCTCTGGGGTGGGCCGTAGTTGGGCTGCTGGCCGAAGTTCCGGGCCGGGCCGGGGTTCGGCTGGGCGCCGGGGATCGGCTGGGGGCCGCTGTGCTGCGGCGGACCGAAGTTCTGTTGCTGCGGGTTGAAGCCCTGCGGAGGGCCGTTCAAGCCCTGCGGCTGCGGGTTGAAACCCTGCTGCGGGGCGAAGCCGGCCTGGGCCTGCTGCGGATTGAACCCAGGCTGCTGGTTCATGCCGGGCTGGTTGAAACCGGGCTGTTGCGGCGGGAACTGTTGTTGCGGCGCCGCGTAGCCGAAGCCCTGTTGGACGGGCTGGCCGGGAGCGATCGAGCCACCGCCACCGGTGCGGGACATGATCAGCGGGACCACGATGAACCCGAGGCCGATGACCCCGATGACCAGGCCGATCCACGGCTGCAACGGGTTCGCCCAGCTGAGCAGGATGAACTGATAGTCGGTGAAGCTGAGCGCTACCGAGCCGAAGCCGATGATCATCAGCGTGATGCTCGACCGTAACAGGCTGTTCCTCGAACGCCGTTTCGCCATGTGATTGCCCCTCCCTTGACCAGCGGTCACCATACTGACGTATCGGCGGGCGCGACGGTTTCGTTTTCGGCGAAGAAGCCGGGCGATCAGTCGCGATGCAGGGCGTCGGGGGTCAGTTCGTGTACGGAGCGATGCCCGGCGAGACCGAGCGTGAGATCGAGGTCGGCCATGATGCCTCGGATCACCTGGCGGACCCCGTCCTCACCGGCCAGACCGAGCGCGTACGCGTAGGGCCTGCCGATGCAGACCGCTTCCGCGCCGAGCGCGAGCGCTTTGAACGCGTCGGCGCCGGTGCGGATGCCGGAGTCGAACAGGACGGTCAGCCGGTCGCCGACCGCGGCCACGATGCCGGGCAACGCGTCCAGCGACGCGATCGCGCCGTCGACCTGGCGACCGCCGTGGTTGGACACCACGATGCCGTCCACCCCCGCCTCGGCGGCCAGGCGCGCGTCCTGCACGTGCTGGATGCCCTTGAGCACCAGCGGACCGTCCCAGTGTTCGCGGATGAACGCGAGGTCGTCCCAGGTGTGATCGGTGCCGGTGAAGGTCGGGATCCACTTGCCGACGGCCGGGCCCAGATCCTCCGTGGGCGGTTTGTCCAGCCCGGCCAGGAAGGCCGGGTCGGAGAACGGGACGGCGGTGCCGATGCCGCGGATGAACGGGAGGTAGGCGCGGTCGAGATCGGTGGGTCGCCAGGCCAGCGTCCAGGTGTCCAGGGTGACGACGAGGACCGAGAAACCGGCGGCGCGGGCGCGGCGCAGGATGCTCACGCAGACTGCGTCGTCGTTGGGGCGGTAGAGCTGATACCAGCGCGGGCCGTCGCCGTTGGCCTCGGCGACCTCCTCGATGGTGTACGACGCCGCGGTCGACATGATCATCGGCACGCCGAGCGAGCCTGCCGCGCGGGCGGTGGCGAGTTCGCCGTCCGGGTGGAAGATCGACTGCACGCCGACCGGCGCGAGCATGACCGGCGCCGGCATCGCGGTGCCGAGCACGGTGGTGGCGAGTTGGCGGTCGGTGGCGCCGGTGAGCATCCTCGGCACGATCTTCCACCGCTCGAACGCGGTCAGGTTGGCCCGGTCGGTGGCACCGCAGCCCGCACTGCCCGCGATGTAGCCGAACGGCCCGGGTTCCATGGCTTCGCGGGCGGCGGCTTCCAGATTCATCGCGTTGGTGGAGACCGCCGGATACTGGTCGGCGAGTCCGAATGCGTAGATCTCGCTCTGAAAGTCGGCTGCTCGACCGGTCACGGGGCCTCCTGTCGACGATGACGCGGTGTCCACAGCCGACCTTACGGCTTACCCGTTGACCACCTGAACCAGGTAGTCACCAACGTTGACCGCCGGGGACATCACCTCGCTTCTCAGCAACCCTTCCTAGGTCCTGCCGGTCACAATCGCGAACGAGCGGGCAATGCCCGCATTGCGCCATTAGCGTCTAATAGCAACGCTTCTGACCGGGCGAAATGAGACAATGTGCTGGTGAGCGAGCACAACAATAGGATCCGTCCCTGGGATCCGCTTGTCGATTTGCCGCGGTTGGTCGAGGTCGACCGGGCCGCCGGCCGGTTGTTCGCGGCGCACGGTCTCGCGCTGCCCGAGGACAACCCGGTCAACGAACTGCTCGCCGCCGACCACGTTCTCGTCGCGACCGCACCGCATCCGGTCGGTTTCGCGGTCCTGAACAAACTCGACGGCCACGCGCACCTCGCCGAACTGGCCGTGCACCCGGACTACGGCCGCCGCGGCATCGGCAGCACGCTGCTGCGCCGGTCCCGGGTGTGGGCCGAGGACCAGGGCTATCGCTCGCTCACGCTGACCACTTTCGCTGACATACCGTGGAACGCGCCGTTCTACGCGGCGCGCGGCTTCACCGAGTTCGCCGAGGCCGACTGGGGCCCCGGCCTGCGCGACCAGTGGGCGGCCGAACGAGAGGCGGGCATCATGGTCGCCCCGCGCATCGCGATGATCTGCTCCTGGTAGCTACCAGGGCGGGCTTTCCGGGCCCCAGCTTTCCCGCAGCCGGGCCAGCATCAGCTCGAAACAGCGCGCCTGCGCGGGATCGAGGCCGGCCGAAACCGAGCGCACGAAGTCGCGTTGCCTGCTGCCGCCGACAGGCGCGTTGCGCACGTGTTCCGGGATGAGCCGCGCCACTTCCTGACCGAGTTCGGCGACCGCGTCGGCCAGCTCGCTCACGCCCGGATCATCGGGTGATCGGCCGCGCAGCGCGTCGAACCGGACGGAGAGCTGGTGGGTGCGCTCGGTGAACTCGGCCTCGGCGAACACCGCGTGATAGCCCTTGAGTTCGCCCGGGCTCACCTCACCGGAGAGCGCCTCGAACAACGCGGTGATCAACCGCTCGCGGGTCACGCCCGGCTGGCTCGCGGTCACCCGGTCCAGGTCGGTGAGCACCTCGACGAGCTGCGCGGAGAAGTTGGACGCGCTCGCGTTGGCCAGCAGTTCGGCGATGCGGGTGCGGCGCGCGCCGATGCGCCGCTGCTGCTCGGCGAGATCGGCGTCCAGCTCGCTGAGGATCTCCCTGATGTCGCGGCCCTGGTCGTCGACCAGGATCTCGGCGGCCTGGTCCAGGCTCAGGCCGAGTTCGACCAGCCGCCGGATGCGCAGCAACAGGACCGCGTCGCGCAACTGGTAGGCGCGGTAGCCGCCGGGCGCGCGTTCCGGCTCCGGGAGCAGACCCAGTCGGTGGTAGTGGCGGATCGCCCGTGTCGATATGCCCGCCAACTCGGCCAGTTCCCCGATCCGCAGCATGCCTGCCTCCCGGCCCACCCCACCGCTTAGACCCACCTTGGTGCGTGGACAAGGTCAAGTCCACTCACAGCAGAAATTCCCCACCCGGTCTATCCTTTCGGATCAGCGCGAGGAGGTCACGATGACCGAAAAGACCGACAACGTTCTAGTGCGTTACATCGTGCACGACGTCGATGCCGCGCTCGATTTCTACACGACCCACCTCGGGTTCACCGTGTTCATGCATCCCTCGCCGTTCTTCGCGATGCTCGCGCGCGGCCCGCTGTGGCTGGCCATCAGCGCGCCCAACGAGGCGGGCGGCGGCGGTCAGGCCATGCCGGATGGGCGCCTGCCCGAGCCGGGCGGCTGGAACCGGATCGTGCTGACCGTGCCCGACCTGCAAGCCAGCGTCGACACGCTGCGCGCGGCGGGCCTGCCGTTCCGCAACGACATCGTGCACGGGGTCGGCGGCGACCAGATCCTGCTCGACGACCCGTCCGGCAACCCGGTCGAGCTGTTCCAGTACCACAGCCCGTAACCTGCGCAGGCAGGAACGGCGGCGGGAACGGGGGCGGCATGAGTGTCGAGGGTGTGCTCGGGCGGCTGGCGGAGATCAGGCCTGGCCTGCACGAGATCTACCGCGACCTGCACGCCCACCCGGAGCTGTCGGATCAGGAGCGGCGCACGGCGGGCGTGATCGCCAAGCGGCTGGCCGCGCTGGGCATCGAGGTGACCACCGATGTCGGCGGGTACGGCGTGGTGGGCGTGGTGCGCAATGGCGACGGGCCGACCGTGCTGCTGCGGGCCGATTTCGACGGGCTGCCGGTCACCGAGCAGACCGGGCTGCCCTACGCGAGCAAGGAGACCGGCCTCGACGCCGAGGGCAACGCGGTCGGCCTGATGCACGCGTGCGGGCACGACATGCACGTCACCTGTCTGCTGGGCGCGCTGGAGCTGCTCTCCGGTGAGCGGTCCGGGTGGGCGGGCACGGTGGTCGCGGTGTTCCAGCCCGCCGAGGAGATGGGCACCGGGGCGCTGGCCATGATCGCCGACGGGTTCTTCGAGCGCTTCCCGCGCCCGGAGGTCGTGCTCGGGCAGCACCTGGGGCCGGCTCCGGCGGGCATGCTCGGCGCGCATCCTGGTCCGGCGTTCGCGGCGACCGACGCGATGTCGGTGCGGATCTTCGGCCGGGGCGGGCACGGCTCACGTCCCGAGTCCACTGTGGACCCGATCGTGCTGGCTGCCGCCATTGTGCTGCGGTTGCAGACCGTGGTGTCCAGGGAGATCGCCGCGACCGACATGGGCGTGGTGACGGTCGGCTCGATCCACGCGGGCGCCAAGGACAACATCATCCCGGACGAGGCCGTGCTGCAGCTCAGCACGCGCAGCTATACCGAGGCGGTACGGGTCAAGCTGCTGGACGCGGTGCGGCGCATCATCAAGGCGGAAGCGCTGGCCTCGGGCGCGCAGCGCGAGCCGGAGATCACCATGCTGCCCGGTTCGCCGGTGCTCACCAACGACGCGGCGACCACCGCGCGGGTCAACGCCGCGTTCCAGGAGTGGTTCGGCACCGACCGCGTGCTCGACCCGGGCGCGATCACCGGCAGCGAGGACTTCGGCATCTTCGGCGACACGATCGGCGCACCGTACTGTTACTGGATCTTCGGCGGCACCGAACCGGGCGCGTACCTGGCCGCGGTGGAGTCCGATCGGGTGGACGCGGACATCCCCTCCAACCACTCGCCGTTCTTCGCGCCGGTCATCGAACCCACGGTCAGCACCGGGGTTTCCGCGCTGGTCGTAGTGCGCTGAACTGGCTCGGCAAAGCCGAATAGCGCCGGATGACAATTGCGTTCGACTTAATTGTCAATCATTGACAAAAACGGCTCTGATCAGCCGCAATTCCTCGCATACCGGCCTCGGCTGCTTGCATACCCCGTCACCCAGACGTAACGTACTCACGAGTAAGTTGCCGGCAGCGGGTCGCAATCCACACTACTCAAAACCCAATCTTTTAATGGCGCACGCTGTTTTGCTATTCGACAGTTGGGAGATCCTCGATGTTTGGAACTCGATCCTCGACAATAGCCCGCAGGGGCATGATTCTCGCCGTCGCCGGTACCGTGGCCGGCCTGCTCGGATCCGGTATCGCGGCCGCCGACGTCCCGGTCGACAACTTCCTGAACTGGAGCGGCGTCTTCCCGATCATCGGCAAGCTCGACCCCATCACCACCGAAACCGTCACCTCGCTGCCCAGCCCGGTCACGGTCGGCCAGCAGAGCGCGAACTTCCCGGTCAGCGTCAAGGTCACCGCGCCCGCCCTGGCCGGCACCGGCCTGCGCGACGTCCAGGCCGCCACGCTGCAGGGCACCGCGTCGGTCACCGTCTCCGGCACCGACTCCGCCGGCCAGACCTACAGCGAGGTCGTCAGCCTGACCATTCCGTCCACCGCGACCCCGGCCGCGGGCCAGCCGCTGACCTTCACCGCGACCGGCACGGCCTTCATCCCGGCCATCGCGCACGCGGGCTCCGGCTCGATCTCGGTCTCGGCGGCCTCCACCAAGCTCGACCCGAAGAAGGCCGACGGCTCCGACACGGTGCTCAAGACCTTCACCGTGAACCTGACCAAGGACGCGACCGGACCGAGCCAGAACCCGACCAACAACCCCACCCTGGGCACCATCGTCGCGCAGTGACCTCATCGCCGGGGTGTCCAGTTCGCTGGGCACCCCGGACTCATATCCGGCGAAAATTATCACTTCCTGACAATCACTTTTATCAATCGATGACAAAAACCTGCCACGTCAAGTCCGGCGGCGTTCTGATGCGCTTGATTTGTTGCCAGCCAAGTCACTCAGCAGTAACCTACCGGCGGGTAGATAGCAGGTAACACCTGTTACTTACCGCGCCGAAATGGGCCCATTTCTCGACCATCGGGTAGCCACCTCAAACCGAGGAGGAGACGATCCGCATGACCCACGTTGGGAGGAATAGTCGCGAAATGACTGGCCTGCAAACGAATGCATTCGGCCGAAGAGTCGCTGCCATTACCGCGCTCGGCGTAATCGCCACGTTGTTGTGCAACGGTATCGCCTCAGCCGATGTTCCGGTCGACAAGAAACTCACCTGGAACGGTACGTTCCCCATTATCGGCCGACTCGACCCGATCACCACCGAGATCGTGACCACGTTGCCCAGCCCGATCACCGCGGGAACTCCCGGCTCGGCCTCGTTCACCGTGAACGTGGACGCGCCGCCGCTGGCCACCACCGGCCTGCGGGACATCCAGGCGGCGACCGTGCAGGGCACCGCGGACGCCTGGATCTTCCTCACCGATCCCAACGGCACCAAGACCATCGTCGACGCCCAGCTCACCATCCCGTCCACGCCGACCCCGGCCGCGGGCCAGGACCTCACGTTCAGCGCGACCGGCACGGTCCGCTTCCCCGGCCCGTTCGACACCGGAACCGCCCTGGTGGCAATCGACACCGACCACGTCACAACCACGCTCGACCCGAAGAAGGCCGATGGCTCGGACACGGTCCTGAAGACCTTCACCGTCACATTGCACATCGACTCGACCACGCCGCCCCAGGATCCGACCCTGGGACAGGTGCAGGTCGTCACGGCGAGCTGAGGAGGCGACGTCATGCGAACACATCGATCCGTCATGATCGCCCGAAGGGCCGCTGTTCTTGGTGCGGCCGGCGTAGTCGTGACCCTGCTCGGCACCGGCGTCGCGGCAGCGGACGTCTCGGTGGACAAAACCTTTACCTGGAGCGCGAACTGGCCGGACATCGGCACGGTGTCGCCGATCAGCACCGAGGTCGTCGGCTCCATGGTCAGCCCGGTTCCGTTGGGCACGCCGGAAAACAGCAACGTCACCGTCAACATCGACGCGCCGCCCTCGGTCACCCAGGCGCTGATCAACGCGGGTGCGACCAGCGTCGCCGGCAACGGCGACGCCTGGATCACCGTCACCGATCCCAACGGCACCAAGGCGAACATCGACGTACCACTGACCGGTCCGGCGATCGCGGTGCCCGCGGCCGGCAGTGACCTGAAGGCGCAGGCGACCGGGGTGGCGCAGTTCCCCGGCACGCTGGACAGCGGCACGGCGACCGCGGTGCTCAACGCCGGCCACGTGTTCATCACGCTGGTGCCCAGCAACGCGTCCGGCCAGCTCGGCGCGATCACCGTCCAGCTCACGCTCAGCCCGAGCAGTCAGGACACCACGTTGGCGTCGGTCCAAGTGGGTTCCGGGAGTTGACCTTGCCGAATCGAATGAGGTCCGTTGGGAGTGCTCCGCGACCGGGGCGCTCCCAACGCCTGACCACGCTCGCCGCCGGAGTCGTGCTGGTGTCGGTGGGAGTTCTGGCCGGGGCCGGCCCGGCCAGCGGCGACCAGACGACAGCGACGACCCTCGCCTACACCTGCGCGTTTCCCTCCGGTGCGCGGCAGGCGACGTTGCAGATCAACGCGACCTTCCCGGAAACGGCGGCCACCTCGATCGCGCCGACCGGCGTGACCGCGAAACTGGACCTGCCGCAAACCGCGCTCGGCGACCTGACCACGATCAACGCCGCATCGGTGACCGCGAGCGCGGACCTTTCCCTTGTGGTGAAACACAACGGCGACGCGACGACGGCCACCTGGCCCAACCTGACCGCGCCCAGCGCTCCCCTGCCCAGCACCGGCGACCTCACCGTGACCATGACCGGCCCGGTCCCGCCGGTCAGCGAAACCGGCGCCGGCGACGTCACGTTCGCCGCGGACGCGTTCGGCCTGATCCTCACCCCGCTCACCAGCGCGGGCGCCGCGACCACCCCGGCGACGGTGAAGGTGGCCTGCACGCTCAACCCGAACCAGACCGCCACGCTGGCTACGGTCGCCATCCCCGGCACGCCGACCACGACTACGCCGGGCGTCCCCGCCCAGCATCCGGCCGCGCCGCCACACAAGCACCTGGTCAAAGGCATGGACCTACCGGTCGACCCGCAGTGCGATCCGAACCGGCCCGGTGGCTCCGGAGTTCCCGGTGACGGATCGCAGGTCGTCGCGGTGATCGACGGGCGCACCAACCTGGCCAAGCTCAACGAGTCGACCGCGGTGGACGGGCAGATCACGCTGACCAACATCGGCTTCTGGTTCAGCGACGACTTCACCGTCAGCGTCATCTGCTACACCGGTCAACTCGACATCGCCGACAGCACCGCGACCATCCTGGGCTTCGGCTTCGTGCCGATCACGACCACGCTGCGCTACGTCCAGGTCAACACGCCCGACAACCCGATGTTCGTGGAAGCGTCCACCAACGCCGATCCGCAATATCCCGATGGCCATCCGACCGGGCACGCCGGTGCGCTGGTGGACATCTACGTCGCGAGCGCGTCGATCAACGGGACCCCGCTCAACGTCGGATCGCGGTGCCACACCTCGAAACCGGTCTCGCTGGTGCTGGACAACATCCCCAACGTGGACAGCACGAACAGCGAGGTCTACCCGTACAACGGCGTGTCCGGCGGCTACATGCAGACGCTCAGCAAGGACCCGGACAACCAGGTGACCATTCCGCCGTTCACCGGCTGCGGTGTCGGCGACAACCTCGACAACCTGCTCAGCGCACCGGTCGCCGGTCCGGACAACCTGGTCCGGGTCTGCCAGGGCACCGCGATCCCGGCCGGCAGCGGCGATCCGCCGCCACCGGACGCTACCGACAACCATTGCACAGCCCCGTAGGACGAGCAGGGAGATCGACATGGGTGTCGAGGTGGTTGTGCAGGGGCTGACGAAGTCCTTCGGACGACAGGCCATCTGGCGGGACGTGACGCTGACGCTGCCCCCGGGCGAGGTGTCGGTGATGCTGGGACCTTCCGGTACCGGCAAGTCGGTGTTCCTCAAGTCGATGATCGGGCTGCTCAAGCCCGAGCGTGGCCGGTGTGTG
>DATFHN010000012.1:0-16212 GCA_035248365.1 Pseudonocardiaceae bacterium | reverse complement strand
GCGGCCGTCGACCAGGCCCTTGACCGAGCGCTCCATCTGCGCGGGGCTGCGCGGCGGCTCGACCGAGATGGTCGGCACCTCGACCGGGATGGCGCCGTGCGAGCGCAGCTTCACGCTCATCTCGACGGCCTGGTCCTTGGTGCGGGGCACCAGCACCTTCCAGCCGTACAGCGCGCGCGACTCCCACCAGGACAGCTTCGACCGGTTGCCCGCGGCCGCGCCGACGGTGACGATCAGGTTCCCGGCCAGCTCGCCCGCGTCGGCGGCGAGCGAGGCGAGGCTGGTGTCCACGGTGCGCTGGCCGTTGCCGGTGCCATCCGCGGTCACCGCGACCGGCGTCGCGGAGGACATGCCGTGCTCGACCAGGCAGGACGCGGCCTCGGCGAGGTGGCCGCCGGTGGCGTGCAGGACCAGGGTGCCGGGCGCGGCGGCCAGGCCGGCCCAGTCGATCTCGCCGCGCACGTCGACCTCGGTGTGCACGGCGCCGAGCGCGACGCCCGCGTAGGCGGGCACTGCGGTACCGGCGGGCACGCCGGGCACCACGTCGAAGGCGATGCTGCTCTTGGCGACGGCCTGGGCCTCGCGGACCACGGCGTCCAGGGTCAGCGGGTCGCCGGCCACCAGCCGGACCACGGACCGGCCGGCCTTGGCCTCGTTGACCAGGTCTTTCGCCACGTCGGCCGGGTCACCGACGGCGGGGCGCAGCTCCACCTCCTCGCCGATGAGCGCGAGAACGGCGGACGGAACATCTGGATCGGTCACCACGAGTTCGGCATGTGTGATCGACTCGTTGGCCCGAACGGTGAGCAACCCGGTGTCGCCGGGGCCGGAGCCCACGAAAGCGATCCGCCCGGGGGCCTTACGTGCGCGGGTCATCTGGGTACTCTCCATCAAACTAAGCCTCCGGGCCGGACAGCACTGCGGCCCCGAGATCGAGCAGCTCGGCGGCCAAGCTGCGGCCGAGTTCGTCTGCGTTGGTCAGGTCAGATACGGCGGAAGCACGGAGGATCTCGTTCTGCGGGGTGGCAGCGACCCCGCGAAGCGACAGCCGGAGAACGGTGCGCTCTCCACCTGCGCCGTCGGCCATCACATCCTCCACGACTTCGGCCAATGCTCCAACTGGCGCGCTGCAGCCCGCTTCGAGCGCGGCCAGCATCGCCCGCTCCGCGGTCACCGCGGCCCTGGTTGCTTCGTCATCAAGTGTGGATCCGAGCAGGTGTTCGACGTCCATGTCGGACACCCGGCATTCCAGCGCCAGCGCGCCCTGGGCGGGAGCGGGCAGCATCTGGATCGGGTCGAGCACCTCGGTGATCACCCCGGTCCGCCCGAGCCGGGCCAGGCCGGCCTTGGCCACCACGACCCCGTCGAGTTCGCCGCTGGTCACTTTGCGAATCCGGGTGTCTACATTGCCGCGAATCGGCACGATTTCCAAACCGAGACCCAGCGCGGCCAGTTGGGTGGCCCGCCGGGCGGCTCCGGTACCGACGCGCGAGCCGGGCGGAAGCTCACCGAGAGTGAGGCCGTCGCGGGCGACCAGCACGTCCCGGGGGTCCTCCCGCTCGGGCACCGCGGCCAGCACGAGACGGGTGTCGGGCGCGGTGGGCAGGTCCTTGTACGAGTGCACGGCGATGTCGACCTCGCCCGCGGCGAGCGCGTCGCGCAGGGCGGAGGTGAACACGCCGACGCCGAGTTCGGTCACGGGAGCGCTGGAGCGGTCACCGACCGTGGACACGGTGATGATCTCCACGGTGGCGCCTGCTGCCTCCAGCCGGTCGGCCATCAGCCGGGTCTGCGCCAAGGCGAGCGCGCTGCCCCGGGTACCGATCCGCAGCGTCCGGCCCACCAGGGTCCGGCCGGGGGGCAGATCGGCCGCGTCGTCGCCGTCGCGTCGGGCTTGTGTCACGCTGTTGCCTCTCCATCGAGCTTGGCCAGGTTGGCCGCCAGGCTCGACCCGTCCAGGCTGAGCCCGTCGTGTCCGGCTGCCGGGACATCGATCGCGGCAGCGGCGCTGACCACGGCAGCGGCCTTGGGATCGAGTTCGAACAGTTCGCGCAGGGCGTCGGCGTAGCTGGCGCCGCCGGGCGCCGAGGCGAGCTGCTTGACCCGCACGGTCGGCGTGTGCAGCAGCTTGTCCACCACGCGCCGCACGGTCTTGGTCAGTTCGCGGCGCACTTGGTCGTCGAGTTCGGGCAGCCGCGAGTCGAGCCGGAGCAGTTCGGCGTCGACGACCTCGGCCGCGCGCCTGCGCAGCGCGGTGACCGTCGGGGTGACCTCGGCCGAGCGCTGCGCGGCGAGGTAGCCGCGCACCTCCTCGGCCAGAATCGCGCCGGCCCGGTCGGTGGTGTGGCCGGTCGGCGCGTCGGCGAGCCGCTCGCGCAGGGTTTCCAGGTCGACGACGGTGACCCCGGGGAGATCGGCGACGGCCGCGTCCACGTCCCGGGGCAGGCCCAGGTCGCACACGACCAGTGGCCGCCCGGCGGCCCGGCCCCGCAGCCCTTCTGCGACGGTCGCGGCCCGCACGACCACGTCCATCGAGCCGGTGCAGGCCATCAGCAGGTCTACCGAGGCGAGGTGGGCGGGAAGGTCGTCAAGGCCGATGGCCCTGGCCGGCACGCCCTCTCCGGTGAGGGAGGCGGCGAGCCGGGTGCCGTTGGCTTCGGTCCGGTTGGCGATCACCACCTCGCCGATGCCGGCCCGGCGCAGCGAGGCCGCGGCCAGGCCACCCATGGAGCCAGCGCCGACGACCAGCGCGCTGCGGCCGGTCAGGCCGCCGAGCACGCGATCCGCGTCGCTGAGGGCCTCGGCGACGACCGAGGCTTCGGCGTGGTCGATGTCGGTTTCGGAGTGCACGCGCTTGCCGACCCGCAGCGCGTACTGGATGAGTTCGTGCAGCGTGCGCCCGACCGTCCCGGCCGCGTCGGCGGCGGCGTACGCCCCGCGCAGCTGGCCGAGGATCTGCGGCTCACCGACGACCATCGAGTCCATGCCGGCCGCCACCGAGAACAGGTGTTCGACCGCGGCGGCCGCGTAGTGCACGTACAACTTCTCGCACAGGGCCACGGTGTCCTCGCCGGACTGGCGGGCCAGCACGGTGGACAGGTCGGCGAGACCGCCGTGGAAGGTCTCGACCACCGCGTAGACCTCGACCCGGTTGCAGGTCGAGACCAGCAGCACCTCGCTGACGTGGGCGCAGCTGAGCAGTTCGTGCAGGACCTTGGCCGTGTCGGCGGTGGAGACGCTGGCGCGCTCAAGGTCGCGCACGCCCGCGCTGCGGTGCGACATACCGACGACGAGCACGTTCATCGGCGAATCACCATCCCGTTCACCCCAGTCGCGTCCGCCCCGTCTCCGGGGTCGTCCGCCGCTGCATCCACTGTCCGGTTCCGGGTCCGCTCGGCGACGCGATCGGCCCGGTGCGCTCCGCCCCTCCGGGTGTCCTGCGTCGGCAGGGCACCGTCCGGGGTTGCTCCGGACGCCGCTGCGGCGTCCTCGGCAGCCTCGTCAGCACGGCGCGCGACGTGGAAGGACAAGATCTGCATCTCGACCGCGAGATCGACCTTGCGGACCTCAACATCGTCAGGCACCTGCAGAACAACGGGCGCGAAATTAAGAATGCATCGGACGCCCGCAGATACCAAACGGTCGCAAACCAACTGGGCGGCTGAGGGAGGGGTGGCGACGACGCCTATTGACACCCCTCGGTCGGCGCAGATGCGCCCGATGTCGTCGATATGGTCGACAAGGATTCCCCCAACTGGCACACCAATCAGGTCTTCTTCGACGTCGAAGAGGGCCGAGACCGGGAAGCCCCTGCTGCGGAAGCCCGCGTAGTTGGCCAGCGCGTGACCAAGATTACCTATCCCGACCACGGCGACGCTGTGTTTGCGGGTCAGTCCGAGGATGCGTTCGATCTCCTCGATGAGCACGGCGACCTCGTAGCCGACGCCGCGCGTGCCGTAGGAGCCGACGTAGGAGAGGTCCTTGCGCAGCTTCGCCGAGTTGACCCCGGCGGCCGAGGACAGCTCCTCGCTGGAGATGGTGCCGACGCCTTGTTCGGCCAGGCCGGACAGGACGCGGAGATAGACCGCGAGCCGTGCCACGGCGGCCTCCGGAATGACCCGCGCACGATCGCGCACGGGCTCGCCGTCGGGGCCGACCGCCGGTATCGGCTCGGTGACCGCATCAGCCGAGTGACTGGGCGTCATGCCACGTCCCCGGCCTCGCTGCACCGCCACGCCGTTGCTCCTCGCTGTTTGCGCACCACTGCCCAGGTTGCCAGTGCCGTCGAGTTGCCATCCAGCATCGGCCACCAACACCGCAACAATCCGGAGGATGAATCAAGGCTGACCGGAGCGCCGACGGCGTGGCATCAACACGGTAGCCATTTGTGAAGACATGCACAAAGTCGCCGGTATCGGGGGTCGCGCGCGACACATCCGAGCGTCGTCAACCGGACTTCCCCGCCTCTTCGGACACCGTCCGCAGGGAGATCAGCCGGCCACGGTGAAGGTCACCGACGGCCACCCGGTCGCCCCGTCCGGGATCTCGCCGATCTGCGCCTGGGTCTGGGTGTAGCCGGTGTCGTCGGTCGCCCGCGACTCGACGATGTGCGTGCCGGCCCGCAGCTGGAACGTCGTTCGCCACATCCGCCAGGTGTTCTTGCTGACCTCGGTGGAAAGCTGCGCGTCCTGCCACGGCCCGCCGTCCACCCGCACCTCGACCTTTCTGATCCCCTTGCTCTGCGCCCAGGCGATCCCGGCCACGGTCACCGAGCCCGGCTTCATCGTGGCGTACTGCTGCGGCTTGTCGATGCGGGACTCGGTCTTGATCGGCGCCTGCTGCGAGTAGCCACGCGGTACCCAGTAGGCCTGCTTGTCCCAGGTGGTCAGCTCCATGTCGACCACCCACTTGGTCGCCGACACGTAGCCGTAGAGGCCGGGCACGACCATCCGGGCCGGGAAGCCGTGCTCGACCGGCAGCGGCGCCCGGTTCATGCCGATCGCGAGCATCGCGCCCCGGTTCGGGTCGAGCAGCACGTCGACCGGCGTGCCGACGGTGAACCCGTCCACGCTGGTGGAGAACAGCTGCTGCGCTCCGGATTGGACGCCCGCCTCCAGCAGCAGATCGCGCAGTGGCACCCCGATGAAGTTCGACGTCGAGATGTAGGGCCCGCCGATCGGCTCGGACACGCAGGTCAGCGTGACCGGCCGCTCGATCAGCCTGCGGTTGCGGATGTCGTTGTAGGAGAAGGTGATCTCCTTGTCGACCATGCCGTGGATCTTCAGCGACCAGCTCTGCGCGCTCACCTGCGGAACGGTCAGCGCGGTGTCGATCCGGTAGAAGTCCGCGTTGCTGGTGATGAACGAGGGCGTCCCGGACCCGGCGAAATCCGCGCCTGCGGGCAGCCTCGGCGCCGGATCGGCGGGCACCAGCGTCCCGATCTGATCGATCGACTGCTGCGCGTTGGACCGGTTGGACAGCGCGTGCCCGCCCAGTCCCACGATCCCCGCCCCGACCGCGACCCCGGCCGAGGTCACCAGGAACTTCCTGCGGCTCTCCCCGTCCCAGTCCTCCGGCTCGCCGGCGGCGGCGGCCAGCGCCAACCGGTGCAGCCAGCGGAACACCAGCACCCCGCCGACCAGGCTCCCGACCGGCGACAACACCCCCAGCTGGCCAAGGTCATCGCGCTGCAACACAACGTAAACGCCGACGATCCCGAGCACGATCGCGAGCACGACCCCCGGCATGGCCCGCCGACGCGACACCAGCCCGGCGATCACCCCGAAGATCAGCAGCGCGACGCCGACGCTGATCATCAGCACGGTCTTGTCGTTCGTGCCGAGGCCGAGCGTGTTCACCGCGAACTCTTTGAACTGCGCCTGGGTGAGGTTGACGATCTCCTCGTTGACCGCGAGCAGCGGCGCGGACGTCGGCCCCACGAACACCGAGATGATCTCGCCGATCGCGACCGCGCTGCCGATGCCCAGCACCCCGACCATGATCGCCAGCAGCACGGGCAGCCTTGGCGGCCCGGGTTCGATCTTGGCCGCGGCGGGTTCGGGCGTCAGAGTTTCGTGACTCACATTCGATATACGACGCTCTCCCGCCATCGGATGGCACCCGTTTCGCCGCGCTCAACCCAATCGGTAAGCCCCCGGTAAGAACCTGCCCGGGCTCAGCGAGCCAGCGCCCGCCGGAACCGTTCCTCTTCGACCTTCCAGTACCCGTGCTCCGCGCCGTCGATGACGATCACCGGAACCCGGTCGCCGTACTCCGCGCGCAGTTCCGGGTCGCTGTCCACGTCGGTCGCCGACCATTCCACGCCCAGTTCCGCGCAGATCCGCGCGACGTCGGCCTCGGCCTCGTGGCACGAATGGCAGCCGACCCTGGTCATCACCGTCACCTGATGCGCCATGGCCTCCATGGTCCTCCCTCAGTGCAGGAGCGACCGCGCGACCTTCCCGGTCGCCGAGTGCGGCAGCGAGGGCACGAACTCGATCTGGCTCGGCACCTTGAACCGGGCCAGCCGTTCCGCGCAGTGCGCGAGCACGATCTCAGCGGTCAGCTCGGCGTCCTCGCGCGCCACCAGCACGGCCTTGACCGCCTCGCCGGTCCGCTCGTCCGGCACGCCGACAGCGGCGGCCTCAGCGACGGCCGGAAGCTCCTCCAGTACCCGCTCGACCTCGTGCGGGTACACGTTGAACCCGTTCACGATGATCAGGTCATTGGCCCGGTCGACCAGATGCAGATCCCCATCGGCATCGACGTAGCCGATGTCCCCGGTCCGGAACCAGCCTTCCGCGTCCGGCCCGTGCGCGCCGTCCGGCCAGTACCCGCTGAACAGGTTCGGCCCGCGCACCGAGACCACGCCGGTGCCGCCGCTCTCGTCCCCGAGCAGGTCGTCGTCGTCCTCGTCGGGTCCGGGCAGCGCCTCGCCGTCGCTGTCCACGATCCGCAGCTCGACCCCAGGCAGCGGCCGTCCCACCGAGCCAGGCTTGGCGTGCCCGCTGGCCAGCGTCGAGGTCAGCACCGGCCCGGTTTCGGTCAGCCCGTACCCCTCGAACACCGACAACCCGGTGGCGTTGCGCACCGCCGCCAGCACCTCTTCCGGCAGCGGCGCCGCGCCCGAGGTCATCAGGCGAACGGTCGAGAGTGCCGAGCGCAGGCGCTCCTGCGGCACGGTCAGCAATGCCGAGTACATCGGCGGCACGCCGACGAGCGTCGTGACCCGGTGTGTATCGATAAAATCGAGGGCAGTCTGCACGCTGAAGTGCGGCAGCAACACCGCGGTGGCCCCCGCCGCGGCGACCTGGATCAGCCCAGGCCCCAGCCCATAAGCGTGCGAAAGCGGCAACGCGAGCAGCAGGCGGTCGGCGGCGGTGACTGGCGCGGGCCGAAGCGCCGCGCACTGCTCAGCGTTGGTGATCAAGGCCCGGTGCGACAACATCACCGCCCGCGCCCGACCCGATGTCCCGGACGTGTAGCACAGAACCGCCAGGTCCTCGCCCCCGCCGATGGCGGCGAACTCCGGCGGGTCGGTGTCCGGCCGAGCCGGCGCGTCGAAGCGCGGCAGGTCGATCCCCGGCACCGCATCGCCGATCAAGGCGCTCGCCCCGGAGTTCTCCACCAACTCGGCGACGACCCTGGGCGGCACATCGGTGTTCAGCGGAACCACCACCGCGCCGGCACGCAACACCGCGAACACCGCGATGCAGTAGGCCGAGCCGGTCGGCAGCCGCACCGCAACCCGGTCACCGGGGGCGATCCCGGCCTCGACCAGGGCGGCGGCTTGCGCGTCGGTTGCCGCGTCGACCTCCGACCAGGACAGCGTCCGTCCGGTTTCGGCGTCGATCAGCGCGGCATGCGCGGGTCCGCGGGCCGCCGCCGAGGCGACCAGATCGGCGATGTTGCCCGCCGAAGCTTCCGCTGGGGCGCCGGTCGTCATGGACCCTCCTGATTGCGGCTTGATGGCGCGCGGGCAGCCACGCGGAATCACCTTATCCGGCAGCACAACGACACAAAGCCGCGTCATGACCGGCCAACTGGCGCGTTGCCCGGTATGAGTGTCGATGCGCGATCGGAACAAAGTTCAAACTACTCACCAGTAGCAAGACCACGTATGCTGTGTCAGCCTTGGACAGGTTAACCACCAGTAACACCACGGCGACGCCAACGACGTTGTCATCGACGATCGTGACCGCGAAAACCGCTGAGACGGTGTCCGACCGGGGCCGGAGGAGAGACGAGGGCGTGGCCATGGACTCACCCGCGAGCAACCCCGGAGAATGGTGCGGCGCTGCCCTGGTGACGGCCGGGCAGACCAGGCAAAATGACCCGTTGGTGGTCGCCAGGACATGAATGGTGCGGCCCGCGCGAGCGGGATCAGGCTCTCCAGCGCCGGTCACCCCAGAGAGGACCGGTTGACCCGACGCGCCGTCCCGGCCGCCGCGGAACTGGACCAACTGTCCGTAACCACCCCAGACCCGCGGCTCACCGGCCAGCTGCCCCTCGGCGACGAGTCCGCCTCCGAGCCGACCGCGAGCAAGGGCGCCCACGAACGGGACGAGTCGGATAACGGTGATCATAGCCGACAGGCCTGGGAGCTGGTCCGCTCCGCGCAGAGCGGCGACGCGGCCGCGTTCGGTCAGCTGTACGACCAGTACGTCGACGTGGTCTTCCGATACGTCCTGTTCCGCCTCGGTGACCGGTCCTTAGCCGAAGACGTCACCAGCGAGACGTTCCTGCGCGCGTTCCGCCGGATCAACTCCGTCAGCTACCAGGGCCGCGACGTCGGCGCCTGGTTCGTCACCATCGCCCGCAACATCGTGCTCGACCACGTCAAGTCGAGCCGGTTCCGGCTGGAGGTCAGCACCGCCGATCCCGAGGACGGCCAAGCCATCGAGTCCGGCCCGGAAACCCAGGTCCTGGCCAACATCGCGCACGCCGAACTCTTGCGCTGCGTCGAGCAATTAGGCGATGACCAGCGGGAATGCATCGTGCTGCGGTTCATGCAGGGCTTGTCGGTCGCGGAAACCGCCGAGCTGATGCACCGCAATGCGGGCGCGATCAAAGCTCTCCAGCACCGCGCCGTCCGCAGGCTGGCCCAACTCCTGCGCGCCGAAGCCAGCTGACCACTCGGGACATCCGGCCCAATTTCCCGGATCTCCGCCTCGATCGCGTAACCCAGATCGATTCCGCTCGTTGCAAACGTCGACGTGACTACCGGTGCGAACCGGTTGCCACGCACCTCCGCCGCTACGACCGGAACGGTGAGCCCGGGCCTTGACACCGTGGATGCGCAACCGTCAGCGTGAGCGCTTCGCTCGCGCCGCTGACGCGTTGGCAGGCCACGGTGCCAAACGCGACCGCGTCGAGCCGCACGACCCGCGACTGGCCGGCGAACTCGCCGTCCTGCTCCGGCTACGCCGCAGCGCCGACGCGACCGCCCCCGAGTCGGACGCCCGCGAGCGGATGCGGGCCAAGATCATGGCCGAACTGCCCGAGATCTTGACCGAGCAGACCAGAACGGCCCGGACGACAACGTTGTCAACGGCCGGGAAGGCCGCCGCCAAGCCACGCGTCACCAGCACCCGCGGTCGCCTGGCCATCGCCGTCGGCGCGGCGTTCTGCCTGGTCATCGCGTTGTGCGGGATGACCATGCTGCTGTCCAACAGCGCACTGCCCGGCGACCCGCTCTACGGCATCCGCCGCACCGTCGAATCCGCCGCGATGAGCCTCACGTTCGGCGACGAATCCAAGGGCCTCAAACACCTCGGCTACGCCGCCGACCGCATCAGCGACATCGAATCGCTCGCCGCCCGCTACCCGAACACCGCGAACAGCCCCGCAGGCGACTACCTGACCGCGCTGGCCGACTTCGACTCCGACGCCGCCGCCGGATCCAGCGACCTCACCGGTTACGCCTCCAGCAACGGTCCCAGCGTGCTCAATCAGCTGAACGACTGGGCGGGCAGGCAAACCGCGCGGATCAGCGCGGTCAACGCCAAACTCCCACCCGAAGCCCGCACCGCCGCCGCCACCAGCTTGACCCTCCTGAACAGGATCGAGGCCCGCGCCACGGCCCTGCTCGCCCGCACCTCCTGCTACACGGTCACCTCGGGCGCCAGCGACGACATCGGAGTCATCCCGGCGACCGGCCCGTGCGATCACGCCCCCGGCGTCCAGACCGACGCGCCCCCGATCTCCCCCGGCATCACCTTCCAGCAGACCCCGGCCACCGGCATCGCCAACCAGCCAAGATCCACCCAGGCGCCGGCCACGACCGTCCCCCAGGCTCCGCCCGCTCACCCCACCGTCACCCCGACCGCGCCCCCGCCGCCTCCGGTGACGCAGCCCACCCAGCCCACGATGCCGACCGGCCCGATCCTGCCCGGTCCGCCGACGATCACCCTCCCGTTGCCCCTGCCTCTGCCGCTGCCCGGTGTGCAGCTTCCATCGCTGCTGCCCGGTCTCCCGTCGATCCGCGTCGGACAGTGATCGCGACGCGTTCAAGGGGGGCGAATCCGGTCGCGGGCAGGCTCTACGCTTGAGTGGTCCGACAGCGACCTATCAGGAGGCGCCACGGTGCCACTACGGGGTGACGGCACAAAGGGTGCCGAGCGCGAACGCCGCGCCGAACTGGCTGGGGAGGCGTCCGCCGAAGCAGCGGTGGCGTCGGCCGCTACCGACACGAGTTCGCCGCTACCCGCGCCCACCGATCTGACCGCGGCCGCGTTCTTCGACGTCGACAACACCATGATGATGGGCGCGTCGATGTTCCACTTCGCCCGCGGCCTGGCCTCGCGGAAGTACTTCAGCACCTCGGACCTGGCCGGATTCGCTTGGACACAGGTGAAATTCCGGGTCGGCGGCAAGGAGAGCCCCGAGGGGATCAACGCCAGCCGCGAGCGCGCCCTGTCCTTCATCGCCGGCCGCAGCGTCGCCGAACTGGTCGGACTCGGCGAAGAGATCTACGACGAGCTGATGGCGGACAAGATCTGGGCGGGCACCCGCGCCCTGGCCCAGATGCACCTCGACGCCGGTCAGCGCGTGTGGCTGGTCACCGCGACCCCGGTGGAACTGGCGCAGATCATCGCGCGCAGGCTCAAACTGACCGGCGCGATGGGCACGGTCGCCGAGAGCATCGACGGTGTCTACACCGGACGGTTGGTCGGCGAACTGTTGCACGGCAAGGCAAAGGCCCACGCGGTTCGAGCGATCGCCGCCCGCGAAGGCCTGGATCTGCGGCGCTGCACGGCATATTCGGACTCGGTCAACGACGTGCCCATGCTCTCGGTCGTCGGCACCGCCGTCGCGGTCAACCCGGATCAGTCGCTGCGCGAGCAGGCCCGCAAGCGCGGCTGGGAGATCCGGGATTTCCGCACCGGCCGCAAAGCCGCGAAGATCGGCGTGCCGTCGGTGCTCGGCGCCGGAGCGTTGGCCGGCGCGGTCGCCGCCGGCATGGCCTACCGCCGCCGCAGCGGCTAACCCCGCCCCAACCCTCACTGCCGACCCGCGGCACCCGGCGCCCAAACCCGCCGCAGTCCAGCCAAAATCCCCACCCCCAGCACCCCGCCACAAGATTTCGACCCGCGCCACAAAATTTCGCGAATCCGTCTCACGCCCCCGCTCCCAGCCCACCGCTCCCTGGGGGAGCCCCCTCGGGCAGTCTAGTGCGTTGAAGATCGACTTTGGGGGTTTGTGGGCTTAGCTGTGGATAACTGAGGGTGCTGTGGATAACTGGCCGGTGTGGGGCGTGGTAGGGCTCGGTGCCTGGCACGGAAATGCGAGCGCGGGTCAGGCTTGCGGAGCGGGCTGGCCTTCGATGGGTACGACATAGACGGCGGTGCCGTAGGCCGCGACCTCGCTCGCGGTGCCGCCGATCTCGTTGCAGTCGAAGCGCATGGCCAGGATCGCGTTGGCGCCGCGCGCCATCGCCTCCTGGCAGAGTCGCTCGATCGCCTCGTAGCGCGAGTCGGCGAGCAGCTTGGACAGGCCCTTCAGCTCACCGCCGGCGAGCGCCTTGAAACCGGCGCCCATGTTGGAGAACGCGTTGCGGCTGCGCACCGTGAGACCGAAGACCTCGCCCATCACCCTGGCCACCCGATAGCCGGGCACGTCGTTCATGGTCGAAACCAGGATCGGGTACTGCTGAGCCTGCGCTTGGGTCATGGCCGGAGCGTACCGAGCACGCGCCCGCCCAGCAGCTGATTCGGTGTTTTGACCTGAATGCCTGATCTCAGCCGAGGAAGGCGCTTCGTCGTTGGGACAGCAACCGGTAGAGGGTCTGCTGGATGGTCTCGCGGACCTGGTCGGTCAGGTTGAAGACCAGCATGGGGTCGTCCTCGGCCCCGGCGCTGTGTTGATCGGTCCCGATCGGTTCGCCGAACTCGATGTACCACTTGGACGGCAACGGGACCGCGCCGAGCGGGCCGAGCAGCGGGAACAGTGGCGTCACCGGGAAATACGGCAACCCGAACAACCGGGCGAGCGGCTTGATGTCCGCGATCTTCGGGTAGATCTCCTCGGCGCCGACGATCGAACACGGCACGATCGGCACCCCGGTCCGCAGCGCGGCGGAGACGAAACCGCCTCGGCCGAAACGCTGCAGCTTGTAGCGGTCGCGGAACGGTTTGCCGATGCCCTTGAAGCCTTCCGGCCACACCCCGACCAGTTCGCCGCCGCGCAGCAGCCGTTCGGCGTCCGCGTTGCAGGCCAGGGTCTGACCGGATTTGCGCGCGAGCGGGCCGACGACCGGCGTGCGGAACACCAGATCGGCGCCGAGCATGCGCAGGTGGCGCCGGCGCGGGGTGTTGTCGTGCACCGCCACCGCGGTCATCACCGCGTCCAGCGGGAGGGTGCCGGAGTGGTTGGCGACGAGCAGCGCGCCACCCTGTTTGGGCAGGTTGTGGGCGCCGAAAACCTCGACCCGGAACCACTTCTGATACAGCTGCCGCAACGGAGGCAGCAGCACGGTGTCGGTCAGCTCGGCGTCGAAGCCGAACTCGTCGATCTCATAGTCACCGGCCAGCCGGTGCCGCAGGAACCGCAGGAAGTCCGCGACCTTGTCGCCGGTCGACGTGTTGCTCGTCGGCAGCGTCGACACCGGCGCCGGTTCGCGTTGCGGGAGCGGGGTGGGACGCCGCCTCGGGCTGGTGCGGGGCGGGTAGGTCTCGGTGGGTTCGGTGTTGCCGTGCAGTGGGATCACACGCGCTTGCGCCACTGCCGCCGTCCTTTCCGTTCAGTGCTGGGAAGAACTGTCGAGGTTCAGCGAAACAGCTCGGCCAGGCCGAGCACGCTTTTCTCCATGGCCGCGACGCGACCCGGATCGAGCACCGGACGCAACCCCCGGCCGTTGACGTAGTCGTCGAAGGCCTGCCGGGTGCTCCACCGTGGAACAAAGCCGAAGATCGTCTTCAGTCGGGTCGTGTCGACGACGCGGCCGAAATTGAGGTACCGCAACTGTTCCGGCCCGAAGTCGACCAACCGGGTGCTGCGGAACAGCCTGCTCACCGGCGCCAGGATCGGCTCGGGCACGGCGAGCGGAACCCGGCCGGCGCGGCGAATCGCTTGGGACAACAGCAAAACGCCGTCGGCGCCGACGTTGAACACTCCGGGCAGGTCGTGGGTGACCGCTCGGTGCAGCACGGCGAGCGCGTCCTCGGCGTGCAGGAGTTGCAGGCGTGCGTCTCGCCCGAGCGCGGTCGGCACCACCGCGGGCAGCGCGAAATAGCGGGTGAGCACGGTGTCGACCTGCGGGCCGATCAGGTTGGTGAACCGCAATGTCGTGACGGCGACATCCGGCCGCCTGCGGGCGAAGCCGCGGACGTAGCCCTCCACCTCGGCGTTGTCCTTGGCATAACCGCTGGAGGGCAACTCCTTGGGCGCCATGTCCTCGGTGAACGCCGCCGGATCACGAGAACCCGCGCCGTAGACGGCCGCGGTCGATTTGACCACGAGCTTGCGGACCAGCGCGGATCGCTGGCACGCGGCCAGCAGCTGCATGCTGCCGATCACGTTCATTTCCTTGTGCAGCACGCGCCCGCTCGGACCCGCCGGGTGAGCGGTGTTGGAGGCGTGCACGACCGTATCGACCTTGGCGGTGCTGATCACCTTGGCGATCAGCGGGTTGCGGATGTCCGCCCGGACGAACTCGGCCCGGCCCATGAGGCTGGCCAGCTGGGGCGACGGCGCGGTGGCGTCGACGCCGATCACGCGTTCGATGGTGGGATCTTCGGCCAAGCGGGCAGCCAGGTGACCACCCAGGTAACCGTTCACCCCGGTGACGAGGACGACCTTGGGCGCCATCATCAACCCCTAACCCGTACTCGGCGCAGAACCCGATGCTACCCGCGGGAGTCAACTGACAACGCTGTCGTCCACCCGGGATTTACGCAGGTCACAAGCGCGTTCTTCGGTACACCCGATTGGCGCCGCGCACGCGGGTGTATACGACGAGCAGGCGCTGTCCACTGCCCGCCGACGAACGAACGGTGGCGGGAGCGGACAGCGCCTGCGTCGAACACCCAGGAGCCCGGCCAGGCCGGACCGCCCGCGAACCTCTGCCTAGGCGGCAGCGGTCGCGAGCTGGTTACGCTCGGTCACTTGCCCTGCTTGCGACGCGCGTGACGAGTCTTCCGCAGCAGCTTGCGGTGCTTCTTCTTCGACATGCGCTTGCGGCGCTTCTTGATGACCGAGCCCATGCGGGTTCCTTCGCTGTTGATGGTCCTTGCGGCTTTCGCGTGCCGACGCGGGCCCGGAGCGGTGGCATCCGAGCAAGGACACCACCACTGCACGAAGGCACGCCCCTGAACGCGGAAGCTCACGCACGCCAGGGCACGCGACACGAACGGCCTCCCAGTTTACCTGGGCGGTTCGCGCCGCTCCCGCCGGGCGGGCGTTGCCGATCCGGAACCCGGATCAGCCCGCATCGAAATAGGCGTTCTCCAGGTAGTCGTGGACAGCCTGCTCAGGCACCCGGAACGACTTGCCGACCCGGACGGCCGGTAGTTCGCCGGAGTGCACGAGCCGGTAAACGGTCATCTTGGAGACGCGCATCATGGCGGCCACTTCGGCGACGGTCAGGAACTCCACCTGCCCGAGACTGGTCGGCCCGCTTGTCTCCCTCTGCATCCTGCTTTGCGACGGCATGCGTCACCGCGCCTTTCGACACGTGTCGCGCCGTCGGCTTCCCCACCGACGGAACGGACACGCACGTGCTGGGTCGAGAGTAGCGGGACGGGTGGGACTACTGCGCTGTGGCGCATGCGGGCGGGGTGCCTCAGCAGGGCTGATTCACTCGACCGGTGGCTGTGGCAAATCGTGCGATCGCCTCGCGTGTCCGGCGGCCGGGGCGGGTGACGGCCAGGCGTGGCCGGGTCCTCCAAGGCCGGATCAGGGGTTGGGGGCGTGGCCTTTGCCCAGTTCGACGGACCTGTCCCGGGCGGCTTCGATCGCGGCGAGCAGGGCCGCGCGGACGCCGTGCTTCTCGAGTTCGCGGATGGCCATGATCGTGGTTCCGGCCGGCGAGGTGACCGCTTCGCGGAGGATGACCGGGTGTTCGTTGCCTTCGGCGAGCATCTTGGCCGATCCGACCGCGGACTGGACGATCAGCTGTTCGGCGATGTTGCGCGGCAGCCCGAGCAGGATCCCGGCGTCGATCATGGCTTCGACCAGGTAGAAGAAGTACGCGGGGCCGGAACCGGACAGCGCGGTGACCGCGTCCTGCTGCGACTCGGGGACCCGGACGACCTGGCCGACCGCGGCGAGCATCTCCTCCACGGTGTTCAGGTGGGCGGGGGTGGCGTTGCGGCCGGGGGAGATCGCGCTCATGGCCTCACCGACCAGCATGGGCGTGTTGGGCATGACGCGGACGACCGGCGTGTTGTCCGGCAGCCTGCTCTCGTAGAGCGCGGTGGGCAGACCGGCGCACAGCGAGACCACGAGGGTGCCGGGGCGCAGCGCGGGAGCCAGCTCGGCCAGCAGCGGGTCGATGTCCTGCGGCTTGACCGCGACCACGAGCACGTCGGCCTCGGCGGCGGCCTCGGGGACGGTGACGGCGCGGATGCCGTAGCGCTTGGACAGCTCCGCGCAGCGCTCCGGGTACCGCTCGGTGAACAGCAGGTCGTCGGCGTTGCGTCCGGCGTGCATCAGGCCGGACAGCAGCGCCTCGCCGATCTTTCCGGCCCCGAGTACCGCGATCCTCGTCATGCG
>DATFHN010000011.1:0-8201 GCA_035248365.1 Pseudonocardiaceae bacterium | reverse complement strand
GGGTCTGCCCAGACTTCGGTTGACACCGGGGCTGACTGTTTTCAGGCCGCTGCTGCGGCCGTGTAGATGGTCTCAAACTCGACCGGGGTGAGTTTGCCCAGGGCGCGTTGACGGCGTTTGCGGTGGTATTTCGTCTCGATCCAGGACACGATCGCCAACCGCAGTTCCTCCCGGGTGCTCCATCGCCGGGTATCGAGAACGTTCTTTTGCAGCAACGAAAAAAACGATTCCATCGCAGCGTTGTCACCACACGCCCCGACCCGCCCCATCGACCCGGTCAGCTCATGGCCACGCAACAGCCGCCGGTAGGCCCCCGACCGGAATTGGGCACCGCGGTCGGAGTGAACGACGGTTCCGGCCGGGTCACGCAGGGCGATCGCGTTCCGCAGCGCGCTGACAGCGAGTGAGGCTCGCATGTGGGAGGCGATGGAGTAGCCGACGATCTTGTTGGAGTAGCAGTCCTTGACCGCACACAAGTACAGCTTGCCCTCACCGGTGGGATGCTCGGTGATGTCGGTCAGCCACGTCACGTTCGGTGCATCGGCGGTGAAGTTCCGGCGCACCAGGTCGTCGTGCACCGGCGGCCCCGCCTTCTTGTACCGTCCTTTCTTCTTGGCATGCAGCGAAAAGATCTGCTGCATCGAGCAGATCCGCCACACCCGGTTCTCCGAGGCGGTGTACCCGCGGCGGGCGAGCTCGTCAGCGATGAACCGGTACCCATCAGCCGGGTCGTCGGTGTGGATCTCCAGCGCGGCGTTGATCAGCTGCGCGTCATCCCAGTCCCGCTGGCTGACCGGGGCTGCGCACCATTGGTAGTAGGCCTGCCGGGACAGGCCGAGCACCCTGCACGTCACCGCGACCGGCACCCTGATCGGGGCGCCGGCCGCGGCCAGTTCACGGACGAGCGGGAAGGCTATTTTCCCGGCAGGTTGCCCTGCGCCAGATAGGCCGCGGCCTTGCGCAGGACCTCGTTTTCCTGCTCCAGCAGCCGGTTGCGCTTCCGCAGTTCCCGCAGCTCAGCGGACTCCTCCCGGGTCACGCCGCGCCGGGTGCCGTCCTCGACCTCGGCCGCGCGCAGCCAGTTGGCCAGACACGACTCGGAGATCCCGAAATCCTTCGCGACCTGCTTCAACGGGGTCTCACCGCGACGGGCCACGGCGACGACGTCGTCACGGAACTCACGGGGGTAAGGCTTGGGCACGATGACATCCTTCCAGGCGAGGCCAACGCCTCACAGGTGAGGTGTCAACCAGACCCTGGGCAGACCCTTCATCGGCGGGCCGTTGGCGTGTTTGGGGATCAGATGGGGAGCACGCCGTCCTGAACACTTTCCGGCTTCCTTAGTGCTCAGCCCCAGTTCCAGGTGTGAACGTTTCCCAGCGGGCGTGCACGGCTGCCAGTAGGGCGTCGATCACGATGCGGGTGACGTGCGAGTAGATGTCGGGGACGTCCTTGGCCTTGTGGCCCGGTCTCTGGAGCTGCATCACTCGGTGGGGACGCCTTGGTGGCGATCATCAACGGGGTTCGCGACGGCCGGGAAGAATGCCGCGCGCTGACTGCCGAGAAATGGGACCAGTTCCTCCAGCACTTCGAGCTGCGCAAGGTCGCACTCGGCGCGTGCACTCGTGATTTCGGAAAGCCGTTGTGTGCGTGAGCATTCGTGTGCCCGATGCACACTCCTGCGACCAGGTCCAGACCAGATGCCCCGGTTGATCGAGATCGGCGACAACCTGAAAGCCCGCATCGCCGAGGCTGAACACTACGGCTGGCCGGGCGAGATCGCCGGTCTGCTAGCCAGCCTTACCGCCGCCGAGCAGAAGCTGGACACCATGCGCCAACTCGCCGACCGACACCCGATCACGCACCTCGGCATGCCCGACTTTCCCTGACCGACACCGGCACTGCTCTGTGGTTTCAGGATGGTCGCCCGAGGAAGGTGATGATCGCATTCACGAGTTCCTGGCTGGCGAGCGCGGTGAAGTGGTCGCCCGGGACTCGGGTGAACCGCCCGTTGGGCAGTGTCGTGGCGAGGTCGGCGGCGGAGGCGTGCCCGAAGTCCTGGTCGCCGGCGGTCACGAGCACCGGGGTGGTGATCCGGGACAGCTCGGCCTCGGTGGTCGCGACCTGTGTGTGCAGGACGTGCAGGAGCGCTTGCGGGTCGCCGCCGAGATGGGTGATCCAGTACGCCTGCTGCGCCTCCGGTGATCCGGGTTCGAATGTATCCCCGGTGATCAGTCCGGTCAGCACACGGTGGTACTGACTGTCCCGGCCAGGCACCTGGCCTGCCGCGACGAGCCCGTAACCGGCGACGATCGCACGGGTCGGTCGCGCACCGCGGACCAGCATGCGCAACACGGTCTGGGCGCCCAGCGAGTACCCGCCGAGGTCGTAGTCCTCGAGCCCGAGCGACTCGACGAGCGCGAGCCCATCCTCGGCGAGGACATCGGGCGGGTAGGCCGCTGCGTCGTGGGGGGCGGCGCTTTCGCCGTGGCCGCGCAAGTCCGGGAGGATCACTCGGTAGCCCTGCTCGGCGATCTCGGCGGCGTGCCCGTGGTGGAGCCATTGCGTTCCGTCGGCCGTGAAGCCGTGGACGAGCACGAGGGGGCGGCCCTCGCCGAGTTCGCGGTAGGCCAGTTCGAGACCGTCGCGGCTGGGGAACCGGTGCAGGTCGGTCACGCGTTGTCCTTGTCTTTGCGGAGACGGGTCAGTTCGGCGGTGGTGCTCTCGCGGGCCTTGTCGATGAATCGCTGCACCACCGCCAGTTCGGCCTCGGTGAACTCGGAGAGATCGTTCAGGGTGCAGGCCGCCAGCCCGGCGTAGTAGGACTGGACGCGGGCCAGGCCGTCGGCGGTGGGTTCGATCAGCACCTTGCGCCGGTCGTGGGGATCCTGGACCCGTTTGATGAACCCGGCCGAGTCCAGGCGGTCGATCATCCGGGACACCGATCCCGATGTGAGGTCCACGTGCCGGGCCAGGGTGCTCGCGGTGGCCGGGCCGTGCTGGTTCAGCGCGTGCAGGCAGTCCAGGTCGCTGACCGTGACGCCCATCCGCTCGGCGATCAGCGCGTTGAGCTGGGCGATCGCATGTCCCCAGTCCGGCATGGACGCCAGGATCCGCTGAGCCGCTGCGGCTGCCCGCTTGCCCGCCATCGCGCGTCCTCTCTCGCCATTTGCCATGGACAACCTTACACGATAACCTGCGTGACACAACTACTGTGTCGTACAGATACTGTGTGACACAGCTAGATTTCACGGAACGGGGAATCGCGCCTGATACTTCGACCGTCACGCATCCGGTCTCCGGCCGCGCGCGGCGCGGTTGGCACCCGGCGCGTTGTGTGGGGATGGTCGAGGACTACCTGCGCGACCACCCCGGCGATCAGTTCGGTCCCACCGCGATCGCCAACGCCCTGGGCGGGAAATCGTCGGGCCCAGGTGAGCAGCGCGCTGGACGAGCTGGTCGCCGACGGCACCGCCGTGAAGACCCAGGACAAGCCGAGGCGTTTCGCGCTCGCCCGGGCGGAAGCGGCGAGCGCCCCGCACCGACGAACTAACGGGACACCGTCGCGGACGTCGTGAGGCGACCTCGGCACAGCCGAGCGAGGGGCGTTGCTGGCCGCGCCGTTGCCGGGTGGAGGGACTAGGTCCGGGCTAGGTCTCCCAGGAGGACCAAAAGGGTGTGGGTGAAGTACCAACGTCTGATCGTGCCCGGGGCGCCGAATACGTGTGGGTACACCTTGCGGCCCGCTGCTGGTGCTGCTGACCGCGGATCAGGCCGGAGGCTCGCCGATGTTTCCTGCCCCTGATGAACCAACCTCATAGTGCCCCGGTCCGGTGGTGGCAGGGCGCGCACCCGCCCGGACCGGGTACGCGGCGACGAGGCGCAGTCCTCTCGCGCGATCCGGCGACATCTGCGTACCCGCAAAATCGGTGCGGTCATTCCGAACCCGACGACCAAGCAGGCCACCGCAGGCGCCGCGGTGTGCGCGAGCCCGTGGCTTGGTTGGACGCGGGGGCCTCGGCAGCAGTCGAACTGTTGCTGTGAGCATGAAGGTCAGAATCCTGGAAACATGAGGCTCCTGCTGGGCGGCCCGTGCGATCGACGTCGGAAGCCGGGGCTCAGCTGAGGAACTTGTCGATGATCGCGTCGAATGCCGGCGGGTTCTCCAGGAAGACGAAGTGCGAGTTCGCCTCGGTGGTCGGGAAGATGTGCAGTTGTGCGTTGGGCACGCGGTCGGCGATGTAGCGCTGGGATTCCGGGCTGACGTGGCTTCCGACGCAGCCGGTCACGAGCGTCGGAATGTCGATGCGGGCGAGCACGTCGCGCCAGTCCTGGGCGCAGTGATCGAACAGCAGCGGCACTCCCGCGTACGCCGGAGTCGACTTGATCTCCGCGGAGACGAGATTCCACACCTCGGGGTCGGTGTCGCCGGAGAACATCGACCGGACGAACGCCTCGCACACCCGTGCCCCATCTGGACCGTTCAGGTTGGCGGCCAGTTCCAGCAGACCGCCGACGTCGAAGATCGCGCCGGAGTTCGTCTGCTCATCGGTGGACATCCACGGCACGGCTGCGACCGCGGCGGGCTGGTCGACGACGACGAGGCGGCGCAGGCGCCCGGTGCCGTGGTTGTCGATGTAGCTCCACAGCACGGATGCACCCATCGACCAGCCGAGCGCGTCGACCTCCTCCAGGCCGAGGTGGTCGAGGAGCTGCTCGAAGTCCTGAGCCAGGCGGGCGATGCGGTAGCCGTAGTGGGGCTTCTCGGACACGCCGTGGCCGCGGTGGTCGTAGGTGATGACGCGACGGTGGTCGCCGAGGCCGGTGAGCTGGTTGTGGAACATCGCCTGCGTCTGACCCCAGCCGTGCAGCATCACCAGCGGTACTCCCTCGCCGCCGGAATCGCGGTAGGCGAGTGTGACGCCGTCGTTGGTGGTGAAGGTGGGCATCGCTTTCTCCTCGTCGAGTTCAGCGCGTGCGCGGCTGGTTCCACACGTGGTGGCTGGCGAGCAGTTTCGGTCGCGTGTTGCTCAGGTCACCACCTTCGAGCGTCGAGAGTCCTCGAGCCGGCTTGCACCGATTGTCGAACACTACGGGCTTCGGGTCTCGTCCCGCGCGCGGAGGACGTCAAGCATCCCGAGTCCGAGATGGAGGGCCAGCCGGGTCGAACCGTCTGCCACCTCGAGCCCGGTCAGCTCGTGAATCCGCCCCAGCCGGTAGTACAACGTGGTGCGGTGAATGTGCAGCTGCATGGCCGCGAGCGGACCGTTGCCGGCAGCGTCGAGGTACGCGCGCAGGGTCGCTGCCAACTGCCCGTCAGGATCGACGGCCAGTAGTCGCTGCAGCTCCTGCGGGAGCGTGGTCTCGGTCAGCTGCTCGGGCGGTATCGACAGCAGCGGGCCGTAGGCGCCGAGCGAGTCCCAGGTGGCCACCGGGCCACGAAGCCCCAGTTCCGCAGCGCGCCGGGCAAGTCGGGCTTGGCGCAGCGAGTGGGCCGCGTGGTCCAGGCCGTCGCCTGTGCTCCCGACGCCGGCGACGCAGCGGAAATGGCCGGACGCAAGCTCGTGAGTTCGGTCCAGCACGCCTTCGACTCGGCGCGTCACGGGTTCGGATTTACGCGGCGGCGAGCCGATGAGCAGAACCGCGGATTCGCCGGTGACCGCGAACATGGCATCGGCCCGATCCAGCCGTGAACGGGCGGAAAGCGCGTTCCGCAGGGCGATCTCGACGTGCGGTCGCGTGGTCGTCGAGCCCCCGGTCACCGCGATCCCGGCGGTCGTGACCGTGCTGAACCGTTCGCCGCGACCGCTCGCATGGAGGGTTGCGACGGCATTGCGTCGGGCAGCCGGGTCGGTGCCGACCAAGTCGAGGACGAGCTGCTCGTCGTCATCGGCAGCTCCTGATCGCGCCTTGTCGTTGTGGAGTGCGAACGCCAACTCCTGCGCGATCTCGTTGACGCGGCCGAGTTCGGCGGTCGTGATCGAGCCGTCGGCGTCCATCACCATCAGCAGCCCGAGCAGTTCGCCCTCCCAGCGGACCGGGACGCAGACCCGAGCGTACATGCCGATTTCGTCGTTGGCTGGGATCAGGCCGGCGCGAGTCCAGTGCGACACTCCTTGTGCCAGCACGTGACCACGCGCCCTGGGCTCGGCGCCGCGGTTCAGCAGGGCTTTCACCCGTACCGGGTCTTCGTCCCCGTAGTGCGCACTCGCGTACAGCATCTGCATCGCTGGGTCATTGATCACTACGGACCGGGACAATTCCTCGGCCAGCTGATCGATCACGGTCTCGACGACGTTGTCAGGCACTCGGGCATTCTACAAACGGAGCAAGGTGGGGTCCCATCTCTCGTCCTGGGACGGTGGGCGATGACGCGTTTCGGCGGCAGTGTGGCGGTCACCGACGGACGGAGGGCGCCGGCCGGAGACCAGTTGATCGTCGGTGCGGCCCGCCCCCGCGACACTCCCGGCAAGCGACAGGTCGAAAGAGAGGCTCCCTGTGACGAGCACAGCACAACTGACCGGCTGGGCGCACACGCGATTCGGGAAACTCGACAACCCGGACGTCCAGTCGCTGATCGCGGCCGTGGCGGTTCCGGCCATCGAAGACTCTGGACTGGCCCCGGCTGACATCGACGGTATCTGTGTCGGCGTCTACAACAACGGCTTCTCGGACCAGGGTTTCGAGGCATCACTGGTCGGTACTGCGCTGCCCGAGCTGGCTCGCGTTCCCGCCGTCCGCGTCGAGAACGCGTGCGCGACCGGATCGGCGGCGCTGTTCACCGCACTGGAGAAGATCGAGTCCGGCCGGTCGCGGGCCGTGCTCGTTGTCGGCGCCGAGAAGATGACCACGACGCCGGGCGAGGAGGTCAACCGCATCCTGCTCAGCGCGTGCCACCGGCCCACCGAGGAGGTCGCCGGCAGCTTCGCCGGCGTCTTTGCACAGCTCGCCGACATCTACGCCGATCGCTACGGCGACCCGCACGAGGCGATGGCGCGGATCGCGGCCAAGAACCACCGCAACGGCGTCACCAACCGCTACGCGCACATGCGCAAGGACCTCGGGTTCGAGTTCTGTGCGGCCGAGTCGCCCAAGAACCCGCGCGTGGCCGGCCGCCTGCTGCGCACGGACTGCTCGATGGTCTCCGACGGTGCCGCCGCGATCGTGGTCACCAACGCCGACCTCGCCCGCTCCGCCTCGCGGGCGGTGTCGATCCGCGGACGTGCCCAGGTCAACGACCACCTGCCCATCGCGCGCCGCAGCGACCCGCTCGCGTTCGCCGGTTCGGCGGCAGCCTTCACGGCGGCGCTCACCGAAGCCGGTACCAGCCTGGACGACCTCGACCTGCTGGAGACCCATGACTGCTTCACGATCGCGGAGCTGCTGCAGTACGAGGCTTTCGGCATCGCGGCTCCCGGTAAAGCGGCCGACGTGCTCGCGTCCGGTGCCACGCTGCGCGATGGCCGACTGCCGGTCAACGTGTCCGGTGGACTGAAGTCCAAAGGCCACCCGCTCGGTGCCACGGGTGTGTCCCAGCACGTGATGGCCGCGATGCAGCTGGTGGGGGAGGCCGGTGACCTGCAACTGCCCGAGGTCGACCTCGCCGCCGTGTTCAACATGGGCGGTGCCGCGGTCGCCAACTACGCCACCGTCCTGGAGCGCACCCGATGACCCCGCCCGGAACCCCGCAGCCCGGCGCCCAGCGCGCCGCCAACCTGTCGTGCGCGCTGACCACCGCCGCGCGGCGGCTCCCCGACGCCACCGCCGTCGTCCACGGCGACACCCGCTGGACGTGGTCCGAGCTCGACGCCCGCGTCAGCGCACTCGCAGCCGCGATGGCCGACCGCGGTGTCGGCCCCGGCGACTGCGTGATGCTCGACGGGCCGAACCATCCCGAGTTCATCCAGGCGATGTTCGCGACCTGGCGTCTCGGCGCCGTGCTCGCCCCGGTGAACGCACGCTTGCACGATAGCGACATCGCGGCAATCGCCGGGGTCTGCAAGCCCGTGCTGATGGTCGCGCATACCTCGACCAGCTCGCACGTGACCGCTGTGCACACCGCCGTCGGTGGCCTGAACGGCACTTTCTGGCTGGACCAGGACGGCACGGACTCCGTCCGGTCCTGCACCGCGACGACCCCAGTGGGCGACAGCCCGGTCCGCGTCGGTAGCGCGGCGTGGTACTTCTTCACCTCGGGCACG